>JBBSTF010000053.1:0-24366 GCA_038236135.1 Lysobacterales bacterium
CACCCGCCCGTTACTGTCGGCAAGTGCTGGACGGATCGGCCGCTTGCGGGACGCGCTGGGAGCGCGTCTTCGGCTGCGGCACAGGATGTGCCTCCAGCCGAACCCGGCCAGTGCTTGCGTACCCGCACGGCTTCACCGTGCGGGCGACAGGCCATCGGGTCGCATCTTTGGCCTACGTTTCTCTGCGAGGAGAAAGGTAGGGCGCTCGCCGGCAGGCGAAAGAAACGCTTGACCAGTCTGGCGATAGCCAATCAAAAGAGCGAAGCGAATCAAAAGAGGCGGGCGGCAGCCCGGCGAAACGCTTGACCAGTCTGGCGACATTCAAACATTTGGGCGAACACGGTTCACCACTTTCGCGACAGCGAAAAAACCATGCCGCGGCTAGCGCCTAGTCTTTTTTCACTGCGTGTCCGCCAAACTCATTGCGCATCGCAGACAGCAATCGATCAGAGAACGAATCGCTATCACGTGAGCGCAGGCGTTCGATGAGTGCGTGGGTGATCACTGGCGCTGGAACGTCAAGGTCGATCGCTTCGCTGACGGTCCAGCGGCCTTCGCCGGAATCGGGGACGAATGCGGCGATGCCGTCAAGCGACGGATTTTTCTTCAGCGCATCAGCCGACAGCTCAAGCAGCCATGATCGAATCACGCTGCCGTAGCGCCATATCTCGCCGATCTGGTGCAGGTCTAGTTCGAAATCTTTCTTGTGTTGCATGATCGAGAAACCTTCGGCGTAGGCCTGCATCAAACCGTACTCGATACCGTTGTGAACCATCTTGACGAAATGGCCGGAGCCGACAGCGCCGACGTGGCCCCAGCCTTTTTTCTTGCCGGGCGCGAGGCATTCGAACACCGGTCGAAGCTGCTCGACCGCGGCGTCATCGCCACCGACCATCATGCTGTATCCCTCTTTCAATCCCCACACGCCGCCGCTGGTTCCGCAGTCAACGTAGTGCATCTTTTTCGTCTGGAACTGCTTGGCTCTGCGCAGCGTGTCCTTGTAGTTGGAATTGCCACCATCCACAACGGTGTCGTTCTTGGCCAACAACGATTTCAGTGTAGTCGCCGTCTTGTCGGTGATCTTTCCCGACGGAACCATCATCCACATGGCGCGCGGCGGCTTGAGCTTCTTGACCAGCGCTGCAAGGGAATCGGCTGACTCACCACCCACGTCTTCAAGCGCCTTGCGCGCTTCTTCCCGGGGGTCGAAGCCGACCACGCGGTGGCCGCCCTTGATCAATCGTTGCGCCATGTTGGCGCCCATCTTTCCTAGTCCAATCATGCCGATGTCCATGCGAGACTCCTTGGTTAACGGTATGTGTCGAGTTTTCTTTGCCGAGCAGGCGGCGTTCGGGTAGTAGTGCGAAAACGCCGTTCAATACTGCTACTCAGCGCCTTAACCAGCGGCGCATCAGTCCGTGCAGGAACGGAGTGAGTCGGGTGCGTTGGTAGGCGTTCGCGGCTCTACGGATCGCCTCGGCCTGGGTCGGGTAGGCGTGGATCACGCTGGCGACCTTGCCAAGACCAATGCCAGCGACCATGGCCAGAGTGATGCCATTGATCATCTCACCAGCGTGGCTGGCGACGATGGTTGCACCGAGGATCCGGTCAGATTTCTGGGCGACGTGGATCTTCACGAAACCCGTCTGTTCGTCGTCGAGGATAGCGCGGTCTACCTCGTGCATCGGCACGGTGAAAGTGCGGATTGGAATATTCAGGCGATTCGCTTCACGTACGTACAAGCCGACGTGCGCAATTTCCGGATCCGTGTAGGTGCACCAGGGAATGACAAGATCACTGACGCGCTGCCGGCCCGGGAACAACGCATTACGCACGACGATTCGCGCGGTGGCTTCCGCGGTGTGCGTGAATTTGTGTTCCAGGCACACGTCGCCGGCGGCGTAAACGTTCCGGTTGCTGGTGAGCAGAAAGTCGTCAACCTTTATGCCGGTTGTTGCGTCGCCATCGATTCCCGCAGCGGCGAGATGCAAACCATCCACGTTAGGTATGCGCCCGACGCCCGTGAGAATCTGATCGACCGCAACCGAACTGTGATAGTCGTCGCTGACCAGATCGACGACTTTCTTGCCGTCCTCGAGGCGGACTCTCACTGCCTTGGTATTGAGACGCACTTCAATACCATCACGGGCGAATGCATCGGACAGCAGCTGCGCCGCATCGCGTTCTTCCTTCGGCAGAAACAGTGGCTGGTCCTGGGCGATCGTTGTTTTCGAACCGAAGCGCGAAAACGCCTGCGCCAGTTCGCAGCCGAGCGGACCACCACCGATCACCAGCAAACTGGGTGGCAGGCTGGTCAGATTGAAGACGTTTTCGTTAGTGAGATAACCGGCCTCTTCCATGCCCGGAATTTTCGCCGTGTCGGGACGGGAGCCGGTCGCGATCATCGCTTTGCGGAAGCGCAGCGTAGTGCTGTCTACCTTTATCGTATCGCGTGACATGAAGCGAGCCGTTCCCAAGAATACGTCCACGCCTGCGTGGGCAAGGTCGGCGATGGAGTCGGTTCGACTGATGCGTGCACGCAGCTGACGCATGTGGGTCATCGCCCTCTCGAAATCGACGTCGACATCTTCTGGACGCTTTGCGCCGTAGTGATCGGCGGTCCGCATGTCGGCGTAGACCCGCGCCGTACGAATCAGCGCTTTGGACGGTACGCAGCCAACGTTGAGGCAGTCGCCGCCGATCAGGTCACGTTCGATCAAGGCGACGCTCGCACCGAGCGCCGCCGCGCCTCGAGCCGCGACAAGACCGGCCGGACCTGCGCCGATGATGACCAGGTTATAGCGGTCCACCGGCGTTGGGTTGACCCAACTCGGTGGTTTCAAGTTTTGTATGCGCTGCCGCTCGAAAATATCGTACGGCACGTCGAGTCGCGAGGCATCCTGATGGGTGGTCCTCATCTCAGTAACCCTGCTTTCGCACCGTCCAGCCAACCGCCACGAAAGCCGGCGCCTCGCAACCCGTCGATCATATAAGAACAAGCACGCGTCAAACGCCAGATGAAGTCGCTGCGCTGGTTGGCGATCATCATCACGATGATCCCCTGGTCCAGCCCGAAATGTCCCGGCGATACCCAAGGACGGTCCATACCAAAGCCGGGATTGAATCCGCTGGTCAGCCGACCCTCGGAGCGAATTTCCGGATAGCGTTCCAGTTGCGTCCTGATCGAGCGCATCACGGTGTCGGACTGGAAAGGAAGACAACCCAGCACGGCGGGTGGCGATAACGTTCCGTCATCAGGGCCATATGGAACGCCGCGCGCGGCGTAGCCAAAAAGCCGACGTCGTTCTCCTTCTATCTGGGGCTGATCATCGTTTGGTCCGTCGCCGGCGCTAAGGCCCCAGCAGTATTCATCGAAACCGGTATGGCCGAGTGGATTGATCCGGCAGTATTCGCGCTGGATGCTAACGGCGCGCCGGCTGTTCTCGAAATAGTCGCTGTTCTTCTCACGCATGAAGTGATCACGGATTCCCCGCATATCGAACCAGGCGTGCGAGAACTGATGGACAAAAAGCGGTCCGGCGTACAGGAAATCAAAGTTGTAGAGGTTTTCCCACTGATAGGTGAGTGTCCATGCGCGGTAGCAATCGGGGGCTATCGGGTGCGTTGGCGAAGCCAGGGCCAGCGCGTACAGAACGATGGCCTCGCTATAACCTTCCCAGCCGTAATTTAGAAATCCAGACTCGGGCTTCCAACCCTGGTTGATGGTGTCAGCGCCATCCTGTGCCCAGCGCCAGTCGATGCGCCGATACAGGGCATCGGAAATCTTGCGCAGTTCACACTCGTCGGCGTTGTCTTCCTCGAAATACGTCGCTGCTGTCAGCACGCCAGCGATCAGCATGGTGGTGTCGATCATCGAAAGTTCGCATTGCCACACGCGCTTGCCGGATTGCTGGTCGAGGAAGTGAAAGTAGAAACCCTTGTAGCCTGTGGAATCGGGCTTGCCGTTCTGATCGCTTTGCTGGAAAAAACGCAGCGCCGCCAGACTTCTCGCCAGCGCGTCCTCACGACTGATCCAGCCCTGCTCGACGGCGATCGGATAGCTCGACAAGGCAAGGCCGACCACGGCAATACTGACCGGTGCACCTTCTTTCGAAGTGTCAGCAATCAAGCCGTTTTGGGGGTTGTACTGCTCTAGGAAATACTCGAACGCAGCGCGTTGCAGGTCATCGAGCAAGGCGTTGTCGTCCACTGCATCAGTGCCATTCAGAGCGGCCTTCAACGTGCTGGCGTGGGGAGTGCGCAAGATCGGGCGAGTCTAAGTCGGTAACGCTGAACCGCAATTCGGTCATGGTTCGTTTCACGCAATGCCCTACCATGGTCGAAGCAGAAAGGAACCGAACTCATGTCCACGACATTTCCCTATCAGACCTCTATTCCACGCAGCCACCTGCTCGCGAATGGCGAGTACAGCGTTTTGCTTACCGCAGCTGGCTCAGGTTTCAGTCAGTGGAAGGACTGCGCGATCACCCGCTGGCGCGAGGACGTCACGTGTGACGACTGCGGATGCTTTGTCTACTTGCGCGATCTGGAATCGGGAGTCGCCTGGTCAGCCGGATTTCAACCGCTGGCTGTGACGCCCGATGAATACTCGTTGTCGTTTGAAGAAGGCGCAGCCCGCATAAAACGACGCGATGGCGACATCACCACCACGCTGGATGTGATCGTCGACGAAGGCGGGGTCGAGTTGCGCCGTATCACGCTCAGGAACCAAGGCGATGATGATCGGGATATCGAGCTGACCACTTACTCGGAACTGGTTCTGGCGCCTGCAAGAAACGACGCATCGCACCCGGCATTCTCGAAGATTTTCGTCCAGACCGAATTTGACGAGGGCGAGCGGGTTTTACTGGGGTCGCGTCGACCACGCACGCCGAGCGAGCAACATATCTGCGTGGCGCAGTGGTTGCAGATCGTCGACAGCGAGACTGATAGCGCCGCCGACGTGGAGTTCGAAACCGATCGCGCTCGCTTCATCGGTCGCGGCGGTACGTTGCGTTCACCCGCCGCGCTAGCTGACAACGCGCCGCTAAACGGCACGGTTGGAACTGTGCTGGATCCAATTTTCAGCTTGCGTCAGCGCGTACGCGTGGCTGCGGGCGAGAACGTGAGCGTGCTGCTGGTAACCGTCGCCGCCGAAACGCGCGACGAGGTAATGGCGATTGTCGCAAAGCGACGCTATCGCACTGACTTCGACTCGCTACAGGAAACGGCGAAACGACGCGGGAACGCGGCGCTGGGCGGTTTTGGGGTCGACGCGGAACAGGCGTCGCGATTCCAGCGCATGGCCAATGCACTGATCTACAGCGACAGCAGTTTGCGCGCGTCCGCCGATCAGATCGGAGCAGGGAAGGGCGGATCTCCGACGCTGTGGAGCGGCGGTATTTCCGGCGACAACCCGATCGTGCTCGTCACTGTTGTCGACGAGGACGGACTCGCGCTGATCGACGAGGTTCTCAAGGCGCAATGCTTCTGGCTGGCCAAGGGTTTGACGGCCGATGTGGTAATGCTCGGCAACGGTGGTGAAGCGGTGCAAAAAGCATTGAAGCAACGCGTCGATGACGAAAAGGCGCACCAGAATTCGGATGACAAGCCGCACAGATTTGCTGTCGCCGTAGACGACATCGCAAACGATCTACGCGATGGTTTGCACAGCGTTGCTCGCATCGTGCTCGATCAGTCGAAGGGAAGTCTTGCGGATCAGGTGTCCGACTTGCCTACTGATGCGAAATATTCGACAGCTTCCATATTGAATCGACAACAGCCGGTCGGCGAACTTGCGTCGGTCGAGTCGACCTCGGTGACGACGGCGCAGGTTGAGTCACGTCCGTTGGAAAACGCGCTGGAACGCTACAACGGATATGGTGGCTATGATCGCGATGGTCGCGAATTTGTCACCATCGTCCGCGATGGCGTTCGACCACCAATGCCATGGCTCAACGTGATTGCCAATCCGGAGTTTGGCTTCACCGCAACCGAGGCGGGTAGTGGCTATTGCTGGGCCATCAACAGCCAGAAAAACACGCTTACGCCGTGGGCAAACGATCCCGTCATCGATCCACCCAATAGTATCTTGTACATCCGCGACCGCGACGACGGCGTCATCCTCACAGCCACTGCACTACCTGGCGACACCAGCACCGGCGACTTCGTCGCCCGCCATGGCCAGGGTTATAGCCGTTTCCAGCGCAACGTCCACGGCATCGAAATGGACCTTCTGGAATACATCCCGATTGCCGATAGCGTCAGGATTTCACGACTGATCGTGCGCAATCGTTCCGGCCGATCACGTCGGTTCTCGGTGACGGCTTTTGTCCACTGGTCGCTCGGTGGCAATGGCTCGCAACCTCAACCATTTGTCAGCACGGAACTCGACTCGAAGACCGGCGCATTGTTCGCCAGTAATCGCTGGCATGAAGATTTCGCCGACCGTGTCGCCTTCATCGATCTTCGCGGCGAGCAAGCCTCGCACAGCGGCGATCGCCGGGAATTTCTCGGCCGCCACGGTTCGGTTGTCAGCCCATTGGCGCTTTCAGACGACGCGCCGCTTTCCGGAAATGTAGGAGCCGGCATTGACCCTTGCGGTGCGTTGCAAACGACCATAGAACTCGCTGATGACGAGGAACGCGAAATCGTCCTCCTGCTCGGCGACGCTGATGGTGCCAAGGGTGCTCGCGAACTGGTCGAGCGCTATCGCAACGCCGATCTCGACACGATTTATTCAGAAGCGAGCGGCCAGTGGAACGACATGCTCGGCACTGTGCAAGTGCAAACGCCTGATCGTGGCATGGATCTTTTGCTCAACGGCTGGCTACTTTATCAGGCGCTGGCATGCCGGGTCTGGGCGCGAACCGCTTACTACCAATCCAGCGGGGCTTACGGTTTTCGCGATCAACTGCAGGACGTCATGGCGGTGTGTGTCGCGCGCCCGGACGTGGCACGCGAGCACTTGTTGAGAGCGGCCGGACGACAGTTCGTCGAAGGCGACGTGCAGCACTGGTGGTTGCCACCGAGTGGTGGCGGCATCCGCACGCGCATGACCGATGACCGACTGTGGCTGCCATATGTTCTATGCCACTACCTTGACGTGACGAATGATCAGGCCGTCCTCGACGAACGCCAAACATTTCTGATTGGCGATGTATTGAAAGAGGGCCAAGACGAATCATTTTTCACGCCCGCCAATGCCGATGAGGATGGCAGCATCTACGAACACTGCGCGCGTGCCATTGACGTCAGTCTTGAACTTGGCGAACGCGGTTTGCCGTTGATTGGAACTGGCGACTGGAACGATGGCATGAATCGCGTCGGTGAAAAGGGCAAGGGCGAAAGCGTTTGGCTGGCCTGGTTCCTGGTCGCAACCATCGATGCATTCGCGCCGATTGCTGAATCACGTGGTGATCACGAACGCGCCAAGCGCTGGCGCGATGTTGCCGCGTCGGTGCGCAAAGCGCTTGACAACACCGGCTGGGACGGAGACTGGTATCGCCGCGGCTACTACGACGACGGTACGCCGCTGGGTTCGCACTTGAGCCACGAGTGCAAGATTGACACCATTGCCCAGTCATGGAGCGTCATCGCTGGCGGCTGCAATCCACAGCATGCCCAGTCGGCGATGGATTCAGTCGATGCCATGCTGATCCGTCGCGACGACAAGGTCGCTCCGCTGTTCACACCCCCCTTCGATTGCGCAGAACAAAATCCCGGCTACATCAAGTCATATCCCCCCGGCATCCGCGAAAACGGCGGCCAGTACACGCATGGTTCGCAATGGTCGATTTTCGCTCTGGCAAAGATGGGGCAGGGCAACCGGGCGGAAGAATTGTTCTCGCTGATCAACCCGGCCAACCACAGCGACAGCCGCGAGGCTGTTGAGCGCTACAAGGTCGAACCCTACGTGGCTTGCGCGGATGTTTATTCCGTCGAACCGCACATCGGCCGAGGTGGCTGGACGTGGTACACCGGCTCTGGCGCGTGGCTGTATCGCGCTGGGCTGGAAGCGATACTGGGTTTTCAGCTGCGAGGCGACCGGTTGTTTATCGAGCCGGCGATACCCGAGACGTGGAAAGGGTTTCGGATCACCTATCGACACGGCACATCAACGTACGAAGTCATTATCGAAAATCCGCGTCACGTGCAGTCCGGCATTACCGGGATTCGGCTCGATGGCGAAGTGCAGGCAAACACTGACGCAGGCGTTGCGCTGGTCGATGATGGGGCGACTCACAAGGTTGTGGTGACGATGGGCCACCCGCGCTGACATCGCAAATGGGTGCTGGCCGAAACGCCAGCACCCGGCCCAGATCGCGTTGCGCCATCCTTGGCGCATGTTCGATTCAATCGAAGCCGTTCGCGAAGATCAGGTCGTTGCTGGCTTCGAGGGTGATGCCATCGAAGGCGACAGAGAAGTTGCGGAAGCCTTGCAGGTTGGCTGGATTGATATCAATCGCCACCAGCGATATTTCCACCGCTGCGTTGGCATAGGCATCGTCCACAGAAATATCGAACTGCCCGGGTGTGGGTGACAACAGCCAATTGGTTCCTGCAGGAATAACAACATCGCCTTCACCGATGCTCAAGCCCGTGCAGCCATACCCCAGCGGGAATGGGGGCATCGTCGGGGTGAATACCTTCCAGTGAATGCGCAAGCCGTCTCCGGGCGAGAACATGGTGGCATTGAGCGAACGACCCAAGCCAGATACTTTGTACAGACCTGCGCCGGGCAGGACCTGACACTGCTTGGCGACAGTCAAGCTGCCAGGCCCACCAAAAACCGAGCCGTCTACCCTCAACGAGCCAGAGCCGCTGGGGTCGCTGCCGTTGTTGGCGTCGCGACTGACGATACCTGGAGTCGGCAATGCCCACTGGCTCAGATCACTATTGAATGAATCGTTCACCATGATGTTGCTGATCGACTGGCGTTCGTACGCACCGTAGTCGACGGGATTGCTGAAGGGCACCAGCGGCAGTTTGACTGAACGCTGGAAACCATCGACATCCAAGGTGCCGTCCAGCGATGCGTCGTAAGCCAACGTGTCAACCAGTTCCGAACCGGCTCGCAGACGATAGTCCTTGAGTGTCGGATTTATGAAGCCCACGGGGAAGGGGTGATAGCTGTTGGCAACGTTGGGAATGCTTGCCGTTTCGTTGGCCTGCACGTCGGATCCGTCAAATGTGCCGCTTGATGCCGCCGTGGCGCGAACTGTTTTCCCAGGCTGCCAGATGATGCTGCGATTGAGTTCGACATGACCGCGATGGGCGATGACGCCGGGGCCGCCGATAATATTGTCGGTGATGGTCAGGTGGTTGAGCGTGGCGACTGACGATCGATCGCAACTTCGGTTGGGCGCAAAACGCCGCCTGGCTATTCGCCACCAATTCATGACTTTACATAATATACATTACACACATTGAACCACGGTGGGGAACCAACACTAACCGCCTGCGTGTGCGGCGGCTAGAGACATTGGGCTAACATCGCCAGCATGATCCATGGAGAACCCTATGACACTCTTGCGTGTTTTCTTAATAATCATCCTGATTGCCATGGGCTCACAGGAAGCCTCCGCACAGACCATTGTTACCATCGGCAGTGGCTTTAGCCAACCGAAAGACGTTGCAGTGGATGTCAGCGGCAACGTGTTCGTCGCCGATTTCGGCAACGATGCGGTTAAGGAAATCCTGGCGGCGAGCAGCTACACCACGATCAATACACTTGGCTACGGGTTCAGCCACCCCTATGGCGTCGATGTGGACACGAGCGGCAATGTCTTCGTCGCCGATTTCAACAACAATTCAGTTAAGAAGATCCAAGCAGTGGACGGCTATGTCCGCACCCTAAGCAATATTTTTAATCTCCCTGGTGGTGTTGCAGTCGACGGCGCCGGCAATGTTTTCGTTGCCGATACGCAGAACAATCGGGTCAAGGAAATTTTCTTCGCGGGCGATTATTCCCAGCAAGCTACGCTGGGCAGTGGGTTCAGTGGCCCTTTCAGCATTGCCTTAGACGGCAGCGGCAATGTGTTTATCGCCGACACGTTCAACAACGCGGTGAAGGTAATGCTCGCGTCGGGAGCGTATACCACGATCAACACATTGGGCAGCGGCTTTAGCACGCCCTACGGTGTCGCGGTAGACGCGAGCGGCAATGTTTACGTGTCCGATACAGGCCACAATTCGGTGAAGGAAATGCTGGCGGCGGACGGCTATACGACAATCAGGACCGTGGCCAGCGGTTTTAATCATCCCGGTGGCTTGGCAGTGGATGGTAAAGGTAATGTATTCGTCGCCGACACCTACAATAATTCAGTGAAGAAAATTCTGTCAGATGTGGTTTTTGCCAACGGATTCGAGTGATATCAAAACACGCTCGTCCGCTGGACTGGATCGTGCGTTGCAGTCAAGCATTCCGGACGAAACGATGCTCTTGGTCGCAACATACGGAATTGACTTGTGTCAATCGTTCTTAGCTTTACCGCCTGTTAAATCGCTCGAGGAACGCATTTGAACACCAAGAGCTCCGAATCAGGCGAATCCGTTTCGATCAATCCCGCTACCGGTGACGCTTTCGCGACGTATCCGTATCTGGATGCAAACGCGGTCAAGCAACTCGTCGCAGCCAGCGCCGACGGATTCCGGCATTGGTCTGCGCTGGCAATTTCGGAACGCATCATTGTATTCGCCTCGATGGCGAAGTTGATTCGGCGCGATGTTGAATCGCTCGCGCAGTTGGCAACGCGTGAAATGGGCAAGCCGATAGTTGAGACGCGCGGTGAGGTTAGTAAATGCGCTGACTTGTGCGACTGGAATGTCGAGCATGGTCCTGCCTTCCTGGCTGACGAACCCACTTCGGTACCTGACAACAGCGCGGTGGTGGCATTTCGTCCGCTCGGGATCGTTCTGGCTGTAATGCCATGGAATTTTCCTTACTGGCAAGCCATGCGTGCGGCGGTGCCGATCATGCTAGGTGGGAACGGTTTCTTGCTCAAACCGGCGTCGAACGTGGTCGGCTGCGCGCTTGCACTGGAAAAATTATGGCTGGAAGCCGGCCTGCCCGTTGGCACGTTCTCGGTGTTGAACGTCCACCACGATGCCGCCCTCGACTTGCTCGATGATGACCGCATTGCCGCAGCCACGCTGACTGGCAGTGTCAAAGCAGGTGCTGCAGTTGCCGCGCGGGCTGGTAACGCACTGAAGAAATGCGTGTTGGAGCTTGGTGGCGCTGATCCTTTCATCGTGCTGGCCGACGCCGACATCGACGCGGCAGTGAAAGCTGGTGTCAGGAGTCGCTATGCCAACGCAGGCCAGGTTTGTATCGCGGCTAAGCGCTTCATCCTCGAAGCCGGAATCGCCGAGGAGTTCTCAAAGAAATTCGTCGAAGCAACCAAGGCCTTGCGCGTGGGTGATCCGCTCGACGAGACAACCGATGTCGGGCCGATGGCACGCGCGGATTTGCGCGACGAACTGCATGAACAGGTGCAGTCATCGATCAAGGCCGGTGCGAGATTGCTGGTCGGTGGCAAGTCTATTAATGGTGATGGCAACTACTACGAACCGACCGTTTTGGCCGATGTAGCAGCGGGCATGGTTGCGTTTGACGACGAGATGTTTGGCCCGGTCGCAGCTTTGTGCGTCGCACGAGATGCGGACCACGCGATTGAACTGGCCAACACAAGCCAATTCGGCTTGTCGGGTGCGCTTTGGTCAAATGATCGCAAACGTGCAACCGCCCTCGCCGCCCGAATCGAGACTGGCGCCGTCTTCATCAACGGCACTTCCGCGTCCGATCCACGTGTACCGATTGGCGGCATCAAGCGCAGCGGTTACGGGCGCGAACTGTCGCATTTCGGGCTGCGAGAATTCGTCAACGCGCAAACGGTTTGGATTGATCGTTCCTGACTGAAAGCGCGCCACGCTGTCAGCCGCAGAATCCCGCTTCGACTTGCGTGTCAGCCTCGACTCGGGCAAATTCATACGATCGTTTGAATTTGGAGATGGCATGGACTTCCCGCATCTGTTCGCCCCGCTGAAGGTAGGGTCGGTCACCCTACCCAATCGCGTGTTGATGGGTTCCATGCACACCGGCCTTGAAGACAAGGCGGCCGATTACGACAGACTTGCGGCTTATTTTGCCGAGCGTGCGCGAGGTGGCGTCGGCCTGATGGTGACTGGCGGAATCTCGCCAAGTATTCGTGGTTGGTTGAAGCCTTTCGGCGGTCGATTGAGCATGCCTTGGCATGTGGCACGACATCGCAAAGTGACGCGCGCCGTGCATGCGGAAGGCGGGCGCATCTGCATGCAAATTCTGCATCCAGGACGCTACGCCTACCATCCGTTCGCGGTTGCACCGTCGGCGATCAAGGCACCGATCACGCCGTTCAAACCGAAGGCGCTGTCGAGTCGCGGTGTCGAACAAACGATCAAGGACTTCGTCCGCTGTGCCCAACTGGCGCAACGCGCTGGTTACGATGGCGTCGAGGTGATGGGTTCGGAAGGCTATCTGATCAATCAGTTCCTGGCGGCACGTACAAACAAGCGCGACGACGAATGGGGTGGAGACGCTCAGCGTCGGATGCGATTTCCCATCGAAATCGTGCGGCGGATGCGCGAAAAAGTGGGGCCGGATTTCATCATCATCTATAGGCTGTCGATGCTCGATCTGGTCGAAGGCGGTCAATCCTGGGAGGAGATCGTCGAACTCGCCAAGGCGATCGAAAAAGCGGGTGCCTCGATCATCAATACCGGCATCGGCTGGCATGAGGCACGCATCCCGACGATCGTGACCAGCGTGCCGCGAGCCGGTTTCGGCTGGGTAACCAAGCGCATGCGCGGTGAGGTAAATATCCCGCTGATCGCGACCAATCGCATCAACATGCCCGACGTCGCCGAGAAGATGCTGGCCGATGGCGACGCCGACATGGTCTCGATGGCACGCCCGCTACTGGCCGATTCGGAGTGGTTGAACAAGGCGAAAGCTGGCAAGGCCAGTCGCATCAATACCTGCATCGCCTGCAATCAGGCGTGCTTGGATCACGTGTTCCAGAACAAGGTCGCAAGCTGTTTGGTGAATCCTCGCGCCTGTCACGAAACAGAGTTGGTCATCGGTAAGGCCAAAAGGAAGAAACGCATCGCGGTGGTCGGTGCCGGGCCTGCCGGAATGGCCTGCGCAACGACGTTGGCCGAGCGTGGTCATGAGGTCACATTGATCGACGTGGCCGACGAAATCGGTGGTCAGTTCAACATGGCCAAGCGCATTCCGGGCAAGGAAGAATTCCACGAAACGCTGCGCTATTTTCGCAACCGACTCGACGATCTAGGCGTTGATGTGCAGCTTGGCAACCGCGCCGATGTCGCCACGCTTCACGCAGGCGGTTTCGATGAAATCGTGATGGCGTCCGGTATCGTGCCGCGCAAGATCAGTTTTCCCGGCAGCGATGATCCGCGCGTGTTGTCGTACCTCGATGTATTGGTACGCAAAGAAACGGTCGGAAAACGCGTCGCCATTATCGGAGCCGGCGGTATCGGATTCGATGTCGGAGAGTTTCTCGCCGAAGACCAGCCCTCCCCCACTACCGACATTGCGCGCTGGACGCGCGAATGGGGTGTCGACCAAAGTCTGGATCACCGCGGTGGTTTGGTGCCGCCAGCACCTGAACCACCCGAGCGCGACCTATGGCTGATGCAGCGCAGCGCCGGTCGCCCCGGTGCGCGCTTGAACAAGACCAGCGGATGGGTACATCGCGCCACGCTCAAGGCCAAGCACGTGGAAATGTTGGGCGGTGTCAGCTACGACCGACTTGACGATGAAGGTTTCCACATCACTGTCGACGGAAAGAAACGCGTGCTCCCCGTGGACAACATCGTCATCTGCGCCGGCCAGGAACCGAACCGCTCGCTCGCCGATGAACTCGTCGCGGCAGGCAAAACCGTCCACGTCATCGGCGGCGCCGACGTGGCGTTGGAACTGGATGCGAAGCGGGCGATCGACCAGGGTACTCGTCTGGCCTGCACCATCTGAATTCGCGTTGATTTCGAATCAGCAGCTCCGCGAATTTGCCGACGCAGCAGACCAAGCGGGCATGCGCCACTAGCGGCGCGATCTGATCTTCAATCACTGCTTAGAACAGAGAGCCGGTTTGTTCAACGAGCAAGGCCTTGTAAACCAGTGCTCGCTTCCACGCTGCCTTCTACTGATCACTGCCCACAAACACTTGAAACGTGCTGAACGCGTCGCAGATTTTGGCCTGACATACTGTCGCTCATGAAACGACATTCCTGCCCGACTTATTCCCATAGAACGACCGTGTTTGCAGGCCTTCAAGCGGTGTCATTCGCGTTCGGCATGACCTGCGCCGTTTCGTCATTTTCCGGGACGGGAATTTGGACTCCCATCGGTCCGTATGGCGGCTCGGTCACCGGTCTGGCGCTGTCTGAAGTCAATCCGGACACGCTTCTGGCCGTTGGGCGAGGTGGCGTCTTCCGCAGCGTCAACGCGGGCAGTTCGTGGAGTCGAGTCGAGGTTGGATTGCCAAGCGCGCTGGAGCCGGTTTCTGTGGCAGCCAGTACGACGTCGTCGGTGATGTATATCGCCGAACGCCGGCGAATCTATCGCTCGGAAGATTCTGGCAGCGTGTGGCTGCCGACCACGTCGACGGGTGCTGTAGAAGAATTCGTCGATTTTTCATTGCGCCGTGGTACTGACAACAGCGTTGCGGTTGCGAGTCATGACGCGGCGAATGTGTCGACCGATGGCGGTACTACATGGACAGCAGCGCTATCCGCTGGCACGAACGTCGACTTCAGCAATATTGAGTACGCGAGCGATGGTGTCCTGTATCTGAGCATCGCGGTCTCGGATCCGTCGGCGTTCGCGGGTGCGGTCGTATTGAAGAGCGTGGACGCGGGCGCAAGCTGGTCACCCACCGCGAGTCAGCCGGCGATCGGCGGAATCCGCCATCTGGTTGTATCGCCTGTTGATCCGAAAACACTTTTTGCGAGTGGAAGCGGCAAGGTCGCACTCAGCATCGACGGAGGCAACGCATGGACTTTTGTCGAACTGCCTGACGCGTCAATCTGCAACACGAACACCATGGCCCTGGCTTCAGACCCCAGCGTCGAGACGGCATTGTTTGTCGGGTGTGGGTACCGAGGCCTCTTCTACTCCACGGATGCGACGGTGGCATCTCCGGTTTGGCGAAGTATCGGAGTGATGGAGGGCTTTACCGCCAACGGAGTTTT
The DNA here is from genome assembly GCA_038236135.1 of Lysobacterales bacterium. Classification (GTDB taxonomy): domain Bacteria; phylum Pseudomonadota; class Gammaproteobacteria; order Xanthomonadales; family Rhodanobacteraceae; genus Dokdonella. The sequence goes on from JBBSTF010000053.1 coordinate 15,256, forward strand.
TCCGGCGCAAGCGAGCAGCATTGCAATCCATCCGTCGTACGCGGCGACCCCGACGGTATGGATCGGCACGCCCGAAGGCGGTTTATTCAAATCCGTCGACGACGCATCGCATTTCATACCTATAAATCAAGGCTACGAATCGACCAACATTCGTCCAATCGTTTCGCATCCAGGCGATACCGGTGCCAGTGCCACATTCCTTGCCGGCTACGGTGATGCGCTTTCCACCACCACGATACCAATTTTTCGGTCACAGGACAGCGGACTGTCCTGGGTTCCATCCGCGCAGGGCATCAGTCCCAGTCAGATCCGCGGTATCGCCATTGATCCGACCACGGTCGATACCGACCCTGCGACAGCCGAGGATTTCATAGCCTACGCTGTGGGCTACGCAACGGGCATTCCATTGCCCGTTGATCGCAATGGCGGCATCTACAAAAGCATGGACGCCGGCAGGAACTGGGTGACGATCGACAGCGGCCTTCCCCTGCTCGGGCTTGCCCACAGGCCATTCATGGGTAGCGTCAGGACGGTCGTTGTTGATCCACGCTCCTGCGTCACACCGCCGCCATCCGGCCCCTGCCCGATTGGCGGCGGGCATCTACAGACGTTGTATGTCGCTGGAGCCGGAGTTGTAAATGGCACATACACCGGAACTCAGACGTTCGTGGCGGGACGAATATACAAGAGCACGAATGCCGGCGCGAGCTGGCTGCGGTCCGATAACGGACTACCGGAACCCGAGGATCTCGGGCCCACGGGCTCCGACAATTTTGCCTATACGTTTCCACTGACTGCGCTGGTAATCGATCCTTCCGACTCGCAAATTCTGTATTCAGGAAGCGTGCTGACATGGTTCCCGGAAGACTTCACTGCAGCCTTGCCCACCATAGCCAATGGGGTATTCAAGTCGATTGATGGCGGTACCAATTGGACTCTTGCAAGCGACGGCTTGCCGACGGTTGCGGGGCCGAAAACATCACACTGGGATGTGTTGGCGTTGGCGATAAACCCTTTCAACTCGCAGATTCTGTACGCGGGCATCACCAGTATTGCGTCCTCGGTATCCGGCGCTCACGTGTTCAAAACGACAAACGGCGGAGACTCGTGGAGCGAAGCCAGCGTTGGTCTGGCGGGCCGTGACGTGCGCTCACTCTTGATCGACGTTGCTGACGCATCCGGAAATACGCTCTACGCGGGAACGGGAGGTGACAGCGCGAATCCTGGCGGCGTGTTCCGGTCCGTGGACGGCGGAGCAACGTGGAACTCGGTCACTCTCAATCTCCCGCCAACAGCAACGCCAACCTTGTCGATTCCCAATCGCGGGTTGACCGATCCTGTGCGAATTCTGGTCGGCACTCGCGCCGGTATATGGGACTACACGCAGGTGCCGGACGACGATGCAGATGGAGTACCCACGTCTGTCGAGAACGTCATTGGCGATGGCAACGGTGATTTAATTCCCGACGCCACGCAGCCGGATGTCGCATCGGTGCAGTGGTTTCCAGGCACCAGTTCTGCCGATGGTTCGCAACCCAACCCCCCTCCTCCGGTTTGGGTCACCATGAATATCATTTCTACTCCCGGCAGTTGCGACCGATTCAACGACGCTACGGTTCGCCAGGCATCTCTCTATCCGCCCGATCCGATTGGCACTGCAAACAGCCTCGTTCCGAACGGACTGGTTCGTTTCGCGTTGCCCAACTGCGCTGCCGCCAAGGTGCGCATCAAGTACAACACCGTGTTCGACAACAACTGGCGTTGGCGCAACTACGGGCCGCGGATTCCCGGTGAGGATGCCAGCTTCGGCTGGTACAGCTTCACGGGTGCGCGGCTCATCGATGCGCAAACCTGGGAACTTGACATCGATGCGACTCGCCAAGGCAACTATCGCGACGACGCCAACAACATCCTGTTCGTAGGCGGCCCCTCGCTTCTGCACGATTTCATCTTCGATCACGGTTTCGAATAGCGGTCATCCCGGAAATAGCGGCGCCTTGATCCTCGCGCACTGGCCACCATCTTGGAGTGCCCTACACGAGGATCACCCGATGAAGCTATACACCATGGCCGGCGCCTGTTCGATGGCACCACATATCGCGTTGCAGTGGAGTGGCCTGCCTTTCGAGGCGGAGTTGGTCAAACATTCGGACATCAAGTCCGAAAGTTACCTGAAGATCAACCCAGCCGGCAGCGTGCCCGCGTTGGTGCTGGATGATGGCGACGTGATTCTGCAAAACGTCGCGATCCTGCAGTTCGTTTCTGAATCCAGCCCCGATGCGAACCTGATGGGCACGACACCACGCGAGCGCGCGGAAACCATGCGATGGCTGTCCCATCTCAATTCCGATGTGCACAAGAGCTTCCTGCCGATCTTCGGACCCGGACAATTCGCCGAGGACGACGCGGGCAAGGAATTCGCCTCGAACAACGCGAAGGAAAAGCTGAATAAGCTATTCGGCGCGATCGACAAGCATCTGGAAGGAAAAGAATGGCTGGCCAATGGTCGCCGCTCGATTGCCGATCCGTACTTGTTCGTCGTCCTGCGTTGGGCAGGTGGCAAGGGGGTCGACTTGTCCGGGATGAAGAATCTGGAAAAATTCATGGAGCACATGGGCAATGACATCGGCGTCAAGGCAGTGATGAAGGCAGAAGGCCTCAGCTGAACTTCCGCCTTTTCATGGGAATGAGCCACAGCAGTTCTTAACGTTGACCCGGTAAAGTTCCGCCGTCGATGCCAATCGCATCTCGGCGGAACGTTTGCATGAACAACGAAGCTTCAGAAAGAGACCTGGCCATCAGCAAGGTTCCAGAAGTCACCCTGCTGTTCTGGGTGATGAAGATCGCCGCGACCACGCTTGGTGAAACCGGCGGTGACGCGGTTTCAATGTCGATGAATCTTGGATACCTGATTGGCACCGCAATCTTTGGCGTCATTTTCGTAGTCGCCGTTTTCGCCCAGATTCGTGCGGAAAAATTTCATCCGCTGCTGTACTGGGTGACTATTGTCGCTACGACAACAGTCGGCACGACGCTGGCGGACTACGCAACGCGATCAATTGGTATTGGCTACGCCGGTGGTTCGGCACTGCTGCTCGGGCTGCTGGTGGCATCGATGCTGGTCTGGTATCGCAACATGGGCACGCTCGCTGTTAGTTCCATCAGCTCTCCGCGTGCGGAAACCTACTACTGGGTCACCATCATGTTCTCTCAGACCCTGGGCACGGCGCTCGGTGACTGGACGGCTGACAGCGCAGGACTGGGTTATGGCGGTGCCGCGTTGATCTTCGCGGCCGCGCTTGCCCTGCTGGCGGCGGCGTACTACTGGACGTCCGTGTCACGAACCGCACTCTTTTGGGCTGCATTCGTTTTGACCCGGCCACTCGGCGCTGCCGTCGGCGACTTTCTCGATAAGCCTACCGACGCTGGCGGCTTGGGATTCAGTCGTTACGTTGCGTCGGCCGTGTTGGTGGGCTTCCTCCTCGCCTGCCTCATGATCTTCCGGCATCGGCCGGCTGAGTCCGCGCATTAGACGCCAGAATCCGTGGATGAGGATGGCGTTTTCGATATTGGCCGTCGTAGTTCAAAATGCAGATCACGCCAGCTCGGTTTTGGTGCCCTGACCTGTTTGCCACGAATGACCACGATCAAACAAGACGACCTCATCCAGAGCATCGCCGACGCCCTGCAATACATTTCCTACTACCACCCGGTCGAGTACATCCGTGGTCTGGCCGCGGCCTACGAACGCGAGGAAAGTGTCGCTGCCAAAGATGCGATGGCGCAGATCCTGATCAACTCGCGCATGTGCGCCGAAGGCCATCGACCGATCTGTCAGGACACCGGCATCGTCACCGTATTCCTGAAAGTTGGCATGGACGTGCGCTGGGACGCGAAGCTGTCGCTCGACGACATGGTCAACGAAGGTGTGCGCCGCGCTTACAACGACCCCGACAACAAACTGCGAGCCTCGATCCTTGCCGACCCGGCCGGCAAGCGCATCAACACCGGCGACAACACGCCAGCCATCATCAACGTTAGCATCGTTTCCGGCGATAAGCTTGATGTCATCGTTGCGGCGAAGGGCGGCGGTTCCGAAGCGAAAGCCAAGTTCGCGATGCTCAACCCCTCCGACTCAATTGTCGACTGGGTGATGAAAACGGTACCGACGATGGGTGCAGGTTGGTGCCCGCCGGGCATGCTCGGTATCGGGATCGGCGGCACGGCAGAAAAGGCGATGTTGCTGGCCAAGGAAGCGTTGATGGAGCCGATCGATATCACCGATTTACAAGCACGTGGTGCCAGCAATCGTGCGGAAGAGTTGCGCTTGGAACTCTACGAAAAGGTCAACGCACTCGGCATTGGTGCGCAAGGTCTAGGTGGCCTGACAACGGTGTTGGATGTGAAGGTCAGGGACTTTCCAACCCACGCGGCGAATCTCCCGGTCGCACTCATTCCCAATTGCGCGGCGACTCGCCACGCGCACTTTGTGCTCGATGGCAGCGGCCCGGTTTCGCTTGATCCGCCCTCGCTTGAAGACTGGCCGAAACTCACCTATGACTCTTCGAAAGGCCGCCGCGTCAACCTCGATTTGGTGACGCGCGCTGACGTTCAAACCTGGAAACCTGGCGAAGTCCTGCTGCTCAGTGGCAAGTTGCTGACAGGTCGCGATGCCGCCCACAAGCGCATCGTCGGCATGCTGGATAAGGGTGAAAAACTTCCCGTTGATTTCAACGGTCGCTTCATCTACTACGTTGGCCCCGTTGACCCGGTGCGTGATGAAGTTGTCGGTCCGGCGGGTCCGACTACCGCCACGCGCATGGACAAATTCACCGAGCAAGTTCTCGCCGAAACTGGTTTGCTGGGCATGGTCGGCAAGGCCGAACGCGGTCCGGCCGGGATCGAAGCAATCCGCAAACACAAGTCCGTCTACCTGATGGCCGTCGGCGGTGCTGCGTACTTGGTTTCCAAGGCGATCAAGGCGTCACGCATCGTCGCCTTCGACGACCTCGGAATGGAAGCGATCTACGAGTTCACCGTACAGGACATGCCGGTCACGGTTGCAGTCGACTCAACGGGCGAGTCAGTCCACAAGACCGGTCCGCAGGAGTGGCAGAGTCGTATCGGCAGGATTCCATTGATCGTCGCCTAACTCCCAACGAGGATTATCCCGATGGTTGTCCAGCTTGGCGATGCACAACGGAACTTCCACACTTCTCGAAATTGAAATCTCGTACCACCCTGCGTTTTTGTTCGAATTTCAATACTTTGTCCGCCCGGAACGGTCAACGATCGTTGTCTGGCAAGGCATTGTGGATGGCGGTGGCCGCAATCGTCGCATGGGCTACGCCCACACTCATCTGGTTTAAAGCTTTCACCATGTCGCCGGCGGCGTATAGACCGGGAACAGAAGTCAGTTGGTGATCATCCACCAGAAGATCGCCATCGGGTTGGCAATCCGCACCCAAGGGAGTCGACAGCTCCGCACGCACATCGCATCCGATCATCGGATACACCGCACTCACCCGTATCACCTCGCCGTCGGCCAAGTGCAGGCCAACGCGATCGCCTGCTGAGCTCATCGCTTCGACAATCGGCTGTTGGATCACGCGAATGTTGCGCTCTTGAAGCAAGTGGAGATCTGCCTCCGACACTGCACCTTCACCAGGCTGGACGAACAGGGTCAGCCTGGCAGTATAGGTTCGCAAGAACATGGCATGCGCGACGCCGGACTGCGCGGGCGCGATCAATGCGACCGCCTTATCGGTCACTTCATAGGCATCACAGATTGGACACCAGCGGATGAACGAATTCGGGAGACCAGCGAGTCCGGGGATCGGCGGCATGCGATCGACCACGCCTGTCGCCAGCAGCACCGTGCGGGCACTTACCCGCGTCGATCCGATGAGTGCCACGAACCCGCTGTCCTTGCGCTCAAGATCAGATACGACGCCCTGTGTGACAGTGTTGCCGTAGTTCGCCAGTTGGTCGCGCAGACGCGTTAGCAGCTTTTCTCCAGAGATGCCGTCCGGGAACCCGGGATAGTTGTGGCTCGTAGGAATGCGAGCAGCACGGCTTTGGCCGCTATCCGCAATCGCGATCCGGCGTCGATAACGCGCCAGGTAGATCGCCGCTGTCAATCCGGCGGGCCCAGCGCCCACGATCAGGCAGTCCAGAGACGCCAAGTCTGCCAAGCGACGAGCATCCGAGTTCATGTGGGCGGATCCCCTGCAATCTTGATATGCCACATCAGTTCACCAACACTTCCACCGGTCTGCAAGTTAGAAGTGTGGCGCACACACCAGCATTGAATCCACCGGCTGGGAGCGGTCATTTTATCACTGCGTGTCCGCGTGTGAAGTCGTAACTCCCAGACCGAGATATCACCGCGGCGCACTCGATCTCATGGAAGCGCCCGTCGCAACTTGTAATCTCTAATTCAACTTCGGCCGCGGCACGCTGGCGAGGATAACTGCACCCAGGATGCCCGCGATGAAGGAGCCGGCGAGGATGCCGATCTTTACTTCGTCCTGCAGAATCGGATCGCGCGCGAATGCGAGTAATCCGATGAACAAGCTCATGGTGAAGCCAATCCCGCAGAGCGCGGCGATTCCAAACATCTGTTGCCAATTGGCACCCGATGGCAATCGTGCGATGCCCAGCTTCACTACAATCAGTGCCGACCCGAACACGCCGATCAGCTTACCCACCAGCAGGCCGCCGGCAACGCCGAACGTCAGCGGTGCCAATATCTGGTCAACGCCAATCCCTTCGAAAGACAAGCCCGCGTTGGCGAAACCAAAGATGGGAATGATCATGAAGGGCACTACGCGGTAGAGCGCGTGCTCCAGTCGTAGAAGCGGTGAGTTGGCTTCATCCTTCGGTCGCGTCGTGCCACCGGTCGCGTCCAGCGGCAAAGTCATGGCCAGCGCCACACCGGCAAGCGTCGCGTGGATGCCTGACTTCAGAACCAGCACCCAAAGGATCGCACCCAAAATCAGGTACGGCCATAACACGCGGACCCCCTTGCGATTGAGGACAACCAGCAATGCAATCACGGCCGCGGCCCCGGCAAGAAATTCGATGGACAACTCGTTCGTGTAGAACAGCGCGATGATGACGACAGCGCCAAGGTCGTCGATGATCGCCAGCGCGGTCAGGAACACTTTCAGTGAAACGGGAACGCGCTTGCCGAGCAGCGACAACACGCCGAGCGCGAACGCAATATCCGTAGCCGTCGGCACTGCCCAACCGCGCATCGCAGCGGCGTTGTCCTTGTTGAAAGCAAGGTAGACAAACGCAGGCACAATCATGCCACCCAGCGCGCAAAGTCCTGGCAGCATTCGCTGTGGCCAGCTGGCCAATTCGCCATCGAGCACCTCGCGCTTGATCTCCAGACCGACCAGCAGAAAGAACACGGCCATCAAGCCGTCGTTGATCCAGTGCTGCACGCTGAGTGGGCCGACCTTGTCGTGCAGCGTTTCGAAATAGACGTGGGCGAATGGCGAATTCGCCACTACCAAAGCGAGCGCCGCGACCGCCATCAGGACGAGGCCGCCGGCCGCTTCGCCGTCCATGAAGTCGCGGACGCGCCGCAACGGTAGCCAGTCGATCAGCTTCATTCAGTCGGAAATTGAATCTGGAGCATGCGTTCAGTTTGCCATCTAGCGACGACGAGACAAAATTGCGCCGTCCACAGCGAAAAAAGAAAACCCGCACGCGGCGGGTTTTGTGTAGTGGTAGAAGGCAATCGATCAAGCCTTGCCGAACAGCCCTTCGACGGCGGCACGCTCTTCGCGCAATTCCTTTTCCGTCGCATCGATGCGCGACTGCGAGAACGCGTTGATCGAAAGATCCTTCACGATGGTGTAGTTGCCTTCTTTGACGGTGACCGGGTAGCCAAAGATCACGCCCGGCTCGACGCCATACGAGCCATCGGATGGAATGCCCATCGACACCCAATCACCGTCCGGCGTACCGAGTGCCCAGTCGCGGATATGGTCGATCGCTGCGGACGCCGCGGATGCGGCTGACGACGCGCCACGCGCCTTGATGATCGCCGCACCACGTTGCTGCACGGTCGGGATGAAGTCGTTCTCGTACCAGGCATGGTCGACCCGATCCATTGCCGGCTTGCCTTTCACTGTCGCCTGATGAATGTCCGGGTACTGGGTCGAACTGTGGTTACCCCAGATCGTCATGTGCTTGATGTCGGTGGTGTGCGCTCCGGTCTTTTCGGCAAGCTGGCTCAAGGCACGGTTATGGTCGAGACGCACCATCGCGGTGAACTGGCGCGGGTCCAGATCCGGCGCGTTCTGTTGCGCAATCAACGCATTCGTGTTGGCTGGATTGCCGACCACGAGCACCTTGACGTCGCGCTTGGCGTGATCGTTCAGGGCTTTGCCTTGCGGTCCGAAAATCGCGCCATTGGCTTCGAGCAGGTCCTTGCGCTCCATACCAGGTCCACGCGGACGTGCGCCGACCAGCAGGGCGTAGCTCACGTCCTTGAAGGCGACATTGAGATCATCGGTGGCAACGACGCCAGCGAGCGTCGGAAACGCGCAATCGTTCAACTCCATCACCACGCCTTGCAATGCCGGAAGTGCGGGCGTGATTTCGAGCAGGTGCAGGATCACCGGCTGGTCCTTGCCGAGCATGTCGCCAGCGGCAATTCGAAACAGCAGCGCATAACCAATCTGGCCAGCGGCACCGGTGACAACGACACGGACGGGAGCTTTCATGCGATCAACCTCGTAGTGGAATCAAGTTTTTGCGAGCAGCCCGGCGTTCTGCAACAACCGCTGCGTTTCAGTGCGCGAATAGCCGCGCTGCAAGTCCTTGTTGACCAGCAGCAGCGGAATCGACCGCGCGTTCAACAAGCGATAGGCGCTTTCGCCGGCCAAATTGGTTTCGACATCGAGTTCGCGGAACGGAATCCGCCACTCGACAAGATCGCTGCGCAGCTTTCGGCAGTAGCCACACCAACTCGCCGACAGCAGCACGACCGGCTCATTGCCAACCAGTGCGCGCAACGCGGAATGGTCGACGGGAGTGCGCTCGCAAGCCCCGATCTGCGTGATCAGCAGCAACATCAATACAACGCGAAAGCCG
>JBBSTF010000054.1:0-21258 GCA_038236135.1 Lysobacterales bacterium
CAACAACCGGGACAACCACAATCCCGCCTTGCTCCTACGAACTGACGCGCTGATTTCCTACTGCTGAAGGTTTGTCACGCGGCCATGATGTCGTCATGACAACCGCTCGCAGCCAGCTCGTTGGTACCGATAGCCCCGGCTACTTCCGCTGCGTCCCGCGCTGCGTTCGCCGCGCCTGGTTGTGCGGGCTCGATCAGTTCACCGGACAGTCGTTCGAGCATCGCTGCGGCTGGATTGAAGGTCGCTTGTTGGACCTTACGGATATCTTCGCCGTCAGCCTTTACGCCTATGCGGTGATGAGCAACCACGTCCACGTCGTCTTGCGCGTGGACCCGGTCGCAACCCAGGACTGGTCGGACGACGAGATTGCCGCGCGTTGGGTCCGCTTGTTTCCCGCGACAGATGGCGGCGTGATCGATCCGGACGCCTGCCAGCGCAAGGAGCAGGCCCTGCTCGGCAACGCGGAACGATTGCAGCACTGTCGCGAGCGGCTGGGCAGCTTGTCATGGTTCATGCGTTGCCTCAACGAACCGATCGCGCGCCGCGCAAATCGCGAGGACGCATGCACGGGCCGCTTCTGGGAAGGCCGCTATCGCTGCCAGGCATTGCTCGACGAGGCGGCGCTGCTGGCGTGCATGAGCTATGTCGACTTCATTCCCATCCGTGCCGGAATGGCAACCCAACAACCGGGACAACCACAATCGCGGGTTGCTCCTACGAACTGACGCGCTGATTTCCTACCAAGAACCAAGAACGGGGTCAGGTTCACTTCCTAGGCGACGCCGTGCGGCTGGAGCCCTGGTTCGACTCGGGTTACATCGCGGCTCCGGAATACCTGCCGCCCTGGATGCAGCGCGCCAAGGGACTCGCCGGGGCGCTTGCCTTCTCGCTGTTCGCCAACAGCATCCGTCTCGAGGGCGTCGCGGAAGAAGACGTCGTCCCCCTCACCTGACACGGCACGTTCTTGATGCGTTGCATTTCTCTCCCGGTCGTGGGCAATCGAAGGCGGCCGCTCGCTCACGGCTGCTGCGCAGTTGCTTGCGTTCAAGAAAAAATGGAGAGAGTGGCAAGACACAAAGCGTCAACAGCCTGAACGGGGGGGGGGGCTAGCGCAATGCGACGATCCCGTCGGCGTTCATGCGCCAGACAAATCCACATCGCCAGTATGTGCGCTCGCTCTTCCGACAGGCAGAGCCAACACATCCATCAACAACGAGGTATCAAACCATGACGGACGTCAAGAAAGACCATAATGTTGGAGCAGGAACGGGTGCAGCGGCAGGTGCGGTAACAGGCGTGGCCGTGGGCGCAGTGGGTGGACCCATCGGTATGGTTGTGGGCGGCATCATCGGCGGAATTCTCGGCTCCAAGGCCGGCGACTCCATCGCCGAAGTGGTCAATCCCACGGAATACAACAAGCACTGGGAAACCAACTATCGCAAGGCCGATTACTACACTGATGGTCGCGAGTGGAATGACTACGAGCCGGCCTACGGTCTCGGCTATCGCGGCTATGTGCAGAACCGCGAGCCCTTCGAGAACGTCGAAAACAAGCTCGAGCGCGAGTGGAACGAAGTGAAAGGCGATTCGCGCCTGACGTGGAGCGAGGCGAGGGGTGCAGTGCGTGACGGTTGGCATCACGTCGAGCGTGCCCTGCCGGGTGACTTCGACCGCGACGGTCGCTGATCCCAGCGTTTCAGAAACATCCGGGGCTTTGACTGGCCCCACGCAACACCCGAAGGGCGCCTCACGGCGCCCTTCTTCTTGTTCTCGAGCACGCTTTCCGCCGGTTTCTCACGCTGCGGGCTGATGGTTCGTTCAAGCCGAAGGCATTTCGGGAATCGTGTTGGAACATGGAACCTGGCTAGGTTTGAAGTCTCGTGGCTGTATTGACACCCGAAGAGACAATCCGCACCAAAACCCGAAAAAGCGCTGTACACATATCGCGTCCTGAGATATCGTATCTCATGTTGAGATTAAGGCGGCAACGTGCGAGTCATCAGCCGGAAGGCACTCCAGGACTTCGTTGAGGCCAACAAGCTGGATAGCTCACCCTTTGACGCGTGGTTCCGAGTCGTAACAAAGTCCGAGTTCCCACACTTTGCCGCCCTTCGCGCAACCTTTGGTTCCGTGGATGCGGCGGGCGACTACGTCGTCTTCGACATCGGCGGAAACAAGTACAGGATCATCGCCGCGATCCACTTCAACACCCAAAAACTTTACGTGCGGCACGTTTTTACACATGCCCAATACGACAAATGGAAACCGTGATGAACGCTGTTCGATACGAAGCGACCGACGTTGTGGATCGATACGAGAGAATGAACCAGGCCGTTCCCCTTCGGCCCATTCGTGACGCTCAAGCGCACGAAAAAGCGGTGACCATCATGAACGACTTGCTGGATCAGGGCGGGGCTGACGAGAACGATGCGCTGGCTGATGTTGTTGAGACACTTGGAACGCTCATCGAGTCGTATGAGGCGAGCCATATCGCAATGCCGAATGCCACAGGCGTGGATGCCTTGCGCTTTCTGATGGCACAGCACGGCCTGAAGCAGGCGGACCTTCCCGAGGTGGCAACGCAAGGCGTGATGTCGGAGCTTCTTTCCGGCAAGCGGGAACTGACTGCTCGGCAGATAGTGGCGCTACGAGGCAGGTTCGGCGTCGCAGCCGACGTTTTTCTTTAGATTGCCGACGCTGACGCGATAATCCTTCAGTTAAACCGGGACAAGCAAAATCCCGGGTTGCTCCTACGACCTGACGCGCTGATTTCTTACTGCTGAAGGTTTGTCAGGCGGACATGCTGTCGTCATGACAACCGCTCGCAGCCAACTCGTCGACACTAGTAGTCCCGGCCATTGCCACTGCGTCTCGCGATGCGTGCGTCGCGCCTGGTTGTGCGGGCTCGATCAGTTCGCGGGACAGTCGTTCAAGCATCAGCGTGGCCGGATTGAAGATCGCCTTTTGGAGATGCGCGGCACTCCGTCCGACATGGATGCTTGTCGACATCCTGCGTCCTACCGTCCTTCGCGAAGCCGGATTTCGCTTTTACTTCTTCTCCCGTGAGGAGCCGCGAATGCATGTGCACGTCCATTGTGCTGACGGCGAGGCAAAGTTCTGGATTGAGCCCGCATTGACCTAGCGCACAATGCGGGCATGAGCGAGCGCCAACTTCGGGCCGCGCAAATTCTGGTAGAGGGTCGAGCCAATGAAATCCGCCGCGCTTGGCAACAGCATTTCGGACCCTGAAGTGACCAATGTGTCCCAGCATGGCTTCTGGCTGCTATTGGGCGACGAGGAACTGTTCTTCCCGTTTGCGCAGTTCCCTTGGTTTCAAGACGCACCGATACTCAAGCTGCAGAACGTCGAGCAGCCCTCCGAGACGCAACTGTATTGGCCCGACCTCGACGTCGATCTTGCGGTTGAATCAATCCGCCATCCAGAGCGATTCCCACTGGTTACCCGCGCTTCGAGCTGATCGAACGGCCGGCGTGTAGTTACGCACCACTTCTGCAACTTCGAATAACTCAGCGGCTACCGTTGACCGTCATGACGCACGCGGCTGAATCTGGTCCAGCTTGTCGCCCAGGTCGCGGCGCGCCGTTTCCAGATCGAAGCGCTTCTGCAGGTTTATCCATACATCGGCTGTGGTCCCGAGGTAACGGCCAAGACGTAAGGCGGTGTCGGCAGTGATGCCGCGCTTCTCGTTGGCAATCTCGTTCACGCGCGCTGGCGTCACACCGATCGCGCGGGCAAGCGCGTTGCTGGACAGCTCCAGCGGTAGCATGAATTCCTCGCGCAGAATTTCGCCAGGGTGGATCGGTGGCAGCAGTTTGGTGGCCATGGTTTTGGTTGCCTCAATCGTCAATGGTAGTCGCAGATTTCCACGTCGTACGCGTCGCCATCTTTGCAGCGGAAGCACACGCGGTACTGATCCTTGACGCGAATGCTGTGCTGTCCCGCGCGATCGCCCTTGAGGGCTTCCATGCGATTACCAGGCGGTGCCCGCAGATCTTCCAGCACCATGGCCGCTTCCAGATATTCCAGCTTGCGGCGGGCCGGTCGCTAAATTTTCACAAAACGGCGAACTCGCGTCCCTCCGAATAGAGCTTCCGTGTCCCCGTCAGCGAAGGTTCTGATCATGAGTGTATCGTATACCGATACACGAGACATCACAATCCATGGCATGACGCCGACCGCCATGTTCCGACAACAAGCGGAACAATCACAATCCCGGGTTGCTCCTGGTATGTGGAGAGAGGATGTCGTACCACGGAAGATTGATCAGGCGGCCAAGCTGACGGCATGACAGCCGCCCGCGCCGTGGCACCAGTGCTGCGGAGTCGAACAACTCGGCCGCTACGGTTCGCTCCCCATCCGCACGCGACTGAAGCCGGCCCAGCTTGGCGCGCAAGGAAAGCGCTGGCTGTCAGCTACCGAAGGCGCGTTTGAGTGCGTCGGCGGCCATCTGATCTGCTTGCTTCGCCTTGTCCACTACTGCGGCCATTCCAAAGAACTCGTGGGTCACACCGGGGAACGTTTTCTGCTCGGTAGTGACGCCTGCCGCCTTGAGCTTGCTCGCAAGCATTTCGCCGTCGGATCGAAGCGGATCAATCTGCGCGTTGATGATCGTTACCGGTGGCAGACCGGCTAGATTGGCGTTGACGAGATCAACCCGTGGATTGGAATAATCCTGACGTCCGTTGAGGTACTTCTCAAAGAACCAGATCATCATCGGTGCGTTGAGGGGCTTGGCCTTGGCATTCTCGACATAGGAGGCGGTGGCGGTGTCGGTTCCCGCGATGGGGTACACCGAGACGACCGCGAGCGGCATCTGGACGTTCTTGTCGCGGGCCATGATGGCGGTTGCAACGGCGAGTCCACCGCCTGCGCTTTCACCGGCGAGCGCGATCTTCGTTGGTTCACCCTTGATGGATGCCGCGTTCGCGAGCGTCCATTCGTAGGCAGCGTAGGCGTCGTCATGAGCTGCCGGGAACTTGTTCTCCGGTCCCTGCCGGTAGTGGACCGAGACGACGACCGCGTTGGCCAGTTTTGACAGGGCGCGCGGGCCGGAATCGTATACGTCGAGGTCGGCGATTACCCAGCCCCCGCCGTGGTAGTACACGACTACCGGGAACGGGCCGTTGCCTTCTTTTGGCGTGTAGATCCTGATCGGAAGTGATCCACCCGACGTCTGGATGTTGCGGTCGGCGGACGTGACTGCCGGGTCGGGAGTTGTCGGCTTGCCCTGTTTCTTGAGCAGGGCTTTGACTGCCTCGGTCGGCGTCGGCTGTTGTCGCGCTTCAGCCGCGCTGAGCGATTCAATGGGTTTCCCGTTCATGGCGCCGAGCTCATCAAGCACGGCCTGCATCTGGGCGTCGGGTTGGCCCATGGGGGCCGGCGTGTGATTCATCTTTATTCCTGTCTCTGATGGTGCGGTAGTGTTCGGATCTGGGCGTGAGTCTTTCGCCTGGCATGCCGCTGACATCGCTGCAAATACGAGGGCGAGCGCCGCCCGCCGTTTCGTGACTTTCATGTGGGTGGGCTCCGGCGGTTTGATGGGTTGGACACGCGCACTTTGCGGACAGTCGGCTGAACCGCCGCGGCTTTTCCGACGACTCCGATTGATTGAGCGAACGGACCAACCGGAACACCCATAATCCCGGGTAGCTCCTACGCGCGCATCTGGTGATTTCCTACCGCGCGGCGTCGGCACCGATGGCGGCGGCTTGAAACTGGTGACAGGCAAAGATTGTGGGTGTCCCGGTTGTTCGGTGGTCGCATAGTGCGCAGGGGCCGAGCCAGCGCGCGGGTCAGCCAACAAACGGCACCATCTGACTCCCTGCAGTTCTGAGTTGATGAAGCCAACCCTGCCCACAAACCACGATGACGTCGTGCCCGCACGCGGCTGAATGCAGCCCAGTTTGTCGCCTAGGTTGCGCGCGCCGTTTCCAGATCAAATCGCATCTGCAGGTTGATCAATACACCTGCCGTACTGCCAAGGTAACGGCCCGCGCGTGAGGCGGTGTCGGCGGTAATGCCGCCCTTCGCGTTGGCGATTTCGTCCGCGCGCGCCGGCATCATGCCGATCGCGCGGCCAAGTGCATTGCTGGATGGTTCCCGCAGTAGCATGAATTCCTCACGCAGAATGTCGCCAGGATGGACCGGCAGTATCTTTTTAATGGCCATGATGCTCGACCTGCCCCTCGATCCACGCGTTCGGTCGCGGGTGCACCGCCAATTTGAGGAGTGCGCGCGATTTCCGCAAGGTCGGCGCGTCTATCCGCGACCACGATTTCGTGCCCAGCCTGAAGAATGTCTAGGCACGTCGCTCTTTCGCGTTGTTGTGAAGAGAGCGCCGCAGTTCGCTCGCGCGGCATCCCAGTCCAGACGTCGAGGCTTGCTCCATGCACGTAAAGTTATCAGCCATCGTATTGCTGCTACTCACGCTCTCGTGGACTTGTTCCAACCGGCTTCTGGCCCAGACCACGCCGCGGGCGACAACGCCAACGCTGGCAGCAGATCAATCGGGTTGTCCGGTCATCAACTACTACGATGTCGGGCCCGGCAAGGCGAATGCCAGCCTCAGTCAACTGCCCTGGAGTAGCTTGAAGGGCTGCGACACCGTGCGCATCTACCCGAAGGTCGGCAATGCGCCTTACCACGAGATGATGCTGATCTCGGCCGGCACAAACCTGACGCCAACAACGCCTACCCGGTTCATGCGTGTCCTCGGCGTGCCCGATCCTGCGACGGGGGATCGACCGATCATCGACGGCGTGAATGCCACGCAGTTGGAAACGCCGGTGGGGCAGGCACCGCGCTCGTTGCGCTATCTCTCCAATACGTTGGGTGATCCCAATCGCGTGTTGTACAAGCTTGGTCTGGTCATGGTCTCCGGCCAGAGCGGCCGCGACTACAACTTCGGGCCGTCCGGGTACATCTCGATCGAGAATCTTGAGATTCGCAACGGCAGCTACGGAACGCCATTCATCGATGGCTTGACCAATGCACCCGATACCTACCGAGCGTTTACCTCGTGCATCTATGTCGAGGTGGCAGCCCACTTGGTGCTCAAGAACAACATGCTGCACGACTGCGGCAATGGACTGTTCATCAATTCAAAAAACGCAACACTTGTCGAGCTGTCGCAAGACGTGCTGGTCCAAGGCAACACGCTCTACAACAACAGCAACGCCGTGGGCACCGGTGGCAGCAACGGATACTCCGAGCACAACAGCTACACGGAAGCCAGGGACATCATCTTTCAGTACAACTATTTCGGCGACGTAAAGCCCGGTGCCTTCGGCGATTGCCTGAAGGATCGATCCTCGGGCCTGATCGTGCGCTACAACCGCTTTTCATCAAGCTGCGGAATCCAGTTGAACCTGCGCGACGCCACCGGAGGCGGGGCCTTGATTTACGGTGACGCGGGCTACGCCACTACCCATATCTACGGCAACGTGTTCGATATTTCCGGCCCATCCCAGGTACATGTGGCCACCTATGGTGGCGATAGCGGAGTGACAGCCATCTATCGACAGGGCCACCTCTACTTCTACAACAACACACTCGTCGTCAAGGGGGACGCCGTTAATGGCGCCTACGCGTCTGTCTTCCTATTCAATCTAAGCCTGCAGAATGCGGTCGCCGAGGTTAGCAACAATGTTTTTCAGGCCACACCGACGACAGCGAACGCCCCGGGCATGGTTCAGGCCATGTCGAGCGGGCGCGGAACCGTCAACTTGTCCGGCAATTGGGTATCGCCTAACGCGGGTCAGTTTTGGCTCGGCCACACCGTTCCCGGCGCCGTCGTGAATGGCTGGAGCAGCAATATCGGGGCGGGCAATCAACCGATGCTGGTCAACGAGTCGCTGCGCGACTTTCGCCCCGCTACGGGATCACCGCTGATCAACGCGGGCGTGGCGCTGGATGCGGAGATAACTGCATCCGGGAATCTGCCAGTGAGCGAAGTCGGATTCAACCCCAGCGCTCTGCGAGTGAACGATGGCGCGATTGACATCGGCGCCTACGAGTATCCGAGCGGTGACGGCATTTTCGCGGACGGCTTTGAGTGATCCAGATCGCCAATCTCCCCGGCGCCATCCGAGGCTACGGCCACATCAAGGAAGCGAACTTCGAGACGACGAAAGTGGAGTGGGATCGGTTGATGGGGGAGTGGCGGAATCCGAATCGGTTGGCGATTCGGGTGGCTGCGTGAGCTTCGCAGACTCGGCAGACGGTGTGCGACCAACCTTCGATCCAGCGCCTTTCTCGCGCAGAAACCTTTGCAGGGGGTAGTCTTTGAGCACAACGACTTCGTTCGGGTAGTAGGCGGGCCAGCACAGCTTCCTCGCGCAAGTTCGTGCATAGGCTGGTTGTGCTCTTCTCTTCGATGTTCCTTTCACCTCGGGAATTAGGCAGATGGCCAGCGAAAACTCCTCGACCGCACTGGGCCGGCTACCGGCAAGTCGCACCGTCCGCAAGCATCACGGCTACTTCGTGGTTTTCACGATCGTGTTCGCGCTAATCGTCCTGACCGGCTTTTCGCGAACTTTCTTCCTACCCGTAGCGCACGGCACGTTTTCCAAGCCGCTGATCGTGCATCTGCACGGCGCGCTCTTTTTCGGCTGGACGGCACTGCTCGTGATCCAAGCCGTGCTCGCTGCGACGGGGCGCCTGAAGGCACATCGCAAGCTGGGGTCGGTGGCGGCTTGGCTCGTGCTGCCCATGGTCGCGTTCGGAGCGGTGGTTGCCGCCCGCGACACCGTGCATGACTTCCGCGCGGGCGGAGGCGAGGCGGACTTGGCCTTTTTCTACGGGGAACTCGCCGACCTCGCGATGTTCGGCATTCTATCCGGCGGCGCTATGCTGTTGCGCAGCAGGCCCGAATACCACAAGCGCTTGGTGATCTTGGGCAGCTTGGGATTGATCGGTGCCGCGATGGGGCGGATACCAGAGATCAGCGGCCTCGGCTTGTACATATTCCTGGCTCTGATCGCGTCCGTGGCTGTCTATGACGTCGCAAGTCGCCGCAGCCCGCATCCGGCGACCGCCATTGGCGCAGCCGTTCTACTTCTACTCGGCCTGTCGGAAGAGTTGATCGGGAATACGGCAGCGTGGTTGCGCTTCGCGCACCGTCTCCTCGACGTGTGACGGGCGTTGAAATGATGGACGATCCGCGTTCGGACGCGGGCGCGCTCAGCACACCGACTCGTTTACGTAACGCGACGGCATGTCATCTGCCGATCTGTACGGGCGCGCAGTAGAACTGGTCCATCCAGCCGCGGACCCCGAACACGAACCCGCCACGCCGGCATGAACATGAACAACCGGGACAACCACCAGAACAACCGGGACAACCAGAACAACCGGGACAACCACAATCCCGCATTGCTCCTACGAACTGCCGCGGCGATTTCCGACAACAACAACCGGGACAACCAACAACCGGGACAACCACAATCCCGCATTGCTCCTACGAACTGCCGCGGCGATTTCCTACTGCTGAAGATTGATCGGTCGGTCATGCTGTTGTCATGACAACCGCTCGCAGTCAGCTCGTCGATGCCGATCGTCCCGGCTACTACCACTGCGTCTCACGCAGCGTGCGACGCGTGTGGATGTGCGGGCTCAATCAGCTCAAGGGACAGTGCCTGTCGTTGTGCGGTTTTCGCCGATCAAGATGCGATTTTGCCGTCGATCCCGTTGCTATCCATTGTTCAACGCCAATGCTAGCCTGCCTCGATTGCGACTCAGCAAGGTGCGTATGAAGTTCGTTTCCTGGAATGCTACGCTAATCGGCGGAGTGGTGGCCTACTGCCATCCAGTTGCTCTCGCCCAAACGAATCCGGTGGCGCCCGACCGGCAGATTGCGTCTCCGGCCGGCACCCTCACAAGCAATCTCATTTTTCGAAATGGATTCGAGTTGCTGACTTGGATAGTGATGAAGAGTTCGAACACGAGCCTTCTTGTGGTGCCTTGCGCAAGCGGGCAATGCCCTCCGCAACTGGGCGTGGAAAGCGATATTCCGCAACCCGCCGACTATAACGGCGATGGCATCGATGACATTGCTACGTGGCGACCGCTCGATGCCACTTGGCGAGTACTGTTTACTACCACCAACACGACGTCGTCGACGATTTGGGGCGCACCTGGCGATGTCCCCATTGTCGCCGACTATGACGGCGACGGGATCGACGACCGAACAGTATGGAATCCCAACGACGGCAGTTGGAGGGTGCTCAGAAGCTCCACCGGAACGGCGTTGACCGTGCCTTGCTTGAACGGTTTTTGCGGAGCCTTTCTGGATCAACCCGTTCGCGGTAATTTTGACGGCGACCTCAAGGACGATTTCGCGATCTGGCGCCCCAGCACCGCGAGTTGGATCATCCAGTTGAACGCAGGCGGCGCACTCGTCACGCAGCCTTGGGGAACAGCGGGCGATATCCCGATTGCGGCCGACTATGACGGCGATGGGCAGACCGATATTGCTCTCTGGCGACCCGGCAATGCGACGTGGATCATTCGCAGCAGCGCGACCGGACTGCAGTACACGCCGCCGTGCGCATCCGGGCTGTGTACCGATTTGTTCGGCGCTGTCGGCGATATTCCACAGGTCGGCGATTTTGATGGTGATGGAAAGGCGGATCTGGTCGTCTGGCGACCCACAGACGGCACCTGGCGTCGGGTGAATTCCACTAATGGCGCTCACTTGATTGCGGCGTGGGGAGTCAACGGCGACTCGCCGAAGCCCGGCGACTACGACGGCGACGGGAAGGCAGATATGGCCGTTGTGCGAGAGTAGAACATTCACAGAAACGACGTCGCTCGCTGATCCTGCGATCTGTCGCGCCAATTTCCAGAGGGTGAAAATTGATCAGACGGCCATGATCTCAACGTGCCATCTGGTGCAGTCAACTCGACGATGGCGACAGTCAGGGCTGCGACAACTACGCCTCGCACCGGGTCTCCGAGCAGAGTTGCGCGGGCTTGATCAGCTCACGCCCGGCTTTCACGCGCGAGACGGACATTCGCTGCGGCGCGTTTTGCGCCGCAGCGAAGCCGCGAGCCAGCCTAGTGCCGGCGAACGTACAGGCGCGTCGCATACACGCCATGCACGCCCGGGATATCGTGGGCAATGTCATGGGCGGTGGAACGCGTCCGGGAATCCCGGACCCATCCACTCAGGTAAACGTGTCCACCCCGGACCTTGACCGTAATACGCTGGGCATCGGAACCGAGCTCGTCCTCGAGAGCTTCATGTACCTGATCATGAATATAACTGTCGCTGCGGGTTCCGTCTGGACGCTGGTTATTGTAACGATCCGACGTATACCGATCGGACGGGTACTGTTGTGAAGGGTATTGCCGAACCTGCTGCGAGGGATATTGCTCGTACCGATCCGAGCGTTCGTGCTCCGCGAAGGCAATGGGCGAAAGTGCCAAGGCTGCCAACGCGGCGAGTGTCACTGCAGTTGAGCGATAAGCTTCCATTTCGATTCCTGGGTTGACGTGGGACCGAGGACACAGTCGCCCCGTGTGAGCCAACGATTACTGAACCTGCACGGGAATCCGGAGTACGTTTATGCGGCATCCACACGCATGAATCGCCGGCACTCTCGAAGGTTTTTCCCCAGGAACTTCAGCGTTTGAATTCAGGTCCCCGGCCCGTCTTTCCGTTCGACTTGGGTTCGCGCCTTTGCGATTACGTGCGCCGCAGCGCCGTGAAACGCATCGCGCGGGTGAAGGCAGGCTAAGTCTGAGCTGGCGTTACTCTCGACGCGGTGCGCGTCTTTTCGCATGGGGTGTATCTCTCGCGACGCGTGGACGCGTCTCCGGAGCTGACCGGGAGAGATCGGCTCGGCCGATCCGCACTGGCGCGCGGTGCCCTCCCATCTGAAATACCGCCGATCTTGTCCAGCCTTCGACTGCGAGAAGAGCTATGGAATCATCAAGTTCGAGCTAGATATCCCGGTTTTTGCGGGACTCTAATTTCTCGGTGAAAACTCAGGCTGATTTTCGGCGCCGACGAGTTGCAACTACTAACAGCGAGAGCGCCATGAGCAGGGCAAATCCAACACCCAACGCAGGAACTGGTGTCGACGTCGGCGGTGGATTGGTGCCCCCGCCCACTGTGCACACGGAAATGGATGCACTGTCGGCGGTAACCGCGCCGGTGCGTGCGATGGTGCGGCCGTTGACGGTGGTGCCGGTGGTGACGGTGACACTGGAGAATGCGATGACCGTCCCGCGGAAGCTCGTCCCCGTACCCAACGTGGCCGAACTGCCCACTTGCCAGAAAATGTTGCAGCTCTGCGCGCCGTTGATCACATTTACGCTCGCACCGCTGGCGGTAGTCAGCGCGCTGCCCACCTTGAATACAAAGCGGGCCGCCGGATCATTCTGTCCATTGAGCGTCACCGCGCCCGTAAGGCCCATCGACGAAGTGGAGCAATAGACCCCAGGCGTCAGCGTCATGCCGCCGAGATCAGCGGGAATGGTTGCCGTGCAAGGCAATCCTGCCAGCGTGTTGAAGGCAGTGGTGGCGTCGGTCTGCGCCTGCAACGCGACCGCGTCGGCGAAGTGAGTGACGCCGTTGACGATGCCGGGGCCGGGCGGCGTCGAGAACGTGAAACCAGTCACCGAACTTGCGTTATTGGGGTGTATTCCAAGATCACCGTTGACGATGGTTGGACCGACGTTGGTTATCGCCGACGCAGCCAGTACGCCGAATGACGTGGCTGACCCGAGCGGAACGGTCTGTGCGGTGGCGAACGCGCTGAAAAGGCTTGCGAGGCCTAGGATCAGAAGCTTGGGCAGTAGGTGGGGTGATGTCGAACTGCGTGTAGCCGTCAACGCAGCGTTTCTAGGCTTGATGTTCGACATTGGATTTCCAGTGGTTGGAACGAAGAAACGGACAGTACCAGAGGTGCGCGCAGATTACTGGAGTTTTAGCGAATTATCCTGAACGCCCGGCCCCATGGCGGATTCACCTCTGAAATGCACCACTCAATGCCAAGAACCGCCGAGATTGTCGTCAGTCGCGACCCTATCTTGGGCCCGCGAAAATACAAAGCATTGGATTTTTCTACGGTACGGAGTCAAATCCATTCATGTGAATCACATCCGGGACGCTGAGCGGTAACGCGGCAAGGCCGTAGCGCTGCTGGCCGCTGACTTCGGTGAAGTACCCGCCTAGCAATACCTTGCCTGCATTGACCCGGATGCTCGTAACAGCACTGTTGACGGTCGGGCTCCAGGCGGGATCAGCTTCGCCGGTTCCGTTCGTCGAGTGCTTGGAGAGGTAGTACGTATCAATACCGGTAGTGGCGTCATACGTACTGGAGTCAGCGAACAGGGAATTGCTCTGGGCGTCGATCGCGATGTGTCTTGCGACCCGGCCACTGAAAGGTTTCCACAATGGATCGGCGTCGCCCACGCCGGATGTGGAGAGTTTTGCGATCGCCGCGGTTGATCCGCCGCCAGTGATTGGAAAGGCTCCGCCAGCCACAAACAGTGAGCCTAGACCATCGGCCACGATCTGGTACATCTGAACCAACGGTCGCGGGTTCCAGAGCAGATCAACCACGGTAGGCCCAGTCGTCAACAGCTTGGCAATCCGCTTACGTGGCTCGCCGTTCACGGCGAGGAATTGGCCGCGCAAGAACAAGGCGCCATGCCCATCCAGCGAAAGCTCCTGGACTTCGCCGTTTGGATCTGGTCGCCACGTCGTGTCGACCTCACCGATTCCGTTCTCGTCGATGCGTACAAGATTGCGTTGATACGCGCTACCAGAGCCATGGTTAAAAGCGCCAGCGGCGTAGATGAGACCTGCATTGTCCGAGGTGATCGTCCTCACGTAGCCAGCCAGTTCCGGCTTCCAGCTTGGATCAGCGCTGCCGTCGACCGACGATAATTTTGCGATTGCGTTTAATCGCTGACCGCCAATTTGCGAGAAGTTACCGCCTAAGATTGCTGAACCGTCCGTGGCGAAAGCAATCGCCCTGACCACGCCGTTCGGTGAAGGATTCCAATCTGCGTCGAGGCTGCCATCGGTGTTCAGACGCAGAAGACCACCACGCAACTGTCCATTCGCCTTCGCAAATTTTCCGCTGATGATCAAGCGTCCATCGGACTGTGTGGCCATCGCAAATGCAACGTTGCCGGGAGCCTCGGCATCAAACACTGGTCCCGCGTTGGCATTGGCGTCCAGCGCGACAAATCCCAGACGCATCTGTCCCGCCGCTTCGTTGACGCTGCCGCCAACAAATAACTTGTCTCCGTCGGCCAGCAGGACGTAAGCAGAGCCGGCGACCCTCGGATTCCATGGCGCGTCGATCTGCCCTGCGCCACTCGCGGATACGCGGATCACTTCGCTGGAGCTGCCATCGGGAAATGTTAGGTATGACTGCCCGCCGCTAACGTAGACCCATCCATTTTCATCAACGGCGACATGCCGGCTAAGGCGGCCCTGCTCGAAGTTGAATGGATCCCACTCGCCGATGATCAAACCGCTACCGGTACCGGACAGCTTCGCAAGGTTGTTTCGAAACCAGTATTGGTTGGTCGGGGTGCGGAACTCCCAGAATTCTCCGGTGATGAACACCGAACCGTCTGGCGCAACCGCGATGTCGGTCACGGTGGTGTTCGGCGATGGATCCCAGTCGGGATCGACCGCACCCGGCCCACTCATCGAGACCTTGGCAATGTTCTTTCGCTGCAAGCCACCAATGCCGGAATACTGACCGCCTGCGTAAAGCTTCCCGTCGTGGCTGAGACGCAGCGCCAGGATGGCGGTAGCGGCGGCGGGCGATGGATTCCACTGTGGAGCGACAATCCCGCTGCTGACGGCAACCTTTGCCAGCTTGCTGCGTGCCTGACCACCAATGTTGTCGAACCAGCCGCCAACAAATGCTTCGCCGGCCGCATTCACAAGGATCGCCTGGACCATCCCATCAGGTGACGGATCCCAACCGGGAACCACCGTGCCGGTAGGTGAAATCTTGACCAGGTTGCGTCGCGCGTAGCCATCGACGTGGCTGAATTCGCCGCCGGCATACACATTGCCATTGCCATCAACGGCAAGTGCCCTCACGTCGCCGTCAATCGCGGGATGCCAGTTGGGATCGAGCGTGCCGTCGGGCAGGCGCTTGGCGATGTTGCTGCGCAAGACACCGTTCACTGAAACGAAGCGGCCGCCAATCAACACGCTGCCATCGGCTAGGCGCGCAATGGCGTAAACGTCGCCACTGGTCAGCAGGTTGACGTTGGGTTGCGGCAGTGGCGTCGGAAGTTGCGCGTTCGCCGACGGGAATACGAAGGAGAGAGCAAGCGCAAACACCCAGGAAGTGCCTCGACGAACGAATCTCGAAACACGCTGATTCGTGATCTTTCCCATAACGCCTCCGCATTGTTTCAACTTGCATGGCATCGCCGGTGAGCGATGCTGCGTTGATTCAGTGTCACAGCAAGCGTCCGGCTTGTCATCCACATTACTGATCTTGTTCAAATTAATGGGTTGGTTCGTGTTCCAAAAAAAAACGCCGGTTGTGTGCCGGCGCTGCGGTTGCTGATTGAAAGTTGGCGTATTTCGTTTCAGGGATTGTCACCACTGAATCGCTTCGCCGTCGCGCCGGTGATTTTGCCGACCGCTGCGGTCTCGCTAACGAACAGTTCCACGTCGCGTCGGAATTCCAGTGTGCCGCCGACGACAGCTCGGGGGCCGATGACGACGCGCGGGGTTTTGCTGTTGCCGAAGAACCAACCGGGTTTGTCGACAAGGATGCCGCCGTCGACGCGCGAATCGGCGCCGATTCGGATGTCGCCGCTGGTGGTCTTGATGTGTCCGGCCACGTGCGCGGCGGTCAATCGGATTTCGCCGTTGACGTTTTCGATGTTGCCTTGCACGTCGACGCCTTCGGCCAGCGATACACGTCCATTCACCGCATCGATATCGCCGGTGATGTTGCTACGCGAGCCCACACTGATTGCGCCGTTCACGGTATCCAACGACTGTGCGTTGACGTCGTTGCCCAGCGTGATCGAACCGTTGACGGTGCCGGCTGTGGTGATGGTGGCGTTGTCGCCAACGCGAATCGATCCGTTGACGGTATCGAGCGCACCTGCGGTCTGGCCGTCCTGCACGGTGACCGAGCCGTTGATCTTGCTGGTGTCGTTGTCGCCGTCGTCAGCGATGGCAATACCGCTGCACATCAGCAGTGCTACAAGAATGATGGAACGCATGGTGGGTCTCCCGTTGATGGTTGCCTGAGTGCGGCTTGGATGCACGATCAGCGGCGTAGGTTTAAGAGCGGCGAGTCGACCCTTGGAATCGAGGTGTGTGAGAGCGCGTTAGAATCGCCGCCTTGTTTCGAGGAAGCCGAACGCCGTGTCCCGACCCCGTCCCGTGCTGTTGTTGATCCTCGATGGCTGGGGCCATCGCGACGACCCGAGCCACAACCCGATCGCGCAGGCTGACCTGCCGAACTGGCGCGGTTTGCTGGCGAAATATCCACACACGCTGGTTCAGACGCACGGCGAATATGTTGGCCTGCCTCCCGGGCAGATGGGCAATTCAGAAGTCGGCCACATGAACATCGGTGGCGGCCGCGTGGTGTACCAGGACCTGACCTTGATAGACAAAGCGATTGCCGACGGCGAGTTCACGGGTAATCCCGCGTTGCGATATGCCTGTGACGCCGCCAAAGCGTCGAACGGAACATTGCATGTCTTCGGACTGCTGTCGCCCGGTGGCGTGCACAGCCACGAGCAACATATATTCGAGATGCTGCGACTGGCCAAGACGCAGGGTGTAGGCAAGGTCGCTGTGCATGCGTTTCTGGATGGTCGCGATACACCACCGCGCAGCGCTGCCGACAGCCTGATCGCGCTCGATGCGGTCTGCACTGAAACCGGCGCGCGTGTCGCCAGTGTCAGCGGTCGCTATTACGCGATGGATCGCGACAAGCGCTGGGATCGTGTCGAGTTGGCGTGGAATGCCATCGCCGATGCCAATTCACCACTGCACTTCGACAGCAGCAGCAAAGCCTTGGAATCAGCTTATTCACGCGGCGAGAATGACGAGTTCGTCACGCCCAGCGTGATTGGCCACGGCGCGCGTCTCGTCGATGGCGATGCCGTGGTTTTCATGAATTTCCGCGCCGATCGCGCGCGGCAACTGAGCAACGTTCTGGTCGAGCCTGCGTTTGATGGTTTCGCGCGGCGATTGGTCCGACTGTCCGCCTTCGTCACCCTGACCGAATACGCCGCCGATTTGCCGGTCACCGCGATTGGCTGGGCACCGCAATCAATGCGCAACTCGCTCGGCGAGTTCCTGGCCGGCCTTGGTATGCAGCAACTGCGCATCGCCGAGACGGAGAAATACGCGCACGTCACCTTCTTCTTTTCGGGCGGCCGCGAAGCGCCATTCGATGGCGAGGAGCGCATCCTCGTGCCGAGTGCGAAGGTGGCGACCTACGATCTGAAACCGGCGATGAGTTGTCCCGAGTTGACGGGGAAACTCGTCGATGCGATCAGCTCCGAACGGTTCGATTTCATCGTTTGCAACATCGCCAACGCGGACATGGTTGGCCATACTGGTATTGAAGCGGCGGGCGTTGAAGCAGCGCAAGCGGTCGATGTCGCGCTCGGCGAAATCACCAAAGCCATCCTGGCTGTCGGTGGCGAAATGTTGATCAGCGCCGACCATGGCAATCTCGAACAGATGGTGGACGATCAGGGGCGACCGCATACGCAGCACACGGTCGGGCCGGTGCCACTGGTCTACGTCGGTCGCAATGCGACGCTAACGCCCGGCGCGTTGAGTGATCTCGCACCGACGACGCTGGCGCTGATGGGACTCGAAAAACCAACCGAGATGAGCGGGCACAGCCTGGTCCACTTCGACGCCAGTTGAACGTGTCACTCGCCAAGCGGACGTTGCGGCATGTGGCGATCGCATTGCTGATGTTGGCAATGTCACTCGCTGTTGCACAAGAGCCGACGCCCGCACAGCGCAAGGTAAAGGAAACGGCCGCGCAGCAACAACTGGAAACACTGCGCAAACAGATCAAGGCGATGACGGCGCGCGCCGAAGAGCAGCGCGGCGAGCGCGACGCATTGACCCGCGATGTTCGCGAGCAGGATCTGGCCATCGCGAGCATTGCCAAGGACCTGCGCGGATTTGACGATGCCATTGCCGCGAAACAAGTGGAACTTTCAGGCCTGGATGCACGGCGTGACAGCCTGGTCGCAAGCTTGCGCACCCAGCGTGAAGCGCTCGCCAGCCTGTTGCGTTCCGCTTACGCGCTGGGCCGTCATGAAGAACTGAAGTTGTTGCTGCAACAGGACGATGTCGCCGCCATCGCACGCGTCCTCGCCTACCACCGCTATTTCCAGCAAGCGCAGATTCGCCAGATCGACGCGTTGCAAAAGGAACTGGCTGAGTTGGCCAGCGTGCAGCAGTCGATCACCGAAGCGACATCGAGCCTTGCCGCCAGCCGCGCAGCACGCGCTGGCGAAAGTGGAAAACTCGACCAGCAACGGGCCGAGCGTGCTCGACTTCTGGCGACTGTCGAAACCGATCTTGCCCAGGCCGGTTCACGCATCGACGCGATGGCAAAGGACGAGAAAGGCCTGGTCGACCTGCTTGAGCAATTAAAGGATGTGTTCGCCGATATTCCGAACCAGCTGGCTGGCGCCGAAGCATTCGCCAGTCTTCGCGGACGCCTCGCCAAGCCTGTTGCTGTAATGGTCCTGGCGATGTTTGGCCGCGAGGCGAACGCCCAACGCAGCAGCGGCGTTCGCCTCGCCGCCACTGCTGGCAGCGACGTCCGCGCAGTTGCTTATGGCCGAGTGGTGTTCGCCGACTGGTTCAAGGGTTACGGTCTGATGATCATCATCGACCACGGCGACAATTATTTAAGCCTTTACGGCTACAACGAAACGCTGCGCCGCGAGGTCGGCGACTGGGTACAGGGCGGCGAAATTGTTGCCAGCAGTGGCGCCAGTGGTGGACAACACGGCGATAGCGTGTATTTCGAATTGCGCCAGAAAGGCAGTGCCATCGATCCTGCAACCTGGTTCAAACGCTGAGAAGGGTTGATCGCAGCCCTTGCAGGTCCAGGTTCTCGTCCCATGTAGCGATGCAACGTGTGACATTAATCCGCGCGTCCCTACAATCAACGGCTCTTTGTCGTCACGTTTTATCCGAGGCCCTCATGTTCATCCGTCTTTCGATCTCCTTGTTGTTGGCATTGGTTGCGGTTCCCTGTTTGGCCGACTCGCCGCCAGTGCCGACGGATGAAACGATCAAGATCGAGGCGCCCGGGGCAGCTGCAAAGAAAAATGCGCCGATCAATACGGTCAGCCTCGCCGACATCCGTCGTTTCACGGCTGTCTACAGCTTGGTGAAACAAGCCTACGTCGAACCCATCAGCGATGAAAAGCTGATGCAAGCGGCGATTCGCGGCATGTTGTCCAATCTCGACCCGCACAGTGAATATCTGGATCGGGCCCAGATGGAATCGCTGAGCGAGGAAACCAACGGCAGCTACGCCGGGCTGGGTATCGAAGTGGCCGGCAACGACGGCGTCTTGCGGGTGATCGCGCCGTTCGACGGCACCCCGGCACAGCGCGCAGGTATTCGCGCCGGTGACGTCATTCTGCGCATCGATGGCAAGCCGGTGGTGGCCGCCGAAGTCAATGGAGCGATCGACCAGTTGCGCGGCAAGCCGGGCAGTGAGGTCATGCTCAGCATCATTCGCGAAGGTATGACCAAACCCATCGACGTGCGCATTCAGCGCGAGACCATTCACATTGCCAGTGTCAGCGGTCGACTGATTGAGCCCGGCTACGCCTACTTGCGAATTGCCCAGTTCCAGGCCGAAACGGGTAGCGACCTGCGTAAGCGCATCGCCCAACTCTTGCAGGAAAATGCTGGACCATTGAAAGGCGCGGTCCTGGACCTGCGCAGCAACCCGGGCGGTTTGGTGAGTGCGGCGGTCGATGTGAGCGATCAATTCCTCAGCTCGGGCACCATTGTTTCAACGCGCGGCCGGGTCGATGAAGCCGATCTCACTTTCGACGCCACGCCGGGCGACGAGCTCAACGGCACCAACCTGGTCGTATTGATCGACAACGGCAGCGCGTCGGCATCGGAGATCGTCGCGGGTGCGCTCAAGGACAACCATCGTGCGCTATTGATGGGACGTCGTTCGTTCGGCAAGGGATCCGTGCAGACAGTGCTCCCAATCGACGGCGATTTCGCCGTCAAGCTGACAACGGCCCGTTACTTCACGCCAGACGGCACGTCGATCCAGGCGCAGGGCATCACGCCCGACGTGGATCTGATCGACAAGAACAGCGCTGACGGCGCTGCGAACGGTTTCGCCTTCAGCGAGCGCGACCTTCCCAACCACTTGGCCAATGGTGAAGAAACGGCGCTTCCCGCATCGGGTCTGCTGCCGATTGGCGCGAAAACCGACTACGCATTGGGTCAGGCGATCAACCGACTCAAGGCCATGGCGACCAGCGCAAACTCGACTGCGGCGACGGCAGCGCCGAAAGGCTGAATCGGTGATAAATCACACTGGAAACGTCCCGCAACTTTTTCTTATCCGACGCCGTCTTATTCGTCGGGTGCACGCAACGGCACCCATGGATTCACTCGGTCCCCCCTGGCCAGTGAATCCCCCGAAGGCCGGCTCCTCCCCAAGACCGGTCTTCCACCGGCCTCGAGCGCTCCCCCTGGCGCTCGGGGCCTTTTTTTGAAATCTTTTCGCCATCTTTTGATCGCCGTTTTGTGACCAGGTTGGCGAACGACGCACTGACCCAATCGTCTCGTCCATCGCGGCGGAACTTTATTCAAAGTTCTCGTTCTTATTCTGCGAATGCACGCAACGGCATTCATGGCTGACCCAGTTCCCCTACTGGCGAAGCCCGAAGTTCGGACTCTCCCCGGTCTGATCGTCCCGGCCCCGAAGGCTCCCCCTGGCCTTCGGGGCCTCTTTGTTTCTGAAGTGCGGAAAAGACGATGTCCCGTATCCAGAACCGCCTCGCGTGCTTGCAAGGCTGCGTGCCAACCCCACTTTCTCCGCAGTCGCTGGCATTGCCGGCAAAGTATGCGGAGGATTCCATCATGCGGATGGACAAATTGACTTCACGCTTCCAGCAAGCGCTCAGCGATGCGCAAAGCGTTGCCGTGGGTCGCGACAACAACATACTGGAGCCGGCCCATGTGATGGCGGCGTTGCTCGA
>JBBSTF010000055.1:0-20971 GCA_038236135.1 Lysobacterales bacterium
GCCCCGCTGTCGCATCTTGCGATTGTGCTGCTGGGTGGCGGTGAAGCGTTCGTCGATGGCGAGCGGATGAGCGGCGCGGACGCCCTGAAGAAAGTGGGCCTTGAACCGGTCAAGCTTTCGTTCAAGGAGGGCCTCGCTCTCAACAACGGTACCGCGCAAATGCTGGCGACAGCGGTGCTGGCGCTGGATCGCATGGAGTACCTGATCAGTAGCGCCGATCTTGCCGCGGCAATGACACTCGACGCGTTCGCCGGCCGCAGCGGTGCGTTACGACCGGAAGTGCACGCACTGCGACCGCATCCCGGCCAGGTTGAATCTGCAGCCCATTTGCGCGAACTGATCGATGGCTCGACCTTGGTCGACATTCCGTATCATATGGTGCCGCGATTTCGCAGTTGGACTGTTGATGCCTGGTCCACTCCCGAGCAACAAGCGCAGCGTTTCGACATTGCCTGGGACTGGGTCCCGCCCAGCCAGCGTCATGGCCGAGAGGCGTTTTACGCACGCTTCCAACCGTTCCGTGGTGGCAAGAAGCATCAGCCCCAGGATGCGTATTGCCTGCGTTGTGCGCCGCAGGTGCACGGCGCAGTGCGCGATGCCTGGGCGCAGGCGTGCCGGGTTATTGATATCGAGCTGAACGCCGTGACCGACAATCCGCTGGTTTTTCCGGATCCCGATGACGAAGTTTTTGCTGGCGGGAAAGCGGCAGGGCGGCCCAACCATATTGAAGACCAGGTCGTCTCCGCTGGTCACTTCCATGGCATGCCGCTGGCTTTGGTCATGAGTTATCTCAAGACATCGATCCCGGTGCTGGCGTCGATCTCCGAGCGGCGTTTGAACAAGCTGGTTGATCCCGCGACCAACGATGGTTTGCCCGCGTTCCTGACCGGCAACGAGGATGCCACCGATTCGGGTTTCATGATCGTGCAGTACACGGCCGCGGCGCTCGTCAACGACCTGGCATCGCGCGCGCATCCCGCTTCGGTCTACTCGATCCCGACGAGCGCTAATGCTGAGGATCATGTCTCGATGGGTGCGAACGAAGCGCGCCATGTGCTGGAGATGACTGAGGACTTGTCCCACGTGATCGCGCTGGAGTTCTACACGGCTGCGCAGGCGCTGGAGTATCGCCAGGACATGCTCAACGCGGCTCGACAGTTGTCCGCTCACGGCGATTGCGAAGCGATGATCGGCAAGATCGCCAACGCGCCGCGCGAAAATTCCGTTGGCTATGATCGCTTTCGGGAAGAAGTACGACAACTGATGCAGGCACTCGCCGATGCCGACGATTTTCACGCCGGTCACGCTGTCCGCGCAGCCCACGCGCGTATCCGCGAGCGTATCGCGTTCATGCGGCGAGATCGTGCGATGGACAGTGACGTGAAGACCGTATGCGACATGGTGGCTGCGCGCGAAATTTAACCTTTGGATTTCCGGCAGTCCGGGTCAATCCGAGACTGCGATTACCCCCATGTAGGCTGCACGTTGGCCCCACTGTGGACCACGCGGTTGCGGCCCTCGGCCTTGGCAAGATAGAGCGCAGTATCGGCGCTGCGGATCAACGTCTCGGCACTGACGCGCTCGTTGACGGCGATCGTGGCGACGCCGATGCTGATCGTCATCCGGATCGCCTTGCCATTGCAGGCTACCTGGGCGGCTGCGACGGCGGCCCGCAATTGCTCAGCCTTTGCCATTGCCATCGTGGCCGTCATGCCTGGCAACAGAATCACAAATTCCTCGCCGCCGTAGCGAACGAGTGGTTGGTCGCGATTTAGGTGTTGCTGCAACGTGTTCGCCACCATGCGGATGCAGTCGTCTCCCACCAGGTGACCAACCGTGTCATTGATGTGCTTGAAGCAATCGATGTCGGCGACCAGCGCACTGAAAGGGCGTCCCGTGGTGCGGCTGAGTGACAGCTGGGGCTCGATGCTATGGTCGTAGTAACGCCGGTTATAGATACCGGTCAAGCCATCGCGGTCGTTGGCGTCGCGCAAGCGCTGATTGGCATCGTTGAGCACAGCCATGGTCGTTGCCATCGAGTGTGTGCGTGCTGCCACGCCTCTCTCCAGCGTGTGCTCCCACTGCGTGGTCACCGATTGGTATTGCTCATGCAGGCTTTCGTAGCGCAGCACGCTGGCGAACGTGATTACCGCCGCGCCGATCAGGATCGCCACCACCAGCCCGATCGTGACGGCGCCAAGAGCCGGCAGCACGGCAAATGCCAGTAGGCAGTCGGCGATCAGCAACCCCATCAGAACCGTCCACGCCAAGAGCAGCAACCGTGCCGGCTTACTTCCACGCAGCGCGAGGATAATCGCAGGCGTCGCGATCGCCACGACATCGGGAACGAGCAGCGCGACACTCAGTTGTGCCAGCCATTGCGAGGGCAACAGCAGCGCCAGGATCGCCAACAGCAATCGCAGTATGGCCAGTCCCTTGACCACGCGACCAGCCATCAGCAATTGCTTGCCCAGCCCTAACAAGCTGAAGGCGTACGCCAGCATGCCGAACATCGCGAACGACAGCGCGGAATAAAACAGGTTTGTGGAAGGCTGGCTGGTCAGCGTCGACAACAACTCATCGCCAAGACCCTGCATGGCAAGTAGCAACAGCGCGAAACTGAAAAGATGCAGCGAAAGCCACCGATAATTGCGCTTGCGCAGTGCGACCGCGAGCAACAGGTTGTACGCCACAAGTGCGGCTAGAATTCCGATCACCAGGCCGGTGATCATGCGCCTGGATTCGCGACTCTCGGCGTATGCAACTGGCGTGTACAGCGCGAACGGAAGGACCAGCGGATGCTGGCTTTTCACGCGTACAAAAAGATCGACGTCCTTGCCGTTCGGTGGCAACTGGATGGTCGCATGCGGTGTCCCGCGTTGGGCCGAGCGGGCAATGGATTCGATTCGTCCATCGGCGTGACGCAGGTAGAAATCGACATCTCGCAGCAGAGGATGGCCGAGCACGACAACGCGCTCCGCCAACGTAGTACCGGTTGCACGCAGTCGACTGTGCAACCACCAGGCATGTTTACTGAATCCAATATTGGCGGTCGTTTCGTCCGACGCGCTGAACATGTTCGGGGCGTCGAACTCACGCAGGATCGCGCGCGCGTCGACCTGCGGAACCGTTTCTTCCATCACATCAGGGAAACCGAGCCGCTGCACGGGCCCGTTTTCAACCGCGACAGTTTCCACTGCCAACGCCAGCCCGCTAACCGGCAGCGCAACCGCCAGCGACAAGGCGCACAAGGTTCGGCGAAACGCGTCCATTGCGGAAGTAACCGTCATCCCCCTTTCCTGCAACTGTCAGCAGGTCGAACACAATATCGGTTCGCTGGCGGTATGGCTTAGTGGACCGGCCAGTGTGCTCATACCGCCGACGAGCGGCATATGCAGACGCTGGATGGGTGCCAATGAAAGCTCTAAAGACTGTCGAAGCCGCCGAAATAGATCGAATCACCCGCGGGCAGTACGTCCAGAAATACTGCATCCGGTGCACCGGCACGGCCGCCGCTGGTTTGCGAATTGATGCCTTGCACATATACCAGATGGCGGCCAACTGAGAGGCCACTCGTGTCGATGGTGCCGGTCACCGATTCGGTTTTCGCATCGAAACTGCCATCACTGGCTTGCAACGCGATGGCGATCGCAGCGACGTCCCATGGCGTGTGGTCGATGTAGGCATTCGCCGCTGTGATTGGAAAGGTCGGCTGGGTGGTGCCGTGTGTCTGGTTGTAGCGAAGCTCGTCGACAACCGCGTTCAGCGTAGCCGGCGTGCCTTGGTCGACCCGAATGAC
Organism: Lysobacterales bacterium; assembly: GCA_038236135.1. GTDB lineage: Bacteria > Pseudomonadota > Gammaproteobacteria > Xanthomonadales > Rhodanobacteraceae > Dokdonella. The sequence goes on from JBBSTF010000055.1 coordinate 3,800, forward strand.
ACTTATTGACGTGACATCGGGACCCAATGGCAACTGGTAGGGACGCCAGGCAACACGTGCCGCGTACTTCAATGCGGCGAGATTGGCTGGCAGCGTCGTGTTCTGGAACGTCGAGCAACTTTCAAAAAATGCGACGCCCAATTCGATCGTGAAGCTTGGCGTGCCAAGTGATCCGTAGAAGTTGTCGTCAGTTGTGCCATCGGTTGCGTAAAGCTCGTCGGACTGTTCGGGGGTGTAGTTGTTGAAATATGCGAGTCGACGGCCGATGGACGTAAACGGTATGGCGTTTGGAGACGCGGTGGGCGTGTCTCCCCACGGCCACAACACCAGTTGCGAATAGCTGTGGATGTCAAAGAACAAGCCGGCGTAATCATCCGGGGCCGGCAATCCGCTGGCGTCGCCACGTCGATCAGGAAAAACGCCACCGCTGTACGTTCCAGAGCCGTCGGGCACGCCTGCAACATAGGCGACCAGGTTTTTTGTTTCCGGCTCGGAGCCTGCGCCGGGACCATGGAAAGTTGCAGCGCATTTCGTTCCACTGGAGCCGCCTGCGCTATTCCAGTGAAACGGAAAGTTGCGATTCAGATCGATTCCCGGGTGACTGTTTCCATTCGGCGGATTGGTTGCACAAAAGCCGTCGACATTATTGGTGTTCTTGCGCCACGAAATTCCGGACTCCGCTTTCTTGCGCCCATCCGGGTTGGCTTCCAGCACAAAGCGGAAATCAACATGGTCGACCAGCCACGTCGCTTGCGGATCGGTTCCGTAATTGTTGATCAACCATTCAGCCATTCGCGTCAGCAATTCTGCCGGGGTGTATTCGCGGGCGTGGATCGATCCGAACGTGACCATCTTCGGGCGATCCGGATCATTCGCCGCTGTGCTTAGATTGGTAATGCGCAAGGCGCGCATCTGGTAACCCTGCGTCGCATTCTGGGTGCGCTGCCAGGTCGGGCCGATGTCCTGCGCACTGGCGAGATTGGGATGACTGCTCACCAGATCATCGATGGTCGAGTAGGTTTCCTCCACGGTGCGATAGCAGGCGTAGCCGGGAATCGAATCGATGCCGGGCCCTTTGACCATCGCCATGTCGGAAGCGCGCATCTGCGCGGTCGCGGCCATGTCGACAGTCACTGTCATTCCGACATCCTGCATGCGCCGGATGCCGGCTTCATCGGTATCCACGCGAATCGTCTGACGCTTCCTGTCGACGATCAAATGCTGGAAATCAACCGCCACCTCACGCACTTGGGCGTCGTTCTGATAGTGCGCCTCAACGAACCAATCGTCAGCGAGCGCCGGTCCGGAAGCGATCAGGAAAGAGACAACGCCAAAGCACAACTTTTTGATCGCCATTGAAACGTCCCGACCGGAAAGCGCGCGATCCTACGCCGCTGCGAGTTCGACGGGAAGTATCGAAAGTCGTTCAACCCACCCGTAGCCCGGCACGCGCTACGCGCCGGGGCCGCGCGACGCGAGGTAACGGTTCGAATTACGTCGTCCGTCCGGTCCTATCCCTTACCGGCGCGCTGCTCGAGCCGGACTACGAGGGTACGGGCGCGTCTTCAGGAGAACGCGTCGGTGGCATTTTCGCATTGACAGAAACGGGTGGCGCAGTTGCGGCGCCTTCACCCTCATCAAATGGAATCGCCGGGCCAATCTTCCTTCCGCGCAACCACTCGTCCAGCTTGGCTTCAATGCGCCGGTTGCTGTCGATCTGCGGTTCAGAACGTTCTTTGATGCCTTCGTCGGTTTCCCACTGCTGGACATCCGCCTTGGCCAGGTCAAACCCTTCGCGAAATGACGTCGTTTTGTTCAGCGCGTCGACGAAAAATGCCTTGCCGAACCAAGTGATCTTCGACGCGCTGCCGCAGCCGAACGAGGTGCGGTCGGCGCGAGCAGCAGCGATTACCATGGTGCCGTCATCGCGCAGTGGCTTGATAAAACCACCCGAATAGCACGCGGAAACGATCAGCACTTTCCAGCGCAATCCCGGCTCGGTGCGCAACGCCTCCTGCAATTCTTCCGGCCCGATCTGGTCAAGAGGCAGAGGTTCGAGATCCACATACAGTTGATGATCTTCCGAGCCGTGACTAGCCAAGTACAACAGCAAGATGTCCTGTTCTGGATCCATCTTCTCCGCAAGGCCTTGCAAGCCAAGTCGAAGATTGGTCAGCGTCGCCAGCGGACGCGTCTCGACCGTCGAGGGATTATTGATCAGGGTCAGGACGCGACCCGCGTCGTCGAATCGCTCTGAAAACAGACGCTCGACATATTCCGCCTCGTTGCGAAACACGTCCTCGCTGCCATCGCCTGCGAACGCCAATACATACATATTGGTGCGACCCGGCTGACGCGGCTTGATCGCGGCGAGCGCGTCGCCAAGCAGGCGAGGCTGGTCGAACATGACCGCTTCGGCGCTGAAACCGGGCGTCGCGAAAACGTCGGCTGCATTGTCATCAGCGTTGACTTCGGCCGCTGGCTCTGGCGTTGTGGCGGCTTCCTGAACCACGTGCGTCGAGAAAATCGATTGCCCCGGCAGGTACCACCACGCAGCGCCGGACACGGCAAACGCCATCACTGCAGCAAGCAGCGCTCGCCAGCCAACGCGCGGCACCAGCAGACGCGTGATGCCGATCAGGATCAGTAACCACCAGATGTTGCGCAGCAGTTCCAGCGCAATGGCGGCCCAAGGGCTGCGCACGGCCAGCCAAGGCAGAAAGTAGCCGAGCGGCCAATCAAGAACAACGACGACCGCCAATGTGCTGGCGAGCGTGACCGCAGCCATGCCCCAAAACAGCGCTGGCCGAGCCAGTTGCCGCACCAGTATCCAAGCAGCGACCAGAGTCAGTGCCGCGTCGGCAAGGATCACGACGATGCCATTGCCATTGAACATTCGTGGGGCAGCGGTATCGAACCAGGCGGTTGCGGTCGCGGCTATCAGATACAGCCCGAGCAGGGCGATAAAATCTGTCGCCGACGCCGCCAGCGCATCGCTGCGCGGACGAAGAAGGAACGAGGCGCGAACGCCGTCAAGCAATTGCCGACCGAGTAAATTCAAGACCATTCCGTGGATACGTCGAAAGTCACCATTGTAGGGATGCGCAGTTCCCTAATTCGTGACTACGTTGAAGTTGATTGCATTGAAATCGGCGACACACCGATGCCGCGAATCGCTCGCGCACGCTTCCGGCGCGCGAGCCAGCATCGTCGTGGCCATCCCTGCCTGCTTGGCGGCGTCGAGCTCTTCGACGATGTCGGAAAGAAACAGGATTTGCTCAGGCGCCAAGCCAATCGTCTCGGCAATCGCGCGATACGAATCGGCGCTGCGCTTGGGGCCGGTGCCAGTATCGAAATGCCCCGAGAACAAATCCGACAAGTCGCCGGCGTCACTGTGCTTGAACAGTTGTCGCTGTGCCTCGATTGAGCCTGACGAGTACACATAAATCGGCAGACCTCGCGCCTTCCACGCGCGCAAGCAATCCGCCACTTCCGGGTAGACATGGCCCTTGAAATCACCCGCGACGTAACCTTCAGCCCAGATCATTCCTTGCAGCGCTTTAAGGGCGGTCGACTTGCGATCCTCGTCAATCCAGCGGATCAGCAAATCGATGACTTCCTGCTGCGGGGCGGAAACGAACTCCGCTTCCTTTGCTGCCTCGTGCATCCAGTGTTGAACTTCTGGCGTGTCGGTGTGGGTCACCACGAAGGCGGGCAGGCGACGCCGCGCGTACGGAAACAGCACGTCGTGCACGAAGCTGATGGAACTGGTCGTACCTTCAACGTCGGTGACGATGGCGCGGATGGACGTGTTGGCGTTGCCTGTCATTGCGTTGCTAGCCTCTCAGTGATTTGGGGAGGTGTCATGCGTGGAAATCGCTGCGAAATATCGTCGCCGGTAAAGTTCGCGACCCAGCCTTCTACGTTGGTGAACAGACGAATCGCGACAAAGTAGGGCGCCTCGCTCATGTCAAACCAATGCCGCGTGCTGTCGGGCACACCAATCAGGTCACCTTGTTCGCAGAGGATGTCGTAGACCCTGCCTTTCACGTGTAGCGTGAACTGGCCCGACCCGGCCACGAAGAAGCGCACCTCGTCTTCGCTATGCGTGTGCTCGTTCAAGAATTTCTGGCGCAGCGTAACGCGGTCCGGGTGATCTGGTTTAAGGCTGATCACATCGACCGCCTGATAACCGTGTTCCCGACGCAGCCGCTCGATGTCGTCGTGATAAGCGGCGATCACGTCTTCCTGGCTCGCGCCAGGTTCGATCGCGCGGGTCGCCTCCCAACGCTCGAAGCGAACGCCGATTTTGGCGAGTTCGCGGGTGATCGCATCGCCGGATTCGTGAACCGAGAGCGGTGCGTCGGGGCTGGTTTCGTCGAAAATCCGTAGTCGCGACATGTCTAATGCTCACCTACCTCGTCATTCCCGCGAAGGCGGGAACCCATTTTAATCTTCGGCGGTGTCACGAACTCCAACGCAGAATCAAAATGGATCCCCGCCTTCGCGAGGATGACGAGTACGAGAGCAGGTGATGCCACCGTGCGCATCACTTTCCAACCCCTAACCGCTTCAAATCCAACTCGCAATTGAGCAGGAACTCGAACGCTTCGATATGTCTGCGCGTCTCCGCCATGTCCACGCCCCACGTATAGATGCCGTGGCCGTCGATCAGGTAGCCGTGAAGTGGTTTCCCGGCGTCCAGCCACGCATCGATGCCAGCTACCAGTTCGGCCATGTCCTGTGAATTCGGCAACACCGGCAATTCCAGCACGCTGTCGTGAGTGGTGTAGCCGGAAATCGCCTTCTGCAACTCCCAACCCTCGAAGCGCACCACGCCCGCATTCGCGTACAGACGTGATGCGACTGACTGCGCACGCGAGTGCGTATGCAGGACGGCGCGCGCGGTCGGGACGCGTCGATAGATCTGTGTATGCAGCAGCGTCTCGGCAGATGGACGCGCATTGGTGGCGACTGCCTTGCCGTTCCGATCAACCACCATCACATCGTCAGCGTCGAGGTGACCCTTGTCGCGGCCGGAAATAGTGACGGCAATGTGCTCATCATCAAGGCGCATCGAGAAGTTGCTGCTGGTCGCTGGTGTCAAACCGCGCGCGGAAAGTTCGGCGCCGGTCTCGGCGATGATGCGGGCGCAGCGGGCGAGGGCAGAGGTGTCGTAAGGAGGAACAGGACTCATCGTTTGTACGTTGCAGGACGGCGGCAAACTATACGACAGCGCGCTGAATGGCGCGGCGCGATGACGCGGTGGCCCCGGATGCCAAACGTTGCGGGATTTGATCGCAATTCATTCTCATTTCGTGTTCGTCACCCTTCATCACGACGGCGTAAGGTGCTCGGGTGCTTCAAAGGTAGTTGTTCCATCTCACCAGCAATGGAGTCGTCATGAGCAATCCAATTTCCATCGAGAACCGTCGCCAGTTTTTGAAGTTTGCCGTCATCGGCGCAGTTGCTGCACCGCTCGCCGCGCGAATGATCGCGCAGCCAGCATTTGCCGCTGACTTGCCGCCGCTCGAACTCGACAACCCCACCGCCAAGGCGCTGGGCTACGTCGAAGACCACACCAAGGTTGACGCCGCGAAGCATCCAACTTTCAAACCAGATCAGAACTGCGCCAACTGCAAGTTCTACGGCGGCGGCGCGGCGCGCGGCTCTTGCACGCTATTCCCGGGTAAGAGCGTTGCCGCGAATGGCTGGTGCGCCAGTCACCTCGCCAAAGCCTGAGTCGAAGCGACACCCGGATGATGAGCGCCGCCTTTGGGCGGCGTTTTTCGTTGTGAGATACATGCGGCAGGGCTACAACTGACGGCATCGTCATTCCTGCGAAGTCAGCTGCGATTGGACCTCCACGTCGGCGATGCTCCTCGTCGCGACATTTGAGAACCAGCTCTGCGATCATGGACGATCGTTCTCGCTGGGCCTGATGCGTGCCGCAAACCTTTGAGTTGCCGTGGTTAATCGTTGCTGCGTTGGTTGGCTTTTTTCTTGCCGCCATCGTGATGCTGTCGCTGCGACCGCGCTGGATTCGCGTCGCAACGCTCGCTGGAAAGGCGAGTCGCGACGGCGAAGTGATGACGTTAATCGCCCAACGTGATGGTGCATCCACCCGAGTGAAGGAACTCGACACCGATGTCGACGCCATGCAGCGCGAGCACAACGTTACCGAGCAACGCCTGCAACAAAGTCTCGCCCATGCGGCGCGACATCAGGCGCAAGCCGAACAATTGCTCACCCAACTGACCGATCAGCGCCAAGCACTCGACACGACGCGCGCGCGATTCGACACTTTGTCCAGCGAACACGCTGGGCTACGTGCCAGTTCCGCCGAGCAAGCCAAGGCCGCTACCGCAAAGCTGGAACTGTTGGATAAAGCTGAAGAGCGCCTGCGCGAAACCTTCAAGAACCTTGCCCAGCAAATCCTCGATGCCAAAGCTGAGCGCTTTCAGGAACAAAGCACCACGCAGCTCGGAGGTGTGCTCGATCCGCTCAAGTTGCAACTCAAGGAATTCCGCGAAGCCGTCACCCAGACCCACGCCACCGAACAACGCGAGCGCGGCATGTTGGTCGAGCAGATTCGCAACCTGAAAGAGTTGAACCAGAAGATCAGCGAGGATGCGATTAACCTGACCCGCGCATTGAAGGGCGAAAGCCGCACCCAAGGCGCCTGGGGCGAGCTGGTGCTGGAGCGCGTTTTGGAGGCATCTGGTCTGCAATCGGGCCGCGAATACGAAACCCAAACCAGTTTCAGTGATGCGGAAGGCGCGCGGCAGCGACCTGATGTGATCGTGCATCTGCCTGACGAAAAGGACATCGTCATCGACGCGAAGGTCTCGCTGGTCGCATGGGAGCGCTCGCTGTCCAGTGATGACGACATCGAATCCGCTGCGGCTATGCGTGAGCATGTTGCCTCGCTCAAGCGCCACGTCGATGGCTTGTCAGCCAAGCGCTACGAAAATATCGAAGGCATCCGCACGCTCGATTTCGTGTTGCTGTTCGTGCCGATCGAAGCCGCCTTCATCGAAGCCGTGCGTTGCGACGAGAACCTTTACAGCTACGCGCTCGGCAAGAATGTGTCGCTGGTCAGTCCCAGCACGTTGCTGGCCACGCTGCGCACTGTCACCCACCTGTGGCGGATCGAGCGCCGCAACGTCAATGCCACCGAAATCGCGAAGCGCGCTGCATTGCTGCACGATAACTTCGTTTTGCTGGCGACCGATCTGGAAAACATCGGCACCCAACTCGACCGTGCGCAGCGCTCACATGCAGCCGCTTTGAGACGCATCACCGAAGGCGGAAAAGGAAGCGTGATTCTGCAAGTAAACTCCCTTGCCGAACTCGGCTCGCCAGTTCAAAAGAAGATTCCGAAGAATCTGCTGCAAGCCGCAGGTGCGGATGGCGATGACGAAGCCGCTGAAACACGCACCGACCTCCAGCCACGATTGATCGCAGACGAATCAGAATCAAGCGATACGCTTGCGTCTGACGACGATGGCGACAACTAGGTTTTGTCGGCGGTGACTGTCGCAGCACCATTCCAGTTCACACCGATCGCCTACGTGCGCTCGCCGTACGCGAACCGCATCGATGCGCCACATCAGTCGACGGTAGTGCAGGGCACCGAAAGCGGTGACGCCGAAACTGCCACCATCGAATTCATCGCGGATATCCCGCACGTCGCGTTTCGCGATCTCGAAGGCTTTGCACGCATCTGGCTGGTCTACGTCTTCCACCGCAGTGATGGATGGAAAGCCGAAGTCCGCCCACCACGAGGTGGCGGCAAGCGCAGCGTCCTCGCCACCCGTTCACCACATCGCCCCAACGCGATTGGCTTGTCGGCAGTCAACCTCATCGCCGTCGAACCTACATCACTCCAAGTACGCGGCATCGACCTGCTCGACGGCACCCCGATCCTCGACATCAAACCCTACGTCCCCTACGCCGATGCGTTTCCGGATTCGCTGGCGGGATGGATTGATGCAATTGACGCAAGCCAAGGAAAACAATCGGCACCGGGACCGCGAAAGGATCGTTGAAACGCCTGGAAGTAGAACGCCGAGCGGCATGGACTTTACGAAACCTGCAGCGCGTGACGCAAGAGCGGCCAGCACGTCAGGGCGCGGTCTATACTCCGATGAGTCCGCCACTGATCGCCAGCCCATGACACGCTTGCATCACTTAAGAATCTGATGCGAACCCATGGCACCTTAACCAAGTGGAACGACGAGCGGGGCTTTGGCTTCATTTTGCCTTCGCAAGGTACCGTGGAGATCTTTGTGCATATCTCTGCGTTTCGACGGAGCGATCAGCGTCCGCTAGTCAACGAGGTCATCTCGTTCGAAACCGAAACCTCGCCCGATGGCAAGCTACGAGCTATTCGTGTGATGCGTGCTGGGCAGGGGAACAAGTCAGTTCGCCACCCTCATGCGACGGGCAACCAGAACCTTGTAAACATTTTCAAGTCGGTACTCGTCGTCGTGGCGGTCGTCACCATCGGAGCGGTTGGCTACTCGAAGTTTCAGCAGCAGTTTCGGGAGCAGCGTGTCCTCGAAATCGACAATCCGTTGGATATTGAGCCCGCGTCAACCCGGGAAGCGAAATCAAGGGTGGAGGCGATACCAACTCGTGAGGCGAATTCATCGGTTGATTTCAGGTCATCCCGTGATAAGGGATCAGCAGTGGAATCGGTGTCGTTCCGCTGCGACGGCCGGACGATGTGTTCGCAGATGAAGTCATGCGACGAAGCGCGCTACTTTTTGCTGCACTGTCCCAACCCCATGATGGATGGCGACAACGATGGCAATCCCTGCGAACAGCAGTGGTGCAATTGACTCAGACCTTCGATGCAGGGGTCGAAAAGTGCAGCTTGATTTGCGCGTACGATTCCAGCCCTAGCGAGTAATCGGAGCATGCACATGACTGCATTCACTATCAAATCCGCGCAATCCGACATGCGCCGGGGTTACAGCTATGGTGCGCCTGGCGTGTTGGTTTCGGGTTCGGTGTGGCTTGTGTCCGGCGTTGTCGCGATGACGGTGTCGGCGCAAATGTCCGTGCTGACTTTGCTCGTGGGCGGCGCGCTGATCTTTCCGCTCTCTATGCTGATGTGCAAGCTGCTTGGGTTGCCGCACGGTCACACCGCTGGCAACCCGCTGGGCGTTCTCGCCGGTGAGGGTACAGTTTGGCTGATTGCGGGTTGCGCAATCGCGTACGGTGTTTCGGTGCTGCGTATCGAATGGTTCTTTCCGACCATGTTGCTGGTGATTGGCGGGCGCTACCTCATGTTTCAGACCCTCTATGGACTGCGCATCTATTGGGTGCTTGGAGCGCTGCTCGGGGCGACAGGCTTTGCGTTGGCACTACTGCGTGCGCCGCCGGTCATCGGCGCATTCAGTGGCGCCACGATCGAACTGATCTCCGCCATCGTGTTGTTCGTGCAGGCCAAGGGTAGTGCTTCGGACTAGCGTGTCGCGTTAGTGCAGAGAAAGGCCAGCCGGCGTAGTGCACGCGCACATTCGCAATCACTTGGCAGTGACACATTCGACGCGCGTGGCGAGTAGCGGCTGATTACAACGTCGCCATGCACATCAAACGTGACGCACGGAAAATTTCGGAGTGAGGTGTTTCCAGACGACCGGCTGCGCGGACTTATCTCGGCGCAATACAGCAAGCATGTGCGTTGGCTGGATGCGGCCAGCGAGTATTTCATCTTCGTCGCGCGCATGGACCCGATCGATGAAGTTCCGGTCCCAGTCTTTTTCGGCGTCGAAGTTCGGGCCGAATCCGCGGTCGATGAAAGGGTCGACTAGGTTTCCGTAGCCAAGGAAAAAATCGAAGCCGAACCGTTCAACCATCAGGGAAAGTATGTCTTGGGCACGTATGCCTTCGAATCCTTCGCCAGCGCAATCCCAGTTGCCAAACTTCTTCTCTTGGCGCCGCAATTGGCGGTTGTATCGGTAGGCCTTCGGTAGCTCCTTCCAGAATTGTTGCACGATGGTGAGCGCTTCCGGCCATCGCATGTGACCGTTGCGGCCGATCATGTCGGATACCACGAAGATGCCTTGTTCGCCGATTGCGGTATGCACGGCGTCGAACAATCCTTCGAGATTGGTAACGTGGTGCAGGCTCTGGTTTGCCACGACCACGTCGTAGGTTTCGTGTGGCTTCCATTGATTGAAGTCGGCGGCGATGAAGCCAAAGTGCTGATCCAGTCCGTTGGCATTCGCCAACTGCCTGCCGCGCTCAAGCATCGCCGGCGTGAGGTCAAGGCAGTCGAAGTGGAACCGGTCAACGCCACGTTCGAGCAACAACTTGGCGACGGCAACTTCGCTGTCGCAATTACCCGCACCAATGCTGATGACCTTGATCGTTCGATCAAACCCTTTGGCCTGTTGTTCAATTCGTCGTGCAAAAAAGTCCTCGGGGTAGGAATATCCGAAGTGCTCTAAACGTGGGCGCAGGTGAGTGTTCGACCAATAGTTGAAAATCTCTGGCAAGTCGTTGATGACTTCCTCTTCGCTGAATCGTGATACTTCCTGCTGCGCGCGCCACTCGTACTGACTAGGTTCCCCGTCACCGTTTGCCCAGACCTGCCGTGGAGCGGCCCTGTAAAACATGTGATGCCACAACCTGCCGAGTCGTTCCCGTAAAGGCAGTGGCAGCCTTCTCACGAGCGGGCGTAACAGAGTTTCGATTTGCGATCTCATGCCGGCACCAGCTGAACACCTGAATCGTGAAGGGTGCCGAGCAGATTGCCTACGTTGCAATGAATCCTGCAACCTAAATAAACTGCATGGATCAACCAGACAGGATGGTTTGGCTGCGTGAATCCACTGATTCGCCAGCCAGTTGTTGATATCGCAGTCAGGTCGGAACTGCCCTGGGGCACTGCGATCTCGGTCACGGTTGCCTTCGATCGTTAGGCTGCGCTCTCACGTATCATCGCGACAAATGCCGCGGAAACGTGGGTGGAAATCAAGATGCCATCAACCGAAAACCAGCCGGCCCAATCGACGACATACCGCATCGTGACGTTTGCGTTCGGTGCGTTGTTCCTCGGCTTGTCGATTGCCGTCTTCGTGGTGTCGAATCGTTCGCTAGGTGCCGCAATCGCGGGCATCGTTATTGGAGGGCTTGGTCTGGACGCGATAATCAGCGCCGTTCGCAGCAAGCAGTCGTTACTAGCAAGGATTGGTCCGTTGCCGTGAGCAACCGATGATTTCCGCGCGATTCGACCGAGGCAACTGCACAGTCGTGCAGACAGGTCGAGAAATTAGGGGAGACAGCGTCGTCGCACTTGCAACTATTCCAGTTGCGCGTGCCGGTGAAAGGTCACTTCACGGATGGCGTTGGCAGCTTCTATGCCGAAGTCACGCTCAACGATGTGGCAATCAAGGTTCGGTTTCTTTGGTCACGTTCGGACGCCGACACGCTTCGCTGGGAGCAGGCGTTTTCCTACGATGCTGGGGCCACCTCGACGATGGTTTTTTCGCGAGCCGAACTGACCTGAAATCCGTTTTCATTCGTAGTCCGTCGCCATCCATTGAATGCCTGGCATCTGCTGGATGAGGAGCGCCGGATGTTCGGCGCAGCGCACGTTGAACGTATCAACGCGGTCCCGATTGTCAATGCCCGGGTGGTAACTGAGTCTTTGGATCCGGGTCCAGATGCAAGGTGCGCCGCGCAACCCATCCCAGAGTCGAACTCTGCACGACCAGGGTGAACAGCACGACGACATAGGTCGCCGCCAGAATCACAGGCTTGGCAGGGCCTTCCGGCAACGACAACGCGAGTGCAACGGAGATGCCACCTCGCACGCCAGCCCAGGTGAGAAAGGGAACGTTTCGGGCGCTCAAGCGATCGCTCCACGGGAACGTCAGGAGTGGCGCTGACACCGCGACGAGTCGCGCGAGTAGCACAATCGGAATCGCGACCAGGGCCAGCAGCAGCGCCTGCGCATCGAAGCGCAGGATGATCACCTCCAGTCCGATCAGCAGGAACAGTACGGAATTCAAAACCTCATCGATCAGCGTCCACAGTGCGGAGACATATTTCTCTGTTTTTTCACTCATCGCGCGTCCGGGTGCGCGATTGCCGACCAGCAAGCCCGCCGCGACCACCGATAACGGTCCACTGACGCCCAACAAGCGCGCCAGCGCAAACGTGCCGGTCACCAGAGCCAGCGTGATCAAGACCTCCACCGGAAAATCATCGATCTCGCGCATGGCGCGGTATGCCAGGTAGCCGGTGACCACGCCCAGTAGCAGGCCGCCGCCGGCGTCGAGCAAGAGATGCAAGGATGCCTCTCCGATCGCATCAGCGGGATTCGCGCCACTACTGGCAAGGCCGACCAGCAGAGTGAACAACACGATGCCGACGCCGTCGTTGAACAAGGCTTCGCCCTGCATTTCTACTTGCAGCGATTCGGGAACGCGAACGTTCTTCAAGGTGCTGATGACGGCGATTGGATCGGTCGGGCTGATCAATGCACCGAATGTCAGCGACCACATCAGCGATAACTGCATACCGAATCCGCGCGCCACAAAATAGGTCGAGACGCCGACGACTACAGTCGAAATCACAGTGCCCACCAGCGCCAACGCGACAACCGGCCAGGCCCGATCCCGCAGCATGGTCACGTTGAGACCCAAGGCACCTGCGAAAAGCAGGAACGCGAGCATGCCGTTCATCACGACATCGGTGAAGTCGATCCTCTCCAGCGCGTGGCTGACGCTCTCGTAGAGCTTCGCGTGGGGATAAATAACTTCCACCAGAATCAACAACAGCGACGCCGCCAAGCCCATCAACAGCAAGCCGGTGTTGTGTGGCAAACGCACGAATCGGCGATTGATCCAGCCAAATACTGCACACAAGGTCAGCAGCAATGCGGTCAGATCGAAGAAGGAAATCATGTGATGGCGTCCATTCGAAGTTCAGATCACAAGTCCAGCGGCTGATCGATCATTACCGGAGGCGCGGTCTGATCGTCAGGCGATTACAGTACGGCGTTAACGCTGTCGACATGCCAATGTCTTTGCGTTTTGGCGTGAGGCAACGCCGGCATCGTCGCTTCAGCCAACGCCTGGATTCCCCTGCGTTTAAATCAGCCGCGATTGCCGCCACCGGAATTGCCGCCCGAACCGCCACGGGGTCCGCGCGGGCCGCCGGGGCGCTTGCCGCGATTACCTTCACTGGGACCACGGTTTCCACTGGGGCGATTGCCTTCGCGAGGTGGGCGGGTGTCATTGGCGGGATGGGTGCCGCGATTGCCTCGCGGCTGGGCATTCGTCCATGGCGAAGGCGGACCGCCGCGGTTGCCGTCTTCACGCGTTGGGTTAGCGTGCGAATGTTCATTACGGCTGCCGCGATTGCCGTCTTCACGCGCGGGGTTACTGCGCGGTTGCTCATCCCGGCTGCCGCGATTGCCGTCGCGATCAGGGCCGGAACTCTGTTCGTTGTCGAACCGACTGCCGCGATTACCGATGTTGTCGCTGACTGGGGCTTTGCCCGGTTGCTGGCCGTAGGTGCCGCGATTCGGGTTGCCACGTTTTGGCGGCCCCTGGTCCGCGCCGGGTATGCCCGTGTAGAGACCAACCGGACTGCCGCTGTCATGGCCAGGCTTTGAGCGGCGCGGCTTTCCGGCATTGTCGCCAAACCAGCTTTTCAGCACCGCCGGGTTGATGCCCGGTTCTGGCGCGAACGCCGGATTGTTGGTATTCCGCTCGCCGCGTGGGTTCGGCCCACGACCTTTGTTCCTGAAGCCAGCGCCGGCGCCAGCGCCGGGACCGCGCGGTGCATTCGGCCCGCGTGGCTTACCCGGTCCCGCGCCTGGGGTACGACGCTTGGGCTTGGCGCGCTTGGCGCCCGGCGTGCGCCAACCATCGTCGCGCATCTTGTCGAACTGGGCGACATCGCTGGCTTCGTTGCTGCCGCCCGTCCACGCGCGGGGGCTGTCAGGGCGGAATTCGGTGGGAACGGCGCGACGCTGACCAATGACGGGTGCCAGGGTGAGGCGCGGCGTCGGTTCCGGTGCGCCAGCAATCTTCCGCAAGGCGGTAACGCGGTCGGCATCCAGCTCTTCGCTGTTGCCGCGCTTGAGCAATCGCGGCAATTCGACGTTGCCATAGCGGGTGCGCTTGAGGCGACTGATGATCAGGCCTTGCGATTCCCAGATTCGCCGAACTTCTCGATTGCGACCTTCGCGTATGACGACGCGGAACCAGGAATGGCTGCCGCCTCGGCTGACCACGCCGATTTCCTCGAAGCGGGCAGGGCCGTCTTCCAGTTCGACGCCGGCTTTGAGTTTTTCCAATGTTTCGTCGGGAACTTCGCCGTGGACGCGACAGATGTATTCGCGTTCGATCTCCGAACTTGGATGCATCAGTGCGTTGGCCAGTTCGCCATCGGTGGTCAGGATCAACAAGCCGGTGGTGTTGATGTCGAGGCGTCCCACCGCGATCCAACGCGCGCCCTTGATGCGCGGCAACTGCTCGAACACGGTCGGTCGGCCTTCCGGATCGTCGCGCGTGGTCATCACGCCTTCGGGTTTGTTGTAGACCAGCACTTGCGCGTGCTCGCCACTGTCAGCGACGACAACGAAACGCTTGTTGTCCAGTTCAATGCGGTCGCCACTATGAACGCTGGAACCCAGCGTGGCGACAGCGCCATTGACTTGTACTTCGCCGGCTTCGACGCGGGTTTCGAGCAAGCGGCGCGATCCCAGTCCAGCGGTCGCGAGCACCTTGTGCAGGCGCTCCTCGATGGCTGGGCCGGCTTCATCACCGCCGCGTTTCAGGCTGAGGGTGGAACGTGGTGTATCAATCATGATTTGTGTTGCTCTTCGCTGTCGGTCGCCGCATCGGCGCCTACTTCGGGGTCGGGAATGTTTGTGTCCGAATCGGCTGCAATATCAGCCGGGGATTCTGTGTTGTCCGTGTTGTCATTTGTGTCATCGACGCTGGCGTCTTCGACTTGCTCTGTCTCGTCCATGTCGTCGAGCACGTTCTGCGCGGCAACGCTCAAGTCGGCCAGTCGTAAACTGGTCGCGCCGTCCTGCGGATACATGTCGATCGGTTCCAACATCAATTGCGGATTGAGTTCCTCGATGTCACGCAGGTCACTCAATGCCGGTAATTGGTCCAGTGATTTCAGGTTGAAGTAGTCGAGGAAACCCTTGCTGGTGCCAAACAGCGCCGGTCGACCAGGCACGTCACGATGTCCCACGACGCGGATCCATTCGCGTTCTTCCAGCGTCCGCACGATGTGGGTGGAAACCGACACGCCGCGAATCTGTTCGATCTCGCCGCGCGTGATTGGCTGCCGGTACGCGATCAGTGCGAGTGTTTCAAGCAGTGCGCGCGAGTAGCGAGGCGGCCGCTCGGACCACATCCGCGTTACCCACGGAAACACATCCTGCTTGACCTGATAGCGCCAGCCCGATGCGATCTCGACCAGCTCGACGCCGCGCTCGCCGCAATCGTTCTGCAAGGCTTCAATGGCGCGACTCACATCTTCGTTGCCGGGCGCTTCCGCTTCGTCGAAAAGCGCCGTCATCTGCACACGAGTCAACGGTTGCGGTGCCGCGAGCAGGGCGGCTTCGATGATTTTCTTCAGGTTATCGGCAGGAATCATTCGGTAGAAATTTCTTCGATGGAGTCGTCGAGGCTATCGTCGTTGGTGGAGCTGACGGTCAGGGCGAGGTCTTCACGGCCACTGGATAGCGACTTCACATAGATCGGAGCCAAGGCCTCGATCTGGGTAATTTCCAGCAACTGTTCCTTCGCGAGCTCCAGTACCGCCAAGAACGTAACGACCACGCCTTGGCGTCCTTCCTCTGCACTGAACAGCGATTCGAAACGCTGGAATTCGCCATCGCCAAGCCGCTGCAACAGGTCGCTCATGCGCTGGCGTACGGATAAGGCATCGCGACGAATCGCGTGATGCACGAACAGGTCGGCGCGTTCCAGAACCTCTTTCAGCGCAAGCAACAACTCGCGCAGTTCCACCGGTGGCGGCTCGCGCACAGCAGTGCGTTCGGGCAGGAACGCAGCGACGTTGACGAAGTCGCGCTCCAGTCGGGGCAGGGCGTCGATTTCCTCTGCCGCCTGTTTGAAGCGTTCGTATTCCTGCAAACGGCGAATCAGCTCAGCGCGCGGATCAATCCCGTCACCTTCTTCCGGCGGTGGTCGTGGCAACAGCAAGCGGGATTTGATCTCGGCAAGGATCGCGGCCATGACGAGGTATTCGGCGGCGAGTTCAAGCTTGAAGACGTGCATCACTTCGATGTACGAGACGTACTGGCGGGTGATCTCGGCAATCGGAATATCGAGGATGTCGAGGTTCTGGCGACGGATCAGGTAAAGCAACAGATCGAGCGGGCCTTCGAACGCATCGAGAATGACTTCGAGCGCATCTGGCGGGATGTACAAATCCTGCGGCATTGTCAGTACGGGTTGGCCACGCACCAACGCCAGCGGCATCTCCTGCTGCTGGGGAACGTGACTCTGGGTGCTGCTGGATTCGACTGTGCTGATAATTTCGGGTGAACTGATGATTTCGGCTGTCTGCTTGGTCATGACCAATCGGTCGCGCCCTGCGCCTCACGGCGCGGACAGGACGGGAGTGTTACTCGATGCAATGCTCGATCCGATGAAACCCTGCCGAGCGCGCGCCCGTGCAGGCATCAACGCGACTCGGTTTGACAGTTTGCTGACAGTCGCTCGACGTGGCATTCGTCGGTACACGCGTTGGCGTGGCAAACCTGCAACGACCAGAGCCCGGATTGTCGGTCCGGAAAACGCTGGCAAAATTTAAGTGTCGTCGGGAACAGGAGGGCGATCGCCCTGGCTGCCGAATCGTGAAACGCCGACTCGGAACCCCTCGTTGAGGACAGGTTACGCCCAAACGCGCGGCCGCGTCCAGCGGGGCGACCTTTGTTTCCTTGTTGGACTTGCCCACGTCGCAGTACTAACCGCGGCCACTGAACAACAAGCGTCGGCAATCATGTAGATGGTGCTTGCACCAGATGCAGGGTCTGGATAGAATGCTCGGCTCTGATGCGGGGTGGAGCAGTCTGGCAGCTCGTCGGGCTCATAACCCGAAGGTCGCAGGTTCAAATCCTGCCCCCGCTACCAGGGTCGTCAGCGAAGAGGCCACTTA
>JBBSTF010000056.1:0-20645 GCA_038236135.1 Lysobacterales bacterium
CTCCCCCCAGCCCCTCCACGACCCTCGACCGATCGCGAGACTGAAGCCGAGACTGAAGCCGAGACTGAAGCCGAGACTGAAGTCGAGACTGAAGTCGAGACCGAAGCTGAGACCGAAGCTGAGACCGAAGCCGAGACCGAAGCCGAGACCGAAGCCGAGACCGAAGCCGAAGCCGAAGCCGAGACCGAAGCCGAGACCGAAGCCGAAGCCGAGACCGAAGCCGAAGCCGAAGCCGAGACCGAAGCCGAAGCCGAGACCGAAGCTGAAGCCGAAGGCGAAGCTGAGTTGCCGTCCGAACGAATCGCAAACGAAGAACGCGGTGAGTCGGAGTTAGCTCCCGATATGCCAGCGATCGATGAGGAATTGCTGGAAGTTTTCCTGCAGGAAGCTGGCGAACTGCTCGATCAGTGCGACGGCGTCATGGCCGACCTGCATGAGAGCCCCGACAGTGCAGACGGACTGGCGGCGCTACAGCGCGACTTGCATACCCTGAAGGGTGGTGCGCGCATGGCTGGTCTGGTGCCGATTGGTGATCTCGGTCATGCCATGGAGACGTTGCTGGAAGGGATCCAGGACGGGCATCGCCAGTTCGACAGCCGCGCCGTCGATGCGTTGCAGCACGGTTTCGATATCTTGCATCAAATGGTGCAGCAGGTTGCCCAGCACGCGCCCATCATGATGCCGACTCAGGCTTTGGCGCGACTTGAACTGGCGACCGATCGATCGCTGCACTCGGCCGTCGAGTCGCCAGTCGGTGGGAGCGCTCACGTCGGTGTTGATATTGAAGAGGATGTCCAGACAACGACGAACACAATGGTTTCCGAGCCAGCCAGCGACGAAATCGAAGGGTCGGAAACGACTCGCAGCGGTGAAGAATCCGTAACGGCGGAAAGTGCAGAGGACGACCTCGAGCAAGCAGCAACGCTGTCACTGACTCAGCAGGATTCTCCATCTGGGACCGTGGTGCCGATCAAGCCGCTGTCGCCGCTGCCCGGCAACGTCGCCACTGCTCCCGCCAGGCCCGCGATTGGACCACTGCCCGGCACCGGTGCAATTGTTGACGAATCACCGCGTACCCAGGAAATGATCCGGATTCGTTCCGACCTGCTCGATTCGCTGGTCAACTCCGCTGGCGAGGTTTCCATCTATCGCTCGCGTCTGGATCAGCAGAACGCATCATTCCGCTTTAACCTGGTCGAGTTTGACCAGACCATTACCCGACTGCGCGACCAGTTGCGCAAGTTCGAGATGGAAACAGAAATGCAGATCGTCTCGCGCTACGAGCGTGAGCAAGGTGCCGGTCAGGCTGAGACCAAGCCGGTATTTGATCCGCTGGAGCTGGATCGTTTCTCCCAGATGCAGCAATACTCGCGTTCGCTGGCGGAATCGGTATCCGATCTGGTCTCGATTCAAAACCTTCTGGAAGAATTGACACGCCAGTCCGAAACCTTGCTGCTGGGCCAGGCGCGCGTTGGTTCCGAGCTTCAGGAAGGCTTGATGCGCACCCGCATGGTGCCGTTCGAATCGCTCGTGCCCACTTTGCGACGCACCCTGCGCCAAGCTGCGCAGGATGTAGGCAAGCGAGCGCTGTTAAAGGTCGAGGGCGCGCAGGGCGAAATGGATCGCAATCTGCTCGACCGCATGAAGGCGCCATTCGAACACATGCTCCGCAACGCGCTGGCACACGCGGTCGAGACACCCGCCGAACGCGTCAAGGCCGGCAAGCCGGGCGAAGGCACGGTGACCATCGCGGTCAGTCGCGATGCAACAGAGGTCGTGCTCCGCGTCAGCGATGACGGTCGCGGCTTGGATGCCGATGCAATTCGTCGTCGCGCCATCGAACGCGGCCTGATGAAGCCGGACGATGTCCTTATTGATCGCGATGTATACCCGTTTATCTTGGAAAGTGGTTTTTCAACGAGTACCGAAGTCACCAAGCTGGCCGGACGTGGTGTCGGCATGGACGTCGTCCACAATGAAATCAAGCAACTCGGTGGCTCGCTGACCATCGATTCGCGACCCGGTGAGGGCACCGATTTTTCGATCCGTCTACCGTTCACTTTGGCTGTCACCCAAGCCATCGTGGTGACCTTGGGTAACGCGACCTATGCGGTGCCGATGACCTCAGTGCAGGGTGTGTCGCGCATCGAGCGTGATGATTTCCAGCACCGGATTGAATCGGCCACGCCACAGTTCCAGTACTCGGGCGAGCAGTACGACATCTACGATCTGGCCAACCTGCTCGACGTGCCGCCTGAGCGCGCGCCTGGTGATTTGCAGTTGCCGCTTTTAATGACTCGCACCGGCAACCAGCGCGCCGCTGTCCGCGTCGATTCGGTGACAGGTTCGCGCGAAGTGGTGGTGAAGTCGGTCGGCCCTCAGGTCACTTCAGTGCCTGGAATTTTTGGCGCCACCATCATGGGTGATGGCTCGGTCGTGATGATCCTCGACCTTGCCCCGTTGGTACGTCGCGCAGCGGCCAAACGCGTCCATATGGAGGACGCGGCGATTATCGAGTCGATGCAATTGCGCGAGTCGGTGGGTGACGATGCCATCAAGCGACCAGCATTGATCATGGTGGTCGATGATTCGATCACGATGCGCAAGGTAACCCAGCGCGTGCTCGAACGTGCAGACATGGAAGTGATAACGGCGAAGGATGGCGTAGATGCCGTCGAAAAATTGCAGGAACGAACGCCTGATTTGATGCTGCTGGACATCGAAATGCCGCGCATGGATGGCTACGATCTCGCCAGTTACATGAAAAACGATTCGCGACTGCGCAACGTGCCGATCATGATGATCACCTCGCGCACGGGCGAAAAGCATCGCCAGCGTGCGCTCGAAATCGGCGTGGAGCGTTACCTCGGCAAGCCATACCAAGAGTCGGACCTGCTACGTCAGGTTCAGGAAATGCTTGAGGTGGAGCGTGGGTAATCCCAACATCATTGCGTTGGTTTTCAGCGACGGTGCCAGTTCAGGCATGGTGCGCGAAGTAATTCACGCGGTCGGTTGCCCGATTTCCTACGAAACGTCGATAGGCGCGTTCAGTCCTGCCACTCTAGCGGAATCGGGCGCCAGCATCGTTATCGTTGATATGGGTTCGGATTCAGATGCGGAGAGCATTTTCGACCTGCTCGACGACGATCGCTATCGGGTAATCGTCAACGATGCAGAGGTGACCAGCGCCTTGACTGGCTGGGATCACGCGCGCTGGGCGCGTCACCTCGCCGCGAAAATCCTTGATCTGCCAGGCGTCGTCGATCCACCTCGTCCGGAGGAAGCTCCGATCGTAGCAGTAGATGCAATCGCGCCGATGAAATCCGGCTCCCCCACGGAATCACGAGGAAGTGATGCGTCGTCGGACAGGCCGTTCTCGAGTGGCTCTGAACCGGCAATCGACGATTGGCTGAGCGAAGTGATGCAGGTGAAAGATCCAGGCGGGTTGTTCGCCGAAAGCATTTCGCAATCGCAAGGCGTCGGTGGCGACATTGTCGGAATGTACGGCACTTCTGGCGCGCAAGTGGCAGCCAGCGAATCCAATCGCAAGACTGACTCCCAAGCCGTGTTACCGACTGAAGAAATACTTGCAGCCCGACAACCTGCCACGTTCCCGATGCCCGCTGCTGCGATCGGTTTCGCGGCGACGAACGGTTGGAGTTCCGGGCATCTCGCGCATTCGTTGGAACTGACGCCGTTGGAACTGGCGGTCGTGACGCCGTTGTTCGACAGCCAGCAACTTGAGCCGGCAGAGGTCTTGGTTGTCGACGTGCTGGCAACGCCAGCTACCGTCAGCCGCGTGATTGTCCTGTGCGCGTCCGTCGGCGGTCCGGAGGCCATCCGGGTTCTGCTGGGCGCGATACCGGCCGATCATCCGGCTCTGTTTCTGGTCGTTCAGCAGGTCGGCGAAGAGTTTCTGGACCTGCTCAGCCAGCAATTGCGCCGCGCCACTGCACTACGTGTTCGCAGTGCCGACCTCGGCGATCAGTTGCGCGATGGTGAAGTGATACCCGTCTCGCCGAAACAGCGTCTGATCATCGACCGCAGTGGTCGGGTTACCCTGAATCAGCGAATCGATGAAGCGTGCGCTACACCGATGAACCAGGTCCTGCGCGATGTGAGCGATCAATTTGGCGAAGACTGTATCGCCGTCGTCCTTTCTGGGGTGGCATCGGACGCGGCCGAAGGCTGTCGTTACGTCGCCGAACGCGGCGGCCACGTCTGCGCGCAGGTACCCGCCAGTTGCGTTTCCAGCGGCATGGTCGAGCAGGTGCAGCAGACTGGTGTCGTCAGTTTCCTGGGTACTCCTACCGAGTTGGCAGCGCACCTGCTGCTCGACCGACGCTGAGGCACGCATGGCAGAACTACCCCGAGAAATCCGTGGCCTGATGATTCCGGTCGTCAACGGTCGACTGTTGCTGCCCAATGCCAGCGTCGCCGAGGTGATTGCATTCATACCGCCGGAGCACAACGATAAGGCGCCTGACTGGATGCTTGGTGCGTTCGCGTGGCGCGGTTGGCGAGTCCCGCTCATATCCTTTCCGCAGCTGTCCGGAACCGGTCGCGAAGAAAACTACAACCAAACCAAGATAGCCGTTCTGAAAGCTTTGGGTGGTGATCCCAAACTCCCCTTCATTGCGGTGCTCACTCAGGGCTTTCCACGCTTGGTCACGGTCACGCCGGAATCGCTGGTGCCGACCGATGATGATGGAAATCGTGCCACCGGCGTGTTGGCCGAAGTGCTGATTCGCGAAGACCCGGCGACCATTCCGGATCTGGCCTTGATCGAAACGATGTTGCTGGAGAGCGGCGCGCTGGTCTAGCGTCTGCGCAGTCCCTCGCAAGCGCGAAGGGTGCCGGGCTTCATTGACGGCAGAGTAGACTCGCGTCGGGTCCTTCAACAGCGGCCACCAATGAGCTTTGTTAAAACGAGCCGGCAATTCCCGACTGAAGCCAACGATGTTGCGGCAACAGTCGACCAGCCACCGGCGACGGCACGATCGTATCGGTGCCAGTGCGGGCGCCCGGTGTTTTTCCGCAACAGTCGTTGCCTGAATTGCGGGACCGAGTTGGGTTATCTGCCCGACGCGCACAGCATGATCGCACTGGAGCCAACCGGTCAAAACGGCGAGTGGCGACCGCACATAAACAGCACCGGTTTGTCGCGTCGCCAACGCGAATTCATCCTGCATCGGTGCGCTAATTTCCAGGGTCCGGCCGGATGCAACTGGATGGTTAGCCGAGACGAGGATGACGGCAAAGCGCTGACCTGGTGCCGCTCCTGTCGGCTCAACCGAACCATTCCTGATCTGACCAACCCCGAGTACGCGGCACAATGGGCGAAGATCGAAGTCGCCAAGCGTCGCCTCGTGTCGTCGCTGCTGGCGATCGGCTTGCCGGTGCGATCGAAAGTCCATGAGGATCCAGTTCACGGCGTGATGTTCGATTTCCTGCACGGCGAAAGAAATGCTCCCGTGCTGACCGGCCACGATGACGGCCTGATCACCCTCAACATCGAAGAAGCCGACGACGCGCAACGCGAGAAATTGCGCCAGGCGATGCACGAACCCTATCGCACCTTGCTCGGCCATCTGCGTCACGAGATCGGACACTACTACTGGGATGTTCTTGTCGACGGTACCGACATGTTGGGCACGTATCGCGAATTGTTTGGCGACGAAACGCTGGACTACAGTGCAGCGATGGATCGCCATTACCAGCAAGGCGCGCCGCCGAACTGGGCCGACCATTACGTCAGCGCGTACGCGACGATGCACCCGTGGGAAGACTGGGCCGAGACCTGGGCGCACTACCTGCACATGATCGACACGCTGGATACGGCGCTCAGCTTTGGCTTGAGCGCGGCCAACGTCGAACTGGAAATGGAGTCTTTCGGTCGCGACGTACTCCATTGGCCCGACGCCGCCGATGCTGACCAGTTCCTTGCCATCGTCAACGACTGGACACGGCTGACCGGCGTGCTCAACGAGATGTCACGCAGCATGGGTCAACCGGATTTCTATCCCTTCGTGCTGCCGCGCGACGTGGTCGGAAAACTGCAATTCATACACGCCGTGGTGAAGCGCGCAGCGAACGGCCAATCGAAACTACTCGAGATCGCCGAATAGGGTTTGCAGCGCCGTGATGGCCGCGATACCGGCAGTCTCCGTGCGCAGGATGCGGGGCCCCAGGCGCATTCCGCGAAATCCAGCTTGTGCAAGCAGTGCAAGGTCATTCTTCGCCAAGCCACCTTCTGGACCAACGATAAGTGTTGCCGAAAGTACCGCCAGATCGAGCTCGCGTGGGACGAGCGTGGATTGCGGGTTAAGGCTCAATCGCAAACCAGTATCGTCGCCCAATCGCGCACACCAGTCGGCGAGCTTGACCGGTGGCGCGACGACCGGGACCACCGCACGGCCCGACTGCTCGCAAGCGGAAATCACGACTGCTTGCCAATGCGCGACACGGCGTTGCGCGCGGTCCGTATCAAGTTTTACTTCGGTGCGTTCGGTAATCACGGGAACGATCAGATGCACGCCAAGCTCGGTGGCTTTCTGTACGATCCAATCCATTTTCTCGCCCCGTGCAATGCCTTGCGCCAGTGCGATGCGAAGTGGGCTTTCGGCAGAGATGGCGACGCCTGCGGATGTGATTCGAACAGCGACGCCGCGTTTGTCGATGCGCACGATTTCAGCCGCATGGTCGCGACCATCGCCATTGAATACCGTGAGCGACTGGCTAACCTGCATGCGCAGCACGCGCACAAGGTGCTCGGCGCTGGATGTTGGCAAGTCGATGATGCTCTCGTAAGCGAGCGTCTCCGGTACGTAAATTCGAGTGTCGCGCATGTCAGCGTTATTCAAAACGCCCGGATGGGCGGTAGACAGGAAAGTGTAGGTTGAGTGATCAGGCTCACTCTTGCGGCATCACTTGTTTGAGGCGATAAACCAAATCCAATGCGTCACGGGGAGTCAGCGAATCGACGTCCACGCCGCGCAGCATTTCCTCGGCGGGCGACGGCATCGGTGGCGCGAACAAACCCATCTGTGGCGATGCTGGTCGAGTAGACGGTTCAGGCACAGCATGGCTGCCGGTTTCGAGCGTTGCCAAGGTTCGGCGCGCATCTGCGATAACGGCTTTCGGCAAGCCCGCCAGCGCGGCCACCTGCAGACCGAAACTGCGATTGGCCGGACCCTCCTTCACCGCATGCATGAAGACCAGTTGTTCGCCGTACTCGACCGCATCCAGATGCACGTTGGCGATGGTGTCGTAGTGCGTCGCGAGTTGCGTCAATTCGAAATAGTGCGTCGCGAACAGCGTGTAGGCGCGGTTGACGCTGGCCAACTGCACCGCACATGCCTGAGCAAGCGCAAGCCCATCATAGGTGCTGGTACCGCGGCCGACTTCGTCCATCAGCACCAGGCTGTGCGGCGTCGCGTTGTGCAGGATGTTGGCGGTCTCGCTCATCTCGACCATGAAGGTCGATTGCCCGCGTGACAGGTCATCACCCGCGCCAATTCGAGTGAAGATGCGATCTATCGGACCGATCCGCGCAGCGCTGGCCGGCACGAAACTGCCGATGTGCGCGAGCAAGACGATCAACGCGCTCTGGCGCATGTACGTCGACTTGCCGCCCATGTTGGGACCGGTAACGATCAACATGCGTCGGCTATTCGAGAGTTGCAGGTCGTTCGGCTCGAACGGCTCATCGCGAACCTGCTCGACTACCGGATGGCGGCCGCGCTCGATAGTGATGCCGTCGTCTGTACTCAGCTCCGGTCGACACCAATCCAAGGCCGACGCGCGATCGGCCAACGCGGCCAACACATCCAGCTCGGCAATCGCATTTGCGGCATCACGTAGCGGGATCAGTTGCGCCGCGAGTGTTCCGAGGATCTCTTCGTAGAGTGCTTTTTCGCGCATCAACGATCGTTCGCGCGCGGACAGAACCTTGTCCTCAAACCCCTTGAGTTCTTCGGTGATGTAGCGCTCGGCACCCTTGATGGTCTGGCGACGTGTGTAGTGCGTTGGCGCCTTGTCCGACTGTGCCTTGCTGATTTCGATGTAGTAGCCGTGGACGCGGTTGTAGCCGACCTTCAGCGTTGCGATTCCTGTCGCCGCTTTCTCGCGATCCTCAAGATCAACGAGGTACTGATCGGCGTTGGTCGACAGCGCGCGCAATTCATCCAGCTCCGCATCAAAGCCTTCACGAATCACGCCGCCATCGCGGACCAGCATGGGTGGCTGGTCGACGAGCGCGGTTGCCAGCCAGTTCGCGGTCCCGGCATGTTCGCCGACGCGTTCGACCAAGCTCGTCAGCAAGCGACTTTCCGATCCCGACAGGCAAGCACGCAGCTCGGGTGTTCGCGCAAGGCTATCTCGCAATGTGGTCAGATCGCGCGGTCGCGCAGAGCACAGCGCGACGCGAGCAAGGATGCGTTCCAGATCACCAACGCCGCGCAACGGCTCGCGCAATGCCGCGCCTCGATCAGCATCGATCATGGCTTCGATCGCGTCGTGGCGAGCGCGCAATACTGGTTGATCGCGGATCGGTCGATTCAACGAGCGCCGCAATGAGCGTGCGCCCATCGGCGTGGACGTCACATCGAGCACGCCGAGTAAGGTCGCTTCGTGGCGACCGGATGGATGCGTGTCCAATTCCAGATTGCGTCGCGTGGCTGCGTCCAGAGCGACGGTGTCGTTCGCGCTTTCGCGACTCAATCCAGTCAAATGTGGCAGGGCGGATTTCTGTGTTTCCTCGACATAACCAAGCAGGCAACCTGCAGCACCAATCGCCAGCGTCAACCCGTCGCAACCAAAGCCGGATAGATCGCGGACCTTGAAAAACCGACACAACTCCCGCTGGCCCGTCGCCGCATCGAGATGCCACGGTGCACGCTTGCGCAAACCATTCAGACCACTGACGAAGTTCGGCCAAGTGACGTCTTCGGAGACCAAGGTTTCAACGGGTTGCAAACGCGCCAGCTCGGCGGCCAGTGTTTCTGCATCAGCCACCTCGGCGAGCACGAAACGACCCGCTGCAAGATCGATCCAGGCCAGCCCATAACCCGTTTTTCCCGCAGCGATCGCCAGCAACAGGTTGTCGCGACGCTCTTCCAGCAACGCTTCATCCGTCACCGTTCCCGGCGTCACCACGCGCACCACACGCCGCTCGACTAGTCCCTTCGACAACGCCGGGTCGCTCACCTGCTCGCAGATTGCGACCGACTCCCCCAGCTTCACCAACTTCGCCAGATAGCCTTCAGCCGCGTGATAGGGGATTCCCGCCATCGGAATCGGCGCTCCCGCCGATGCACCGCGTTGGGTTAGCGTGATATCCAACAAGCGTGATGCCTTGCGAGCGTCGTCATAGAACATTTCATAAAAATCGCCCATCCGAAAGAACATCAGCACCTCCGGAAACTCCGCCTTGGCAGCGAAGAATTGGCGCATCAGTGGCGTGTGCTGGTCAGAAGGCAAGGATGACGCAGTGGATGCCATGGAGCAGGGGAGTGATCGGCGAGCTCGCTAGTCTAACGGTCGCGCTGCGTCGTCACTTCAATCTGCACGCGAAATATCAAACCGAAGGGAGAGTGCAATCCCATCGCTGCCGAACAAGTCAGCGCCGACGTCTTGGACTGATCGGTCACACCGACAAAGTCGAGACGGGTCGCGCGTCGTCACCGCAATCAACCAAAGTGCGAGAGTACTATCTTGGCTCCCTGATGGGCTACGGACTGTAGCAACTAGCAATCAGGGCTCAAAACCGTCATAGAACACGCAGTCGAGCTTCTGATTTTCGGTGGTGCCCGCGAAGTTCGCGCCGGCCCCCGATGACGAACGACCTCCTGTCGCGAAGAAACAGCCACGCAAAGCGCCGCCACTAAATCTGGCCCGCCCCTGCAGCATGTCTGGAAGCGCAGTCCACGTGTTTGCCTGAGCGTTCCATTGGAGTGCGGTAGCAGAAATGTTGGCGGATGCCGCGCCATTGACATATCCGCCGGCAACAAGACCATCACCATGGAAGGTAGCGGTCGCAGCGCCCCAGCGCGTCTGAGGCAGATCGGCGATTGCACCGTCACTCCAAAAATTCGTGGCCGGATCGTACCGATAGGTTTTCAGGGTGCCCACCGCCGAGGCGCCGGCGCCACCGGCGGCATAGATGAAATGACCAAGAGCAAATGCGCTGACAAATGTTTCAGCGGCCGGGTAGGCTGCGACCGTCGACCAGTTGTTACCTGCAATGTTGTAGGCCTCGACCACATTTGATGGAGTTCCGGAACCGTCGGTCGAGCCTGCGATCTTGTAG
Source organism: Lysobacterales bacterium (assembly GCA_038236135.1). Lineage (GTDB taxonomy): Bacteria > Pseudomonadota > Gammaproteobacteria > Xanthomonadales > Rhodanobacteraceae > Dokdonella. The sequence continues at coordinate 10,310 of JBBSTF010000056.1, forward strand.
ATTTTTCCGTCGAGATAGACGGCCGCGCTAGAAGCGGTAGCCGTCGGGGATGGCGCGATAGCCGTATAGCTGTTAGCGATCGGATTGTAGCGATAGCCGGCAGTGGTGAGTGCGGAACCGTCATAACCACCGACGATGTAGGCGTACTGGCCATCGGATGCCACTGCCGAACCCGACACTGTGGTCGGCACGGCTGCAATTGCCGTCCATGTACCGCCATCAAATTGGTAGGACGCCGCCACTACCGCCCCTGCACTCACTCCCCCGAAACTGTATAGCGCATTGCCGATGGTGGTTACGCCCTGATCAAGTATCGGTATTGGATATGGCGCCGCGAGATTCCATGGAGTTGGCGGTGGCGGCGGCGCTGCACCACAAAGAATGCTGTCGACGTACCAGCCCGTCGTCCCGACGCTGGTATCGCTGGTTGCGCGCCAGCGGACTGCTACGTTGTGGCCAACCGTCGCGGCGGGAAGCGTTACGCCGGTGACAATGAATCCACCGGAGTTTCCGGTCCACGCCATCCTGCCCGCGATGGGACTCATGAAGCTGGTGCTGATCAGTGCACTGTAGCCGCCCGCCGAAAAGCTTCCACCCGCAACGATAATGTCGGTATATGCCCCGCCGTCGATCGAGATCTCCAGCACACCACCGTCAAATGTGGACTCCGTATTGTAGGAGTGGCGGAAATAAAACATTGAGTTCGCCGCCGTTACCGGCGTCGCGGGAGATGTCAAAACGTTGTCGCTCACGAACGCGGGGTCGGCGGCAAAGGCCGCGTTGGGTGTCGTGACTGAACTCGCAGTTGAGGTTACCCACGGTGAGACCGCACCAGTGAGGGCGGACGCGGTCCACCCCGCAGGCAGTGCCGGTGCCGTGACGCCATCAAAGTTCTGCGGGCAGAATTGCGCATTCGCGGCGCCGCTGAAAAGGAGCATCGCAACAAGTAGAGCGATCTTGCGAATAACACTGATGTCGGAATTTTTTATTACCGACCTCGAAGTGGAGCGGCGTGACGTGTCAAGCGTCTTCGCAGCATTCTTACTTCCCCATTTCGCGCAAATCAGTTTCATCTCGATTCCCGGCGGTTTACGAAGTTTTCCCAGAATATCAAGAAAAATGCCGCTGTAATATTGCGTCGCAGCAACGCCTTTGATGTGAAACCTCGCCCTTTTTCCTCCTGTTTTTGCGTGAAGCTGCCAAACCGGCTGCCAAGGGTGAATAAACGTCCGCAACAGTAGCGGTTCCTTACTCTACGAAAGGCGCCGGGGAGGAGGCTCAACCCACGACCTCCAGCGTGCCAGTCCACCTTTCCAAACGACTGTTATAACGATGGCCATAGCGCACTGCAGATCACGCGCAGTTCTTGCGTCAAATGCTCTTTTCCACACGGCCTATGCGGTCCTTCGCTGATGAAGTCTGCCTTGCGCGCTCCAACGTCGGTAAGGCATCCTATGTGGATGCTTCGCCACATCCGCCGCCGCCTGCTCGCGTTGGTCCAGCGACCCGACGGTCGCTTGGGTGGAATGCTTATGGTTGTGGCATTGCTGTCGGCGGGCATTCCCAGCGGAGAGCTGCACGCGCATGCAGACGGCTACGACTCCCATGAGCACGTTGTTGTTTCCGCTGGCGCTCATCTGGACGTTCAGCATGCTGCAGAAAACGCAGCTGACCCGGACCAGGTCGAGGTGCTGCATTCACATGACGCCTGTATTTCCGTGTCGGCCTTGCCGCCGGTGCAAGTGATGGTGCCCAAAATTGGCAGTCTCGTCGTGGACCGGGTCCGCGCGGTTGTGGCCACGGCTCCGCTTACCCCGCGTATAGCTCCGTACCGACCTCCGATCGTCTGACGCTTCGGCTGCCAACAGGCAGCTTGTTTCGCGTTGTTTGACGATCAATCGGAGGTTTTCCGTGAATTTGTATTGGCTCAGGTTCCTGGCGCTTGCCGTCGGGAGCTGCGGCGTTGTTCCGTTCGGGCACGCTGCAGAAACGTTACGTCTGGAGGAAGCGGTTGCCCGCGCGCTGGCCTCCAATCCGTCGATGGCAGCAGAGGCGGCTGATCTGCGGGCCGCGCAGGCACGCGCTGATCGCGATGGACTATCTACGCCGTTTTCGGTAGGCGGAGAGATCGAGAACTTCGCGGGCACCGGCGCATTCAGCGGCATCAAGTCGGTGGAGGCCACGCTTCGCCTCGGCCGAGTGATTGAGCTGGGCGACAAGCGAGCAGCGCGCCAGGCGCTAGGCTCGGCGGAAGTCGCGCGCCAGCGCAATGCATCCGAGGCTGTTCGTCTCGAGATCAGCAGTCGCACGACCACGCGCTTCATCGAGGTCGCCGCCGATCAACACCGGCTTGAGTTCGCGCGAGAACAGGTCGACTTGTCGGAGCGCACGCGACGGGAGGTTGCCAAGTGGGTTGCAGCGGCGCGCAATCCGGAGTCTGAATTACGTGCCGCCGAGATTGCGGTGGCCGTCGCGGAACTGGACCGCGAACATGCCGAGCACGAACTGGCCAGCGCCAGAACCACGCTCTCGGCGAGTTGGGGCGCATTCGAGCCCGATTTCGAATCCGTCGTCGGTGATCTGCAAACGTTGCCGCCCGTCGAACCGTTCGAAGTGTTGGCAGCGCGCCTTCCGATGACGGCAACACAGCGCAGTGCATTACTGGAAGCTGGTGCCATCGAGGCTAGACGCCGCGTGGCGGTGTCCAGCGCCAGGCCCGACATCACCGCCAGCGTCGGCATAAGGAGATTCGAGGCAGTCGATGACCACGCGCTGGTGATGTCGGTGTCACTGCCTCTCGGTTCAAGAAACCGCGCGGGGTTTGCCATCGCCGAAGCCGACGCCCAGCTCGCTGCAGTCCAGGCACGAAGCGAAGCGCAGCGTTTCGAAAGTCATCAGGCGCTGTTCGAGAAATATCAGGAGCTCAAACACGCCGCCACGGAATACGAGGCACTGCAATCGAACATGCTCGGAAAGGCCGAACAGGCGCTCGCGTTTACTCGTCGAGGTTTCGAAGCAGGCCGCTTCTCGTTCGTCGCTCTATCGCAAGCCCAACGCACCTTGTTCGACCTTCGCAAGCGCAGTGTCGACGCCGCCGCTCGCTATCACACCCTGCTGGTCGAGGTAGAACGCCTCACCACCGTCGCCACGGAGTTCACACCATGACTGCCCGCTCGTTTCTCATTGTTCTTCTGGGTTTTCTGCTGTCTGCGTGCGGCGGCTCCGAACCAGTCCCGTCGGTTGAAGGACATGGCGCGCCGGCTGCAGCCGAATTCGAACGTGGTCCGCATCGCGGTCGTATGCTGCGCGATGGGGACTTCGCTCTGGAGGTCACCATTTTTGAGACGAATGTCCCGCCGCAGTATCGCCTCTACGCCTATCAGAACGACAAGCCCCTCAAGCCCGAAGAGGTAGAGGCTGTAGTTGAGCTTGTGCGTCTGGGTGGCGAGGTCAATCGCTTCAACTTTAAGCCGGAACGCGGCTATCTCACCGGCAGCGGCACCGTAACGGAGCCTCATTCCTTTGACGTAACGGTCAATGCGACCCATGCAGGCACGACACATCAGTGGGCGTTCGAGTCGCATGAGGGCCGAACCACCTTGCCAGCAGATGTGGCCAAGGATGCTGGCGTGACCGTCGAGGTCGCTGGCCCCGCATTGATCCGCGATACGGCGCAACTGGTGGGAAGCATTGCGATGAATACCAACCGCCATGCAGCGATCAAGGCGCGCTTCCCCGGCATCGTGCGCGCCGTTCCGGTAGAGCTGGGCCAGAAGGTGCGCCGAGGCCAGACCCTGGTGGTGATTGAAGGCAACGAGAGCATGCGACGCTATTCGCTGACCGCGCCGTTTGACGGCGTGGTGCTGAGCCGCAGCACCAATGTCGGTGATGTTGCCGGCGACAACACCCTGATCGAGATGGCGGATCTGTCTGAGGTCTGGGTTGAAATGCAGGCGATCGGCAAGGATGCAGCGCGTCTTGTCGCCGGCCAGCGAGTGCATGTGCAATCGGCTACGGGAGACGCAAAAGGTGACACGGTGATCGACGCGCTGCTGCCTTTGGCCACGCGCGGCCAAAGTGTTGTTGCCCGCGCCAGCTTGCCTAATCCCGCAGGACGCTGGCGCCCCGGAATGACCGTTTCTGCGGACGTGGTCATTTCAGAACGTGAGGTTCCGTTGGCCGTGAAGGAAACGGGCCTGCAACGCTTTCGGGATTTCACGGTCGTCTTCGCGCAAGTCGGCGAAACCTATGAAGTGCGCATGCTCGAACTTGGCGCACGCGACGGCGAGCACGTCGAAGTGCTGGAAGGGATCAAGCCCGGAACGAGCTACGTCGCCGAGCAGAGCTTCCTGATAAAAGCCGACATCGAAAAATCCGGTGCAAGCCATGACCACTAGAGGTCATCACAGCAATCGTGGAGGAGCACGACATGCTTGAATGCATCATTCGCGCAGCCATCGCGCATCGATGGCTGGTCCTGATCCTCGTGCTCGCCGTGTCGGCGCTTGGCATCTGGAACTACCGCCGGCTTTCCATTGACGCGGTGCCTGACATTACCAATGTGCAAGTTCAAATCAACACCGAGGCGCCCGGTTACTCACCGCTCGAAGCCGAGCAGCGGGTGACGTTCCCCATCGAGACAGCCATCGCCGGCCTCGCACGGTTGGAGTACACCCGTTCGATTTCGCGCTATGGCTTGTCGCAGGTCACGGTGGTGTTCGAGGACGGCACGGATATCTACTTCGCCCGCCAGCAAGTTGCCGAACGCCTGCAACAAGCGGCGTCGCAGTTGCCTGCTGGCATCGAGCCCAATCTTGGTCCGGTCGCAACAGGTCTTGGCGAGATTTTCATGTACACCGTTGAGGCCGACGGCAGCGCCAACGACTCGGACGGAAACGCCTGGACGCCTACAGCGCTGCGTACGTTGCAGGATTGGGTGGTGCGCCCGCAGCTGCGTAATCTGAAAGGCGTGACCGAGGTCAACACGGTCGGTGGCTATGTGCGCCAAATACATATCACGCCCAGCCCCACCAAGCTGCTGGCGTATGACCTGACTCTGCGCGATGTCATTGACGCGGTGGCGCGAAACAACGCCAACGTGGGGGCTGGTTACATCGAGCGCTCCGGCGAGCAGTACCTGATCCGTGTTCCGGGGCAAGTTGCCGATCTCGATGCTCTGCGACAGATCGTGGTTGCCACGCGCGATGGACTGCCGCTGCGAGTCGACGATGTCGCCGAGATCGACGAAGGCACCGAGTTGCGCTCGGGCGCGGCGACCAAGGATGGCAAGGAGGTCGTCATCGGCACCGTGTTCATGCTGATCGGAGAGAACAGTCGCGCCGTCGCCCAGCGTGCCGGTGAAAAATTGAAACAGATCAACGCCAGCTTGCCCGACGGCGTCGATGCGCATGCTGTTTACGATCGTACCCAACTGGTTGATCGCACCATCGCCACCGTGCGCAAAAATCTGCTGGAAGGTGCGTTGCTGGTATTGGTCGTTCTGTTTCTGCTGCTCGGCAATCTTCGCGCGGCGCTGATTACGGCAGTAGTGATTCCGCTGACCATGTTGCTCACGATCACCGGCATGGTGCAGAACCGGGTGTCAGCCAACCTGATGAGTCTGGGCGCGCTCGACTTCGGCTTGATCGTGGATGGCGCAGTGATCATCGTGGAGAACTGTCTGCGCCGATTTGGCGAAAGCCAGCATTCGTTCGGACGGTTGTTGACACGTGAAGAACGCTTTGAGTTAGCGGCCGCTGCGAGCGCGGAAGTCATCGCGCCCAGCCTGTTCGGCTTGTTCATCATTGCGGCTGTCTACCTGCCGATTTTTGCGCTGACCGGGGTGGAGGGAAAAATGTTCCACCCAATGGCGTTGACCGTCGTGATTGCGTTGACCGCAGCGATGGCACTTTCATTGACCTTCGTTCCAGCGGCTGTGGCGCAGTTCGTGACCGGCAAGGTGGCGGAAAAGGAAACTCGCGTGATGCGCGGTTTGAAGAACGCCTATGCCCCATTGCTGCGGGGGGCATTGGACTTCCGGGTGCTTGTGGTGGGCGCGGCGGCATTGCTGACAGTGCTGGTCGCCTTGCTGGCGACGCGTCTAGGCACGGAGTTCATTCCGCAACTGGACGAAGGTGACATCGCCTTGCACGCGTTGCGCATTCCCGGCACCAGCCTGACCCAGGCCGTCGGGATGCAGGAACAGCTGGAGGCCCGCATCAAGCAGTTTCCCGAAGTCGACGAGGTTTTCGCAAAGCTAGGCACCGCGGAGGTGGCCACCGATCCAATGCCGCCCTCGGTGGCCGACACCTTCATCATGCTCAAGGATCGCGCCGACTGGCCCGATCCGCGCAAACCGCGAAGCACGCTCATCAGTGAGCTGGAAGCTGCGGTGTGGACGATTCCCGGCAATAACTACGAATTCACCCAGCCCGTGCAGATGCGAATGAACGAGCTGATTGCCGGTGTGCGCGCGGAAGTGGCGATCAAGCTCTACGGCGATGATCTCGAGCAGCTGACCGAAGTCGGCGAGCAGATCGAAAAAGTAGCCAGCGGCATCGAAGGATCAGCCGACGTAAAACTTGAGCAAACCACTGGCCTGCCGGTGATGACGATCAGCCCGGATCGGGTCGCGTTGGCGCGCTACGGCCTGTCAGTGGGGGATGTGCAGGACACCGCATCGATTGCGCTTGGCGGCGCGGTGGCTGGGCAGTTGTTCGAGGGTGATCGTCGTTTCGACATTGTGGTTCGACTGCCGGAACTTCTGCGACAGGATCCGCGGATGCTGGCATCACTGCCGATACCTGTTACCCATTCGGAGGGTGAAGAACCGAGGCCTGGATCGGGCTCGACCTCGCCAACCTACGTTCCGCTCGGCGAGGTCGCCAAGATTGAGATCGCGCCCGGACCGAACCAGATCAGCCGCGAGAACGGTAAACGCCGCGTGGTTATCACGGCGAATGTGCGTGGCCGCGACCTTGGTTCGTTCGTCGAGGAATTGCGTGATCGCGTCGACGCGGACATCACCTTGCCTTCCGGAACGTGGATCGAATATGGCGGAACCTTTGAGCAATTGATCTCGGCAGGCGAACGCCTGTCAGTCGTTGTTCCTGTGGTGCTGGTGATGATCTTCGGCCTCCTGTTTATGGCGTTTGGTTCCGGCAAGGATGCCGCGATCGTTTTCAGCGGAGTGCCGCTCGCGTTGACAGGTGGTGTGTTGGCGTTGTGGCTGCGTGGGATTCCATTGTCGATCTCCGCCGGCGTCGGCTTCATCGCGCTGTCGGGCGTGGCTGTACTCAACGGACTGGTCATGATCACCTTCATTCGCAAACTTCACGCCGATGGCGAACCCTTGCAACAGGCGATTTTTGACGGCGCGCTGACGCGTCTGCGCCCGGTGTTGATGACCGCCTTGGTGGCGAGCCTTGGATTCTTGCCAATGGCATTGAACGTCGGGACCGGCGCCGAGGTGCAACGACCGCTGGCCACCGTGGTGATCGGTGGAATCATTTCGTCGACGCTGCTGACCTTGCTGGTACTTCCCGCTCTGTATCGCATGTTGCATCGGAGTAACTCGCACTCTCGCAGTCGCGCTGACACCTTGGTGAATCAAGCAGGCGCAAGCACATGATCGGGCACGACGATGCGACCCGTTTCAGCGTTGCCCGACGACGTGCGAATACAGCTCTGCAACCTTCGATGCACTGCGCTCAAGGCTGAACTCATCGCGCCAGCGCGCGTAGCCAGCTGCGCCCATGCATTCGCGTCGAGCGGGCTCACGCGTCACGCGTGTGAGCGCGTCCGCGAGGGCGCTCGCATCGCCCGAGGCGAACAAGTCGCCGGTCACGCCATCGGCGACGACATGGCCAACGCCAGAGCCAGCGATGGCACTGGCGACCACTGGTAGAGCCGCGCGCATCGCTTCCAACAGCACCAAGCCAAATGCTTCGCTGCGGTCCAGTGACGGCAACACAAAAAGATCGGCACTGGAATACGCCGCCTGCAGCAAACCGTCTTCGATGGCTCCAGCGAAGCGCACGAGGTCGTCAAGATCCAACCGCGACGCGTGCTCACGCAGGCGACGCCCGTGTTCGCCTTCACCGACCAGCAACAAGCGCGGCATCGCTACATCGGCGCGATCCCGCAGTAACGCCATTGCGTCAAGCAAGGTATCGAAGCCCTTGTAGTAACTGAGTCGACCAACCGCCAGCAACTTGATGCCATCACCTGCCGGCCATTCTGGTGCAGGCGCGTTCGATTCCGGCGCAGGCCTCAACCCCAACCCAATCACCTGCGTCTTCGCCAACCAAGGCTCCAGCGCCACGCTGGCATCGCGATATGCTTGCGAGGTGACGATGATCGCAGCCGCGCGCTTCAGTACCGCCTGTTCAAATGGCCGATACAGCCGATAGGCCACGTGCAATCGCCAATCCTTGGCATCCGGTGAAATATCGGCATGCCAATGCACAATCCACGGCAAGCGCCGCGCGGCGGGGCTGGCCAGCAAGGCGAAGCACGAAGCGTTTGGCAGATGCAGATGCAAAACCTGCGGTCGATGCCGGCGGATCATCGACGAAAGTCGCAGCGGAAAGCCCGGGCTGATCGGCGCATATAAAGGAGCAGCCACGCAGCCGGCGCGTTCTACGGTTACGCCATCAACAACATCGCGCGTCCCCAACCACTGACCTGGCGGCTGATGCACCAGCACCTGCGTATCAATGCCATTTGCTGTCTGCCATTCGGCCAGGTCCTGCACGTGGCGCTCGATGCCACCGCGCTGCGGCGCGTAGAACTTGCCGAAATGCAGCACCCGCAAGCGCTCAGCCGGGGCGATTGCCATCGCGATCAGGTTTCAATGTCGCGATTGACGGGCGCGCCGCCGATGCGTTCCAACTCGCTTTCCAGGATCGCCAGTTTCTGGGTCAGCCGACGCAGCTGTCGTTCCTGGCGCGAGCGGTCGATATCGAGCTTCAGCAGTCGCAGCATCACGAACGACAGTCCCACAATGATGGGCAGCACAGGCGCGTAACGAATGCCGGTGAATTCGCCGATGTAAATCACCAACTCCGGCCACAAGCCCAGCACCAGCGTCGCCGCTGCCACGGCCAGCCACCAGACCGCATACGGCCCGTGCAGATGATCGCGCCGCACCAGCATCAGAATGGCCACGGCCAAACCGATGCCAAGAACCGCAGCAGTAACGCGTGCGTCAATCATGCTCCTGACCCCGCCTTATGCGGCTTCGGCTTGTCCAGATGCGAAAGACACAGCACGGTTGTATTGATCATGTATCGCGCCACCACGAACCACGATCCGAACACACGCGAGTGTCCGACCGTGCGCTCGCGCATGGGTACGGTCTGCTCGACGATGTTCATTCCGCGGCGCGTCAACAACATGAGGACTCCAATGTCCTGATAATCAAGCAGGCTGGCCTGCGGCCCGGAAAGGATCCGCACCGCCTCGGCATCATATAGACGCAAGCCTGACGTGAGGTCATGCAGGTCCAGCCCAGTCAGTGCGCGCAAGTATTGCCACGCAAGGCGCTTTGCCATACTGAGCCGGCCCACGCAGGTGCCGATCACGACATGCGCGCCAGTCTCCGCCTGCGCCTGGAAAAGCGACGGCAACGACTCCGGCCGATGCTGGCCATCAGCATCCAGCGAAATCACGCCCGCATAGCCACGCCGATGCGCGTACCGAATACCTGCCTGCGTCGCACCCCAGGCACCCAGTCCCAGCGGCAGTCGCAAAACCTTTGCGCCCGCAGCCTTCGCTACTGCGATAGTGTCATCGGTGCTCGCGTCATCGACCAGCAACACATCACAACCCAAGGCCTCGCGCACGCCTTCCACCACCTCGGCAACGGTGGCGGCTTCGTTACGGGCAGGCATCACCGCCAGGCAAGCGCTGGCGCGCAGGGGAGGGACGGCAGTCATCGATATGTTGCAAGCGCACAATGCGGTCCGCGATTCTTCGTTGCCTCGTATCGGTGTGTCAACCTCGGCGGTTGACCTTTTGTAGCGGACGCGACGGACGCGCGGAATCGGCGCTATAGCAAGTCTTCGTCATCCCCGCGCAGGCGGGGACCCATTTTGATCTGGCTTTTGGTGCTGCGCTTCCTGGTTGTTGGCTGCCGCCAATGTTCTTAAGATTGCCGCTTCGCTCTTATTGGCTGTCGCCAGACTGGTCAAGCGTTTCGCCGGGCTGCCGCCCGCCGCCCCACCTTTCTCCTCGCTGTATGGACTGGACACATAGCTGACAGGTGTGCGGAGACATGGTTGACACTTTCCCTCAGCGCCGCTGTGGGGAATCACCATGCCTTGGGATGTACAAA
>JBBSTF010000057.1:0-20007 GCA_038236135.1 Lysobacterales bacterium
TCGATTTGACTAGACTGCGCGCCCCTGTCCAAACAATCGACGATGCCATTGCGTCATCTTCTGCCGCTGGCATTGCTCCTTGCCTGCGCAACTGCGCCCGCACTCGCGATCACAATCGACGGCAAGATCGAGCCTGGCGAATGGACAAATGCGCGCCGAATAAGCGAGTTTCGGCTGACCCAGCCGCTCTCGCGTGAACCCGCACCTCAGCCGACTGAAGCCTTCGTGCTGGCAACTCCTGATGGCCTTGCGATCGCGTTTCGCAATGAGCAATCGGCGCAGTATCCGCGCACCCAGCAGCAGACCGAACGTGATGTCAGCGACGCGCTGGACCGGGTCAACGTCTACGTCGATTTCGATGGCGACGGCCGCGTCGGCTACAGTTTCATGATAACCCTCGCCGGCGGAATCGCGGATGCCACGATCAGCGACGAAAATCGCTTTCGCAACGACTGGGACGGTAATTGGCAGCATGCGTCAAGCGAGGACGAAAGCGGCTGGTCGGCGGAGTTCCTGATTCCGTGGCACATCGCACCCATGCGTGCGGCCGATGGCGATACGCGCACAATTGCCTTGTCGCTCGACCGGGTTATTGGCAGCACCGGCGAACGCATGTCGTGGCCGGCAATTAGTGGTCAGGAGTCGCGCTTCCTGTCGGCATTCGAGGAAATTGGCATCGCCAGCTACAGTCAGTCGCTATTTGCTATCACGCCGTACGTGGTCGGGATACAGGACATGGTTCGGAACAGCGGCCGCGCGGACGCGGGTGCCGATCTGTTCTGGAAGCCGAACGGCAGCTTCCAGCTGAGCGCCACGCTCAACCCGGATTTCGCACAAGTTGAAAGCGATGACCTCGAAGTCAATTTCAGTTCGGTCGAATCGTTCTTCAGCGACAAGCGGCCTTTCTTTACCGAGAACCAGAGCTATTTCGACGTGCCGTTCGGTTCCCTGAGCGGCCGCAGTCGCTTGATCTACACGCGCCGTGTCGGAGCCGGCGCAGACGATGGCAGCATTGGATCGGTCGACGCGGCAGTGAAGGTGAACGGCAGCGCTGGCGACTACAACTACGGTCTGTTCGCTGCCAGCGAAAGCGACTCGGTTGGCCGCGACTATTCTGCCCTGCGCGGCAGTCGCGATTTCGAAACGCAGGGGCTGGGCGCGATGGTCACCCGTGTCGACCGCCCATTCCTCGATCGCACCGCGATCGTTTACGAGGTTGACCATCGCTGGACGCCGACGCCGCAATGGTCGATCAAGAGCACCGCCGTCGCGGCGCAGATCGACAGCCGGGGCCGCAGCATTGACGACAGCGGCTTTCAAGTGCGCGCCGACTACGATAGCGGCGGAACCTGGCGTCACCAACTCTACGCGCTCCATATCGGCAGCGAGCTGCAGCTCAGCGACTTCGGTTATCTGGAACGCAACAATCTCAACTACCTGCGTTATGAGCTGGGGCGTCGAGTGACCGAGCTTCCGACCGAGTCGGCTTACTCCGGCCACGACTGGCGTTACGCCATTTCACGTCGTGTCAATGACAATGGGGTGTTTCTGGCCGACGCGGTGGCAATCAACCGCAGCAGCCAACGCCGCGATGGTGGCGGCGAATTCTTCAACGTGGTCGGCTATGGGCCGGGCCACGATGATCAGATCACGCGCGGCAATGGCGTGGTCGATATTCCCGGAAAATTGTTGGCTTTCTACGAACGCGTCATTCCGCAGCAGGGCGACAGCCGCTGGTCGTGGGAAGCATCGGCGAGCTATGCGGCCGAGGGACTTGGAGGGCCGAGCAAGGGTGGACTGCGCCTGCGTGTCGAGCCGACCTATCACGCCAGCGACAGGCTGAGTCATTCGGTGCAACTGGAGCTTACCCACAACCCGGACTGGTTGCTCTGGCGCGAAGCGAACCTGCTTGGCAGTTATCGACAAAACCTGATCTCCCTAAGCGCCGGCAGCACCTGGTTGATCGACCAACGCCAGCAATTGCGGGTGCGACTGGAAGCGATCGGGCTGGACGGTTCGCCACAAACGGCGTGGCGCGTCGCGGATGACGGCAGGCCAATCCGCTCGAATGAGTCGCTACCGGCAATCAACGTGCAAAGCCTCGCCTTCCAGATTCGCTATCGCTACGAACTCGCGCCGCTGTCCTACCTTTATCTGGCTTACGTGCGCGGCGGTCAAACCTATGACGAACTGGTGATAGACGAAACCGACGCGTTTGGAGCCAGTCGTGCCTTCCGTGATGCCTTTGGCTTGCGCGACAGCGAGCAGTTTCTGGTCAAACTGTCGTATCGATTCGATTGATTCGAAGCCGCGACGGCGCTACTGACGACGGCAACGACAAGTGGAGACGCTCGCGATAAACTCCGCGACTCGAAAACGCTCACGAATCTGCGGGGGAAACCATGGCTGGATATTCACGGACCGGAACGTATTTGCTGGCGACCTTGCTCGTCGTAGTGGCAGCGGCCGCGCAGGCGCAACAGCCGTCGCGGCTTGAACAGATGATGGGCAGCCAGCGCTTCAAGCAGGCCGGGCTGGATCAGCAAAGCGCGGCGCAACTCCAAGTATTGCAGGACTGGATTGTTGCCCACGGCGACGACCTCGCCGAAGTTCAGCCAGCGTCCGAAGCGGCTTCTGCGAGCAGCGCGGCGACGACATCGAAGCGGGGCTGGTTTGGTGGCAGTGGCAAACCCAGCAAGAAAGCCGATGCACCGAGCAGCACGGTGATCAGCAAGATCGACGGCGAGTTCACTGGCTGGCGCGGCAGCACCACGCTGCAACTGGAGAACGGCCAGCAATGGCGCATCAAGGACGGCAGCTCTCTGTCGATACGCAGTCCGCTGGTCCATCCGCAAGTGACCATTACGCCTGGAATGATTGGCGGCTGGTACTTGAAGGTGAAGGGCTACAACACATCGGCACTCGTCGAACCGGCGAACTGAACGCCGCCGCGCTTGCGTGGCTCGGATGCGCTCGCTAACGTGACGGGTATGGTCAAGCAAGTCGAAAAAAACAGCTCCGAAAAAACAGGCCAGGTCGCGAAGTTCGAGCAATCGCTGGACGAGTTGGAACAACTCGTCGCGAAGATGGAACTCGGTGATCTTGGTCTCGATGATTCGCTGAAATCGTTCGAGCGCGGCATCAGTCTTTATCGCGAGTGCCAGACCGCGCTGGAGCAAGCCGAACTGCGCGTCAAGCAGTTGACCGACCCGAACGACGCGGACTCGGCGCGCGACTATCCCACAGAATTGCCGTGACGGTCGGCGCGCTCACCGCCGATGCCTGAACTTTCCCCTGAACTCACCGCGCTTTCGGCGCGATCCGACAATGTGCTTGCGGCTGCACTGCCGGATGAAAACCAGCCACCAACGCACCTGCATCGCGCGATGCGTTATTCCGTGTTGGGTGGCGGCAAGCGCTTGCGGCCGTTGTTGGTCTACGCGACCGGCCTGGCATTCGCGGCACCATTAACGCGACTCGATGCTGTCGCGGCTGCAGTGGAAATCATCCACGCCTATTCACTGATTCACGACGATCTCCCGGCGATGGACAACGACGACCTGCGTCGTGGCCGACCAACCTGCCACGTCGCATTCGGGGAAGCAATGGCGATCCTCGCTGGTGATGCCTTGCAGGCACTCGCTTTCGAGTTGCTCGCGAACGACGAAGCAATCGAAGTCGATCCGGCGATTCGCGTTTCCATGTTGCGAACGCTTGCCCATGCTTGCGGTTCGGTCGGCATGGCGGGGGGCCAGGCGTTCGATCTTGCGGCCGTCGGACAGCGTTTGTCGGCGAGTGAGCTGGAGCGAATGCACGTACACAAGACGGGAGCCTTGATCCGGGCTTCCATTCGCCTCGGCGCACAGGCCGCCGGTTGCGTCGATGAAGAAAAACTCTCCGCGCTGGATCGCTTCGGTCACTGCATAGGCCTGGCCTTCCAGATTCGCGACGACATCCTTGATATTGAAGGCGACAGCGAGCAACTGGGCAAAACCGCCGGCAAGGACGAGGCCGCCAACAAGCCCACCTATCCCGCGATTCTCGGTCTCGATGCATCTCGCGCAGCGCTGCGCGAACTGACCGAGCAGGCCTTGGCTTCGATCAAGCCGCTCGGCAACTCCACCGCTCAATTGCACGAGCTCGCGATCTTCGTCGCCGAGCGCCACGCCTGATCGCAACCAACATCTCCGCGCATCCATGCCTTTCGGCCCAAGGCGCGGGACGGCCAGGTCTTTACAATTTGCGCGGTTGACTTGCTCTGGAGTGTTCGATGGATCGCCGCTTTCCCCTCGCCGCCGCGCTGCTGCTGGCCCAGTTCGCCCTTGCGGATGCGAATGCCGCGATGCCCGCCGGCGACAGCCGCGTACTTCGCTTTCCGGATATCTGCGGCGACCAAATCACGTTTGTGCAGGCTGGCGATATCTACACCGTCGCGGCTGCTGGTGGAACGGCGATTCGGCTGACCAGCCATGATGGCCAGGAGCTGTATCCGAAATTCTCACCGGACTGCCGTTGGATTGCGTTCTCTGGTGAATACGACGGCACCCGACAGGTCTATGCGATTCCCGCTGCCGGCGGCCAGCCGCGACAGCTGACCTGGTACAACGACGTTGGCGCGCAACCGCCGCGTGGCGGCACCGATTATCGCGTGCTTGACTGGACGCCCGACGGCAAGAACATCCTGTTTCGCGCTAATCGCGTCGCCACCGATGATCGCGGCGGTCGGCCGTATCTGGTGCCGCTCGATGGCGGCATGGAAACGCCGCTCGCCGTACCGGAAAGCGGCGGCGGCATGTTGTCGCCGGATGGCAACACCTTCCTCTACACACCGATTGATCGCGACTTCCGCAGCTGGAAACGCTATCGCGGTGGCCGCGCGCAGGATGTGTGGACTTACGATCTCGTCGCCAATACCAGCAAGCGACTGACCGACAACCCCGCCAGCGACAACCAGCCAGTGTGGGTCGGCGACACCATCTATTTCACCTCGGATCGCAACTACACGGTCAATCTGTTTTCGATGTCGCCGAACGGTGGCGAAGCGAAACAGCTCACTCATTTCACCGATTTCGACGTGCTCTGGCCCAGCGCCGGCAAGGACGCCATCGTGTTCGAAAACGGTGGCGCGATCTGGCGCTTCGATCCGAAAACACAACAAGCCACGCAGGTGCCAATCCGGGTCAGCGGCGACTTCGCGCAGACCGTTCCGCAGTGGAAAAACGTTGCGGCACAAGTGGAATCATTCGATGTCGATGCGGCCGGGAATACCGTCCTGTTTGGCGCACGCGGTGATCTATTCCGCTATGACATCCCGCGAAAGGAAGCACGCAACCTGTCGTTGACGCCGACAGCCCGTGAACTCGCCGTCACGTTGTCGCCCGATGCAAAAACCGTCGCCTATCTTTCCGACGCAACCGGCGAATACGAAATCTGGCTGCGACCTGTCGCCGGTGGCGAAGCGCGCCAACTGACCCGCGATGGCGGCATCTGGCGATTCCCGCTGAACTTCGCGCCCGACGGAACGCACATCGCCTACGCCGACAAAATGCATCGCTTGCGCGTGGTCGATGTCGCCAGCGGCAACACCATCGACATCGACACCGGCAAGCGCGATGACATCACGGAGTACACGTGGTCACCGGATGGCGAGTGGTTGGCCTACACGCTGGAAGACGACAACGGCTTGAATCGCATCTGGTTGCATTCGCTTTCGCAAGGAAAGCATTGGCCCGTGACCGAGGCGACGAGCGCCGCGAACAGCCCAAGCTTCGATCCGAAAGGTCGATGGCTGTATTTCCTGTCCAACCGCGATTACAACCTGCAGTTCAGCGCCTACGAGCAGAACTATCTCTACATCAATGCGACCCGCATCTACGCAGTGAGCCTCGCCAACAATGGCCCAGTGGTTTACCCGGAAGCCGATGGCGACAAGCCCGACGCAACGCTCAGCCCGAAAAAACCGAACGACAAGCCTGCCAAACCCGAACCGCTACGTATCGATCCCGAGGGCATGATTGGTCGCGTGCAGGTGCTCAAAGCTCCAGCTGGAAGCTATCCGTCATTGCAGGCCGGCGACAACGCGGTGTTCTACCTGGCGGCGACCGGCGGTGATCGCGGCATGGGCGGCATGGACCTCAACATGATCGGCCTGGATTCCGACAAGGAAATCACTCTCGCCCACGGCATCACCGGCTTCCGCGTGATCGGAGAGGGCAAGCAAGTGTTGGCACAAGCGCGCGACAAGTTTGCGCTGCTCGAAGCGAAGGCCGATCAGGATTTCGCCAAGGCCACGCTCGATCTCACCCAACTGCAGATGCTGGTCGATCCGCAACAGGAATGGAAACAGGAATTCGCCGATGCCTGGCGCATCCTGCGTGACTGGTTCTACGACCCCGGTGTTCACGGCGGCACTGATCGCTGGAATGCTGTGCGTGATCGCTATGCGTCGCTGATTCCCTACGTCGCCAGCCGACAGGATCTGGACTACGTGTTGCAGGAGCTGGTCGGCGAAGTGAATTCCGGCCACATCTACGTGCAGCAAGGCGACGAGCCCAAGGTCGAGCGCCGACCCGGCGGACTGCTTGGCGCGAAGATCGAAGCCGATGCCAGCGGCTATTTCACGATCGCCAAAATTTACGACGGCCAGAACTGGGACAAGGCAACACGTTCGCCACTAACCGAGGCCGGCGTCAACGTAAAGACCGGCGACTACATCATCGCCGTCGATGGCGTCGATGCGCGCACCGTCAAGAATTTCTACGAGCTGTTGCAGAACAAGGGCGACCGAATGGTCAGCCTGCGTGTCAACGGCAGCCCGAGTGCAAGCGGTGCTCGTGACGAGCGCGTCAAGACAATCACTTCCGAGCAAAGCCTGCGTTATCGCAATTGGGTGGATGAACGTCGTGCCATCGTCGACAAGCTATCCAACGGACGCATCGGCTACATACACGTGCCGAACACGTCGGCTGAAGGCAACAAGGAATTGTTTCGTGGCCTGCTCGCCTACCACGACAAGGACGCGCTGATCATCGATGATCGCTACAACGGCGGCGGCTTCATTCCGGATCGCATGGTCGAGCTGCTGACACGGCAACCACTTAACTACTGGAAGCGACGCGGCGTCGAACCGACACCGACGCCTTTGCTGTCTCATCCCGGCCCCAAGGCAATGCTGATCAACGGCCTGTCCAGTTCCGGCGGCGATGCGTTCCCGTACTACTTCCGCAAACTCGGACTCGGCAAGATCATCGGCACCCGCACATGGGGCGGCCTGATCGGTATTTCCGGAAACCCCGGCTTGGCGGACGGCGGCAGCGTGCTCGCCGCCACGTTCCGTTTCATGGATACCGACGGTAAGTGGGCCGTCGAGAACGAGGGCGTCAGCCCGGACATCGAAGTGATCGATCGCCCCGAACTACTCGCCGCCGGGAAAGACCCGAGTATCGAAAAAGCTGTCGAGGTGTTGTTGCAGGAATTGCAGACCAAAACGCCGAAGGCACCCACCGCTCCCCCGGCGCCGACCGACTTCGGCGATCCGAAGGCGGCGGCGCAGCAGTAAATCTATGGGGTAGATCAGTGGCGTGACGATATCCCGTCGCCATTCCTGCGAAGGCAGACTACTGTCCGGAATATCTTTGCTCGGCTGAGTAACGTGTTGTTGGGGATTCATATCTGGGGCCTGCGCACCCAAACCTACTCGTTGTTCCGGCGAATGCCGGAATCCAGTGGGTAGCAGCTTTTGGCACTCTGTCGTTGAGTTTTTGGGTAGGCAAGTACGGCATGAAAGAGATTGCCAAAAGCCTTTGCCCACTGGATTCCGGCCTCCGCCGGAATGGCGAAATGTAGGATGGTGCCGCCCTCGGTAGTCAAGTCGCCCGTGCCGTAAAAGCCACGTAGGCCAATTGCCTCGAAGAGTTCCGGGATGGTGGCCGAATTATTCAAGGCAGCAGTCTGCGTCGGCGGGAATGAGAGCGAGATGGGTTGCAGCGACTTTGAAACGCGGCGCATGATGGCGTTCTGGTCACCAGTCCGCATCGCATCGAGGGACACGTGAAAACGCAAACCCGAGTGTCCCGTCTCATCGTCACGATCATTGGCACCATGTTGACGATCGGCGCACAAGCAGCACTCGCCATTAACGTCTCACTCGCCTTGCCGCCCGGTGCACCAACCCAAATCGTCCTGCAGCCCGGCGAGTCAACAACGATCTCCATCGATTTCACCAATCTTGATGCGTTCGCGGGCACGGGTATTGGTCGCGCCCGCCACTATCTCATCGGATTCGGGACACGCTGGACCCTCACGCCGGTCGATTTCACCTATTGCGGCTTTCCGCAACCCGGTGAAGCGCTGGGCATCGAGCTTCCGGTTGAGCTGCAAGCGAACCAAACCTTGCGCTGCGACTACACCTTGGTGCGTGAACCAACGACCTATGTTGATGGCTACCTGACCATCTGCACCGGTCCGCAGTCGAACCCAACCACCTCCTGCAACCAACCGGTCGTGCTGGTGGTCGGCACACTGCCCGACGTTGGCGTGTCGGTTTTGCAGGTCGGCGCGCCAGCGGCTATCACTGGCGAAACCATGTTTCGCATCGACCTGTCGAACGCGGCAGTCGTGCCGACGGCGGAATCGAACCTGTATACCTCTTGCCAATTCACAGGCGCGACCAATCCAGCGCTAACCATGCCGTACTCCATCGACCTCGGATTTGCCGGCGCCTGCCTTTCCGTTACCGCCCGACTTTGCAACACTGATTTTCCGATTACACATCACGGGTGGGAAGTGAAGGTTCCGTCGATTCCTGCCGGCGGCTCGACATCGTGCCTGGTGAAATTGCGTCTACGCGATCCAGCAGGCCCAGCCATTCCTGATCGCTTTGCAAGCTGGCTCTTGTATCCATTTCCGCCAGGCCATCCGGTTCCGCTGATGCACGTGCCAACGTTGCCCGTGTCCGGACAGGGTTACGACATGAATCCCTCGAACAACGTCGCCAACTTCACGCTTGCCCCCGTCGGAATACCCGCAACGCCTGTCCCCGCTAACGACTGGCGAGTGCTTGCCGCCCTGGCATTACTGCTGGTCATGCTCGGCGGCTATCGCCTGCGACGCCGGATTTGATCCGCGCAGCGTGATCAGCGCTACTTGATCAGCCGCAATGTGAAGGGGTAGCGGTAGTAGGTTCCGTTATTGGCATTGACGGTCGCGATGATCGTCAACACGACCCAGCCGACGAAAACCACCACGCCGACCGGCCAGACGATCAGCAAGCCGATACCGAAGGTTAGTATCACCAGCAACACCAAGGCGACGCCAACCAGCAGCACGGTGATGTTGAAGTTGAGGGCTTCCTTGGCCTGGTCGGCGACGAACGGCATCGTGTCGCGCTTGATCAGCCAGATGATCAACGGGCCAATCACCATGCCGATACCAGTGACGAATGCAGTGAACGCACTAAGATGGCCGAACATCGCCCAGGTGCGCTCGTCACTGCTCGGCACCACCACTTCAGGAACCTGATCAATCGTCTCGTTCATTGCGGTCTCCGGCGAGTTCAAGTTCGAAGTGCACCACGGTTGAGGGATTTGTCGAACTGATGTTGGGGTGTGCGAAAGCCTAGTCGTTTTCTTGGTCGTTGGTTGAGTTTGTCTTCTACCTGCTGGATGTGTTGCTCGCTGAAGGTGCCGAGGTCGCAGCCCTTTGGGAAGTATTGGCGCAACAGGCCGTTGAGGTTCTCGTTGCAGCCGCGCTGCCAGGCCGAGTATGGGTCGGCGAAGTAGCTGGTGGCATCCAAGACAATGTCGATGATGGCGTGTCCGGCGAACTCGCTGCCGTTGTCCCACGTCAGCGTATGGACGCGCTGCTTGATCGGGTAAAGGGCATCCACAATGGCGCGCAAGGTCGGTTCCTTCTCACCACTGTCGACACGCCGCAAGCGCACCAAGCCGGTCTTGCGTTCCACCAACGTGATGATTCGCGTGTTGCCCTCGCCGACGATGGTGTCGCCTTCCCAGTCGCCCACGCGCTTGCGCGATTGCACGCGTGCAGGTCGCTGGGCAATGCGTCGACCTTGAAAACGCTGGCGTTGCCGGGGCGTCCCGCACCATCGGCGGCGTCGCTTGCGACAGCGCAACTGCGTCCACAGCGTGCCGCCTACTCGACGATCCGCCGCGATGTACTGATAGATCCGCTCATGGCTGACGTTGGCGGCCCCACAGCCTTTGATCTGCACGGGGCTGAATTTTTCGGCCAACAGCGAACGCACAATCGGCCAGGTCGATTCATCGATACGTGGTCGCGAACCGGCAAACTGCCGACGGTGCGCACTGCGACGGTGTGCGTCAGCAGCCTGATAGCCTGATCGGTTGGCGTTGCGACGCAGCTCGCGACGCACCGTGCTGGGTGCGCGTGCGATCCGCTTGCCGATGGCGCGGGCAGAAAAGTTCTCGTGATGAAGATGCTGAATCTGGTAGCGTTCGTCTTGGCTCAGGTGCGCGTAGCTCATGTGCGGTTCCACTTGCCGGTGAAGCTGCACAGGCTATCGCGCCTGAGCCACTTCTTGGCATTGAGTGGTGCACTTCAGAGTTGAATCCGCCTCCAAGTAGACAATCAGTGAAGTACAAAGTGCGCCTGATGGCGGCGCGATTCAAGCGCTGGAAGTCACGCATTCGACACACAACACTCGACAGCGCGACTCGCAATGAGCGACGATCAATGGGAGCGAGCGTAAGTAACGACGGCTCACAGTTTCATTGGAAATTTCCACCTGCATCAGTTAAGACAGTTTTTGGGGCCAGGAATGGGGCGACGGAAGGCGAATGGCGGTGGCGGACTGATCCTGCTGTTTGGATTTTTCGTTCTGCTAGCCGCAATTCCGAAAGAGATATGGATCGCAATCGTGGTTGCGATTGGAATTGGTTTCGTCTACTACGTCTACAAATCGGTTGTCACCAACAAATCGGGGAGAGTGCCCGAAGAGACTCTTGCCGAGATCGTCCGGGCTGACTCACCTCAGACTCGGGATCCACCTATTCACTCTCCGGCAGCGCTGCAAAATATCCCTGCCAACGCGCCCGCGCCTAGTCAATGGCTGCCACGTACAGATTTTTGGGCAAAGGGAGAACCGCAGATTCAACCGTATAGAGAAGCGACAGGGGAGCCATTGAGTTCCAAGCTTGACACACAGCCGTCGGAGTTCCACGCCGCTGCGCTGCCAGCAAAAACGGTTCGACCCACCGCCACCGAGTCTCGACGAATCCCTTCGCAACCCGCCGCCGATGCCGTCAAGGGTCAATGGATCCGCTCTGATCAGCGCGTCACCCTAGGCGGATTACCTATCGCTGGTGGAATGCTCTACATCGGGCACGAACTTCAATCGCCGGTTGGTGATGTCGACCCATGCTTGATCAACCTTCACAAGAACGTTGCGCTTGAGGGCGACTTCGCTATTCGCCAGATGGACTATTGGCCCAGTTACTCGAGGATCACGCCTACGGCCCGGCGCGCATACCTGAACTGGTTGGCGGATGGGCGCAGATCACCAAACTGCGATATCGGATTCGTCTTCTTGTTTTTCTACGGACTTGAACGCCGGGTGCTTTTCGATTCCCAAGGCGGCATTGACGTCACACGGGACCTGGCTGCAATCGCCGACGAGCTGCGTCGCCTAGCTGGTATCTACGGCCAATCTTCAGCCTCATTCCGCAGCTACGCAGGTGGTCTGCTCGATTGGATCGAGAGAAGTTCACCTTCAGATCGATTGTATGAGCGTCCCGTACCAAAATTCGCACCGTCCTATGATGTTCCCTTCCATCTCCGTCTGGCGCTTGGTCAAGCGTGCCGTGATCGGGTTCCCGTACCAGCTGCGCTGGCGCTGAGTTGGACTCGCGCTAATCCAATGGTGAGCCTAAGAACTCCGGCGACGAGGTGCGAAGCAATTTTCGACCAACTTTTCGTCGAAATCTATGCCAAGACCCACGGGGCCGGCATGGTTTTGCCGAAGAGTCGAACGAAAGTAAAACTCCTTTACGAACCCGCGTCGGCAGGTCTTCGTACTCTGAGTCCATTTTCGAAGACTTTCGGTGATACGCCTGACGTCACATTGCTCAGCGCGCCCGCAATAGCATTGCAGGAAATCGCGGACCAATGTGCCGATGATCTGGCTCCTTACAGTCGCCTGATCGGACGGAACCCAGAGGCTGGCGAGTCTATTGAAGGTCTCATTTGCTTACCGACGACGTTATGGCCTGCTCAAATGCGCCGAAGGCTTGCACTTCTTGTGGATGGGATTGATGCCGATCTGCGCATGTCTAGTATTGACGAGGTACTTACCGCGCTCGATCCTCGTGCCGCAGTCACGGTAAGCAAGGAGGTGGTGATTGGCGTCGCGAAGTCCCTCTATGAGCTCGGCGTCGGAATGGAGCCCAATGTTCTGGAAGGTGCGAAACGACCCAAGTCAGGCGACCCTGTTGTTTTGTTCAAACTTTCAGGTAGCGAAGGCCCAACAGACACGCATGACGGCTACCAGTTGGCAGTGGTGACGCTCCAGATTGCTTCCGGAGTGGCGCGCGCGGACGGAAATTTCGATTCCAGCGAAACGGCTCATCTGGAATCCGAGATTCAACAATGGTTGCACTTGACACCAGTGCATCGGTCGCGACTTCGCGCGCACCTGCGTTGGCTGTCCGCGTCGCCTGTAACTCTGTCCAGCCTGACGAAGAAGCTGGAGCCGCTCGATGTAGAAGCGAGAGAGTCAATCGCCAGATTCGTGGTCACGCTTACACAAGCTGACGGCGCTATCGCGCCGACGGAAATTGCTTTTCTTGAGAAGGTGTACAAAGCTCTGGAGGTCGATTCCCAACGCCTGCCCTCCGATATCCACGCGATTGGTATTGGAGTTTCCGCCTCGAAGTCTTCCCCTGACGCCGGGTTTCGACTTGATTCGGCACGAATCGCCGCGCTCAAGCGTGACACCGAAAAGGTATCGGCCCTACTGGCAAACATTTTCGTCGAGGCAGAAGAGACGATACCGTTGGAGGGCGACATCAAGGAATCAGATGCGACCGGTCTCCCCATTGACCAACTGCTCGGCTTGGACAAACCCCATACGGGCTTTGTTCGGATGCTGTTGTCTCGGCCACAATGGAGCCGGGACGAGCTCGAAGACGCCGCTGCCGACCTGGGACTGATGCTCGACGGTGCATTGGAAATGATCAATGAGGCAGCTTTAGACGCGCACGATGATGCGTTGATCGAGGGCGAAGACCCCATGGACGTGAATCAAGAAATCAGGGAGGCATTGGCTGCATGAGCAAGATTCGTTCAAAAGACCGTGACGCGGTCATTCAGTCGCTTCGCGCTGGCGTTGTGCCACGGACGGGACAGCACTTGATACAAGTTGGCCGCATCCGAGAAGTGGAGACACTGGTTCGGGACATCGACCGCGTTGCAGACGGCGGGTCGGGATTCCGGATGGTCATTGGGGAGTACGGCTCGGGCAAAACATTCTTCTTGAACCTGATCCGCAGCGTCGCCATGGAGCGCAAGCTGGTTGTGGTAAGCGCCGACCTCAATCCAGACAGACGGCTTCACGCCGGCGGTGGGCAAGCTCGGTCGCTCTATGCAGAGCTCATGCGAAACATGGCCACGCGGGCGCGGCCAGATGGCGGCGCACTATCTGGCGTCGTCGAAAAATTTATAGCGACCGCGAAATCTGAATCCCAAGCGACAGGTCATTCGACCGAGCAGATCGTTCGTGGGCGTCTTGAGCAGTTAACGGAGCTGGTGAATGGCTATGCGTTCGCCGATGTGATCGCCGCCTACTGCGGAGCAGTCGAGCAAGGAAACGAACAGCGCAAGTCGGACGCGGTGCGTTGGCTTCGCGGCGAATTCGCGACAAAGACTGATGCCCGCGCGGCGCTTGGGGTGAGGGAAATCGTGGACGACTCAGCGGTCTACGATCAACTCAAACTGATGGCGCGCTTTGTTCGCTTGGCGGGTTACAGCGGACTGATGGTCTGCCTCGATGAAATGGTCAACCTCTTCAAGTTATCGAACAGCCAAGCTCGCAACGCCAACTATGAGCAACTGCTGCGAATGCTCAATGATTCCCTTCAAGGCGTGGCGGTCGGGCTGGGGTTTGTCTTCGGTGGCACGCCCGACTTCCTGTTCAATACTAAACGAGGGGTGTACAGCTACGAGGCGCTGCAGGGACGCCTGAGCCAAAACACGTTTACCAAGGATGGCCTGGTCGATTTCAGCGGCCCCGTCGTCCAGTTATCGAGCCTGACGATCGAAGACTTCTACCTGCTATTGGACAAAATCCGACATGTCTACGCAGGAGGAAATCCTGATGCCTATTTGCTACCCGATATTGCGATCGAACGATTCATGGAGCATTGCTCAAGTCGACTCGGAAACGACTTCTTCCGAACGCCACGCACAACGATTACATCCTTTATCAATCTACTCGCTGTGCTCGAGCAGAACCCGGAGACGAACTGGCAGCGACAGCTTGGTCATGTCGACGTATCAAAAGACGTGGGCGGAGACGCTGACCACTTGCTAGATCCAGACGACGAGCTCGCATCCTTTACGCTCTAGCAGCCAATGAGCGCGACAGACGCCTTCTACCGGCTGGATGCTCGGATCCAGCGCTATCTCTGGTCCGAGCAGTGGGAGTCGCTGCGCGACGTCCAAATCCAGTCGATTCCACTAGTCCTCGGTGGAGACCGCGACGTAGTCATAGCTGCGGCGACGGCATCAGGGAAGACTGAGGCAGCTTTTCTCCCCGCGTTGACGTGCTTGCTTGCGCATGAGCCACCCGGACTGATCGTCTACATCAGTCCACTCAAGGCGCTCATCAACGATCAGTTCGGTCGATTGGATCGGTTGTGTGCGGAACTCGAAATCCCGGTGTGTCCGTGGCACGGGGATATCGGCGCGACCGCAAAGCGGCGATTTCTTCAGTCTCCCGCCGGTGTCCTCCTGATCACACCCGAATCACTCGAGGCCATGCTATGCAATCGCGGAACATCGATTGCACATGTGTTCGAGCATGTCACCTATTTCGTCATCGATGAGTTGCATGCATTCATCGGCAGCGAGCGCGGCAAGCAGTTGCAGTCGCTTTTGCGTCGCATTGAAGTGGTCCTTAGCCGGACCGTGCCACGCATCGGACTATCGGCGACGCTAGGTGACATGCGGATCGCTGCTGAATTTCTTCGCCCGGGCGCAGATGTGGCGATTGTCGATGCCGATTCCGACGAATCTAGACTCTTGGTCAAGGTGAAAGGGTATGAGGAGGCCATGCCCGAACCAGGAATCAGCACGTCAATCACGGGCGAGTCCAATCGGGCGCCGATTGCTATCGCGCACCACCTGTTTGGCGCACTGCGCGGTAGCAATAATCTGGTCTTCCCGAATAGTCGCCGGGAAGTCGAGCGATACACCCAACTTCTGAACCAGTTGTGCGATGAAGCCCGCCTGCCCAACGAGTTCTGGCCTCACCACGGCAATCTCTCGAACGAGATCCGAACCGATACCGAGGCAGCGCTCCAGCATGATGAGCGCTCCGCCACGGCAATCTGCACAAGCACGTTGGAACTGGGCATCGACATCGGCGCGGTAAAGAGCGTGGCACAGATCGGACCGCCTCCTTCGGTGGCCAGCCTTAGGCAACGGCTCGGCCGATCCGGACGTCGCGCCGGCGAGGCGGCCATCCTCCGCGGCTATGTGATCGAGGGCGCACTCGATAAGACCGCATCGCTCGCCACCCGACTGCGTATGGACACCGTGCGCACAGCCGCGACGATTTCTCTCCTGCTGGAAAGCTGGTTTGAGCCACCGGTCGCTCACGGAGCGCATCTGTCGACCCTTGTCCAGCAACTGCTATCTGCGATCGCTCAATACGGTGGAATCTCGGCACCTGATGCCTACGGACTGCTGTGTGGAAAAGAAGGGCCGTTCGCCGCCATGTCGCCAGCTGATTTCATGGAGCTGTTGCGACACTTGGGTGCAGAGGACCTTGTGATGATGGATTCCTCCCGCCTGCTGTTGCACGGTGCGAAAGGCGAAAAGTTCGTCAATCACTACAGTTTCTACGCGGCGTTCGCGTCAGACGATGAGTTCCGAGTCGTGGCAGGCGGCAAGTTGTTGGGTACGCTGCCCGTAAGTCAGATGTTGAGAGCAGGCCAGCGAATCGTTTTCGCCGGGCGAACTTGGGTAGTCAATGAAGTCGATGAGCCCCAAAAGACGATCCATGTTTCAGCTTCGAAGGGCGGCGCACCACCGTTGTTTAACGGAATGGGCGGACGCGTGCACACGAAAGTTCGCGAGCGAATGAAGGAAATCTACCAATCCGATTCGCTGCTGCCCTACTTGGACGAGACCGCGCAGCGATTCATTGATGAGGGGCGGGCGTGTTTCGAGGAAATGGATCTTGACCGACGCTCACTTTTGGAAGACGGTCGAGACGGCATTATCGCGACGTGGCTTGGGGACTCGGCGAATGAGGCGATCGCCTGTTTGTTGGTGGCCCGCGGGGTCGACGCCAGCGTAGGTTTGTTGGGTGTCGAAGTCACTCGCGGAGAACGATCTTGGGAAGATATTCGACAGCTGATCTTCGACATCGGTCAGACAGACTTGCCACCTATCGAAATCATGCTGGCCAACGCGAAAAATCTCGCACGTGAGAAGTGGGACTGGGCGCTACCGGCGTCACTTCTCCAGCGATCATATGCCAGCCTCAACTTGAGCCTGGACGAGGCACTGGCTTGGATCAAACGCGCAAGTCCGCCGCAAATTGAGATAGATCCAACTACGACGGGCAACCGCCGACGGATCAATCAGGACGGCCAGGTTGGGCACTAGGCCGCTCTCGATTTTTTTTGGCGAAAGCTTCCGAAAATGCGGCTGCCAAAATTCCTGTGGGCATCGCGATCAATCCAATACCCGATATCGCGGTTAGGGCGCCAAAGATCTTCCCAAGTACCGTGACTGGTACCGCGTCTCCATAACCAACCGTCGTCAGCGTACAAATGGCCCACCACAGCGCTCGTGGGATGCTCCCGAAAATTTCCGGCTGAATGTCGCCCTCAACCGAATACAACGCGCCGGCAGCAAGCAAGATCGCCGTGACAGCGAGACCCACGGAGATCGCTAACTCATAGCGCCGCATTGCGATCGATCTAAACACTAGGCGCATCGCTTCTGAGTACCTGAGCAATCGCGACAACGCCAATAGTCGGAACAGGCGCAAAATTCGCATAAGAAAACTTTGCCCGCCAAATCCCAACAGGAATGGCAGTATCGCTATCAAATCCACGAGTGCCATCGGCGTTGCCATGTAGCGCAACCGTCCCCTGATGCCGTGAAACGAACCGTTCACGCCAGCGCTCCACACGCGGGCGATGTACTCGATCACGAACAAGCCGACGATCAACAGATCGATTCGAATTGCCCACGCCCCCAAGTAGACTTCGACAAGGGGCTCCGTCCGAATGATTGCAAAGAGCACGGACGCGACGATAAGCACGGCGCTTGCCACTTGCGTCTTTGTTAGGCCGCGTCCGGGTGTCCCGTGCAGTGCACGATAAGTCTTAGCGATCAACGTAGTCATCGTAGGGTTCCACGTGAGAGCGACCCACGCTCGGAGTCTCGGCAACATCGATGGTCGTGAAAGCCAAGTGCGGGGCCAGAAATTCTAAAGCTTGTTTAACATGCTCGTGCCATCGGTGGCTGCTACTCACCCGCAATCATCATCCGATCAATCAGCATCGATCCGATGGAGATGTGCGAGCGGCGGTCGATGTCGTTTCCGATGGCTACGATGCCCTGGTACATCTGCTTGAGGTTCGAGGCGATGGTGATTTCCTCGACCGGGTAGGCGATTTCGCCGTTCTCGACCCAGAAGCCGGCTGCGCCGCGTGAGTAGTCGCCGGTCAATACAGAGACGCCCTGCCCCATCAATTCGGTGACGAGCAGGCCGGTGCCCATGTGGCGAATCATTGCGTCGAAATCATCGTCGCCCGTGGTCACCAGCAGGTTGTGTACGCCGCCGGCGTTGGCGGTGGTTGGCAGGCCGAGCTTGCGGGCGGAGTAGCTGCCGAGGATGTAGCGCTGCAACACGCCGTTGCTGACCAGGTCCGCGTCGCGGGTGGCCACGCCATCGGCATCGAAGTTGCCCGAGCCTTGTCCGCGCATCAATCGTGGACGCTCGGTGATCTGCATGAAATCGGGGAAGATTTTCGTTCCAACCGAATCGAGCAGGAAACTGGCGCGTCGATAGAGCGAGCCGCCGCTGACCGCAGCGAGCGCGGAGCCGATCAGTCCGCGTGCGAGTTCGGGTACGAACAACACCGGTGCCTCGCGCGTGTTGAGCGAGCGCGCATTCAAGCGTGCGACCGCACGTTCGGCGGCACGGCGACCGATGGATTCGGGGTCGGAGAAATCGCTGGCAGCACGCACGGCGTCGTAGCAGAAGTCGCGCTGCATGCCGTCGCCGTCTTCCGCGATCAATGCACAGGCGATTGAATGTCGAGTGTCGCGGCCAGAAGCGAGAAAGCCGCGCGAGTTCGCTTCTGCCGACCATGACGAGCCCACCTGCACCGACGCGCCTTCGGAATTGCTGATCCGCTGATCGTGGCTGCGGCCGGCGTCTTCGATGCGCTTGGCGAGGTCGATGGCTTCCTCGGGCGTGATGTCCCACGGATGCCAGAGGTCGAGGTCGGGGAAATCCTTTGCCATCAGCTCCGCGTCGGCGAGGCCATTTGCGGGGTCCTCCTCGGTGTAGCGAGCGATGGCGCAGGCTTGCTCGATGGTTTGTTCAATCGAATCGGGAGCCAGGTCGGCGGTGCTGGCCGATCCCTTGCGATGGCCGAAATAGACGGTCACGGCCAAGCCGCGGTCGCGATTGCGGGTGATCGTTTCCACTTCGCCGAGGCGCACGTTGACGTCGAGACCGGCGTCAATCGTCGCCGAAACATCGGCATCACTGGCGCCGCGCGCACGAATGCGCTTGAGCACGTCCTCACAAATGCCAGCGAGCCGTTCGTGCTCGTTCGCACCCGCCTGGGCCAGTGGAGTATCGAGGGATGAAAGGTTTGGCGTCGCGGATCGGGTCACTTTGCTATGCTTTTTCAATGAATGACGAAGAACAGGAAGTCCAGTGGGATGGCCCCAGCCGCAGCCAGCTGCGTCGCGAGGCCATTGATGTGTTCAAACTGGCGGAGAGCCTCGCCCTGCTGAGCGACGCACAATTGCAACATGTGCCGCTGGACGCCTTCATCCTTGAAGAGGTGTTGCGCGCTCGCAGCATTACGGCGCAGATCGCGCGCAAACGGCAGACGCAGTTTCTCGCCAAGAAGATGCGCCAGCTGGAAGAGGATGAGCTAACCGCTATCCGCTCCGCGCTGGAACACGACCGCGCCGATTCGCGCCGCGACACCGCGGACCTGCATCGCCTGGAAGCGTGGCGCGCGCGCATGTTGACCGAAGGCGACAGCGCGCTCGGCGAATTCATTGCCCAGCATCCGAGCGCCGATCGACAGCGCTTGCGCCAACTGGTGCGCCAGGCGACACAGGAGAGTGAAGCGAACAAGCCGCCACGCGCGTTCCGCGAATTGTTTCGCGAGATTCGTGACGCGATAGCTGGCGCGAGCGACTTTTCGTAAACCGGTCCAACTCGATCACGCAGCCGTACCACCGACCGTCATCGCGTCAATGCGCAGGGTTGGTTGCCCGACGCCGACCGGCAAACTCTGGCCTTCCTTCCCGCAGACACCGACACCGGCGTCCAGTTGCAGATCGTTGCCAATCATCGACACGCGGTTGAGCACTTCCGGGCCGGAACCGATCAAGGTCGCGCCCTTCACTGGACGAGTCACCTTGCCGTCTTCGATCAGGTACGCCTCGCTGGCCGAAAACACGAACTTGCCGCTGGTAATGTCGACCTGTCCGCCACCGAAGTTGACGGCGTAAAGACCGTTCTTCACGGAAGCGATGATCTCA
>JBBSTF010000058.1:0-16545 GCA_038236135.1 Lysobacterales bacterium
CGTGCGATGAAGCCGCACGACGTCGCGAGCTGGCTCCGGGGTTCGCGGTCCGCACGGCCCTATGCTGACAGCGCACTGGCCCGAATCCATTCGGGCCACCCTGCGGGCCTTTTCTCCGCCAGCTCGCCTCCCCAAAACGGTATGAAGGTCAAAAACACGCAGCGCAACGTGATGCGTAAAGCCGCCGCTTCGCGGCGGTTGCAGTGTCTTTTGATCCACCCACCCATTCCTGTCGGCAAGTACTGGACGGATCAGCCGCTAGCGGGCCGCGCGAGGGATCGCGCGGCTTCGGCTGCGGCACAGGATGTGCCTTCAGCCGAACCCGGCCAGTGCTTGCGTACCCGTTCGGCGCAGCCGAATGGGCGACGGGCGAGGGGCGCATCTTTGGCCCACGTTTCTCTGCGAGGAGAAAGGTGGGGCGGCGGGCGGCAGCCCGGCGAAATGCTTGTACAGCCGGCGACAGCAAATGAAGATGCTAAGCGGCGCTGCCGAACCATCAGCTTGGCCATTTTGGCGATAACCAAAAGAAATTGCGCGGCCGCGCAATGCGAAATGGCGCAACGATGATCGAATCGCTGATCCCCGCGGCCATCCGGCCGCAACTGAAAGGATTACGACTGATGGCGCGCCGCGCCGCCAGCGATGGCATTGGCCAACATGTCAGCCGCAATCGCGGTGATGGGCTGGAATTTGCCCAGTACCGCGCTTACGAACCCGGCGACGAGCCGCGGCGGATCGACTGGAAATTGTTCGCGCGATCGGATCGTTACTTCGTCCGCGAGTCCGAGCGCGACAGCGCGCTGACCGTGTGGCTGATGATCGATGCGAGTGCGTCAATGAACCAGGCCGACGAGGCGATGCCGGAATTTTCCAAACTCGATGCGGCGAAGATTTTTGCCGCATCGATTATCGAGCTCGCCTTGCGCCAGAGTGATCGATTCGGGCTTATCACCATCGCCAACGGTCGCGTGGACCTGGTGCCCGCAGCAGCCGGAACACGCCAGCGTGATCGCTGCGAAATAGTGCTGCGTCAATTGAAAGCTGGCGGTGGCTGGCCCGACGAGACCGCGCTGCGGCCGGTGTGGGAGCGCATAGCTGCCGATCACATGACAGTGCTGCTGTCGGATGATTTCGATGACCTTGCGGTGCGATTGATCGAGCGGCTCGCAGCCGCGCGACGCGAAGTGTTGAGCGTGCAGTTGCTGAGCGGCGACGAACGCGAATTTCGTTTTCGCGGTAACCGGCGATTCGTTGATCCTGAATCCGGGTCCGAGCTGCGCAGCGACGGTGCTGCAGCACGTGAGAGCTATTTGCGCGACTTTGCCGAAGCACGTGAATCACTGGCGCGACGCTTTGCGGCGAGTGGTGTACGTCATGTTGAAGCCATGATTGACCGACCGCTGATCCTGCCATTGCAGGTATTGTTCGGACGTCGCGAGGACTTGGCGTGAGCTTTGCGTTGCTCTACACGACGGGTTTGGCAGCGTTTGCCGCGCTACTGGTTCCCCTGTTGCTGCACCTCATTCGCCGCGCCGAATACCAGAACACGCCGTTCGCGGCGATGCGCTGGATTCAGGCGCAATTGCGCCAGCAAAAGCGTCTGCGATTGCGCGATATCCCACTGCTATTACTGCGCCTGCTGCTGCTGGTCCTGGTCGCGCTGCTACTTGCGCAACCTGTTCTACGCGGCGACGCGGCGGCGGCGAAGCACTGGGTGTTGGTTGCGCCCGGCGTGGATGTCCGTGTAGCTCGCGACCGGATGCAGTCCATCGACGGCGATTGGGCGAATGCCGATTGGCGTTGGCTCGCACCCGGCTTTCCAACCGTTTCCATCTCGGCAGCACCAGCGACATCTGACAGCGCCAGCCTGTTGCGTGAAATCGATGCAGAGTTGCCTGCCAGCAGCGGAATAAGCGTTATCGTTCCGAGAATTGTTGACGGTCTCGACGGCGAGCGCCCAATTTTGTCTCGCGAGGCTGAGTGGATTGTCGTCGATGGCGCGATGCCGGCAGTGCCAGCTTTGATCGACACTACGGCAGAGCGCCTGCTGGTTCGCAACGACAAAGCGAAACCTGGCAACGCTGGCTACATTGATGCATTGGAGCAGGCGTGGCGGATTGACTGGCCCAACCTCTCGATTGATCGCGGAGAAATCGACGCCGCACTTCCCGACAATGCGCGTTGGCTGCTGTGGCTGTCGTCGCAGCGGCCTGAATCGTTGCAGCGCTGGATAGAGAACGGCGGCATCGCGGTCTCTACTCCTGACACTGATAACGCGCAGCCGACCGAGACCGAACCGGTTTGGCGCGACCGAAATCAAAACGTCATCGCAAGCAGCCAGCGCATCGGCAAGGGTCGATTGATCAGGTTGAGTGGTGCATTCACGCCCAGCGAATTGCCGGTATTGCTGGATGGCGATTTTCCGCAACGCTTGCACAACCTGTTCGCCGGGCCACCGCCTGCACCGACCCGTGCGTTCGCCGCTGCGCTGAAACCCTTGCATACGACAAGCGCTTTATCGACGGCGAAAGTGTCGCTGGCGACGCGAACGCCGCTTGATCCGTGGTTTGCGTTGGCGATTGCCATTTTGTTCGCAATTGAACGTATCTGGGCCAGCGCGAGACGCGGAGTGAAAGCGTGATCGGCATTCCTGATCGCGTGACTCGCGCAGGCGCTGAGGCGCGACAGCGACGCATGGCTATCATCGGCGGCTTCTCCATCGTTTGGATCGCTGCCTGCGCGGCGTTGGGTTGGCGACTCGCTGCAATCGCAGGACTGGCAATTGGGACAATTCTCGCCATCCTCATTGCCTGCGTCGCCGCGTGGCTGTGGCTACGCCAGATCGACGACCAATGGATCGCGCGACGCATCGATGCACGGCGCAGCAACGCTGAAGACAGCGCTGCGCTCATGTTTGCGCCGGATGCATCGTTGACGGCGCTGCAACGCCTTCAGCGCGAACGGCTGCACGCACGTTTGCGCAATGACGCGACACTCGACCTGCGTGATCCCTGGCCACGTCGACAGTTGATGATCAGCGGTGTGGTCGGCTTGGTCGTGATTGCAGCGATCGCGCTGGTTCAGACGCCGTCGAGAGGTGAGTTCGGGTCGGCCGAAAAAACTCCGACCAATGCAAGTCGCACGACGAGTTCGCTGGATGCCGTGACGCTGGATATTGAGGCACCGGCTTACACGTCGCTGCCACCGCGCAGCGAGCCCACCTTGGATGCGAAAGGCGCGCAAGGCTCGATGCTGCGCTGGCGATTGCGGGTCACTCCGCGACCTTCGAGCGTTGTCCTCGCCTTCCACGACGGCAGCAAACTCGAACTAACCCGCGACGCAGATGACTGGCTCGGCGAGCGTCGCCTTGAAGCGTCAGTGCTCTATCGAATTGAACTCAAAGATGCGTCGCCACTGGCCGACCAGAGCCTGCATCGAATCGATGCGATCCCTGATCTGGCGCCCGAGGTTCGCGTTATCGACCCCGAGCGAAGCTTGACCCTGCTAGCCAGCGAGCAGAAGCAATGGCAACTGGTTTTCCAGGCACACGACGACTACGGACTGGGTGACGCAAACTTGCAGATCACGCTTGCGCAGGGCGGTGGCGAGAACGTCACCTTCAAGGAACAGACGCTGACACTCGCCGGCACCGACATCGCGTCCACTGGCGGTGGCCAGTCCCGCAGCTACGCGACGACGCTTGATCTAGCACAGCTGGGTGTCGGCCAGGGCGACGATGTCATCGTGCGGCTCTCGGTCAGCGACAACGCGCAACCAACGCCAAACACCACGCGCAGTGCCAGCTTCATCCTGCGCTGGCCTGACAAGTCGTCGGACGATTCCTCGGCGATGGAAGGCATCGTCCAGAATACCTTGCCTGCTTATTTTCGCAGCCAGCGCCAGATCATCATCGACAGTGAAGCGCTCGTCGCGGAACAACCACAGTTGGACGAGCCCACTGTGTTGAAGCGCTCGGACAGCATCGGTGTCGATCAGAAAATTCTGCGGCTGCGTTACGGGCAATTCCTTGGCGAAGAATTTGAATCCGGTCGCGGTGCGGAAGCGCCAACCGATGTCGACCACGCAAGCGCTGACCACGACCACGCAAACGAGACGGAGAAGCACGACGCCAGCGCCGCCGCACCCGGCAGTGCGGCGAAGGAAGATGCTCAGAAAAGCGCCTTGGACGACCACGATCACGATGCGGGTAGCACCACGACCACGTTTGGGAACGAAGGCAACGTGCTGGCCGAATACGGCCACGTCCACGATCAAGCTGAGGCCGCTACGTTGCTTGATCCGGCCACGCGAAAAATCCTGAAATCCGCGCTCGATGAAATGTGGCAAGCGGAATTGCACCTGCGCACGGGAGAGCCTGCGCAGGCATTGCCTTACGAATATCGCGCACTCGGTTATATCAAGCAGGTGCAGCAGGCCAGTCGCATTTACCTGGCGCGGGTCGGATTGGAGTTGCCGCAGGTCGACGAGTCGAGACGCCTGACTGGCAAGCGTGAGGACTTGACCGACCGCGTCGATCCGCTGGTTAGTGCCGTGAAAGACGATGCCGTCGTGGTGAGCGCCTGGTCTGCACTGGAAGTCGCAGGATCGACGCCGCTTGATCTCACTGCACTCGAACGTTGGGCGCGTGATCGTCAGGCCAAGGTGCCGGATGCGCTCGGCGTCATCGCGGCGATCGATGAAGTGCGACGCGATGCGTCTTGCGCCGCATGTCGTGAGCAATTGCAAGCGCGATTGTGGCCGCTGCTACCGATTGCTGCGGCGCGCGCGACGCCGCGCGATCAGGTTGATGTGAGCGGCGCGGCTTGGCTGGACGCATTACCGGAGTCTTTGGATGCTGCATCGAGCAAGCATCGGCCATGATCGCGATGCCTCTACTGGTCGCGCTCCTGATCGCGTTGGCCGTCGCCATTGCAATCTTTCGCGTGTCCCGTTCGCGGCATCACTGGCGTTGGCTGCTGGTGTTTGGACAGTTGCTCGCTGGCGTCCTGCTCTACGTCTTCCTGTTTCCACCACGGGCGGTCGAGAGCGGAGGTACGTTGACGATCCTGACCCAGGGAGTCACCGGCGAACAACTTGGATCAGTGGGAACGAGTTCAGAAGTAATCGCGCTGCCAGGTATCGGCAACAATGTTGATGACCGCATCGAACGCGCTCCCGATCTCGCCACCGCGTTGCGCCGCCATCCACAAACTTCGCGCTTGCGGATCGTCGGCAACGGCTTGCCATTGCGAGACCGCGCGGCCGTACGCGGAATCGCACTTGAAGTAGATGCGGCGCCCTTGCCCGATGGGATCGTCGACCTTGCGCTGCCCGAGCGAGTACAGGTCGGCAATCGCTGGCGTGCCACTGGTCGCATCCAGACGTCGCCCCTTGCCAATCGCGTGATCGAACTGCGCGATCCAGCCGACGCTGTCGCGGCCAGCGTGCGTACCGATGCGCAAGGTCGATTCAGCGTTGAGGGTGTCGCAAGTGCGAGTGGCCTGTTGCGCTATTCGCTCAGCCTGCGCGCTGACGCGGGCAACGTACTCGACAGCCTTCCGATCACCGTCGACGCGCGGTCTGGTACGCCCCTTCACCTGCTGATCGTGGCAGCAGTACCGAGCCCGGAACTGAAATACCTGCGTCGCTGGGCGACCGATGCTGGCTTGGTCGTCGAGAGCCGAATTGGGCTGACCGAAGGGATCGCGTTGCAGGATGAGAAGAAGCCGTTGATCGATGCCGCATCGCTGGCCGCGAGTGACCTGCTGATTGTCGACGAGCGCAGTTGGGCAGCGCTCGATTCGCCTACTCGAAAGCTCGTTGGCGACGAGATCAAAAGCGGCTTGGGTCTGCTGCTGCGCGTGACCGCACCGATAGGCAGCGAAGACCTCGATCCGTGGGCCGAACTCGATGTGACCATGAAGGCGGTCGATCCCGCACCACCGTCAGCGTTGCGGGACGACACGCGCGACGATGCGCTGGCTTTGAACCACCTGCCCTACATACTTGCAAAGAAGTTGGCGCCGCTGGTTATGGCGCGTGACGGTGACGTCGTGGTCGGCTGGCACGCGCAAGGGAGAGGTCGCATTGGCGTCAGCACGCTGGCCGACAGCTACCGCTACGTGCTCTCAGGCTCTCCGGATCGGCATGGAAGTTTGTGGGCCAGCGTTACGTCGACACTGGCGCGCGCACGGGGTGAGGCGCAACCAGTGTTGCCAATGCTTGCCCGCATCGGCGAGCGTGCGGTGATCTGCGGACTCGATGGCGCTGGTTGGCAGGTGGAAGGTCCGGCTGCGGTGCAGACTGCATTGCTGCTTGATGAAAGCAGCGATGGGTGCGCGGCGTACTGGCCGTCAACTGCCGGCGTCCACCGTTTGTCGCGAAGTGACGCTCTGGCAACGACGGAGCCCATATCGGCAAGCTGGCCGTTTGATGTGTTGGCCGACGGTCAAGCGACGACCCTCCTAGCAGTGCAGACGCAGCGTGCCACTCAGGATCTGGCGACAACGTCCACATCGGTCGCCGCCACCGCCGACCGCATGGCGAAGATTCCCCGAGTGGTCTGGCTACTCGCCTGGCTGGCCGTGATGACCTTGTTGTGGTGGGTCGAACGTCGTGACTATCAAATCAGCATGAATTGAAAGAATCGTTCGGAGACGGTAGCGCCATACGAAACCGTATCACCCATCCCACTCGTCATTCCTGCGAAGGCAGGAATCCATTTTGATTTCTCTCAAATCTCTGGACGAACAGCAAGATCAGAATGGATTCCTGCCTTCGCAGGAATGACGAAGAAATATTTTTTTGGACGCCTTAGTGCGGCTCCCCAAGCTTTTCCCGCACCACCGGCTCCAGACTCGCGAGTCCCCATTGCTTGCCGACCGCGATGGCTTCATCGATCGATTGCCCGTTGATCCATCCTGCACGCAAAGCCATCAAGGCGCCAACACGATTGGAACTCGCGCAGTGAACCAGCGACGGAGCGCCTTCCTGCTTCTTCAGCAACGCATCGAAGCGATCCACGTTCGCGCGATTGAGATCGTCAGCGCTGGCGATGGGCAGCGATTCGTAGTCCATGCCGGCGGCACGGACAGCGCTGGCTTCATCGAAGTCCGGTGTCTCGCTGGCGGGGCGCAGATTGACCACGTTGCGAATGCCGGCTTTGGCCAGCGCATCCACATCCGCTGGCGACACCGCGCCGGCGGCGTAATGGCCGGGGTCGGGTTGCGACAGATTCTTGAGTGCCGGCATCTCGTCAGCCAAGGCATCCCTCGTGCCGAATGTGCAGGTCACCGAAATAGAGAAGATCGCCATAGCGATCAGTCGCGGGAAGTTGGAATTCATCATGTTTGATCTCCTGCAAGCGATGTTCAGTGTGCTGCGGGCACACATTCGGGCGGTTCCATGTCAGTGAACCAGATGCACGACTCATGGGTATGAACGGAAAGGCATAGCGTTCAATTGCGCTACAGGTTAGCCGCCATACCGTCGCCGCACCCCTCAACGGAGATACCCCATGAAAATTCTGACAACGGCATTGCTATCGGCTCTGGTCGCTGGCGTGACGATGCTACCTGTTCAATCCGTCGAGGCGCGTCAGCGCTGCTACGACGTACGTGTTCAGAAACACAAGCAGGTCAAGGATGACAACCGCATCCTCGGCACCGCACTAGGTGCTGTTGCTGGTGGTTTGATCGGCAATCAGGTTGGTGGCGGCAATGG
This sequence comes from Lysobacterales bacterium, assembly GCA_038236135.1. Taxonomy (GTDB): domain Bacteria; phylum Pseudomonadota; class Gammaproteobacteria; order Xanthomonadales; family Rhodanobacteraceae; genus Dokdonella. The sequence continues at coordinate 7,723 of JBBSTF010000058.1, forward strand.
CAAGAAGCTGGCGACCGTCGCCGGCGCAGTCGGTGGTGGTTATGCCGGCAACCAGATCCAGAAGAGCAATCAGCGGAAGAGCACCGAAACAGTTATCGAACGTCGCTGCGTCAACGAATAGTCTCTCGCTCGCAATGCGATAGAAAAAGCCCGGCAATCGCCGGGCTTTTTTGCTATCAGGAACACTCGAACCTTACTGGCGAACCGGTTCGATCGGTCCATTCGCGGTCGGGTTGGCTTGATTCTCTTTCAGCCAGATCATCGAGCGGTGCACACGCGCATAGCCGCTAGGATGATCGTAGAAGATGATTTCTTCCAGCGCACCGGGCTTGATCTTGCGGTAGGTGGACAGACGCATCGCTGCCATCGCAAAGCCATTCGGCTCGCGCGCCGCGTTAAGGCCATAGGCATCAGCCTCGGCCTCGGCCTGACGCGTGATCGACTTGGTCAGTGGCGTCGCAAAAAAGAAGAACACTGAGAGTATTGCCAACGCCAGCGGCAGCGCCGCCGGATCGGCTCGGCCTTCCAGCCCAAGGCGCGGACCCCAGCGTACTAACAGCCTGTCAAACACGCGGTGGACGATGAACAAGCCCAGCGTCAACACCAGGATCGTGTAGATGACCAGACGCAGTGAATGGTTGAGCACGTAGTGACCCATCTCGTGGCCGAGCACGGCGTGGATTTCCGGCGTCGAAGTCTTGTCGAGCAGGTTGTCGTTGAGGGCAATCCGCGTGGTACCGAGGAAGCCCGACACGTTCGCGCTGATTCGCGTGGTCTGCTTCGACGCATCGAACTCGACCACGTTGTCGGTCGGGACCATGTTGGCGCGTGCCAGCGACAGCACCGACTCGCGAATTTGCCCATCACGTAGTGGGATGTAGGTATTGAAGATGGGACTGATGAATACCGGTGCGATCATTGCGAAGAACAGGCTGAAGAAGAACGCGCCGCCGCTGGCCCACATCCACCAGCGCGCACCGGTGCGGCGGATGCCGACGTAGAGCAGTGAAAGGATCAATGGCGCGATGATGAGACTGACCAGCAGGTCCTTGAAGCCGTCGATGCTCCAGTCGGTGAAAGTTTGCGTGGCCAGTCCGTACTGGTGTTCGCGAAAGAAGTCGGCGTAGATCGTCATTGGCAGCGACAGCAATCCGCCGATCAGCAACCAGAAGATGACGTAGAAAAACGTAGTCCACCAGCGTCGCAAACTGATTCGTCTCGCCAGGTCACGCATCCTCGTGGAAATGCCACTGAACAGCAGCAGGCCGGCAACGGCGAGTCCGTACAACAACTGCCACAGCTGTAACCAGTAACCGCCTTCGAAGTATGCGTCCGACTTGGCGCGCTGCTCTGGTGAGAGCAGATTGAGATAGGCCTCGGTGGCCTTGTCGACATCAAAGGTCGGGCCGGGCCGCGCCGCATCGGGTATCTGCAAACCCGGTGGCAGGTCGCGCACCAAGGCTGTTTCTGCCACCACTACCTGGCAGGCCATCAAGCCCACCAGCACCAACATTATTCCCCAAAAAAAAGACTTCATCGCAACACCCCCTGATTGAAAATCCGGCGGCGAGTATGCGCCGGAACGGTGCGCAGCAAGCATGGCCGAAAGTCACCTTGGTTGGCTTGGTAGCCCGGAACGCGCAGCGCGCCAAGGTGTCATCAAAGAATAAATCGACGCTGCGAGAGTCGCCGTACATCGCCAACGCACTGCGCGTGCCCGGCTATTTTGCTGCGGCTACTTCTTCTTCGGAATATACAAATCCGTGATCGTGCCTTCGTAGACTTCGGCAGCCATGCCGACCGATTCGCTCAACGTCGGATGCGGATGGATAGTGAGGCCGATGTCGCTGGCTTCGGCGCCCATCTCGATGGCGAGCGCGGCTTCGGAAATCAGGTCGCCGGCGTTCGGCGCCACGATGCCAGCACCGATGATGCGGTGCGTCGCTTCGTCGAACAGCAGCTTGGTAAAACCTTCGGTGCGTCCGATGCCAATCGCTCGACCCGAGGCGGCGTGCGGAAACTTGCCGACGCCGTAGGCAATGCCATCTTTCTTTGCCTGCGTTTCAGTCAGCCCAACCCACGCGATTTCCGGATCGGTATAGGCCACGCTCGGAATCACCCGGGCGACGAATTCGCTCTTGAGACCGGCCGCGACTTCGGCTGCTACCTTGGCTTCGTGCGTGGCCTTGTGGGCGAGCATCGGTTGGCCGACCAAGTCGCCAATGGCAAAGATGTTCGGGACGTTGGTGCGCATCTGCCTGTCAACCGGAATGAAGCCGCGATCCGTAACAACCACACCCGCCGCTTCCGCATTCAACTTGCCGCCATTCGGCGTGCGTCCGATGGATACCAGCACGCGGTCGAACAGCGCCGGCTCGCGTGCCTTGTCGCCTTCGAAGGTGGCGCGCAGGCCTTTCTCTTCGGCGGCGACGCTGGCCACTTTGACGCTGGTGTGGATCGCGGCAAGTCGCTTGGATAGGCGCTGCTGCAAAGGTTTGATCAAGTCGGGATCGGCACCTGGCATCAGTTGATCGAACAACTCCACAACGGTCACTTCACTGCCGAGCCCGTGGTAGACGCAGGCCATTTCCAGGCCGATGATGCCGCCGCCGACAACGAGCAGGCGCTTGGGAATATCGACCAGATCAAGCGCGTCGGTGGAATCCATCACGCGCTTGTCATCCCACGGGAAGCCCGGCAGTTTCAATGCTTGCGAGCCGGCGGCGATGATGGCGTTGTCGAAGCGGATCAGTTTTTTTCCATCATCAGCTTCAACTTCAATTTCGTTTGCGGAAATAAATTTGGCGACGCCAGTGACCACTCGAACTTTGCGCTGCTTGGCCATGCCGGCGAGGCCTTTGGTCAACTGACCGACCACGCCTTTCTTGAAATCGCGCAGCTTGTCGAGGTCAATTTTCGGCTCGCCAAAACTGATGCCGTGGCCAGCCATCGATGCCGCTTCGTCAACAACGCGCGCCGCGTGCAGCAACGCCTTCGATGGAATGCAGCCAACGTTGAGGCAAACGCCGCCGAGGATCGGATAGCGTTCAATCAGAATCACGTCCTGGTCCAGATCGGCTGCGCGAAACGCCGCGCTGTAACCGCCGGGACCGGCACCAATGACGGCGACCTGGCATTCCATGTCGGGTTTACGTCCGCTACTCGCGGCGGCTTTTGGTGCATTGTTCGCCGTTGCGGGCTTCGACGTTTGCGCGGGCGCGGGTGACTTGCCCGCAGGAGCGACCGTGGCGGTTTTTGCGGCATCGGCTTTCGCCGGCGGATCCGCAGATTTGCTCGCGCTTGGCGCCGGCTCCGCGTCGGCTGCTTCAATTATCGCAACAACGCTGCCTTCGCTCACCGAATCTCCGACCTTTACTTTCACTTCCTTGATCACACCGGCCATCGATGAGGGAACTTCCATCGTCGCCTTGTCCGATTCCAGCGTGATCAGGCCTTGGTCCTTCTTGACCGTATCACCGACCTTGACCAGCACTTCGATGACGGGAATACCGTCAAAGTCGCCGATGTCCGGCACCTTCACTTCGCTGACTTGGGCCATGCTGAATTCCTTGGTCTGGCGGCATCGGTTGCAGCCATGGGGTGTCTGGACATTCGAAACTGCGTTCGCGAGCAAACCATACCGCAAGCGGTCGGGCAACCGGAGCGCGACCGTCGCCTAAAGCGACCTTACCCGCGCCCGCGTCATCGGACCAAAATTCATGCGTTGCAGGAAATCATCGATCTCGGCCAGCGCCGGGGCGCGGCGCTCGTACTGATGCACTTCGAGCGGAACCGGCGCATCCAGCGCGATGCCGGTCAGCGAGCGAGACAAGCGTGCGAGGTCCGCGTGCTGGCGTAACTTGACGGCAATGGACGCGGCACCGCGGAAGCGCAGGAAAGCCACTTCGTCGCTGCGCTCCAGCAAGGCATCAAGCGAGCCGTAGTGGTGCAGCAGCGTCGCCGCCGTCTTTGCTCCGATGCCGGGCACGCCGGGGATGTTGTCGATGGCGTCACCCATCAGTGCTAGGTAATCCGCGACCTGATGCGGATGCACGCCCAGCCGCGTCTTCACGCCGGCCGAATCCCAGCGCAGGTTGCGCGAGTAATCCCATTGCGAACACTCGTCGCACACCATCTGGCCGAAATCCTTGTCAGCGGAAATGATCACGCTGTGCCATCGGTGCGGGCGCAATGCCGCGACCGCGCTGCCAATCAAATCATCCGCTTCGTATTCGGTGTGCGTCATCACCGTCAGACCGAGTGCGTGGGCCACTTCCTGGCAGCGCGCAAACTGGTAGCGCAATTCGTCCGGTGGCGCTTCCCGATTGGCCTTGTAGGCCGGGTACAGCGCGTTGCGAAAGCACGAAGTCAGCGCCTCGTCGAAGGCAATCGCGATATGCGTGGCTTTCGTACGTTCGAGTAGTTCCAGAAGGAACCGGGTGAAACCGTGCACCGCGTTGACCGGATGCCCATCGGCATCGAACACGTCCGACGGCAGCGAATGCCAAGCCCGGAACACATACAGGCTGGCATCGACCAGATGGACCGGCGCTTCCCGCGTCACCTCATGGCGTCCATTCGGCCAAGACGCTTTCGAGCTGCGGCCGGCGCAATTCTGGCGCCGGACCCGTCGGCGTGCCGATCGAGACAAAGGCGATGACCTGCTCGTTCGACTCAAGACCGAGCAAGTCGGCAACTTGGCGGTCATAGGCAGCCCAACCGGTCAGCCATTGGCCGCCGAAGCCCAGGCCTTGCGCACCGATCAGAAGGTTGTACGCCACCAAGCCTGCGCAAAGCTGCTGCTCGATCACCGGCACCTTGTGGGCGGCGGTGGTGCTGGCGACGACGATCAGGTTGAGCGGCGCGGAAAAGCGACCGCGATCTTTTTCCAGCAATTGCTCAGGCAACTCCGGTTCGTTCTGCGCATGAATTTTCGCAAGCGATTCGCCAAGTGCCGCGCGGGAATCGCCGCGAACAATGATGATCCGAAACGGTGCGAGCTTGCCGTGGTCGGGCACGCGAATCGCGGCAGTCACCAATTGCGCGATCTGCGCATCATCCGGCGCGGGATCGGCAAGCAGGCGAGTAGGCGCGGAACGGCGGTTGTTCAAGGTTTCCAGCGACATCGAATCACTCCTTCAACAGGTTTTGGCAACGGCGCGCGGCACGGAACCAAGTTCTCGGCACGCAATCCAGCCTGCAAGCTTACAGTTCGTGAGGGCTTCCGCTAAGCTCTGTGACCTGTTCGGGAATACTGTGATCAGCCCCGCGTCGGGTTGCTCGGAGTATCTCTGGCGACCGGCCTGACAGCTTTGCTCCAGGCCAAATCATTCACAGCAGGAGGGGACATGCCGGTTGTCGTAGCCGTGGTTCGCGAAACCGTCGCCGGCGAGCGGCGCGTCGCGCTGACGCCAGACATGGCGAAGAAACTGAAGGCGCGCGGTGCCAGCGTGGCCATCGAACACGATGCCGGGAACTCTGCGGGGTTCGCCGATGCGACCTACGCCGATACCGAGATCGTCGCCGACGCCGCTGAGGTGCTCGCCAAGGCCGACGTACTGTTGACTGTGCAACCGCCATCGGTCGAACAGATCGGCAAGCTCAAGCCGGGCGCGGTGACGATCGGCAACCTGCAACCGCATCTGGAACCGGCCCGAATCGCCGCTTTGCGCGACGGCAAGATCACCTCGTTCGCGATGGAATTGCTGCCACGCACGACACGAGCGCAAGCGATGGACGTGTTGTCGTCGCAGGCTGGCGTCAGCGGGTACAAGGCAGTGTTGATCGCCGCTGTCGCTGCACCAAAATTCTTTCCGATGTTGACGACTGCCGCCGGCACGATTCGGCCGAGCAAGGTATTAGTCGTCGGCGCGGGCGTCGCTGGTTTGCAGGCAATTGCGACGGCACGCCGTCTCGGCGCGCAGGTCGAAGGTTTCGACGTGCGCCCGGAAACGCGTGAGCAGATTGAATCGCTGGGCGCGAAATTTCTTGATCTTGGCGTCTCAGCCGCCGGCAGTGGCGGCTACGCTCGCGAGCTGACCGCGGAAGAGCGCGAGCAGCAACAGGTGGCGTTGGCCAATCATCTCAAGATCATCGACGTTGTCATCACGACGGCGGCAGTTCCTGGCCGCAAGGCACCACGGATCATTTCCGCCGCGATGGTGGCTGGCATGAAGAATGGCGCGGTGATCGTCGACATCGCGGCCGATAGCGGTGGTAATTGCGAGCTGAGTGTCGCGAACGAAACGGTCGTCAGTGAAAACGGCGTGTCGGTGATCGGCACCAGCAACCTGCCAGCGACCACGCCGATCCACGCCAGCGAAATGTACGCGCGCAATCTCTACAACTTCCTCGAGCTGTCGCTCAACGACGGCACCCTGACCCTGAATTGGGACGACGAATTGATCGCCCAGACCTGCGTCACCCACGACGGCGTGATCAAGCACGAAGCGACTCGCCAGTTGGTTGAAGGAGCCACCCCATGATCGACGGATTCGTCGCGCTGTACATTTTCATGCTTGCCGCCTTTACCGGCCACGAAATCATCGGCCGCGTACCAGTGATTTTGCACACGCCGCTGATGTCGGGTTCCAACTTCGTCCACGGTATCGTGGTCGTCGGCGCGATCATTGCTCTGGCCCATGCCGACTCGCCGACCGCCATCGCCATCGGTTTCATCGGCGTGGTGCTCGGTGCCGGTAATGCCGCCGGCGGGTACGTGGTCACCGAGCGCATGCTGGAGATGTTCAAATCGAGCAAGGACAGGAAGGCCGGATGAGCATGGAAATGTCCGAACTGCTTCCGCTGATCGCGAAGATAAGCTACTTCATTGCCGCTGCGCTGCTGATCCTCGGCATCAAGCGCATGGCCTCGCCGGTCACCGCACGAAACGGCATCGTCCAGGCCGGTTACGGCATGGTACTGGCGACGATTGGCGCGTTGATCCACACGCAGGGTCACAACCTGTGGCTGGTGGTCGTCGCCATTGCTATCGGCGTGATTCCAACGTGGATGTGGGGCAAAAAGGTCGCGATGACCGACATGCCACAGATGGTCGCCTTGTTCAACGGCATGGGCGGCGGTTCCGCTGCTGCGATTGGTGCCGGCGAGTTGCTGAAGTTCTCGGCGCTACCGGGTGGATTGAGTCCGCCAACGTCAATTCTGGTACTCGGCGTGCTTGGCGCATTGATCGGTTCGATTTCGATGACCGGTTCGATCATCGCCTGGGCCAAGCTCGATGGCCGAATGGATCGGCGCTTCACCTTCCCGAACCAGCAACTGATCAACTTCTCTGTATTCGGTGCGGCCGTGCTGATTGGCTTGGCGCTGGTGTTCTGGCAATTGAATCCGGTGCTGATTGTGCTGTTCTTTGCGCTCGCCCTCGCTTTCGGCGTGTTGATGACGCTGCCGATTGGCGGTGCCGACATGCCCGTGGTGATCTCGCTGTTCAACGCGCTCACCGGCCTCGCCGTAGCCTTCGAAGGCTACGTGATGCAGATCGAAGCGCTGATCATCGCCGGCACCGTCGTTGGCGCGGCGGGCACCTTGCTGACCCAGCTCATGGCCAAGGCCATGAACCGGCCCATCTCGGGCGTGCTGTTCTCCAGCTTCGGCGGTGGCGGCAGTGGTGAAGCGATTGAAGGATCGCAGAAGGAAATCGACGCAGCCGATGCGGCTTCCCTGCTCTATCTCGCCGAAAAGGTCATCATCGTTCCGGGTTACGGAATGGCCGTGGCCCAAGCGCAGCACAAGATCTGGGAACTCAGTCAGATCATGATGAAATCCGGCAAGGACGTGAAGTTCGCGATCCACCCCGTCGCCGGTCGCATGCCCGGCCACATGAACGTGTTGCTCGCCGAAGCTGGCGTGCCGTACGACCTGATCGCGGACATGGAAGACATCAACCCCGAGTTCAAGACCTGCGACGTCGCCATCGTCATCGGTGCCAACGACGTGGTGAACCCCGCCGCGAAAACCGACAAGACGTCGCCGATTTACGGCATGCCGATTCTCGATGTGATCGACGCAAGGCAAGTCATCGTCATCAAGCGCGGCAAAGGCACTGGATTCGCCGGCATCGAAAACGCCCTGTTCTACGCCGACAACACCAAGCTGCTCTATGCCGACGGCAAGGAAGCGGCATCCCGATTGGGAACTGAGCTGAAGCTTTTGGAAGGTGGCGGCGGCCACTAAGCCGCCTCTCTTTGCTCCCTCTCCCGCCGGGAGAGGGCCGGGGTGAGGGTTCGGCTCTTGTGTGAGCCTTATTCGCGTGAGACGTTTAGCCGTCTAGTCGTCTTCCCTGGTCGGCTGTCGCCATTCTGGCCAAGCGTTTCACCGGGCTGCCGCCCGCCACGTCTTTTTTGGTTGGCTGTCGCCAGACTGGTCAAGCGTTTCTCTCGCCTGCCGGCGAGCGCCCTACCTTTCTCCTCGCAGAGAAACGTAGGCCAAAGATGCGACCTTGGCGGGTCGGTCGTGCGATGAAGCCGCACAACTACGCGAGTTGGCTCCGGGGTTCGCTGACAGCACATCCCTGTGCTGACAGCGAACTGGCCCGAATCCGTTCGAGCCACCCTACGGGCCTCTTCTCCGCCAACTCGCCTCCCCGAAACGGGATGAAGGTCAAAGGCACGCGCCTTGCTGCGTTGTCCGCCGCTCTGCGGCGGATGCTGTTGATCCACCCGCCCGTTCCTGTCGGCAAGTACTGGACGGACCAGCCGCTTGCGGGACGCGCTGGGAGCGCGTCTTCGGCTGCGGCACAGGATGTGCCTTCAGCCGAACCCGGCCAGTGCTTGCGCACCCGCACGGCTTCACCGTGCGGGCGAC
>JBBSTF010000059.1:0-15930 GCA_038236135.1 Lysobacterales bacterium
CGGTGATGGCACTGGTTTTGTTTCCGCTGGCCGCGATGCCGATCTGGAAGCGCGTGTTCAACGTCTCGACAATTCGCCCGCGCCAACTGATCGACCACACCCTCGCCTTGATCGACCACGGGATTGCGTTGCCATGAAGACCGTCGCGGTGCTAGTCGTTGCGTTGCTGACTACGGGTTGCCAGAAGGAATCCACCGCACTGCTCGGCACATTGGAATGGGACCGCATTGGCGTCGCGGCGGAAGCCTCCGAGCCGATCATGGCGATTGATGTCGTTGAAGGACAGCAGGTGACTGCCGGGACAGCGTTGCTGCACTTGGATCCGCGCCGCGCGGAAGCACGCATCGCGCAGGCAAGCGCGCAACTAAAACGGATGGAGTCGGCTCTTGCGGAACTGCAGGCAGGCACACGCAGCGAAACGATCGCGACCGCACGCGCCAATCTGGTCAGCGCGCAGGCCAGTGTCGGCAACGCGAAAAAGGAGCGCGACAGGATTGCTGCGATTCGTGCGCGTGGCCTGGTCGCGCAAGCCACGCTCGACGATGCGCAAGCGGCGCTGACAACGACGAGCGCGAACGCTGCCGCACGCCACGCGCAACTCGACGAGCAGGTCAATGGCGCGCGCAGCGAAACCATCGACCAGGCCCAAGCGAGCGTTGATGCCGCGCGGGCAGAAGTGGATGCCGCGCAACTCAGTCGGCAGCGCTTGGACGTAGCCGCGCCGCGCGATGGCCGGATCGACGCGCTGCCATTCAAGCTGGGTGACCAGCCGCCGCAGGGCGCGACCGTGGTCAGCCTCTTGTCGGGTGCTGCGCCGTACGCGCGCATCTTTGTACCCGCCAGTCGCCGTGCTTCGATGGTCGATGGAATGACGTGCAAGGTCCATGTGCAGGGCGTCGACGAATCCTATTCGGCAACGCTGCGAAGCTTGCGCTCCGATCCGGCATTTACGCCCTACTACGCGTTGACCGGCGACGACGCCAGCCGACTCGCCTATCGCGCCGAACTGGTGTTGCAAGGCGACAAGGCGCAGACGTTGCCGGCCGGCTTGCCGGTGCAGGTCGCTTGCGATGCGCCCTGATACGCCGGTCGTCATCAAGGCGCGCGGGCTGACCAAACGCTTTGGCGATCTGGTCGCCGTCGATCATCTGGACCTGACCGTGCAGCGTGGCGAGGTGTACGGATTCCTCGGACCGAACGGCTGTGGAAAGTCGACCACTATTCGCATGCTCTGCGGCCTGCTGACACCGAGCGAAGGTGACGTGGAAGTGCTGGGCGAGCAACTGCCCGAGAACGCCGAATCGCTGAAGCGCCGGATCGGCTACATGACGCAGAAATTCTCGCTGTACGAAGACCTGTCCGTCCGCGAAAACCTCGACTTCATCGCCACCGTGCAAGGCTTGCGCGGCGCGAAGAAACGCCAACGCATCAATGAGCTGGAGGAGCGCTATCGCCTGGGGGAACTCGGCAAGCGCATGTCGGGAAAGCTGTCCGGCGGCCAGCGCCAGCGGCTTGCGTTGGCTTGCGCGGTCTTGCACGAACCGGAATTGTTGCTACTCGACGAACCAACCAGCGCGGTAGATCCCGAATCACGCCGCGACTTCTGGGACGCGCTGTTTGACCTGGCTGAATCCGGCGCGACCATGCTGGTGTCGACGCACTATATGGACGAAGCCGAGCGCTGCCATCGCCTGGCGATTCTTGACCGCGGCAAGCTGGTCGCGGATGGTGCGCCGGTCCAATTGATGGAAGCTTTGCCGGGCAGCACATTGCTGGTGGAAACCAAGCAACCGCGCGCCTTGCAGCAATGGCTGCGTGAACAGGATGACGTGCTGGGCGTCGCCCAGATTGGCGCGAAGTTGCGCGTGCTGACGCGGCATCGCGACGATGCGATCAAGACGCTTTCCTCGCGAATCGAATCAGCCGGCCACGATGCCACGTTCAGCGACACGGCCGCCAATCTCGAAGACGTGTTCGTCGCGGCGACCCACGCCAAGGACGCATCCCGATGAGCCCGATCCGCATGTTCGCGGTTGTCGTGAAGGAGCTGCGCCAGTTGTCACGCGACCGCATCACCTTTGCGATGATCGTTGGAATTCCGACCTTGCAGCTACTTCTGTTCGGCTTTGCGATCAACCTTGATGTACGCAACCTGCCGGGCGCGGTGCTCGACCAGGCCAATACTGCACGTTCGCGCGAACTGGTCGCCGAACTGGGTTCATCGCAGGTGCTGACCTTCGATTATCACGTCAGCACGCCGCAGCAGATTGACCACTTGTTGCGGGTCGGCGCGATTGGCACGGCGGTGATAATTCCTGCCGATTTCGAGAACCGGCTGGAAATGGGCGACCGGCCTGCGTGGCAGGTGATCGTTGATGGCTCGGATCAATCCGTGCAGGCGGCGGCGCGACAACTGGCGCTCTTTCCGACGGCGAAATTCAAACACAAGGCGCTGCCGGTCAACAGCGTCGAAATCGTCAACTACTACAACCCCGAGCGCCGCGCGCCGATCAACACCGTGCCCGGCTTGATTGGCGTGATCCTGACGATGACGATGGTGATTTTCACGGCCATGGCGATCGTCCGTGAGCGCGAACGCGGCAACATGGAAATGCTGATCGCGACGCCGCTGTCGCCGCTGGAACTGACCTTGGGCAAGGTGATTCCCTACATCGGCATCGGCCTGATCCAGGTTACGTTGATCCTGCTGTTGGGTGCCTGGGTGTTCCATGTGCCGCTGCGCGGATCGCTACTCGACGTCTACCTGGCGTCGCTGGTTTTCATCGGTGCGACGCTGTCGCTGGGCGTGTTCATTTCCACGCTGGCGAGCACCCAGTTCCAAGCGATGCAGATGGCATTTTTCCTGTTCCTTCCGCAGATTCTGCTGTCGGGTTTCATGTTCCCGTTCGATGGCATGCCCAAGCCAGCGCAGTGGCTGGCGGAAATCTTTCCGCTGACCCATTTCCTGCGTTTGATACGCGGCATCATGCTGCGCGGTGCCGGGCTGGGCGAGTTGTGGCATTCGCTGGCCGCGTTGGGCGTGTTTATCGTGGTGATGCTGGCCATCGCCGCCACCCGTTTCCAGAAGCGACTCGATTGACCGAACCGCTCAGCGCATTTCGTCTTCGCCAATCAATACGATATCGGCGCGTCGACGCGCGAACAATCCGCAGGTGACGACGCCGACGATCTGATTGAGTTTTTCTTCCATGCCAACCGGATCGGCAATTAACCAGCCGTGTATGTCGATGATCCAGTTGCCGTTATCGGTGACCACACCATCGCGCCAGACCGGTTGGCCGTCGAGTTTCACGATCTCGCGAGCAACATGGCTGCGTGCCATCGGTATCACTTCGACGGGAACGGAAAACGCACCGAGGTATTGAACTCGCTTGGATGGATCAATGATGCAGACAAAGGTCTTTGATGCCGCCGCGATGATTTTTTCGCGAGTCAGCGCCGCACCGCCGCCCTTGATCAAGCACTTGTTGTCGTCGCACTCGTCGGCGCCATCGACATACAACTCGAGGGGTCCGGCGGCGTTGAGATCGAGCACGTCGATGCCGCGATCTTTCATCAGCTTGCTCGATGCATCGGAACTGGAAACCGCGCCACGGATGTCGTGGCGACGCTCCGCCAGCGCGTCGATGAAGTGGGCAACCGTGCTACCTGTGCCGACGCCAACCAACATGCCGTTTTCGACAAAGCGCATCGCGGCGCGACCAGCGCGGCGCTTCACGTCATCCTGATTCATTTTGGCGCCTTCTTCTTTTCCAAACCCAGAATGAAATCGTACTGCGACTTCACCACCGGCATCACCGACAGTCTCGATCCGCGTTGCACCAGCGCGAAGTCTTCCAGTTCCGGGCAGGCTTTCAGTTCGGTCAAAGTAAGGCAGCGCTTGAGCTTGCGCTCGAATTTCACATCAACCAGCTGCCAGCGCGGCTCTTCCTGCGTGCTTTTTGGATCGTGGTAGTGGCTGTCCGAGTCGAACTGGGTCGGATCGGGATAGGCCGTGCTGGCAACGCTGGCAAGGCCGACGATCCCAGGTGGCTCACAGTTGGAGTGGTAGAACAACACGCCATCACCGGGTTGCATGCCATCGCGCATGAAGTTGCGCGCCTGGTAGTTGCGCACGCCACTCCAGGGTTCAACGCCAACGCGTTCGAGATCATCAATGGAGAATCCATCGGGCTCGGTTTTCATCAGCCAGTACCGGCGGGTTGTCCTGCTCATTGAGATTCGCCTTTCACGGTTTGTCAGGCCAGCACGAAATCAGTTCACGCTCGGTGGCGATGTAGTCCAGCTTCACGTCCCAAGGTTCGGCGACGAAGTGTTCGACTTCCTGGAACGAATAGCCGACGCCAACCAGCAAGGTCGATGACGGTTTGTCGCGATCACGCAGGAATTCCAGCGCACGATCGTAATAGCCGCCGCCAAATCCCAGCCGATTGCCTTTGCGATCAAAACCGAGCAGCGGCATCAGCAAAACGTCGATCATGTCGACGGCGACACGGCGGCTGCGCTCGTGAACGGGTTCAGGAATGCGGTAGCGATTGGGTGCCACTTCATCGCCGATTTTCCATGCAACAAATTGCAGACTGTGCATCGGACCGACCACCGGCAAATGAAAAATCTGGTCGCGTTGGCGCATGCCATCGAACAGGGCCATCAGCGGTAGTTCGCCCGAGGTTGCCCAATAGCCGCCGATGGTGGCGTCGGTGAGGAATTCCGGGATGTGTTCCAGCGTGGTTCGCAAACCTTGCGCGGCGGTAATCCGCTGCGCCGGTGTCGCCGCCAAGCGACGGGCCTGCAACTCGCTGCGCAACGACTGTCGGGCTGTGGGGATGTCGGCCATGCGTCACCGTAACAAAAGACGCCGCGCGCCGAAGCCGGCGCGTCCCGCGTTCATCGACGTGCTGTCGGTGAAGGCGGGACGGCCATCCATGAGAGGCGTCCTCCGCTGTGACGATGCGCATCAAACGACCTTGATCCAGAGGGATCAGGTGGGGAGACTGGTCGGAGCTTTAAGGCTTTCCGCACATGGCGGACATGCACAACCACTACCGATTGATCGCCCCGGTGTCGTTCAATAGGAGCAAGGCTATATGTAAGGTGCACTGTCGCGCACCGCAGAGGACACCGACGGCTATTGTAGGGAAGCGGGCAAAGCCGCATCAAGCTTCGTGCGCAACAATGTCAGCCCTCGCGCAAGTTCAGTCGCCTCGTGTTCATCGCGGTCGCGTGTGCCCAGCAGTTCGGTGGCAATCGTCAATGCAGCCAGCACGGCCAGGCGATCAAAGCCGGCGACGCCACTGGCGCGCTTGATTTCGCGCATCTTCTCGTCGAGATAGCGCGACGCCGCAAGCAGGCCGTCGCGCTCGTCGGGCGTGCAGCCAATGGTGAACTCACGATCAAGGATTTGTACGCTGACCGGTTCGCGCGTGTTTGCGGCAGTCATCGCGATCAACCCGGATTCTGTTCGAGCGTTTTCAAACGCAGAATCATTGCTTCGACACGGCTGCGCGCCTGCTCGTTGCGTGCGAGGATTTGCGCTCGCTCGGTGGCGAGCTGGTCCTGCGAGTGGCGCAGGCTGCGGTTCTCTTCGGTCAGTTGCCGACACAGAGCTGCCAGACGTTCCACACGCAGGGTGATGTGGTCAAGTTCGGCAAGTGTTGGAGAACGATCAGTCATCGAAACCTTACTCATCAGAAACGGGCAGCATGACGGTCGGGCGGAAAACTATACACCGGCGTCGTTCGCATTTCTGCGAAGAGATTGAAGTCAACGACGCAACCGCGACCACAGGCGGGTCAACGCGAGATCGGCACGATCCAGCGCACGCGCGGCGAGCAAGGATTCGCCAGCGATCAGCAGCGCAGCAAAGATCAGAAAAGCGATGCCAGGACCAGGCAGGAACAGCAGCACGAATCCGATAAGGATCAGCACACCGGCCAACGCAATCGTGAACATCACATGCCAGCGATTGCGCTCCGGGGGTCGACTGCGAAAACGCGTCTGGAAGCGCGTTCCACTGCGTTGTTCGGTGAAATCACGAGCTTGGCGTTTTAAAGTTTCAAACATGGGCCGGGTACGGAAGATAGGTGAATGGACACTTGCGGTCGGGCTGTTTCCGGCGATGATGCTGAATCGTTCGTCGGGAGACAATCATGCGCCGGGTTGCCATCGCACTTTCCACCGCCCTGTTGACCTTGCCTTGCGCCGCCGCCGATCGCGTCACTGGCGCCGCGTTCGCGACCCGATCCGAAGTGATCGCGCCACACGGCATGGTTGCCAGTTCGCAGCCGCTTGCCACGCAAGTCGGCGTCGACATTTTGAAAGCCGGAGGAAGCGCCGTGGACGCCGCCATCGCCGTCAACGCTGCCTTGGGTTTGATGGAACCGACTGGCAACGGCATGGGTGGCGACCTGTTCGCCATCGTGTGGGACGCAAAAACCAAAAAGCTATACGGCTACAACGGCTCCGGTCGCTCGCCGAAGTCGTTGACGCTGCAATGGTTCAAGGACCACGGCCACAGCAGCGTGCCATCGTGGGGACCGCTACCCGTGACGGTGCCCGGCACGGTGGATGGCTGGTTCGCGCTGCATGATCGCTTCGGCAAATTGCCGATGAAAACGGTGCTGGCACCGGCCATCGGCTATGCGCGCGGAGGCTTTCCGCTGACTGAGGTGATCGCGTACTACTGGGACCGCTCGGTGGCCCGATTGTCACAATATCCCGGTTTCAGCGAGCAATTCACCATTAACGGCAAGGCGCCGGCGAAGGGCGAAATGTGGCGAAATCCGAATCTCGCGAATACGCTGGAGATTATCGCCAAGGGCGGTCGCGACGCGTTCTACAAGGGTGATATCGCGCGCACCATCGGGACCTACATGAAAGCCAATGACGGTTTTCTTTCCTATGAGGACATGGCCGCGCACAAGGGCGAATGGGTGGAACCGGCATCGGTCAACTATCGTGGCGTGGATGTCTGGGAACTGCCACCTAATGGCCAAGGCATCGCCGCACTGCAGATGCTCAATATTCTGGAAGGCTACGATTTCTCGAAGATTCCGTTCGGCAGTGCGGAGCATATTCACTTGTTCACCGAAGCAAAAAAACTCGCGTTCGAGGATCGTGCGAAGTATTACGCGGACCCGGCATTCGTGAAGACGCCGATCAAGCAATTGCTCTCGAAGGGATACGCCGAACAGCGTCGCAAGCTGATTTCGCCGGACAAGGCGATGCGCAAAGTGGATGCCGGCGACGTGCGCCCCGGTACCGACACAATCTACCTGACCACCGCCGACAAGGACGGCAACATGGTGTCGCTGATCCAGTCCAACTATCGCGGAATGGGTTCGGGCATGACGCCGCCGGGACTGGGTTTCATCCTGCAGGACCGCGGCGAGATGTTCGTGCTGAAGGACGGACACGCCAACACCTTCGAACCGGGCAAGCGGCCGTTCCACACCATCATCCCCGCCTTCGCGACGAAGAACGGCGAGCCGTGGTTGAGCTTTGGCGTGATGGGCGGCGACATGCAGCCGCAGGGGCATGTGCAGATCATCATGAACCTGATCGACTTCGGCATGAACCTGCAGGAAGCCGGCGATGCGCCACGCATCCAGCATGAAGGCTCGACATCGCCGGAAGCGCAAGCGACGCCAATGAGCGATGGTGGCGTACTCGATCTGGAAACTGGCTTCGATTACGCCACCGTGCGGGAACTGATGCGCAAAGGCCATCGCGTGCAATATGCCGATGGACCTTATGGCGGCTATCAAGCGATCGAGCGCGATGCAAAAAACGGCGTGTGGATTGGTGCTTCGGAAAGCCGCAAGGATGGCCAGGCGTCGGGCTACTGATTCCAACGGCGGCGTACACTTTAGCGAGCAGAAACCGAGGACATCGTGATGCGAACCATTCTGGTAGCCAGCTCGAAGGGCGGTTGCGGCAAGACCACGATAGCAACCAACCTTGCGGCGTATTACGCGATCAAGGGTGAGGCAACGGTGTTGGTTGACACGGACCGCCAGCAGTCCAGCCAGCGCTGGTGTGCAAAGCGCGCCGAGATGGCGACTCCGGTGCTGCCACTGGATGGCACCCGCCGACGCTGGCCCGAGCGGATACCCGAGGGCGCGCAACGCGTGATCATCGACGTTCCTGCTGGTATCACGTCGGACGAACTGGAGCGTTACGCGGACCAGATCGATGTCATTGTCGTGCCGGTGTTGCCATCGGTGATTGATCTGGAAGCGAGCGCATCCTTCCTTGCCGACCTGTCCGAATTGAAAGCGGTGAAGAAAGGCAAGTTGCCAGTCGCGCTGGTCGCCAACCGCCTCAAGCCGTGGACCAACTCCAGCCAGATCGCGGTAGAGGCAATGCGTGGATTGCCGTTCCCACTGGTTGCACAACTTCGCGACAGCCAGGCTTATGTATTGATGGCAGGACTCGGTCGCAGCATCTTCGACTACCACTCCGAAGCGGTGCGCGGCCATCAGGACGACTGGGCAAAACTACTGAAGTGGATCGGCAGGCAGTGACCAAACGCTGAAACAGGATGGTGGCGTGTTGGCGCATCGGGTCGCGCTTGGGGCAAGATGGGGTTCCCGGCACAATGGAATCGCAGCAATGGCTACCCGCGACATCATCCTGCTTCGCCACGCCCACGCCGAACCCGCGATCGCTGGCCAGACTGATAAAGATCGACCACTCAGCGCTCTTGGCAATACGGAAGCGGATGCGGCCGGCGTATGGTTGAAGCGTCACGGCGTCGAACCCGACTGCATGCTTTCGTCACCTGCCGCGCGCGCACGACAGACGCTGGAGCGCGTTAACGCCGTCGCCGGATACACCGACGCTCGTGAAGACGAACGCATTTACGAAGCCACGCCTGGCGACCTGATTCGTGTGCTGGACGATCATCCCGATGCCGATTGCATCGTCGTGGTCGGCCACAACCCCGGGCTGGAATCGTTAGTGTCGTTGCTGGCAGATGGCGCGTCAGATAACGGTCGCGGCATGCCGCCGGCGGCGATTGTCTGGCTACGAATGGATGAAGACTCTCCACTGGAACCAGGCACTGCCGAAGTTCGACATTTCTGGTGGCCCTGAGGCGACAAACGCATCATCTCGTTGTCTCCTGCCCTACTCCAATGACCCGACGAGCTACCACGCGCAACAGACGGTTGTTGCTCGCTTGGTGTTTTGTGCTTTCCCTCGGGGCAATGGCCGGGGGTGGTCAGGCAAAGGAAACTCCGATCGAGACACTGCGCATCGATTCACAGCGGTCGCATGCCGAGTTTTCTCTGCGTGCAATGTTGTTGATGGCGGTGCGCGGCCAGTTCACGACGGTTAGCGGTAGCATCCGCATTGATCGCGAGCGCAACCTCGGTTGGGTGGATGCTCGCATTGATACACGTTTGATCGAAATGGGAAGTGGCGATCGCGAAGAGTGGGCGCGTTCCGGCGAATTCTTCGACAGCGCGCGTCATCCGGAAATCCGTTTTATCTCCGACCCAATCTCGAGAACGCTGCTGCGCGAAGGCGGTCCGTTGCGTGGTCGCCTGAGCCTGCGCGGCATTGATCGAATCCTGGATTTGACGGTATTGCCCGCCGATTGCGATCAGCCAGGGCGCGAATGCCCGCTGCATGTGCAGGGCAGCATTTCGCGCAGCGAATTCGGCATGAACAGCAAGCGCGCCGTGCTCAGCGATAAAGTGACTTTGGAGTTGTCCGTTTACGTCGTTCCCATGGAAAATCAGGAGTCGATGTCGGGCACGCGACCGTGAGCGCTACCAGATAGTCACGCGCGGAAGAAATCGACGAGCCAGCCTGCTGCGACTGGCGGCATCCGGATTAACGCTTCAGTGCTGCCTGTTTCGATTTGCTGCTGGCGCTCGCGAAAACGTTGCAGGGCATCAGCCAGTTCGGTTGCGCGATAGCGCAACGCAATTGCACGTTGGTGCAAGTCGCGCTGGAACGCAATGTCGTTCATTGGACAAATGGCATCCAGGTTTTGGCGCGAAAAATCGCCATCGAAATGAACAGGGTTTGCTGGTGCATAGTCGGATACCGGTCTGGGGCGGCGCCCGACAGGTGCGATACGGGAACCCAGCGTCGCTTCGAAACGATCGCGGGTATACGGTTGGGCACTGACAGTGTTTGTAGGAAATCCCCCTATTGCCTGTCGGTTGATGGGAGTTGCCGTTCCGAACTTACTGCGCGAATGACCGAAAAACTGCCGACTAAACAGTTCTTTCCAAAGCACAATTAAGGTAGATTCGTTCTATTCCCTGTAAAAGTTGTAGCTATACCGCCTATGGCCGTGCAAATGAACGCACCGTCGCTTGCCGGACTTACCGGCATTGCGAGACGTCTGGTTACCGATGGAGACCTCGGTGAGGCAGACGCACGCAAGGCGGTTGACGACGCCCAGCGCCAGAGAATTCCGCTGGCTGTGTGGCTGACCTCGAATGGCATCGTCAGCAGTGCGACCGTTGCGCACGCGCTGTCAGTGGAGTTCGGCATGCCGCTGATGGACGTGACTGCACTGGATTTGTCGGCCTCGCCGATGAAGCTGGTCAAGGAAGAACTGATCACCAAGCACAAGGCGCTGCCGCTGTTCAAACGCGGCAACCGGCTGTTTGTTGGTGTCTCCGATCCGACCAGCTTGCGTGCGCTGGATGAGATCAAGTTCCAGACCAATACGCAGGTCGAGCCGATTCTGGTCGACGAAGCGGTCTTGGAAAAGTTGATTGAACATGTCTTGGCCGGCGGCGGCACGTCGATTGGCAGCATGAGCGACGATTCCGAAGGCCTCGATAGCTTGGAGTCGAGCAGTGGCGAGGAGATGAGCGAGTCCGGCGTCGACGCCATGGGCGGCTCCGACGATGCGCCGGTCGTTCGTTTCGTCAACAAGGTGCTGGTTGATGCGATCAAGCGCGGCGCGTCGGACATCCACTTCGAACCCTACGAAGCCAATTACCGCGTGCGCTTCCGGATGGACGGCATCCTGCGCGGTATCGCCGCTCCGCCGATCAAGTTGTCGAACCGGATTTCATCGCGCTTGAAAGTCATGAGCGGGCTGGACATCGCCGAGAAGCGCGTACCGCAGGATGGCCGCATCAAGCTCAATCTTTCCAAGACGCGCTCAATCGACTTTCGCGTCAGCACGTGCCCGACCCTGTTCGGCGAGAAGATCGTTTTGCGCATCCTTGATGCGGCGGCAGCAAAGCTGGGCATCGAGAAACTGGGTTACGAGGAGGACCAGCGAATCCTTTTCGAGAATGCGATCGAGAAACCATATGGCATGGTGCTGGTCACCGGCCCGACCGGTTCCGGCAAGACAGTGTCGCTATACACCGCGCTCAACATCCTCAACACCGAAGGTCGCAACATTTCGACGGTCGAAGACCCGGTCGAAATCCGCCTGCACGGCGTCAACCAGGTGCAACAGAACACAAAGCGTGGCATGACCTTCGCGGCGGCGCTGCGCTCATTCCTGCGCCAGGATCCGGACATCATCATGGTCGGCGAAATTCGCGACCTGGAAACGGCCGAGATTGCGATCAAGGCCGCGCAGACCGGCCACATGGTGCTGTCGACCCTGCATACCAACGACGCGCCGCAAACGGTGGCGCGTCTGATGAACATGGGCATTGCGCCGTACAACATCACCTCGTCAGTGAGCCTGATCATCGCGCAACGCCTTGGCCGGCGCCTGCACGAGTGCAAACGGTCGCTGGTCCTACCCGACTCCGCCCTGATCGCCGAGGGCTTCAGCCAAGACGATGCCGAGTCGGGAATGCAGATCTTTGACGCAGTCGGTTGTTCCGGCTGCAATGACGGCTATAAAGGGCGTGTGGGCGTTTATCAGGTGATGCCAATGCTGGAGGAAATCCAGAAGGTCATACTTTCTGGGGGCAATGCGTTGCATATCGCCGAAGTTGCATTGAAGGCCGGCGTGCGCGACCTGCGCGGGTCGGCGCTACTCAAGGTCAAGGCTGCTGTCACCAGTCTTGCCGAGATCAACCGCATTACCAAGGATTGACGCATGGCAGTCTTGACGGCGAAAGCCCGGGCAGATATCGCGAAGCAGGGGCGTCAACGCGCTCAGGTGAAACAGACCGAAACGTTCCTGTGGACCGGTCTGGACAAACGCGGCACCCGAATGAAGGGCGAGCAGGTTGGCAAGAACGCCAGTCTGATCAAAGCGGAACTGCGCCGCCAGGGTATTAACCCGCAGAGCGTCAAGCCCAAGCCCAAGCCGCTGTTCGGCAAGACCGGAAAAAAGGTCACGGCGCGCGAAATTGCGGTTTTCAGTCGTCAGTTGGCGACGATGATGGCCGCCGGCGTTCCTATGGTGCAGGGCTTCGAAATTGTCGCCGGCGGCCAAACCAATCCGCGCATGAAGGACATGTTGGTCGCTATCAAGACCGACATTGAGGGCGGCTCGGCCCTGAATGAGGCACTTGGCGCCTACCCTGTCCAGTTCGATGAGTTGTTTCGCAACCTCGTCCGCGCCGGTGAATCGGCAGGTGTGCTCGATACCGTTCTCGATACTGTGGCGACGTACAAGGAAAACATCGAGAGCATCAAGGGCAAGATCAAGAAGGCGATGTTCTACCCGGCCGGCGTGCTCGCCGTCGCGGTGATCGTTTCAACGATTTTGCTGATCTTCGTCATTCCGCAGTTCGAAACCGTGTTCGCGAATTTCGGTGCCGAGCTTCCGGCCTTTACCCAGATGCTGGTCGGCGCGTCGCGCTTCATGGTGGCGAACTGGTGGTTGGTGCTGCTGATCATTGTTGGATCGATCGTGGGGTTCGTCATGGCGTACAAGCGCTCGACGAAACTGCAGCACTTTGTCGGACGCGTTTTGTTGAAACTACCAGTGGTCGGCGAAATTCTTCGCCAGTCGGCGATCTCGCGTTTTGCACGGACGCTGGGGGTTACCTTCCGCGCTGGTGTTCCGCTCGTCGAGGCACTGGATTCTGTCGCCGGCGCTACCGGCAGCATCATCTACAACGAAGGCGTCAAGCGCATTCGCGACGACGTGTCGGTTGGCCACCAGTTGCAACTGGCGATGCGCCAGACCGATCTGTTCCCGAACATGGTTGTGCAGATGGTTGCCATCGGCGAGGAAGCGGGTGCGCTCGACAAGATGCTGTTCAAGGTTGCCGAGTTTTACGAAGAAGAAGTCTCCAACGCCGTCGATTCGTTGTCGAGCCTGCTGGAGCCGTTGATCATGGTGGTTATCGGCGTACTGGTCGGCGGCATGGTGATCGGCATGTATCTGCCAATCTTCAAGCTCGGTGCCGTGGTCGGATAAGGATGCTCTGAGCAAGTCCGCACAGGCGTCACCGATCTGTGTGCTCGCAGATCAAGGCGCGTCGCCGAAGTCAGACTGGCCGTCTGACGAGGTGGCGCAACGCGGAACTGCGGGCAGACAGATCGGCCCCAACGAGTTGATTTCAAAGACGGGGTGATGTCAGAAAGGCCCCCAGATCGACGCGCGCGGCTTGACCAGGCGGCCAGCCTGCACGGCGCCACGCTCGCCAAACTGTGAACCTTTCTGACATTATGACGCCTGCGTGGACTTGTTCAGAGCATCCTATGGGTTCCACACTGCAATGAGTGATTTTTCCTGGGTCGCCGAACCCGCGCCATTGATTGCCTTGTGTGCTGTGTTCGGCCTGCTGGTTGGCAGTTTCCTCAACGTCGTCATCCTCCGTTTGCCTGCCCGCTTGCAACACGACTGGCGCAACCAGGCTCGCGAAGTGCTGGAGCTGGAAGCGGACACGACGGTCACGGAAACGGCGCCGCCCGATCTGGTATTCACCGCGTCGCACTGCCCAACGTGCAAACACAAGCTGTCTGCATTGGACAATATCCCGTTACTCAGCTGGCTGGCGCTGCGCGGCCGCTGTCGTTACTGCAAGGCGCCGATTTCCGCGCAATACCCGCTCGTCGAAGCGCTCACCCTGATCGCGTCGGCATTGATCGCGTGGAAATTCGGCCTGACAGGACAATTATTCGCTGGCCTCTTGCTGACCTGGACCCTGATCGCCGCCGCCGGCATCGACGCGCGCACTCAACTTTTGCCCGATCAACTAACCGTGCCGCTAATGTGGCTGGGTTTGCTGATTTCGCTGTTCCCTATCTTCGTCGATCCGACCACCGCAATCGTCGGCGCGGCAATTGGCTATCTCAGCCTGTGGTCGGTGTTCTGGCTCTTCAAGCTGATTACCGGCAAGGAAGGCATGGGTTACGGCGATTTCAAACTGCTGGCCGCGCTCGGCGCGTGGATGGGAGCAGTGAGCCTGTTGCCGATTATCTTGATGTCGTCGCTGTTCGGCGCGGTGATCGGCAGCATCGTGCTCGCGAAGCGGGGCCAGGATCGCTCCACGCCGATTCCGTTTGGTCCCTTCATCGCCATCGCCGGCTGGGTCTGGTTCGTGTTCGGCGACGGGCTCGCCGCCTGGTATCGCGGATTCTTCCCCGCCATCTGATGGCCGGTTATGCAGTTGCGCTGACCGGCGGCATTGCATCGGGCAAATCCGAAATCGAACGTCGGTTCGCAGCCCTAGGCGCGGCGGTCGTCGATGCGGATCGCATAGCGCGTGAACTGGTCGAACCGGGACAAGCGGCGTTGCACGAAATCGTCGATGCATTTGGCGACACGATGCTCAGCGACGATGGAACACTGGACCGCGTAGCAATGCGGTCGCGCGTATTTGACGACCCCGAAGCTCGCCTGAGGCTTGAGGCGATCCTGCATCCACGCATTCGAGAGACGATGAAGGAGCGCGCCATCGCGGCCGACGCCGATTACGTGCTGCTATCAATCCCGCTACTGGTCGAAAGCGGTGGCGCTTATGACTGGATCGACCGCGTCCTCGTCGTCGACGTATCACTTGATTTGCAGTTGCAGCGCCTGTTGCTGCGACCCGGCATCGATGCCGCACTCGCAGAAAACATCCTCGCGTCACAGACCAGTCGCGAGAAACGCCTGGCAATTGCGGATGACGTGATCGAGAACAGCGGTTCGTTTGCTGCGCTGTATGCGCAGGTTGAACGCCTGCATCTTCGCTATCGTGCTCTGGCCCGCGGTGCTCGATCAGACACGTAGTGATCGGACCAAAGCGTACGAATGGCGGCAATACCTTGCGCACCCGACTCCATGGCATTTGCAGAATCGCGGCGCGACATGCCGCCCAGGGCATAGACAGGGATGGTTGCATTGGCAACGAGTTCGGAGAATCGCTCCCAACCCAAGGCGACACCGCCAGGATGCGACGCCGTTGCGTTGACCGGTGACAACGTCGCGAAATCGGCACCGATGCGCGCAGCATGGGCAAGCTCGTTGGCGTCGTGGCAGGAAACGCCCAGCCACTTCAAAGCCGGCAACGGACGCGCGAGGTAGTTGGCTGCGGCAAGTGCGGGTAAATGGACGCCGTCCAGATCGGCGTCGATCGCCAGTTCGATGTCAGCATTCACCAACATCCGGCAGTCGGCTGCGCGCGTGATCGAGCGCAGCCTCGCCGCCCACTCGTGCATCTGGGCACGTGACCAGTGCGGCAAGCGCAACTGGATCAGTCGGATTCCGCCAGCGATAGCGCGTTCGAGTGTGGGGACTATCGCGTCGCACTGGGACGGCTGCAGATCCGGTGTTATCAGATAAAGATCAGGCAATCGCAGTGCGGAGATGACGGGGCGGTCGGCCTCTGGCATCGCCATGGCATCGAGCGCCGCAACGTCTACCCATTGCAGCGGCTGGCGTTCGCGCGACCATGGTGTGCCGGTGTAGGCATCGACGGTCCAGACATCCAGACGGATCGACTTGTCGGCGTAGCAAAAAGGAACGCTGATCAGCGGGCGACCTGCGCTGGCGACAATGCCCAGCTCCTCGTCCAGTTCGCGAACCAG
>JBBSTF010000060.1:0-15880 GCA_038236135.1 Lysobacterales bacterium
CTGATCGTCGAACTGTATTCGAAGTAAGAGGCCCGGCCTTCCGGCCGGCTTCCATCAGAGTGAATCTTGAGAAGTCCTTCAGGACTTCGCGGAGTGCTTTACATGACAGGATCCACAAACGTTTTGCGTCCTCGCGGTACCCAGGTCGAGCGCATCAGCCTCAACCGCGCAAAAGTCACCGTCGAACCGCTGGAGCGTGGCTTTGGCCATACGCTCGGCAACGCGCTGCGTCGCGTGCTGCTGTCGTCTATTCCTGGTTGCGCCATTGTCGAAGTTGAGATCGAAGGCGTGCTGCATGAGTACACGACGCTCGAAGGTCTGCAGGAAGACGTCATCGAGGTGTTGTTGAACCTCAAGGACGTATCCATCCGCATGCACGGCCATGACGAGACAACACTTACCCTCAGCAAGAAGGGTAAAGGCGTTGTTACGGCTGGCGACATCAAGGTCGATCATTCGGTTGAGATCGTCAATCCCGAACACGTGATCTGCACGCTGACCAAGGATGTGTCGCTCAACATGCGCTTGAAGATCGCGCGCGGTGTCGGCTATGAGCCGGCGACCGCGCGTCGCCTTCCCGACGACGAAGCGCGTCCGATCGGTCGCCTGCAACTTGATGCCTCGTATTGCCCGGTTCGCCGCGTCGCCTATCAGGTCGACAGCGCGCGGCTGGAACAGCGCACCGATCTCGATAAGTTGATCCTCGATATCGAGACCAACGGCGCGATCGATGCCGACGAAGCGGTCCGCAAAGCGGCTGAAATCTTGCAGGACCAGATTTCGATCTTTGGCGACTTCACCCGTCGCGAGAGCGCCAGCGCCGACAAGGACACGAGCGGCGTCGATCCCATCCTGATGCGTCCAATCGACGATCTGGAACTGACCGTGCGTTCGGCCAACTGCCTGAAAGCGGAAAGCATTTACTACATCGGCGACCTGGTGCTGCGCACCGAAGTCGAACTGCTCAAGACTCCCAACCTCGGCAAGAAGTCGCTGACCGAGATCAAGGATGTGCTTGGACAGCGCGGCCTGTCGCTGGGAATGAAACTCGAGAATTGGCCGCCGCCGGGCATTTCGCACGGCATGCAGCTGGGCTGAGACAGGAATAAAACACCATGCGCCACCGTAAATCCGGAGTCAAACTCAGCCGTACCAGCAGCCATCGCGAGGCAATGTTCAAGAACATGGCCGCGTCGCTGTTCAAGCACGAGCTGATCCGCACGACCTTGCCCAAGGCCAAGGAACTGCGACGCGTCGCTGAACCCTTGATCACACTGTCCAAGGTTGATGGCGTTGCCAATCGCCGCTTGGCCTTCGCACGTTTGCGCGACAAGCAGGCCGTCGGCAAGCTGTTCGTCGAACTCGGTCCGCGTTTCCGCGAACGTCCAGGCGGTTACCTGCGTATCCTGAAGTGCGGCTTCCGTGCCGGCGACAATGCGCCGATGGCTTACGTCGAACTGCTTGATCGTCCGGCACCTGTCGAAGTCGACGACAGCGCCAAATAGGCCGCAGTTTCTCGTTGTATTGCTCCACTGCGGCCCCGGTCACGCGTTGACCGGGGCCGTTTGCTTTTCAGGACCTGTGTAACGATGTCGGGAACCCGACGCGCACCAGGCAGGTCTTGAATCGTCAATAATCCATCCCGCAAAGGTCGTCCTCGATGAATTTCAATCCCTTCCGTTGGTCGTTCCGGGCTCAGTTTTTCACCGGCGTCATCGTGATTGCCGCTTTGATGGCGTATGCCTTCTTGGAGCAATACCAGATGGGCGTCGAGCCATGTCCGCTCTGCAGTTTCCAGCGGCTGGCATTCGTCGGGATGGGGCTGTTCTTCCTGATCGGCGCAATGCACAACCCGGCCCGAAGTGGTCGTTGGGTGTACGCCGTATTGGTCACCCTTTGCGGTATCGGAGGCGTCGGCGTTTCCGCACGCCACCTGTACCTGCAATCGCTTCCGGCCAGTGAGGTGCCCGCTTGCGGACCGGGCCTCAACTACATGCTCGACGCGTTCCCGTTTTCCAAGGTTCTGGACTTGGTATTCACTGGCTCTGGCGAATGTGCGGAAGTGAATTGGCGTTTCCTTGGTCTGTCGATGCCTGCGTGGACGTTGCTGTTTTTCGTCGCGCTGAGCTTTGGTGCGATCTGGGCTGCATCGCGCAAGCGCGTGAGTTTGGGCTTGGCACGCTGAAACTTGCTCCCGCCGTGCGCAGCGCCGATGATGACGCAGTGCAACAGGAACCACCCGCATGACTTCGTTGATGCAGCGCCAAGATTCGCCTGTCCATTCCGTGCGTGAGGCAGAAGATTGGTCGCCGACTTCGTGGCAAGCAAAACCGGCATTGCAGCAGCCGACGTATCCCGACGTCGATGCTTTGGACACGACCTTGCGCGATTTAGCGGAATTACCGCCGTTGGTCACGTCGCAGGAAATCCTCAGCCTCAAGCAGGCTTTGGCGGAAGCGGCTGACGGCAAACGGTTTCTTCTTCAAGGTGGTGATTGCGCCGAGAATTTCTCCGACTGCACTTCGCCCCACATTACCAATCGTCTAAAGGTGATGCTGCAGATGAGTCTCGTGCTCGTGCACGGCCTGAAGTTGCCCGTCATACGCGTTGGGCGTTTTGCCGGCCAGTACGCCAAGCCACGCTCGACCGATCTGGAAACGCGCGGCGACATCACTTTGCCCTCTTATCGCGGTGATATCGTCAATTCGCCGGAATTCACCGCCGAAGCGCGGTTGCCCGATCCGCGCCGTCTGATCAAGGCGCACGCCCGGTCGGCAATGACGATGAACTTCGTACGCGCCCTGATCGACGGTGGCTTTGCCGATCTTCATCATCCTGAATATTGGGATCTGGATTGGGTCAATCACTCGATCAAGCCCGAAGACTACCGACGCATTGTCGACCAGATCGGCGACTCGGTGCGCTTCATGGAAACGCTGACCGGTCAGCAGATCGGCAATTTCCAGCGCGTCGATTTCTTCACCGCGCACGAGGCCTTGTTGTTGCACTACGAGCAAGGCCTGACCCGCCAGGTACCACGTCAATGGGGTTGGTTCAATCTATCCACGCACTTCCCGTGGATTGGCATGCGTACCGCCGATCTGGATGGTGCGCATGTCGAATATTTCCGTGGCATCCGCAACCCGATCGCGGTAAAGGTTGGCCCGAGCGCGACAACCGAATGGCTGCTACGCCTGATAGAAGTGCTCAATCCGGACAACGAACCCGGCCGCCTGACGCTGATCCATCGAATGGGCATCAAGACCATCGAATCCGCACTGCCGCCGCTGCTCAATGCCGTTAAAAGCGCTGGCCACAAGGTGTTGTGGTGCGCCGACCCGATGCACGGCAATACCGAAACAGTTGCCAATGGTGTCAAGACCCGGCGCTTCGACAACATCCGTGGAGAACTCGACAGCGCTTTTGACATCCACGCAGCTTGTGGAACGCGTCTGGGTGGAGTGCATCTGGAATTGACCGGCGAGAATGTGACCGAATGCATGGGTGGTGCTCGTGACCTCTCCGAAACCGATCTCGCTCGCGCCTACCACACCACTGTCGATCCACGACTCAACTACGAGCAGTCGCTGGAGATGGCGATGATGATCGTGCGTAAGCGCGGCGGCGAGATCTAACCACGATGGTGATCACGCTCTACGGATTGACCAAGTGCAGCATCTGCCAAAAGGCAATCAAGTGGTTGCAGCTTCACGATGTTGAGCAACAGTTCGTCGACTACCGTGAGCGTCCCGTTGACGCGAGCACCTTGAAAGACTGGGCCGCGCAACTGGGCGGTTTCGAGAAGCTGGTCAATCGCAGCGGGATGACCTGGCGCAACCTCACACCCGCACGCAAGACACCGGGTTCCGACGCCGAATGGCTGTTGCTGATTCGCGAATATCCCGCGTTGGTACGACGGCCTTTGCTCGTGTTGCAGGACGGCCGCGTCCATGTAGGGTTCAACGATAAGCAATACATCGCACTGTTTGTAGGGTAGTCATCCCATACCGATGCTTGACGTCATCGAATTCACCAGTGAACTGATCCGCCGAGAGTCGGTAACCCCAAATGACGCCGGTTGCCAGCGCTTGATTGCCGAACAGCTCGCTGCCAGCGGCTTCAATTGCGAAGCGCTCAACTTCGGCGAAGTCGAAAATCTCTGGTGCACGCACGGGCAGGGTGGTCCGGTGCTGGTTTTCCTCGGCCATACCGACGTGGTGCCGACCGGCCCGGTCGAGCGATGGACATCGCCACCGTTCGAGCCGGTCGTGCGCGGCGGCCTGTTGTACGGTCGAGGTTCCGCAGACATGAAAGGCAGCGTTGCCGCGATGGCGATTGCGCTTACGACGTTTGTCGCGAATCATGCTGATCACGCCGGCACGATTGCGTTGCTGCTGACCTCGGATGAAGAAGGCATCGGCAGGGATGGGGTACGTCGCGTTGCGCAGGCATTTCGCGAACGCGGCCAGAGCATCGATTGGTGCGTCGTCGGCGAGCCATCGTCGAAGCAACAGCTTGGCGATCTGATTCGTGTAGGACGGCGCGGTTCGTTGACCGGCCGCTTGACTGTCATTGGTGTGCAGGGGCACGTCGCCTATCCGCAACTGGCTGACAATCCCATCCACGCATTCGCACCGGCACTGGCGGAACTCAGCGCGACGACTTGGGACGAAGGCAACGCAGAATTCCCTCCGACCTCGTTCCAGGTATCCAACTTAAACGCCGGAACTGGCGCTGACAACGTCATCCCCGGTGATGTGCAGGTCAATTTCAATTTCCGCTACGGCACGGCATCGACCGAAAAAGGTTTGCGTGATCGGGTCGAAGCAATCCTGCAAAAGCACGCCGTGAAATTCGAACTCGAGTGGTGGTTGTCCGGTGAACCGTTCCTGTCACCCGCTGATGGTCGTTTGCGTGCTGCAGTGATCGAAAGCATTCGCGAACACTGCAACATCGAACCGGAATGCAGCACCGGCGGTGGCACGTCGGACGGACGCTTCATCGCACCGCTGGGCGCGGAAGTGGTTGAGCTTGGGCCGAACAACGCGACCATCCACCAGATCGACGAGTGCGTTCCGGTGGAGCAACTGCAACGGCTGCCCGACATCTATCGACGCGTCGCCGAGCGGCTGCTGATGACGCGCGTCTGATCTGTAAACCACGGCGGTCGCTGGATGCGCGTGCGCAGCTGGAAAAAACATGATGAACTCCGGAAAATCAGGCCTTGTCCACAAATGATTAGCCGCCGCGTGTGCTAAATTCAGAAAATAGGGCAGGCCGCGTACCGCCCTTCAGGCGGGCGGCTGGGAGTACTGCCAACCTGTGACAGTCCGCAAGGCCGGTCCGATCCAATCACGGACACCCGTTTCGCTCAATCAGGTTGTTGCCCTCGAGCTTATGATCCAGCATTTCCGGCGTCGAATTTTCGCGCTAGTCCTCGCTATTACTGTGATCTTCCCGGCCAGCGTGACGGCGGCCGAAAACTGGCTCGACGTGTCGGCTTTGCTCGCGCCGCAGGGAACACCCATCGACTTCACGCCGCATGGCACGCAGCCCGGCCTCGCATGGAGTCTTGAAGATCCCGAAGGGTGTGCAGGGTGTCATCGTGGCTACACGCCTGGGCAGCGGGATTATTTTCCCCACAATTCCTGGAGCGGGTCGATGATGGCCAACGCCATGCGCGATCCCATCTTTTGGGCTGCGCTAGACGTCGCCAACAAGGACGTGCCCGGCGTCGGCGACTATTGCCTGCGTTGCCATACACCACCCGGCTGGTTTGGCGGTCGCGTGCAAAAGGACGGCGATGGCGGAAGCGTTGGACCATCCGGCCCGAACGGGTGCGCATTGGTTGGAAAGTACGATCGGCCGGATTACAAGAACAACGACTACGCTGGAGTTACCTGCCACTTCTGCCACCGGATGATGCCGAACGGCCCGAACGGTGAGCCAACCTTGATTGGCAATGCCAACGCGTGGATCGACAACGCCACGTCTTGCACCAACCCCGACGGTAGTTCTTATGGTGGTCCTTGCCGACGCGGTCCCTACACGTATTCCAACGGCTTGCTTGAGCCACCGCATGGCTGGACCAAGTCCGCGTTCCATGAAACGTCCGAGCTATGCGCGAGCTGCCACGATGTCAGCACTCCCGATACAAGCGCAGGTCCGCTGAAGACGTTGATCCTCGAAGGCGGCGTAACCACGACACGTCCCATGCCGATCGAGCGCACGTATTCCGAGTGGAAGCAGAGCACGTTCGCGGACGTAATTTTCCGCAACGGCTTCGATTCGACTTTGACGGGTACGCCAGCGATCGCGAAGTCGCAAACTTGCCAGAGCTGCCACATGCGCATCTCCCAAGCCCCGACTGCGAAGGTGTGCCAGCAGAATCCGAATGGCTCACGCACCGGCAACTTACCCGTACACGAATTCGCTGGAGCCAACGCCTGGGTTCCACAGATTATCAAGTCGCTATATGGGGGTCCCGATGGGCTGGATCGCGAAACCGACTACGACCGCACCACGGCGCTTGCAAGGGAAATGTTGATGAGCGGTGCGCTTACCGAGACTTCGATCACGGCCTACACCGCACCGACCGCGAGCGTCGCCGGTTCAATGACCGTCAGGGTCAAGGTGACCAACCTCAGCGGACACAAGCTGCCGACCGGTTATGCGGAAGGTCGTCGCATGTGGTTGAACGTCAAGATACGTGACAACAACAACGCCGTAGTTGCCGAAAGCGCTGTTTACGATCCAGTGACTGGAATTCTCACGGAAGACGCGCAGGCCAAAGTCTACGAGACGTTGCAAGGTATCTGGGACACCACGCCGCCAGCTTCTTGTCGCACCGAGGTAGCGGGAAAGAAGCAATTCCATTTCGTGTTGAACAATTGCATTGCCAAAGACAATCGGATTCCACCACTTGGGTTCCGACCGAAGTCGCTTGGCGACCCAAATGGCGATGAGCTCCGTCCGGTTGCGTATTCCTACCCGGAAACATCGCCAGGATCTGGAGCGCTTGTTAACTACGACGTCACCGACTATACGTTCACGTTGCCTGCCAATACACCGCGCCCGATCCGAGTCGATGCACGTTTGAATTTCCAGATTTCCAGCAAGGAATACATCGAATTCCTGCGCGACCAGGCGCTGATTGCGCCGGTCACGCCGGCAGAGAACACTCTATGCACGGGCGGTCCGAACCGTCCATTCGATGTAGGCCCACAAGGTCAGTCTCGCGGCGCCTTCATGTTCCAACTATGGTCCGATCCGGGGTACGGCAAGTCGCCTCCGGAAATTACGGGCAATGCGTCGTCGGCCTCAACGCCAAATTGACTCGAACCTGCGCGACGTGAAAAAAAATACTTCGACGACAAGCAAGGCCTGGGTCCGCCATGCCGTGATCGTCTCGGCAGCGTTCTGCCTATCGGCATTACTGGGATGTGCAACGACGCCGACACCGTCGCACACACCACCGTCGAACAGCACTGCAGCCGCAAGGCCATGGCAGTGGACACCACTGTCAAGTTCCGGCGGAACCGGTGGCGGTAGCGTGCGCACCGATCTTGCATCGCGGGATATCCAGTTGCCGGCCTACCAGCCGATCCGTCGCTACCAGGATTTCTACACATACGGAGAGAAGAACGTCCCGATCGTCGTCGAGTACGGCTGGGATTACGCCAGGGGCGTCGCTCGCGAAACCGTGTTCGATCTCCACAGTGGCAAGTTGATCAGCACAACTGATAAACCTGGCACGACGTTGAACCTGTCGGACCGCGAAGTGGAACTTGCCATTTCCCTGCTGCGAGAAAACGCCGAGCTGAAAAGTCTACTGAGCACGCCGAAGTTGAATTTCTATGCAGGCTTTCCCTACCGAGAAGCCAGCGACCCCGATTGTTTCGAGCACTCGCGCTGCGCGCACGTGATCGTTTCCGCTGGAGATAATGGTGAACGCCATATCGCTCATGCCATCGTTGATCTGGCGACGCGCAAGGTTGTCCATCCAATTTACGAACCCAGTCGCACACCGCAACCATTCACCTCCAATTGATCTTCTTCAGGGGATTTCCATGAACTGCAAAAAACTACTATTGCTTGCCTTCCTGCTCGTCGGCGGAATGATTGCAAATTCTGCATCAGCTGCTGGTGCGGACTGCGCCGTCGTCGGCGGAACCCTGCTGAAGTGGCCCGCCGCCAAACCAATCTGGGAAATGTGTTGGCTCAAGCCCAGCCTAAGCGTTGCTACCGACGGATCAGGTCTGGAGCTACGCGATATCCACTACAAAGGAATCCTTGTTGCGAAGCGAATGCATGCGCCGATCCTTTTTGCCGAGTATCGCAACGTCAGCACTTGCTACCGTGACTGGAAAGACGCGGATGCCAACTTTCTGGCTAGCCCGCCAGTCAGGAACGTGTTGGGCGTCCCAACGGGCTTCGATGCGACGACGAGTTGTGACATTTCGCATGCGGCAACCGCGTCGTACGGGAATTGTCCGTTTAGTGGTAATCCAAGGATCAACTTCTCGTCGGCAAGCTGCATCGGGTCTCAAGGTGGCGTAGCAATCGAGGATAAAACCGATCACGTTGTGCTGACTACGCAGTATTCGGCGAGTTGGTATCAGTACACGAGCCGTTACGTCTTTTGGGCCAATGGCGACATCCAGCCGGAATTCGGATATGGCAACAACAACGGCACCAACAATAACCTCACCCATTGGCACCACAACTACTGGCGCTGGGACTTTGATATCGATGGCACCGGCAACAACATTATCAAGGCCAATAATGTGGCGCAGACCACCGAATTCACAGGCCTGCGCAGCCTGACCGGCGGTCCGAATGGCGGGCCAACCTATTGGGATGTGGTCACCACCAACCTTGGCGGTTTCGGATATCGCATCGTTTCCGGCGCCGGTGACTACAATCCACCTAACGAATCAGGGCGCAACTTCCATTCGGTCGACGTGATCGGCAGCCTCTTCAAGAACGGCGAATACGCCGACAAGACAACCAACAATCTGGGTGACTGCGCCTTTGTTCCGAGTAACATCGCGAACGGTGAAAGCATCAGCAACCAGGACGTCGTGTTCTGGTACACCGCCAGCGTTCGCGATGCGAACGGCAATAACTGGCCGCCGGGTTGTACCGTTGGAGTAAATTGCGAGCCGCAGAACTCCATGGTCTGCAAGCAAGTGGGTCCGACTATCACTCAGATCGGCGACTGGCCCATACTCCGCGATGGTTTTGATGGTTGAGAGTTCGGTTGATACGGCGTGCCGGGCTTTGGTCTGGTTTATTACTTGAATCTGCAACGAGGCACTCATGAAAACGATTCCCTTCAACCGCATAGCGCTGGCTGGTTCCATCCTGGTTCTCTCGGCAGTCGCAAACGCTGCGACAACCACGCAACCAGCAGCCGCGCAGGCATCCGCGTCGTCCTGGTCTGCTTGGGGCGGTGAAGTGGGCGTGCGTTGGAATCGTGAGTTGCTGCAGGCGATTGGGATAACGCTCGAAGCGCCGACGCAACGTCTTGATGGCTTGAGCTGGCGACAGCACGAGCGTTTCGATGTGCGCCGCGCGGGTTCGCTGGAATTTCATGCGCAGAACGGCAACCTGTCGGAAATTACCGGCGGTTCATTGCAGGCGCGCGGCGGTTACGTGCTTGATTTGAACGATGGCGGAAAGGTCGACCTAACCAATTTCAGCCTGCGTCCAAAAGCTGGCAACGATCTGTTGTTGGAAATGGTGGGCAGCGATGGCAAGGTCTCGTTCTATATCGATCGTTTGATGTACGAACTGCTGGACAACAACCAGACCCTCGCCGTGCAGTCGGCTGACTTGCGCATCAGCGCCGAGCTGGCCAGTCGTCTTGGCCACCCCGAAGCGGCCGACTGGGCCGTCGCCGACATGAAGTTGACCAGCGAAATCCTCACCGCGGGAAGCGGCGGCCATGCGCCTGAAGGCACGGCAACGCATTGGTCCGGCGAAGCTGCACCCGGTGGCAACACCTATCAAGCCGATCTGTTCATGCAGGTATTCAACGCGCAGTTCAGCCGCTGCAATGGCTGTGCAACGGGTTCGACTACTGGACAGGTAGTTTTTACCCCCACCTCAACCTTGCGCAATAACGTCAACAATGGAACGCTCGCCGCGACAGTTCCCGGTGATCCGCTGGGCACCAGCAGCGTGCTCTACACGGCCGATATTCCGTGGTACCAGAAATTCTCGGGCAACTCGGCGCCTTACGGTAACGACCAGCACCCGTATTTGATCTGGAACCTGTATCGCCTCAACGCCGATGGAAGCATCGATCAGGTCGGCCGCTCCGGTGCCAAGCACGCTTTCCTCACTACTAATCAGCAATGTCTCGACACTGCACAGAGTTCACATATCCTCGCGCGTGGTTGCTCGGACACTTACGGCACCGGCAACAATGACAGCAACTCCGATCTTGGCCCGCGCTCGGAGATTATTCCGGCGACCAATGAGTGGGGTCGCTGTGGTTCGATCTACGACACGAACTGCGATGGCGTTGCGAATGCATCCCCAAACACCTCGTACTCGCAACGCTTGATCTCTCTGGAAACAGACTTGACCACGCCGGGAGCTACGTACCTGTTTGAGTCGTGGTACCTCGCTCGAGAGGACGTCAACATCTACAACTCCATGGCGACAAAGAGTGTGGGCTTCAGCAAGAGCGGAACCACTTATTCGATCACTGGCAACAACAATTACAGGCTCGGTGGAGCGATTGATCGGTGGGTCGATCCTTCGGCCACACCGGCGAATTCCGCCAACACTGAAATAGCCAGCCCCGAAGGCCACACCAAAGTGGCGGTGAAGGCCGTCGATCTCGGTGGTGGCAACTGGCGCTACGACTACGCGGTAATGAATTTCGATTTCGCGCGTGCCGTCACCAGCGGGTCGGCACCGAACCTACGCGTGATTCACAACTACGGTTTCGATAGTTTCCGCGTGTTGCACTCGCCCGGAGTGACGATCAGCGCGATGACTTTCAGCGACGGCGACCAGACCGCATCGAACGACTGGTCGGCCGCCACATTCAACAACTCGGTGCGATGGACCGCGCCTGTCGATCCCGCGCCGCCAGCGCAAACACCGGCAGTTCTTAATCCGCTTAATTGGGGCACGATGTTCCGCTTCTCATTCGTCGCCAATGCGCCGCCGAGTGCGGGTTCGGTGCAGCTGCATGTTGCTCAGGCTGGTGAGCCCTCGGCTTATGATGCGACCGTGCTGGCACCGCAGGCCGATGCGATCTATCAGACCGGTTTCGACTCAGCGCAGGACGGCTTCGGAAATTGACGGTCGGCTCGTTTCTCTGAGGCTAGAGTAGGCAGCGAATGTGGATGCGGGGGCTTGGACTCGAAGTCCTGATTAGTGGATTAACCACTGCATCTGCCGCCGATCTGCAAACTGCCGCAACGCCACTGTACCTATCCTCAGGCGTGGTCGGTCTGCGGTGACGATATTGGCATCCGCTGGAATGCCAAGTTGCCCGAAGTGCTTGGCATGCGGTGTTGTCGCCGATGGAAGAACGCAGAGCGCCGCGTGTTAGCGCGTAAAAGAAATTGCCGCGATCAGGGCTGCGGAGAAGCCGCTGTCGCTGGCACTGCGACATCATGCTTGCGGTGTGCGGTGCCCATGGCATCTGCCAATTCCTTTGGCATGTAGTTCTCGTCGTGCTTGGCCAGCACTTCGGTCGACACGAACACTCCATTGCGCAGGCTGCCGGTCGCGATCACGGCCTGATTCTCGCGGAACAGATCGGGCAGGATGCCGGTGTAATGGACAGGCAGTTCCGCATCGCCATCGATCACGGTGAAGGCGACTTCGAGCGATTCCTTGCTTCGCACGATCGAGCCGGATTTGACCATGCCGCCGAGACGGAACGTGGTGTAATGCTTGGCGTCTCCAGCCTTCACCTGCACGGGCGTGAGCAAATAGCTCATGTTTTGCTGCAACGCGAACACGGTCAGCGTGGTGGCGATGCCGACGGCGAGCAGGATCAGACCGACGGCGATCAGGCGACGCTTGCGGGTAGGTGTCATGCGCGGCTCCCCCGTCCGACGTCGCGTCGGTATCGACCGCGCAGCAAAGCGATCACGCGACGACGGCGCAACATCGGCGCGAGCGCGTCGATCAGCAACACGAGGAGGAACACGCCGTAGCTGGTCCACACATAAAAACCATAGCCGCCCATGGCGAAGAAATTGGACATAGTCGAAGGCTCCGTGGAATTCACGAGTTACTTGCACCCAGCGCGATGCGGCGTACCCAATCCTTACCGCTTTCCAGTTCCAACACGGCCAGTCGCGAACGCGAAAACAGGCTACCGAAGTACCAGAACTTGGTAGCGACCATCATCATCAACAAGGGCCACAGCATGTCAGCAGTAATCGCCGACGGTCCCAGTAAACGCACGGTGGACCCTTGGTGCAGCGTGTTCCACCAGTTCACCGAGAAGTGCACGATGGGCACGTTGACGACGCCGATCAAGGCGAGAAACGCCGCAGCACGTGCGGCTTGGCGGCGGTCCTCAATGGCGTTGTTCAAGCCAATCACGCCGAGGTAAAGGAACAGCAGCACCAGTTCCGATGTGAGTCGCGCATCCCACGTCCACCAAGTCCCCCACATCGGCTTGCCCCAAAGCGAACCGGTGACCAGGCAGATGAACGTGAACGCCGCGCCGATGGGCGCGCTCGCCATCGCCAAGGTTTCGGAAATCTTGATCCGCCAGACCAGTGAAATGAATGCATTCACGGCCATGAAGAAATAGATGAACAGGCTCATCCATGCGGTCGGTACATGGATGAAGATGATGCGAAATGCATCGCCCTGCTGGTAGTCGGCTGGCGCCAGCACAAGGCCGCCATAGAGCGCGATCGCACCAAGTAATGCGCCGATGCCATAGCACCACGGCATCAGCAGACCGGCGACGCGGTAGAACGTCGGCGGCGAGCCGAATTGGTGAAACCAAAGAGTCAGTTTGTTCATGGCGATCAGGACAACGATATGCGCAAGGCGGCGGCGCAGGCCATTGGTGCGAGCACCAGAGCAAGGACGAGTGCAGCGCCTAACCAGAGCAGCGGACTGGCGAACGGCAGACCCATCGCTGCTGCGTTGCAGGCACCAGCCGCGAAGATCAAAACCGGCACGTAGAGCGGCAAAATCAACAGCGCGAGGAGCATACCAGAGCGACGCATGCCGACCGTCAGCGCGACACAGACTGCGCCAATAAGACTCAGCAGCGGCGTACCCAGCGCCAGCACCGCGATCAGGACCGGCAGGACGTGACGCGGCAAATGCAGCATCTCCGCCAGCAGCGGCGCGGCAACGATCAACGGCAGGGCGGTGGTCAACCAATGCACCGCGATCTTGCAGGCCAGCAGCAATGACAGCGGATGCGGCGACAACACCAGTTGCTCCAGCGTGCCGTCTTCGTAATCGGCACGGAACAAGGTATCCAGTGCCAGCAATCCAGCGAGCAGAATCGCGACCAGCACGACGCCGGCGGCAATCTTCGCCAACTGCGCAGGTTCCGGCCCCAGCGCAAGCGGAAACAGCGCAATCACCATCAGCGCGAACAACACGGGATTGAGCGCATCGCCACGCCTCCGCCAGACCAGCAGCAGGTCGCGGCGGAACAGCGCAGCGCAAGCAGAACCAGCGATTGCCGTCGTCATGCGATAGGCCGTATCGGCAGTCGTCGCGACGTGCCTGAAGTGAATGCGTAAGCACCGTGCGAAGTGATCAGCGCCGCGCCACCCTCGGCAACATGCGCATCGAGCAGGCGATTGACCAGCTCGATCCCACCACGATCAAGATTGGCGAACGGTTCGTCGAGTAACCACAGCGCTGCGGGAATCAGCAACAAGCGCGCCAGTGCGACACGCTTTTTCTGGCCAGCGGAGAGCTGGCGGATCGGCACGTCCTCGTAGCCGCGCAAG
Source organism: Lysobacterales bacterium (assembly GCA_038236135.1). GTDB lineage: Bacteria > Pseudomonadota > Gammaproteobacteria > Xanthomonadales > Rhodanobacteraceae > Dokdonella. The sequence continues at coordinate 13,968 of JBBSTF010000060.1, forward strand.
CCGACTTCGGCGAGTGCATCGTCAATGCTGATGCCATGCTTCTGGCCCAACAACCCGATGGCGAATCGCAGGTTTTCGGTCGCCGTAAGGTCCAACTTCATCCCGGGCTGATGACCGAGCAACGCAACCTGTCGCGACAGTCGAGCCACCGTCAGAGGCTCACCGCTCAATTCAATGCTGCCCTCGCTCGGTTCCAGCAATCCCGACAACACGCGTAGCAAAGTTGTCTTGCCACTACCGTTGTCACCTTCGACCAACACCACCTCGCCGGGACACAACGCGAATTCGAGCGGACCGAAAATCGGCTCGTCATTGCGCGAGTAAGCAAGGCCACGCGCTTCAAGCAGCGGCGCTGACTGGTCGGAAGCAGCATTCATCGATGGCATCGTAGCCGCTGTGTGCGTGGGCTGCCATGTGGCGCATGGCAGCGCGCAGCGATCCCCTGTGGCGCGAGGGTTCTCGCCGTTGTCCCACCTCACACTTCGTCATCCCGCGTCTTTCAACAGCCGAACGGCTGGTCAAGCGGGGACCCATTTTGATTTGTCTTCAGGTACGACGCTGCTCGCTTGTTGGCTAACGCCAGGTTTGCAAAGCGTTTCTCTCACCTGCCGGCGAGCGACTCACCTTTCTCCTCGCAGAGAAACGTGGGCCAAAGATGCGCCCTTGGCGGGTCGGTCGTGCGATGAAGCCGCACGACTGCGCGAGCAGGCTACGGGGTTCGTTGAAGGCGCATCCCTGCGCCTGCAGCGAACTGGCCGAATCCATTCGGCCACCCTTGTACCTTGACGGTTCCCTTTGCGGGTATCGTTCCCGACGACGCTCGGGGGGAAGAGAGCAGGCTGTTGCCACCCTTAGGCTTTGAGCTTGCCCCGCAGATTAGCCGCTCTCTTTCCATCGTGTTCATTGAGATCGAACGGTATCTGAGGCCTGGCCCTGTGCGCTTGACGTGCAATGGTTTGAGCTTGTGTTTGCAAGGTCGGTCCGAACACGTGCGTCATCCCCTAAATTCGGAGAATGCGAGATGGCAGTGCTGGGAATCGATGTTTCCAAGGCCACCCTGGATGTGGCGTTGTTCGACGGCAGGAAATTCAAAACCAAGGTGTTTGCCAACACCCCGAAGGCGGTGTCGGCGTTGCTGCAGTGGCTGGCAGCGCATCAAGCCAGCGGGTGTGCCGTCGGCATGGAGGCCACGGGGTCGTATTGGGAGATGTCTGCCATCGCCCTGCATGATGCCGGCCACGCGGTAAGCGTAATCAATCCCGCGCAGGTCCACGCCTTCGCCGACGCCGAGCTCAGTCGTGCCAAGACCGATGTCGCCGATGCCAAGCGCATTGCGCGGTTCGTCCAGATGCACCAGCCACCGCGCTGGACACCGCCGCCGGTGGCCGTTCGCACCCTGCAGGCCTTGGTACGTCGGCTCGATGCCTTGCTTGACCTGCATCAGCAGGAAAGCAATCGCCTGGACGTGGCCCATGCCAGCGTACGTGTGTCGGTTCAAAGCGTATTGGATGCACTGGATGACGAAATCGCCCGGCTGCGCAAGGCCATCGTCGATCACATCGACCAGGACCCGGACTTGCGTCAGCGCCGTGGCTGGTTGGAATCCATTCCCGGCATCAGCACCCGCACCAGCGCCGTCGTGCTCTCCCATCTGGATGCTTTTACCCGTTGCGCCACGGCCAAGCAGTGGGTGGCTTACGCCGGGCTGGACTGCGCCATTGTCCAGTCGGGAACCAGCGTGCGGCGGCGTGCCGCTATCAGCAAACGAGGATCCGCGCAGCTACGCCGTGCGCTGTACTTCCCCGCCCTGTCCGCCTTGACGCACAACCCCATCATCCGAGCCTTTGGCGACCGCCTCAAGGGCAACGGCAAGCGCGGCAAGGTCGTGCTCTGCGCGGCCATGCGCAAACTCA
>JBBSTF010000061.1:0-15430 GCA_038236135.1 Lysobacterales bacterium
GCGTCGGGCCCAATGATGCGCACCGCTGCATGCCTCCATTGCCAACGGCGTGTCGGCAGGCAACTGAGCCAACCAGTGAGCGAACGCGTCCCGCTTCAATTCCTGTCGCCGCAACACCCTACCGGTCCCATCCACTTCACAAGTTGAAAATGTACTCTTCGCCAAGTCCACGCCGATGGTTATAGTGCTCATGGAGACTTCCTCGTCTGTTGACGGTTGTTCGCAAAACCATCATGGCCCTCGAGGCCGAAAGGCAGGGAAGTCTCTTTTTACTCGTTCAAGCCGACACCGCTTCGTAGCTTCACCTTTGCGCTTCCGCTTCGCTAGCCCAAAGCTTTCGCCACTGCGTGGCGCGGCGTAACTCAGGTGTTAGCCGCCCTCAGAGCGCACTTGCCGACGCTATCACTTATTGCTAGCATCCACGCATGAATGCCAAGCAGCGCAAAACTCTCGCCGCCGTCTTTGCGTGTCCGACGTCCGCGTCCATTCCTTTCGCGGACATCGAATCCCTCGTCAAAGCCTTAGGTGGCGTCATCTCGGAACGGGAAGGGTCGCGCGTGAGAATTGAGCTCAAAGGTGAAATTTGGCGTTGTCATCGTCCGCATCCAGGGAAAGAAGCCAAACGGTATCAAGTTGAAGAAGCCAGAGAACTGCTAGAACGCGTTGGAGTGAAACCATGAACACTATGCTGCACAAAGGCTATACGGCTCGAGTCGAGTACGACGAACGCGACAATATTTTTGTCGGCCGGATTCTTGGGATCCGCAACATCATTAGCTTCCACGGCGAATCCGTGAAGCAGTTGCGGGCGCAATTCGAGCATGCCGTAAAGGACTATCTGGTCGATTGCAAAGAAGTAGGTCTCACCCCAGAGAAGCCCGCTTCTGGCAAATTGCTTCTTCGCGTGCCACCTGAAATTCATGGTCGCGCACTTGTGGCTGCACAAGCGTCTGGGAAGAGCTTGAATCAGTGGGCCACTGAAGTTTTGCAGCACGCCGTGCAGCCGGGCGGCTAACAATTCCGTAAGAGACTCCCCGTCAACTCCGGGCGCATGAGATTTCTGTCCTGGGCTTTCGGGCTGCAGCCGGCGATGATGTTGTCGGGTTTGCTACGTGGTGCTTGTCAGTGTTGCGCATATGCAATAAGAGCCGCCTCGCGGCTCGTTCGTGGACTCACTGGTTGCGCTAGCGTGCAGGACGTTGCTTGGGAGCCACCTCGTTTTGGCAGTCAACTGATTGAAGACTGTATTTAACTGATCCTGAGAACCGGTTCTGCGTTCCGTTCGGCTGGACGTCGGGCGCGGCTAGCCCCAACCCAACTGCGTCCAAACTGATTCACCTTTGACAGTCTTGTCCAGCGCAGCGATGCGTTGCTGGTGCGCGGTTTGTTCGGCGTCGGTGGCGCGGACAATGCGCAACCGCAACTGACCTGCCGTTGAAGGCCGCTGGATGGCCGCGCGTAGTTCACTGGCTGCGTTGCTGGCCAAGCCGAGGTCGCCTTGGCCAGCCGTCATGCCGATATAGACGTCTGCCAGCAGTTGCGCATCGAGCAGGGCACCGTGAAGTTCGCGGTGGCTGTTGTCGACGCCTAGTCTTTTGCAAAGCGCGTCGAGTCCGTTGCGCTGGCCGGGGAAAAGTTCACGCGCCATCGCGAGCGTATCGATCACCGTGACCCGATCTCGAACGCTTCCGTATTGGCTTCCAGCAATGGCAAGCTCGGCATCAAGGAATGAAACATCGAATTTCGCGTTGTGAGCGAGCACTTCGGCGCCATCGATGAAGGCCAGCAATTCGTCGACGATTTCACGGAACAGCGGCTTGTCGACCAAGAATTCATTGCTGATTCCGTGCACGGCCATCGCGCCTTCATCAATCAGGCGCTGCGGATTGAGGTAGCGATGGAACTTGCGTCCCGTCGCGCGACGTTCGCTTAATTCAATGCAGCCAATCTCAATGACACGATGACCCTTGCTGGCGTCGAGGCCGGTGGTCTCGGTGTCGAGCACAACTTGGCGCATCAGGGTTTCCTCAAGGTTTCGGCGGCAGCACGGGCAAGCTGGTCGACACGTTCGTTTTCGACATGACCGGCGTGGCCGCGCACCCATGTCCAGCGCACGGCGTGCGGTTGCAACGCCTTCGACAGGCGTTCCCAGAGATCCTGGTTTTTCACCGCCGCGCCGGCGCTGGTTTTCCAGCCGCGACGACGCCAGCCGGCCAACCATTCTTCGGCGCCTTTTTGCACATACTGCGAATCGGTGTAGATGATCACCGGCGTCGGCCGCGTCAGGGCTTCGAGGCCGCCAATGACGGCCATTAGTTCCATACGATTGTTGGTGGTGTCGGGCTCCGCGCCGGTCAATTCCCGTTCGCGGGTGCCGGCGCGAAGCAGCGCGGCCCAGCCGCCAGGGCCGGGATTACGAAGGCACGAACCGTCGGTAAACATTTCGATCGGGTGGACGGCCGTCATTGCCGCGTCCGCGAGCTGGGAATGGCAGTCAGCATTGGTTGGCGTGGTCTCGGCGCGCGAACGGTCGAACGTATTGGTGTCAGCACTGCGCGGCGCTTGCGCGCCGCCAACATCCATGCGCCGCGCAGGCCGTCGAGCATGCTGAGTCGTCGCGCCTCGTTCGCAATTTGCGAGCGTGGCCAAAGTCCACCGAGATAACGACTATCGATGGCATCGACGCCATGTCGCATCAATAGCCGATCAACTTCGCGCATCCAGCGTGGATGCAGTGAGGGTGTCGACCCTTCGTGCCAATGACTCCAGCTTGCCCAGGCGCTGAGCGGATTGAGGCCAAACCAGAATAGCTGCCCACCGGGCTCGAGCACGCGGCACAACTCGCCGAGCATTGGCGCAAGTTCCGCCACAGCATCGGCCGCATGCTGGACCACGATGGTCTGCATGCTGTCGCGCTCGAATGGCAAGCATGATGGCTCGCAAACGACATCGCCACTCAACCTGCCAGCCTCGCGATGCAGGCGCGTAAGCAAGGGCGATGGCGCATGTTGCGCCGTCCATTGCGCGTCGGCGCTTATCCACAGTGTTGCAGCAATCGGCACATTCGGGATGTGCAGCAATTGCTTTTCGTGGCGCGCCAGGCGCAGCCACGCTGGGTGGGAGTGAAGTCGGGAAGTGTCGATCGGAACAGGCTCGGGGGCGGCGGCGAGGTGCGGCAATTCTGGCACAGGCTTGGCCCGAGGATCCGGCTAACTTTCCCTTAACCCGATAGTTGAGGCGCATCACCATAATCGCCGCCCTGATGAGCAACCTTCGCCTGCAAGCCATTCCCGCACTGACCGACAACTACATCTGGTTGCTGGCCGACGATGCTGGCCGCTGTTTGCTGGTCGATCCCGGCGAGGCGGCCCCTGCGCTGCGAGTATTACGCGATCAATCGCTGGACCTTGCCGCGATCCTGCTGACCCATCATCACTACGATCACATCGACGGCACGCCGCAGCTGCGGGGGGCGTTTCCGAGCGCGCGGGTGATTGCCGGCAGCGATCCGCGCTGTGGTGATGTGGATATTTGTGTTGGCGGTGGTGACCGCGTCGAGGTTCCCGGTACTGACTTTGCCTTCGACGTGATCGCCGTGCCGGGCCACACCCTGAGCCATCAGGCGTACTCCGGCCACGACTTGCTGTTTTGCGGCGACACGCTTTTCAGTGCTGGCTGCGGACGTCTGTTTGAGGGCACCCCTGCGCAGATGCTGGAATCGTTGGATCGCCTTTCGGCGCTACCGGGCGATACGAAAATCTGTTGCGGACACGAGTACACGCTGGCAAATCTTGCGTTCGCGAAAACCATCGAACCAGCCAACCCCGCGATCCAGCAACGTGACGAAGAAGCACGTCGACAGCGTGATGACGATCAACCTACGTTGCCGTCTCTGCTTTCCGGAGAACTCCAATACAACCCGTTCCTGCGCATTGACCAGCAGAACGTGATCGGTGCATTGGGTGGTGCAGGATTTTCACGCAGCGAGCGATTCGGAGAATTACGTCGGCGCAAGGACGAGTTCAAGGTGTCGGCTTGATTGCTTCGTCACTCCTGCGGTCTGTTGTTGCGACCGTCGCAGTGAGCGTTGCGCTGGCGTTGCTGGCTGGTTGTACGATGCCGGTCAAACCGTCAGCTCCCGATGCGAGCGTCACTGATTTGCCGTCGTCCCGAATCCCGTCCACGGCATTTCGAAAACCACTATTGGCGGTAATCCCGGCCGAGCCGGTGCCCGCAACAAAGTCGACGTCGCCGTGGGACCGGTTACGTGATCGGTTGGAAATGCACGGTTGCGACTACCGAAGTGAAGTGATGGGTTGGGCGGAGCGATATACGGCTTCGGTGCCAGGTTTCGAGAGTTCGATGAAGCGCTCACTTCCGTTCCTGTTGCTGGTTGTCGATGAACTGGAACGTCGCAATCTGCCCGGAGAGTTTGCGATGCTTCCGTTTGTGGAAAGTCGCTACGAACCGGTGGCAACACGCGGTGATCGGCCGGCTGGCATGTGGCAGTTGATGCCGATCACCGCGCGCGGCAATGGGTTGGAAGTGGGTTCCGACTACGACGAGCGACTCGATCCGATCATGGCCACGCGAATAAGTTTGGGGTTGATAGAGAATTATTCAGAACGCTTCGACGATTGGCGTCTTGCGAACATGGCTTTCAACGCGGGTGAGTTTCGCGTCAAAAAGCTCATTGGAGACCGGGATCCCAGTTCATTTTCCGCGGCCCAGCTTTCGCGGCTCAGTTTTAGCTCCACCACGCATGATCACTTGGACAAGCTTCTGGCGCTGTCCTGCATCGTCGATGATCCCGCCCGCTTTGGCGTACACCTGCCTGAACCGTCGGCCGATGATCGCCTTGTCGAAGTCGAATTGAGTGCGCCACTCGACTTGCGCGTAGCAAGTCGAATCGCTCATGTGGATGAAGAAACGATGCTGCGCTACAACGCTGTCTGGCGTGGCAATCGCATGAGCGGTCCGCCGCCCTATCGACTGGTGCTGCCTGAAAATCGCAGTGAGCGCTTGCAGGAAGGGCTGGCACGTGTTCCACAACAACAATGGGCCAATTGGCGCGAAGTTCGCACCCTCAAGTCCAGTGACTGGGTCACCCTGGCCGCGCCCAGCAATTTACCACCTGACTGGCTTGCGACTCTCAACGGGCGAGAGCCGGGTGCTGTGATCAACAGCGGTGTCGAGCTTCTACTGCCTGGAAGTGTGCAATCTAGCGAAGGTTCTTCTGAGCTGCTATCGAAGTTGCGCAGCCATGTCGTTCACAGTGGTGACACTCTCGGTGCCATTGCCCGTCGCTATGGCGTCAATCTCGCCCAACTGCTGCGCTGGAACTCGACCACGGTATCGGCGACGTTGCGGCCGGGTGATCGCATCCTGTTGACGCCATCGCGTAATCCGTGAACCGCTGGGCCGGGCGCGCTAAACTCATCGTAATTTCTGGTATCAACATCTATTGATCCGCCGCGCGCGGACACGCGGAGACAACATGGGTTTCTTGAGTGGAAAACGCGTATTGATTGTCGGCGTCGCAAGCCAGCGTTCGATTGCGAGTGGAATCGCCGAGGCGATGCATCGCGAAGGGGCGCAGATCGCCTTCACCTACCAGAACGACAAGCTCAAGAGCCGCGTCGAAGCCTGTGCCGCCGACTGCGAATCAGACATCGTGATGCCACTGGACGTGGCTGACGATGCGCAGATCGACAGGGTGATGGAAGAACTTGGCAAACGATGGAGTGACGGTTTCGACATCCTTGTTCATTCCGTTGGATACGCACCACGCGAAGCGGTGTCAGGCCAGTACCTCGACAACCTTACCCGCGAAAATTTTGCGATCGCCCATGATATTTCCAGCTACAGCCTGGCTGCGTTGGCGAAGGCAGCGCGGCCGCTGATGAAAGGGCGCAATGGAGCCATACTTACCTTGACCTACTTGGGTGCGGAGCGTGCGCTGGCTAACTACAACGTGATGGGTTTGGCCAAGGCCAGCCTGGAAGCGAATGTGCGTTACCTTGCCTATAACCTCGGCCCGGAAGGTACCCGCGTCAATGCGATTTCCGCTGGACCGATCAAGACGCTGGCGGCGGCGGGTATCGCCAATTTCCGCAAGATGCTGGACCACGTCGAGACCAACTCGCCGCTGCGTCGCAGCGTGACGATCGAGGAAGTCGGCAACGTGGCCGCATTCCTGTGTTCAGACCTTGCCTCGGGCATCAGCGGCGAAATCACCTACGTCGATGCTGGTTACAACATTCTCGGCATGACAGGACTGGACTGACCAACGCCGCGGCTTTCGCATCGATACGAAAAGGGCTGCCGAGGCAGCCCTTTTTTTTTAACCTGGCGACGGCAATTGCATCACTCTAGCAGTCGATCTTCGTTGATTGTGATTTTCTCAGCCTTGCGTAAGGCGGCAATCAGATCACGAGCGGCGGCACCGCCGAGATCCTGGCTCAACTGTGTACGTGCCGCTTTTCGCGCGGCGTCGTCGATTTTGGCGGGATCGGCTGCATTGACGGCATCCAGCGCGACGATGGCATAGCTTCCGTTGTCGAGTGGAACTGTGGCATAGCGGCTCTTACCCGCGGTCGGCACTAGCAGCGAAAACGCGCTCGCCACGATCGGCGCATCGACGTTGACCGCTTCGCGACCAGTGCGCTTGGCCTCTTCGACGGTGAGGTCTCCAACGACAGCCTTCATTGATTCCCCGGCGTTCAGTCGAGCCAACATCGCATCGGCATTTGCCTTCGCCTTTGTAGCCAATTGATCCCGAACCAAAGCGCTGCGCACTTGGTCGCGCACTTCGGCCAACGGCGTGTCCGCAGCAGGCTGGTGCTGCAGCTTGCGCAGCACGATGGTGCGATCTGGCGTCAACGAGATCGGATCGGAATTGTTGCCTTGTACCAGCACAGGATCTGAGAACGCCGCTTTTGCGATCAGCGGGTTGGCCGTGATCGGGTCCGTACCACCGCTGCGGCCAAACAGCGCCGTCTTCTGAACGGTCAACTTGAGATCTTTTGCTGCGGTTTCCAGCGACGAAGGATCTTCGTAGGTCAGGTCGGTCAATCGCGCGGCGGCATCGTTGAAGACGCGCTCGCGTTCGCTGTCGAGGAATTGGTTGGTCAACTCGGTTTTCACTTCGTCGAACGAACGCGTGTGACCTGCCCGCAGGTCTGTGAGCTTGATGATGTGGTAGCCCTCAGCCGTCAATACCGGTTCCGAGATCGCACCCTTGTCAGCGAGCTTGAACAAGGCTTCGTCGAACGCGGGTTCGGTTAGACCCTGGTCGAGCCAGCCGAGATCACCGCCCTGCGCCTTGGAACCCAGGTCCTCTGATTCCGCCTTGGCGAGTTCCGAGAAATCCTTGCCTTCATCGATCTGCTTGCGAATCGCTTCGGCCTTCGCCAGTGCAGTCTTCTGTGCGTCCGGGCCGGCCTTGGAATCAACCTTTACGAGGATGTGCGACGCCTGGCGTTGCTCAGCGGTCACGTAGCGTGACTTCTCCTTCTCGTAGCGCTCACGCAGGGTGGCATCGTTTGGCTTGAGATCGACACTCAACTGCTTGCCTTCAAGGTCGAGGTACTCGATCGACATCTGCTCGGGGCGACGAAATTCCGCCTTGTGTTGCTCGTAATACTTTTCCATGTCGGCGTCGGACACCGCATCAGCGGCCGATACCACAGGAGCCGCCAACTTCACGTAGCGGAAGTCGCGTAATTGATCGCGCAGGGAAAGGTAGACGTCAAGTTCGGGTTCGGTGACGAACGCGCTACTGCCGATGGCAGCAGGCAGGGTGCGCGCCGCGAGGTCTTCGCGAACGCGGCCTTCCAGGGATGCGGGGCTCATCCCCTGCGCGCCAAGTACGGCGCGATACTGGGCCTGGTCGAACTGCCCGTCCTTCTGAAACGCAGGTATCGCGGCGATGGAGTCGAATACTGCCTGATTGGGAATTACCAGCCCGAGGTCGCCAGTAGCTTGGGCGAGTATCGTTTCGTCGACAAGACTATCCAGCACCTGGCGCTTGATCTCTGGCCGCTGGAAATAGCTGCCGTCGGCCTGGTCGCCCATCATCTGCATCATCCGCTGGCGATACTCGTCGAAACGCTGACGGAATTTTTCCTGGCTGATCTCGGTGGAGCCGACTTGGGCGACACCGCTCTGCACGCGCGAGACCATGTAGGACTCGATGCCGAAGAACGAGAAGGCGAGCAGGACCAATCCAAAAATGATCTTGCCGACCAGCCCGGTCATGGATTCACGAAGTTTCGACAGCATGGCAATTCCGGAATGATCCCGCTGTGCGGGATGGAAGCCAGCGCGCCAACGGGCACTGCTGGTTAGAAACAAGGGCGCCACGAGGGCGCCCTTGCGGACGAATGGCGAAGTGGTCGGGACTTGTACCCGTGCCCTCCAGCTCGACAGCCCACCATTCTAACGGACTGGCGCTACTGGCGTCGGACTGATCCCATTTCGCGTTTGGTGGGTGCTGAGGGTTTCGAACCCCCGACCCTCTCCGTGTAAAGGAGACGCTCTACCGCTGAGCTAAGCACCCGAACACTAGCTGTGCAACTATCAGTTCACCGCATCCTTGAGGCCCTTGCCGGCCTTGAATGCAGGGACCTTGGAAGCCTTGATCTTGATGGTTTCACCAGAACGCGGATTGCGGCCGGTGCGCGCGGCGCGCTTGCGCACGGAGAAGGTGCCGAAGCCAACCAACGTGACCGTGTCGCCGGATTTGAGAGCCTTCTTGACGACCTTGATCATGCCTTCGATCGCGCGCTCGGCGTCTGCCTTTGACAGCGCTGCGGCATCAGCAATTGCTCCTACGAATTCACCTTTGTTCATGCATTACTCCCTCGCGGAAAACTATCCGCATCAATGTGCGTGGATGACGGTGCGAAGCGAAGATGACCGGACAGGCTTGTTTTGCCTTCGATCATCCGCTGCATGTGCACGACTATTTTTTTTACTGGGCCTTATCAGGGCCTGATCTTTATACCAGTGGCCCCGATACCGCGCAACACAAGGCGCTGCTTGTGTTTGCGGACCTTTCGTGCTGGTTTGCCGCAACCCGAAGGACGTTCCAATTCGCTACGCGACCTGTCAGTTGAAACTCAGTGCGCACGACCCGGTGCATCATCCTTGCGCGCTTCGCCCGATGTGGTTCGCGTGGCTTCGGCCGCAGCGGCGAGGGTAGCTGGAGTTAATGGGCGTTCCAATGCGATGTCGAGAACTTCGTCAATCCAGCGCACCGGAATCACCTTGATCGACGAGGTCACGTTTGCAGGAATGTCGGCAAGGTCCTTCGCGTTTTCTTCAGGGATGATAACCGTGGTTATACCGCCACGATGTGCCGCCAGCAGCTTTTCCTTGAGTCCGCCAATCGGCAGCACGCGACCTCGCAATGTGATTTCGCCCGTCATCGCCACATCCGAGCGAACCGGCACGCCGGTAAGCGCCGATACCAACGCAGTACACATGCCGACACCTGCGCTGGGTCCGTCCTTTGGCGTTGCGCCTTCCGGCACATGCACGTGCACATCGAACTTTTCGTGGAAGCCGATATCGATGCCGAAGCGTTCGGCCCGCGCACGCACGACGGACAGCGCCGCGACGATGGACTCCTGCATCACATCGCCCAGCTTGCCGGTATGGGTCAGCTTGCCTTTGCCCGGAACGATGGCTGCTTCAATGCTGAGCAACTCGCCGCCGACTTCGGTCCAGGCCAGCCCGGTGACCAGACCCACTTCGTTCTGCAATTCCGCGCGGCCGAAATCGAACTTGCGAACGCCGAGGTATTTGTCGAGGTTGGATGCATTGATTTTCAACTTCGCGACCTTGCGCGGCTTGCCCTTGGCCGTGAGTTTGGCGGCGCTGAGACTTATTTCCTTCACCACCTTGCGGCAGATTTTCGAGATCTCGCGCTCAAGATTGCGCACGCCGGCTTCGCGTGTGTAGTAACGCACGATGTCGCGGAAGGCATCCACTTCTATGGCGATTTCGGTCGACTTCAAACCGTTTGCCTTGATCTGCTTCGGTGACAGATATCGTTCCGCGATGTTGATCTTCTCGTCTTCGGTATAGCCAGGAATTCTGATGACTTCCATGCGATCAAGAAGTGGAGCAGGGATGTTCATCGTGTTCGCGGTCGCTACCCACATCACTTCAGACAGATCGAAATCCGATTCTAGATAATGATCGGCAAACGTTGCGTTCTGTTCTGGATCGAGCACTTCGAGCAGGGCCGACGCCGGGTCGCCACGAAAATCCATTGCCATCTTGTCGATTTCATCAAGCAGGAAGAGCGGGTTGCGGCTGCCGATTTTCGACAGATTCTGGATGATGCGTCCCGGCATCGAGCCAATGTAGGTGCGACGATGACCACGAATTTCAGCCTCGTCACGCACGCCACCCAGCGACATGCGCACGAACTTGCGATTGGTCGCTTTCGCGATCGACTGGCCCAGCGACGTCTTTCCGACGCCGGGCGGGCCGACCAGGCACAGGATCGGTCCCTTCATCTTGTTGACGCGCTGTTGCACGGCAAGATATTCCAGAATGCGTTCCTTGACCTTTTCCAGCCCGAAGTGATCGGCATCCAGCGTATCTTCCGCGAGCTTCAGATCCTTGCGAATCTTTGTGCGCTTCTTCCACGGCGCGCCGACCATCCAGTCAATGTAGTTGCGCACCACGGTGGCTTCCGCCGACATCGGCGACATCTGCTTGAGTTTGTTGAACTCGTGACGGGTCTTGGCTTCGGTTGCCTTCGGCATGCCAGCAGCAGCTATCTTCTTGGCAAGCTCGTCGATCTCGTTTGGTGCCTCGTCGAGCTCGCCCAACTCCTTCTGGATCGCCTTCATCTGCTCGTTGAGAAAGTATTCGCGCTGGCTCTTTTCCATCTGGGTTTTGACCCGGCCACGGATGCGCTTTTCGATCTGTGACAAGTCGATCTCGCCATCGACCATGCCGATCAGGCTTTCGATACGGTCCGCTACGTCGGGCATTTCCAGCACGCGCTGACGGTCTTCCAGCCGCACCGACATATGCGCGGCGATGGTGTCGGCGAGGCGTGATGCATTGTCGATACCCGCCAGGGTCGCCAGCAACTCGGGGGGAATCTTGCGCGACAGCTTCACCAATTCCTCGAATTGCGACACCAGAGATTGCGACAGCACGCCCAGCTCGCGCTCATCGCGCGTGTAGGCGGGCTCCAATGTGCGTACGTGGCCAAACGGCAGGCCGTCGCGCTCGGAGAACGTCGCGATCTCGGCGCGCTCGACGCCTTCGACCAACACCTTGATGGTGCCATCGGGCAGGCGCAGCAATTGGAGGATCGTCGCTACGGTACCGATGGAATAAAGATCTGCCGCCTTGGGATCATCAATGTCCGGGCCGCGCTGTGCGATCAGCAGGATGCGCTTGTCGGCAGCCATCGCGGTTTCCAGCGCGCGCACCGATTTCTCGCGGCCGACGAACAGCGGAATCACCATGTGCGGGAATACGACCACATCACGCAGCGGCAGGATCGGCAGATCAGCGATTGCAGTGGTCGATTTGGAGGATTTAGTAACCATATGGATCCTGTTCGGTGACGCGAGAAGGTGCGCGCCAACAGTTGAAACGATACGCAAAAACGAACGGCAGCGTGATAGCACGCTGCCGTATGGTTAATGAGGGCAGGGCGCGCGCATCACAAGCGCCCCTGTAGACGAATTCAATCGGCGGCAGAGGCCGCACGCGGCTGCGGGTTGCCGCGATAGATCAAGTACGGATCGGCTTGACCGTTGATGACGGCCTCGTCGACGACGACCTTGCTCACATGTTCCAGCGAAGGCAGATCGAACATCGTGTCGAGCAATACCTGCTCGATGATTGTTCGCAGGCCGCGCGCGCCGGTCTTGCGCTTGAGCGCCTTGCCAGCAACCGCCGTCAGCGCCTCAGGGCGGAATTCAAGCTCAACGCCTTCCATCTCGAACATTTTCTTGAATTGCTTGACGATCGCGTTCTTCGGCTCGACCAGAATCTCAACCAAAGCCTTCTCGTCAAGCTCTTCCAGCGTTGCGATCACCGGCAAGCGGCCGATGAATTCGGGAATCAGACCAAACTTGATCAGGTCTTCCGGTTGCACGTCGACGAGCAAGCGCGCGGCATCGGATGGCCGTTCCTTGTTGCGAACCTCGGCGCGGAAGCCGATGCCGGTCGTTTCGGAACGCTGCTGGATGATGCGATCCAGCCCGGCAAACGCGCCGCCGCAAATGAACAGCACGTTCTTGGTATCGACCTGCAGGAATTCCTGCTGCGGATGCTTGCGACCACCCTGCGGCGGCACCGAAGCCACGGTGCCTTCGATCAACTTCAGCAGCGCCTGCTGTACGCCTTCGCCAGACACATCACGCGTGATCGATGGATTTTCACTCTTGCGAGAAATCTTGTCGATTTCATCGATGTAGACAATGCCGGTTTGCGCTTTCTCGACGTCGTAATCACACTTCTGCAGCAGCTTCTGGATGATGTTCTCGACGTCTTCGCCGACGTAGCCGGCTTCCGTCAAGGTTGTCGCGTCGGCAATCGTGAATGGCACGTTGAGCAGGCGCGCCAGCGTTTCGGCCAGCAACGTCTTGCCCGAACCCGTCGGGCCGATCATCAGGATGTTCGACTTCGACAGTTCGATGTCGTCGTTGCGATTGCGCGATTCCTGCCGCTTGTAGTGGTTGTAGACGGCGACGGCGAGCACCTTCTTGGCACGATCCTGGCCGATCACGTACTGGTCGAGTACGTCGAGGATTTCCTTGGGCTTGGGTAACTGACTACGCGCAGTGGCCGCCTTTTCCTCGATTTCCTCGCGAATGATGTCGTTGCAAAGCTCAACGCATTCGTCGCAGATATAGACCGACGGGCCGGCGATCAGTTTGCGGACTTCGTGCTGGCTTTTGCCGCAGAACGAGCAATAAAGAATCTTGCCGTTGTCGCTGGTGCGGCTCGGTCGGTCGTCAGTCATCGTTCAGGCTCGGTGTCGGCACGGTCGCTTTCGAGAATATCACAGCATAGGGCGGCCGCTGGGCCGCCCGCGGGTTACTGGCGTCAGACGCTGGTGAGTGCTTCTGCAGGGCGCTTTTCCAGAACCGAATCGATGATTCCGTACGCAGCGGCATCCTTGGCATTGAAGAAACGGTCGCGCTCAACGTCCAGTTCGATGCGTTCCAGCGTTTGCCCGGTGTTCTCGGCCATTTCCTCATTCAGTCGACGGCGCAGGTAAAGGATTTCCTTGGCCTGAATTTCGATATCGGTTGCCTGGCCCTGCGTGCCGCCGGACGGCTGATGAATCATCACCCGCGAATTGGGGAGGCCGTAACGCTTGCCCTTCTGACCCGCGGCGAGCAGGAACGCGCCCATGCTGGCGGCTTGCCCGATCACCATGGTGCTGACCTCGGGCTTGAGGAAGCGCATCGTGTCGTAAATGGCTAGCCCCGCCGTAACCGACCCACCAGGACTATTGATGTAGAGGTTGATGTCCTTGTCCGGGTTCTCCGACTCCAGGAACAGCAACTGCGCGACAACGACGTTGGCGACGTAATCGTCGATGGGACCGACCAGGAAAATCACCCGTTCTTTCAACAGGCGTGAATAGATGTCGTACGCGCGTTCGCCGCGCGCGGTCTGTTCCACCACCATCGGAACGAGGTTGAGGGCTTGAGGGACGTTACCGATATTCATGGAATGCTCCGTTGGTTGGACACCGTGGTCCGCGCGATCAGGCGCCCGGACGCATCACTTCGCTGAAGGACAGGGACTGCTCGTTGAGCTTTGCATGGTCGGCGATCCACTCGATCACCTGATCCTCGACAACGCGCGCCTGCAACCCGTTCATCAGTTGGGGATCGCGTGTGTAAAGTTCAACGACCTGCTCGGGTTCTTCGTAGGTCGAGGCGATGGTCATCAAGGCTTCGCTGACCCTGCGCGGATCCAGCTTGATGTCGTTCTGGCGTGCAAGTTCAGACAGCAGCAATCCAGCCAGCACACGGCGGCGGGCGGTGCCCATGAATGGCTCGATCTCGACCGATTTTTCCTTGCCCTGTTCAGCATTTTGCCTAGCCAGCGCGCGTGCTTCGTTCTCGATCAGGCTCTGCGGCACGTCGAGGCTGGAATGCGCGTCAATCAGCTTGTCGACGGTGGCGGCTTTCAGGCGGCCCATCAGCATCGATTTCAGCTCGCGCTCGAGGTTGGCGCGAATGTCGACGCGAAACTGCTCCATGCTGCCGTCATCGACACCAAAGCTCTTGATGAATTCGGGATCCACTTCCGGCATCTGCGACTCCTGGATGCGGATAACCTTCATGCTGACCTTTGCCTGCTTGCCAGCGAGCGCGGGAACTCGCACTTCAGCCGGGAAGTCGATGTCGAACTCGGCCTCGTCGTCAGCGGACAGTCCGACCAGCTTGTCTTCCAACGCCTTGGACAGCGCATCCGATCCGATGATCGTACCGATGCGGTCGCGCCCTTCGGCTGGATGGCGCTCATCGCCGGACTGGGCAGAATACTCAAACAGCACCATGTCACCCTTGGCAGCCGGCCGCTCCACTGCGTTCCAGTTGCGGCGCTGCTGGCGCAGCGTGTCAATCATCTGGTCGATGTCTTCATCGCCGACGCTGGCAACATTGCGGGTAATTTCCAGGCTGCCCACGTCGATTGCGGGAATCTCCGGCAACACATCGAATTCGGCGGTGTATTGCAGCTCGCCGTTCTCGGGCTTGCCGCTGGTCGAAATTGAAGGCTGCATCGCCGGGCGCAACTGTTCCTGCGTCATCGCTTCCTGGAAGCTTGAGCCGATCAGGTCGGAAAGCACTTCTCCATGCACCTGCGCGCCGTAGCGCTGCTCGATGATTTTCTGCGGCACCTTGCCGGGGCGAAAGCCCTTGATGTGCGCCGTCTTGGTCATTTCCTGCAGGCGCGTACGCACCTTCGACTCCAATTGATCGGCGGGCAGGGTGACGACCATTTTGCGGCCAAGAGTGCCGACGTTTTCTACCGAGACTTGCATGCTTGCTCCTTCAGGAAGCGATATCTGTCAAAAGGGATGATTGTCTGAAAATCGGGGGTTCGCGTTCCGTTTCGTGCCGGATCGCTGGCAAATGAAGGGTTGCTGCGGGTAAGTCGCATACGCAGACTGAAAGGCCCGTCGCGCGCGCGCCGGCGCAACCCACAGCCTGAAGAGTTTACTAGAGATAGGCCGAAAACGACCAGCCTGACTTCATTCGGGCATTGTTCCGCGTCCGCGAGGCAACCAAGGCCGTGACGCGCCCTGCGGGATGTTCGTTGGCTGGTGCGAAGGGAGAGACTCGAACTCTCACGGGTTACCCCACTGGAACCTAAATCCAGCGCGTCTACCAATTCCGCCACATTCGCAAGGGGTGAGCCAGCTTCC
>JBBSTF010000062.1:0-14174 GCA_038236135.1 Lysobacterales bacterium
ACGGCCTGAATGGCGTCGGCGATACGGTCGGCTTCGGCGTGGGTAGGCTCGGTGACGGCGTTCATGCGGCCACCGGCTGGGCTTGGATGGTGAGGCCCAGGGCGTCGGCTACGCGCTCTGCGGTGGTGCTGGTGACGAGGATTTGATCGCGACCGGCGCAAACCATGCTGTGATCGGCGTGGCTAGTATCGAGGATGCGAACCTCGAGGGTGTGGCAGGTGCCGAAGAGCAGGCTATCGCGCAGATCATCGCTGAAGATCGACCAGCTCAGCTTGCTATCGGCGTGAACGTAGAAGGCGATGGGCAGCGGATCGAGCGGGTTGGGCGCGATGCGGATGGCTTTTGACATGGGATTCTCCCGGCCCGGTGTGGGCGTGGGGAGAATCTACACGAAACGTGTTTATCGTGTCAACACGAAAGGTGTAGGCCAAAAACGTACGAAGAATGCTTGGTTCACTGGTGGGCGAAACTAGTTTGGATTCGCTGCTAATATTCTCAGGAACTAGACGCAAGGAAGGGTTCGACTATGGTCGAGAGAATCGGGCTGGTACTTTTTTTCGTCGCTGCATTCATTTCTAGTAGCGCGCAAGGTGGTACGGTATATAAGTGCAAGGGGCCGGACGGTGGCGTAGTTTTTAGCGACACCCAATGTGGAACTGATGCGACGGCAGTGGCAACGTTCGGGCAGAAAAAGGTTCCTGATCCTTTTTGGTGTTCGCAGGGCAGTGCGCCGCAAAGTCTGGTTGATCAATGCTTGGATGCTTGGCGACCAGGGCTCCGTGACCCGCGTGCAGGGTATGCGGACGGCGGCTTGCTTGTAACGCACGGTAGGACGGGCAAGCGGTCAATCTTTGTTGATGGTCATGCGCGCAATGGCTTCGGTGGATTCAACGGCATTCTCATGGAATGCGATCTTAGTGGCGACGATGCTATCGACCAGGTTGGAACTGCCGAATGGGTGAAGCTATACGGGGCCTTTTCGCGACTAGACATTGATCGGACACCACACGATGTTCGAGTGTGTGAGAAATGAGGATTGTGATCGTTTCGATTCTGGTGGGCGTCTTGTTCGTCGCAGGTTGTAATCGCGTGCAATCGCAGGCGGAAGACCTAGTGCGGATGCAGCTCGTAGACCCAAACAGCGCCGAGTTCAGGGCGATGCGAGTCGTGCGTGATCAGTACGGCTCCAACGCGGTTTGCGGTGAGGTGAATGCAAAGAACCGTGCCGGCGGATATGCGGGATTCCGCCGGTTCATGGTGAAGTCTGGTGAAGTCGTTATGCAAAGTCGCGACGATGAGTTGCTAGCGATTACTCAGGCGCCGCACTTTGCTGATTGCCTTGTTTTGCCGCCCCAGGAAGTTTCAGGGGAAGACCGCGAGATGTATGAGGACTTCAAGAAAAGATAGGCGCGCTTTTATCAGCCGGCCTTTTTCGTTTCCTCGCGAGTCACAGTGTAGGACGGTTGAGCATCCGCAACGCCATGAATGGCGCGTTTACCTCGGTCATCTGTTTCCCTGTATTTCTCCAGTAACTTGGCTTCGTCATTGCTCGTCGGAGCATCGTCAAATCCGTAGATGATGGATGGGGACGTGCCGTAGTATTTGCTGAGTAGCTGCAATGCGACGGGGCTGATCAGACGCGTTCCCTGCTCCCAATTCCCAATACGCGACGGCGGACAAGTTTCGCCCGTTTCTGACGCGAGATGCACAGCGGCATCTTCCTGAGTCTTCCTTGCGGCATTTCGAGCCGCTTTCAGCCGACGTCCTGTCTCCTTCATGTGCTCTTTGGGTTTCATCGTGCAAGCGTAAGTACACGCTTTCGAGTGGGCCAGACGCAAAGCGTGTAGATTCCGCTTGCGAGAACAACACGAAACGTGTAGTTTCTGCAGCATGACCTCTTCACTCCCCGATTTCATTGCGAGCCTCGGCGACGAAAAAGCCGCTGAATTGTTCGACGTTAAAGTGCGCACTGTGCAGTCTTGGCGCCGTCGTGAGCGATATCCGAGGGCAGACCAAGCCCGCCGGATCGTGGCGGCTGCTAATGGGCGGATTTCCTATGCCGGAATCTTCGGGCTTGACCCGGAGACTACCTGCGCCGATGCGCAGAAGGTGGCTTGATATGGCAACGCCTCTGAAAATGACCACGGTTGCCGTCCAGATTGATGGACGCGTGGCCAAGGTGACGATTGGCATGCAGGATGATGACGCGGGGATTGATTTTTCGGCGGTGGCCAGCGCTTGCTTTTCGGCGTGCCGGGCAACGGCTCCGCTGCCGTTGCTTTCATCCGATGCTTCGGCGCTTTTCGTAAAGTCGCAGATGCGGCGTGCAGCGAGTGGGCTTGGTGTCAGTGTTTCGGAATTGCTCCAATCAAAGAAGCCCTCACCTCCGAAAAAGCCTGCCGCGCGCCGTCGTCCTTCTGAATCGTTTCCCGTTGCAAAAAAACCTTCTGTGTCAGCTGATCGTAATCGTCGAAGCGGCGCGCGAAAGCGGCCGGGTGCGGGTGACTCTCGATGAGCGCGTGGACTGCCGCGCTGAGTGCCAGGTATTGGCCCATGGCGGTTTGCTCGATTTGGCGTGGTGTGGGTGTCTCGTCGTTGTTCAACATTGTGTCGGCCTCCGGTGGTGGTTGTGTTGCTCGCTGCCTCGCAGCGTATCACCGGGTGGCTGGCTCCCTCGTTCGCGCTGTTTCCTCGTGGCGCGGATCGGCGGCCGGTTGTTATTCCCCTGGCAACCGGCTGCCACCTTTTCCCATCTGCGCGCCGAGATACAGGGATCCCCGCGCGGATAGCGGCACCGGCTTCCGTCAAGCGGCCGGTGTCGCGTCTTTTCTTGGTTTTGCTGAGTGTGTGCATGGGCTCATGGTGGGCTTTTCGTGCGTGCTCGGCCTCATTGGATTTGACCGGAAATGAATGCTCTCGGTGCGGCCAAGGCGTTGGTTCGGAAGTTTGTCGGCGGTCGCGCGGCGATGGCGGATGCGTTGGGTATGAGTTACGCGGTTTTCGGCAACAAGCTGGATCCGAATAATTCGAGCAACGTGTTGTCGCTGGACGATGCGATGCGGATGACGGATATCTCTGGCGATCTGCGCGTGCTTGAGGCTTGGGCGGCGGCTGAAAATTGTCGCGTCGTGCCTTTGGACGATATGGCGTCGGGATCATTGATGACGACGCTGCTAGAGCGCGATGCGGCTACGGGTAACGTGGCGCAGGTGCTCAGTGCGGCATTGATGGATGGTGATATCAGCGAGCGCGAATTGCTCGAAATCGAGCGGGCTTGCGGTGATCAGCAGGCGGTGATGATCAAGCTGGTGCGACAGGTGCGCGGCATGCGCCGGCCTGCGCCGAAGGTGGCGCCGTGATGGGCTCACCTTGGTTTGTGGTGATGTGCGTTGTCTCCGTGGGTTTGCTGGACGGGATTTTCTGGCCGCACGAAACGAGTGAAGGGTTTGATGCGCTGGCGCGGTTCTACTGGCGCGCGATCCTGGTGACGATGTTGGCTGGATTGTGGCTGCTGTATGGCGCCTCGCGCGTGTGGGGTGCGGTATGAGCCTGCGCCTGCGCGCCCCTGGACCCTGGAAGCCGGTCACCGAGGCTGAGCGGGCGGGTGGTGGAACGCTGACGGCACGTGGAGTGATTCCGCATTTCGTGCACAACGGTTTGCGTTGTCCGGTGCGTTTGATTACGCGCGAGTTCCGGGCGGGAAGAATGCTTGAGACGAATTCCCAAGGCCTGGGTTTCCCGATGCTACGCCAGGGCGCATATGTGTTCGCGCTGCCGGGTGGCTATTCGGTGTTGAAAGGAAAGCCGACGGATGGGTGATGCGATGGCCAAGACAATGACGCTGGATGAGGCGCTACACATCGCCCGGGCCTTGCGCGCCCGCCTGGGCCCGATGGATTGGTCGCTGATGGATGCGATTGTGCAGCTCGCGATCCGGCATCCGTCGATGGATGTGCTCGATGAATTTTGCGAGGGGCTTGCGCCGATGCAGTCCATGGCGGATGCCGATCTGGTGCCCGCGCTGCATGCGCTGAACCTCTCGATGGATATGGCGGCCCGGTATTGGGGCGGCCCGGGCAGGGTGGCTGCATGAGCGAGGATCGTCCACATGGTTGGGCGTACAACACGCCGCCGAAAGGCAGGCCTGCGGCTTCGTTCGCGGATGGCCGCGTGGTGATCTTTGTGGGGAGTGCTTATCGCTCGATGTCCCTCGGTGATGCTGAGGCGTTGCTGGTGGATTTGCGGGCGGCTGTTGAGGCAAGCAAGGGAGACAGTTTATGAATGTTGGTTGGGCGCGTCGCGCCGAGATTGAGTCCGGCAAGGCTGCCGCTTTGCATCTTCACCGCGCCCAATGCATCCGGCTTGGTGCGTTTGCTAAAGATTCGGATCGCGATCGTGCCATCTGTCGCGATATACGTTCGCACAATGCGATGGCCGAAGAATTCCGCATGTTTGAGCTCGTCGGCGTTGAGTACGAAAACGATGAGTCGGTGATCACGATTGGATTGAGCGCCCCTTTAGACGCCAGGAGAGAAGCGTCGGATAGCGCGGCTAATTTGCTCGCTATCGTGCGCAAGTCGCGCAAGGAAGCTGAGGCGCTTCAGGCGGCATTTAAGTCGCGTGAGTGCTCTCGTGAATGTGCTTTTCGAAACCAACTTGCGGACATGCTGAAGGGGGTGTCGTGAGTATTCATCTGCATGAGCTGGTTGAGGCGATTACGTCGAATCGAGTCGTCACCTCACTTTCGGAGTCTTGTAAGAAAGTATCTGGCGCCATAGCCCATACCGTTAATGTCTCGACAAAGTGTCTTTGTTTTCAAATGGGCGATGCTGATGAAATCATCGACTACGCAAAGATTCCAAGCTTGATTCGACTGCCTTATGAGTCGGTTTGGATGGAATGCACGCTTGTTGGATCTGACCAGAATGCGGTTGTTGGATCTGACCAGAATGCGGTTGTTGGATTTGCTCTCGAAGAGGGCTTATCTGCCCTTTCTGACGCGAAGAGGATTGCGGGTTTCGCGTATCGCCGTATTGGCGGTGAGTGGTGGTTGGATTGTCCGATCCAGATCGAAAGCGATGGCACCAAGATTCATGTAGCCAAGGGCGCCACCCGCCACATCGATGGCGGAGAGCTTCTCCAAGAGTTCTATTCGAATATCATTTCCGCTTTTTTATCCGCATTGAATTGCTGCAACGTCCAACGCATTGAGTCCATCCCGGACGAGAAGCTTCAGAAAGCTCGGGCTCGGCGCGGAAAGCCACCTCTGTTTTCGTATTGGACGCTCGCACTCGATCTGGTGGATTCCGCTGCTTCGAAAGGCTCAATGGGGAGCACCCACGCATCACCACGGCTGCATTTACGGCGTGGACACGCTCGTTTACTTCCTGATGGCCGTGGGACTTGGGTACGCGCCTGCGTTGTTGGAAATAAGCAATTAGGGATGATCCACAAAGACTACGCGGTGCGTGCAGCTGCATGAGTCGATCGAATGCGAGGCGGATACCGAAGGGCAGGCCGTTGCTTGATCCCAAGCGCGCGCCTTACGTCAAGCGGGTGCTGCTGAAAAAGCAACTGGCGGCGGAGCAGGCGGCGTGTAGTGGTGCTGATCCGGAGAAGCACGCATCGGCCCTGGCGCATATGCGCGAGGCGTTGGCTTTGTTGGAGGGTGACGAATGAGCGGCCCATCTGGCCACTGGTATGCGGATGAGGATGATGTGCTTCACGAGCTGCCGTGGGGCGCGCAGTTGCTCTATCTGCGTGGGTTGCGGCGGTTTATGCACGCGAGCGGCGTGGTTGGGATTACGCGGCGTATCAGCTATCGCGGATTGATGGAGACGTTGACGGTGCCGGAATCGCGTGGACGACACACGCGGGCTCAGGAGGTGCCGACGGTGAGCATGGTGCGCCATCTGTTGGCGGTGCTGGTGAAATCCGGGTTGCTGGAACCATTGCCGGGGCGCATCGGGTGCCTTGTTTTTCGGCTTCCGTACGCTCTGCAGGATCAATCCGTGTCGAGGATGAGCGACACGATGAGCGACACGATGAGCGACAGGGTTACGGGTAGGGTTAAACCGCACAGTAGTGCGGGTTTGCGGGGTGTCGATACATCGATGAGCGACACGATGAGCGACCGGATGAGCGACACACAACAGAGTAAAGCAGTAATAGGAAACAACTCTAGTACGTATAGATCCCCATCGCGCGCGAACACGAGCGCGCACGAGGCGAGTGCGGTGGGTGCGTTGTGCGGACGGCTGAGGCGCGAGGCGCACATGCTGGATGCCAATCCCCATCGTGACGAGCTGAGGGCGCTGCTGGCCGATGGGTTTGATATCGAGGTGATCGTCAGCACGGCGGTCGAGCTGGCTGCCAGGCCGAAGGGCGTGCCAAACGTGGGCTATCTGGTGAGCACGGTGCGTGGACGTTTCCACGATTCCCAACAATCCGGGGTGAGTTATGCAGGCAATGGCAACCGTCGCGAAAGCGTGTGTGAGCGAATTGAAAGGCAAAACCGGGAGTACGACGACCGTGAGGAAGGCGGGCCGCATCTCAGCATCGTCCACTGATAGACCACGTCCTGCGGCTATGCGCAAACTGTGGGGCCGCATGGCTGCCATGTACGGCGGGGCGCGCTGGGCCAGTGCAGCGAGCGCGATGCCCATGGACGATGCATCCGGTCAACTGACGCTGGCTGCGGATACGTGGAGCCAGGCGCTGGCGGGAATCAGTGATGCGCAGATAGGCGATGGACTGAGGGCGTGCATGGCGAGCGGGGATGAGTACGTGCCGACGCCGATGCTGTTTCGATCCCGCTGCCTCGGCATCCCGGCGCTAGCGTTCGTGCGCTTGGCGATGCGTGATCGCAGGCTGGTAGAGCCAACGGCGTTCGTCAGGCTGGTGTCATCACTGATCGATTGGTATGCCTTCAATCGATCCGATCAACCGCGTGCCGAACGGATGATCCGAGATGCCTACCACCTCGCATCCGAGCATGTGATGCGTGGTGGTGATCTGCCTGATGAGCCAGTCGCCAGCATCGAAGCACCGAAGCCATCACCACGCACACCATGCACCGAGGCAACCGCAAAGCAATCCATCGAGGCAGCGGCCAAGGCCATCGGCATTGCATCGGGCGAGGCGCAATGAAACCCGCGCTGCCGCCCGCCGATCCGTTCAGGTTCGCGTTCAGGTTCCAAGGTACTCCCCAGCACCTGCACACGCGGGTACGGAGGCCGCGATTCTCGTGCATGTTCCGGGTTCTGTTTTTGGTTCCAAGGTTTGAAGGGTGGTTCCAATGAGTGGCGTTGATGCGGGATGCCAGCACATGACGGTTGCTCAGTACGCGAAACACTGCGGACGCAGCGACTCGATCATCCGCCGCTACCGTCGCAACGGGTTGGTGATCAACTGCGAGCACAAACAGATCGACGTAGCGGCGACGGATAAAAGCCTGCTCGAAAACCTACACCCTCTGCGTGGTGGCGATCGCACCGAGCCGCCGGCATCGCCCACGACGGCGGCGATTGAATCGACCCCCACCGCCACCGATAGCGCACCGGCCTCACCCAAGGCCGAATCCGGCCCGTTCGCGCCCAATCCGCCACAAGGCCAAAGCCTGCCTGATGCCGTGCGCCGTGAGCGCCTTGCGCGCGCCAGGCTGGCCGAGATCGAGCTCGGCGAGAAGCGAGGCGAACTGATCATCAAGCTGGATGCCGAGCGCACCACCGTCACCCTCGTGCGCCACGCCATCGTGCGCATGCGCCTGATGGGCAGTCGATTGCGTGGCACGCTCGCTGCTGAGTCCGATGCGCGCAAGGTCGAGGCGCTGATCGATGCCGAGGTCGATGCGATCTGTGATGACTTCCGCAAAGCCGCGGCGCTCATGGCCGCTGGCCAAACCGTGGCAGCCATAGCCGCCGATCAATCCGCCGAGGCGCAAGCCGCCGCATGAGCCTCGATATCACCACCGCCTACGATTTCGACCTGGCCGACGCGGTCACCTCGATCTGCGATGCCTGGGCCGAAGGTGCCACTCCGCTGCCGCGCCTCACATTGAGCCAATACGCTGACACCCACCGCGAGATCGCCCAAGGCTCCGGCGCCGAACCCGGCAAGTGGAAAACCTCACGCCACCCGATGCAGCGCGAGATCATGGATGCGCTCAGCGATCACAGCCCGGTGGCGCTGGTCGACCTGATGAAGCCGGTGCAATGGGGCGCCACCGAGATCGGCATCAACTTCACCGCCTACGTGGTCGATCGCGGCATTGATTCGATGCTCGTTGCGCAGCCGGTCAAGGATCTGGCGCGCTCATGGTCGGCCAGCAAGTTCGAACCGGCTGTTGATCTGATGCCATCGCTTGCCGCAAAAATCGGCAACCAGCCCACGCTCGAAAAGCACTTCCCCGGCGGCACGCTCTGGACCATCTGGGCCAACTCATCCAACCAGCTCCGCCAGCGCACCGCTCGTTTCGGTTTTGCTGACGAAATCGACGAATGGCCACGCGATCTATCGGACCAAGGCTCGGCCCTCGCGCAGTTCGATGGGCGTTTCCAATCCTACGGCGATCGATCCAAGCAATACCGAACCTGCACGCCCACCATCGCCAGGCACAGCGCCATCGAAACGTGCTTTCTGGAAGGCGATCAGCGCTACTACCGCGTGCCATGCCCTGAATGCGGCGCACACCAGGTACTCGATATCGATCATCTGCTACCCAACGGCACGTTTGCCTGCGCCGTGAACGGCTGCGTGATCCTGCCGCACCACAAAACCGACATGCTCCGTGAGCGCAGCAGCTGCGACGTGTGCAACGAGGTGCCGCTGCGCATCATCACCGGCACGCTTGCCGATGGCAAAACGCAGAGCTATGCCGATGACTGCGCATGCGGCCGCATCGACAACCCACCCGACCCCGATGGCGCCTACTGGTGCCCAACAAACCCGCACGCTGATCGTCTGCACCGCAGCTATCACGCCTGGACGGCCTACACGCCGGATGGCCTCGGCATCAGTTGGCAAGAGATCGCCAACAAGAAAGCCGCCGCCGATGCCGACCCAACCAAGCAAGCCGCATTCTGGAATCTGCAACTCGGTCTGCCGTATGCCGGTGAGCGCACCGAGCAGAATGCCGACGAAGTCGAGGCGCTCGCGGAAACCGGCGTCACCCTCGGCACCGTGCCACGCGGTGCGCTCATCCTCACCGCTGGCATCGATTGCCAGCACGATCGTTTCGAAGTGCAGATCGTCGGCCACGGACGCGGGCAACGCGCGTGGGTTGTCGATTACGCCGTCATCGATGGCGATCCCTCGCGCCCCGATGGCTACGCGGATCTCGATGCCTACCTGCAGCGCACATGGGCGAAGGAAAACGGCAAGCAGCTGCACATCACCGATCTCGCCATCGATGGCGGCAACTGGACCGAGATCGTCGCGCAATACGTGCAATCGAAAGTCAGCCAATCCGGCAAATCGCGCATGATCAAAGTCGGCAACGATTACCGCCGGCAAACCCTCTACCTCATCCGCGGTCGATCCGAGCTCAAGTCAGAGCGCGCCGTCTATCGCCCCGCCAAAACCGAAGTCAACAACCGCGAGAAAACCATCGCGCGATCCGTCGGCATCTGGGGCGTCGGCACCAGCGTGCTCAAGCACATCATCTTCGGCTGGATCACCTCCGCCATCGGCGCCCAGGCCGAAGCCGATCGCGCAGGCGGTGCCGAGGATATCGAAGCGCGCATGCTGCGATTCCCCGCCGGCCGTGGCGAGGCGTTTGATCCCATTAAGCCCGATCCCGGCATGTTGCCAACCAGCTACTACAAAGGCCTCACCGTCGAGTATTTCGACGCAGAAGCTAAAAAGTGGATCACCCCGAAAGGCGCACGAAACGAGCCCCTCGACACGCTCGTCTACGCCATCTGGGCATCACTCGCACCCGCCGTGAAGATAGACACCATGCGCGAACCGCAATGGATCGCCCTGGAAGCCGCACTCGAGCCGCCAGCCGATCTGTTCAACACGCCGCAATCGGTGGCAACTGCGCCGGGTGATGTTCCACGTGAAGCCACAAATAGAAAAACAAACAAACCAGCCAGCGATATCGTTGATGCAGATTCTTGGGAGTTTGGCCGATGAGCCGTGATGTAGATCGTGAGGAATCATTGCGCCGCGTGTTCGTGCGGGCCCTGGTCGATGGCACGCAGATCGGTGAGGTGATGGCGGTGCCGTTGGCGAACAACCTGATGCGCTATTTCCAGCGGCACTATCCCGGATCGCAGTTGTATATCCCCAAGCCTGCGCGCCAATACGATGTGCTGCAGATCGAGGCGGAATTGCGCAGCGGCAAACCACCCGGCCAGGTGGCGCGTTCGCATCGAACCACCATGCGCCAGTTGCACCGCCTGTTTCCCGGCGGATTGCCGAAAGTGGCCTGATTTCACCAAATCGCGACACGTTTCAAAAAACTTGTCGCGATTATTTTTTGAAACCACGTTCTTATGCGGTTTCTGCACTTCGGTTGCGACACGTTTTTTTGGATTGTGCGCTCTGCGATTGTCACGCTATGCACCATGGCATCCGTCAATCAATCGCGTCTCGATCTCTACCTCACTGCCGAGGCCAAGATCCTTTTGGGTCAGAGCATCCAGTTGGATGGTCGTCGAGTGCAGCGTGCGGATCTCGCTGAGGTTCGTCGCCAGATTGGCATTCTGCAAGCGGCCGTGGCGCGTGAAAACGCGTTGGCCAATGGCGGCGGCGGTCGGTTCTCCCAAGCCAGCTTCAGCAGTGGCGGCTGTGATTCCGAATACGCCGATCGCTACTACGGGCGCGGCTGATGACACCTATCGCCACCGGTGCAACTGCACGTGATCGCGCCATGGCTGTGGTCGAAACCGATCGCGCCATTCGTGCGGCCATTGCGGCGGTACCCGTAGCACCCAAAGCGCTCGGCAACGGCGCGCACGAAGCCACGCAGCGCACCCGCCAACGCCGCCTCGCCAATGACTACGGCAGTGCCGACAACGTCGTGCACATGGATGCGCGTCAACTGCGTATCAGTGCGCGTGATCGTGATCGCAATCACGATGTTTCTCGCAATGCGCTGAACGTACTCGTGCAAAACACCGTCGGCAGCGGTATCGATGTAATGCCAGCGCCGCGCCGATCCGGCGAGCAAGTCGATGTCGCCATCGCGCAAACCCTGCGTGATTTGTGGGATGAGTGGTGGGATCGCCCCGAGGTCACCTGGCAGCACGATTTCGGCAAGTGCCAGCAACTGCTCGCACGCAGCATGTATCGCGATGGCGAATCATTCTTTCAGGCGCTCGTTGGCCCGGTGAACTTTCTCGACCACGGCACCAAAGTGCCGCTGTCGATTGAAATGTTCGAAAGCGATCTGATCCCGCTGGATTACGAGGATCCCAAGCGCAATATTTCCCAAGGCATCGAAACCAATGCCTGGAAACGCCGACTAGCCTATTGGGTCTACAAGCAACACCCCGGCGATGCGCGCTCGTACAACATCGAGCTCAAGCGCGTACCGGCTGACCAGATTTATCAGGTCGCCTTGCTCGATCGCATTCATCAGACGCGTGGCCTTTCCATCTTCGCCAGCGTGATGAATCGCCTGATCGACATTCAGGATTACGAGGATAGCGAGCGCATCGCGGCCAAGGTCGCCGCATCGCTCTGCGCGCAGATCATCAAGGGTGATCCCGCGC
This sequence comes from Lysobacterales bacterium, assembly GCA_038236135.1. GTDB lineage: Bacteria > Pseudomonadota > Gammaproteobacteria > Xanthomonadales > Rhodanobacteraceae > Dokdonella. The sequence goes on from JBBSTF010000062.1 coordinate 11,721, forward strand.
AGTACGGCGAAGCCATGAACAACGCGGCGAACGCCGCCGCCTCTCTCGATTCCTTGGCGAATGCCTACCGTTCGCTTCGCATGGTCCCCGGCATGATCGGCGACGATCTCATCCCCGGCGAAAGGGTCGAGGTGATCGATAGCAATCGACCCAACCCGAATGCCGCTGCATTCGTTGATGCGCAGCTGCGCCGCGCTGCCGGTGGCTTCGGTACCAGCTTTTCCTCATTGTCGATGAACTACAACGGCACGTACTCCGCGCAGCGCCAGGAGCTGATCGAGAAGTGGGGCGCCTACGCCATGCTTGGTGAGCAATTCATCGCCCGCGTCATGCGCCCTGTGTGGTCACAGTTTGTCTATGCCGCCACGCTTTCCGGCGCGCTCAAAGTTCCGCGTGGTTGGTCGATGCGCGAGTTGTCTGCCGCCGTTTACGTACGCCCGCAGATGCCGTGGATTGATCCGCTGAAAGAAGCCTTGGCACGCGCCGAACTTGAGGATCGCGGCTGGCAAGCGCCGCAGCAATCCATCCTGCAAACCGGCAACGACCCCGAGGATGTTCAGCGGCTTCGTGAGGATTGGGCGGCACGCACGGCCAATACCCCAGCGCCTGTCACCGCTCCGCAAGATCCCAACACCTTCAACGGCCGCCGCGCTGCACTCCGCGCCCATGCCCTACAGGACAAAAGCGAATGATCAAGATTGGATTTCTGCCAAAAGCGCTGCGCGAAGTTCTCGCCCGCACCGCTGCATCCAAGCAAACACCGCTCGGCCCGAAAGCCAAAGGCACGATGCAAGTCATCGCCAACGGCAACAAGGCCACGCTGCAGATCTACGGCGACATCGGCGATGACTATTGGGATGACGAATCGATCAGCGCCAAATCGGTCGTCAATGCGCTCGCTGCGTTCAGCGGTAACAGCATCGATGTCCGCATCAACTCATTCGGCGGCGCCGTGCACGATGGCATTGCCATCCACAACGAGCTGCGCCGTCAATCCGCCGCCGGTGTCGGTGTCAATGTGTTCATTGATGGCGTGGCCTGCAGCATTGCCTCGCTGATCGCATGTGCCGGTGACACCGTCACCATGCCGAGCAACACCATGATGATGCTGCACGCGCCATTCGGCTTGTTGCACATCGAGGGTAACGCGAAAGACGTCCGTGAGAATGCCGAGGATTTCGCCCAGGCGCTCGATACGTTCGGCAGCGCCATGTCAGCCAGCTACGCCCGCAAAACCGGCAAGCCCGCGGCTGATTTTGATGCCATGTGGGCCACGGGAAAAGATTTCTACTTCACCGCCCAGCAAGCGGCTGATTTCGGGCTTTGCGATGTGGTCAACGACATCACAGCCGATGACACAACCGCGTCTACAAACGCGAAGTTCGATGCAGTGATCGCCGGTTCTGCCGTGCCTGATCAAGTGAAATCACGCATCGCCGAAGCCTTTGCAACGGCTGCGACCCGCACACCCATCCAAACACCCAAACCTCTGGCATCCGCCAGCGCAAACCTGCCGAGCACTTTGCCCGGCGTATCAACCGGAGAATCCGTAATGACGGAAGCAGAAATCAAGGCCAAGGCGGATCTCGAAGCCAAAGCCGCCGCCGCCAAACAGCGCACCGAGTTTCAGGCCGCTGTCCGCGATCGCAACACCGAAATCCTTGCCATGGCCGAACCGCATTGCGGCAATGCTGATGTCAAGGCACTGGTCGACGCCGCTATCGCGGCAGCAGATCTGGATGTCACCGCCGCCGTCGTCGGCCAGCAGATCCTTGCTGTGCTGGCCAAGGGCCGCGAATCCCTTGCGCCTCGTGCCGAAGTGTTGGTGGATGAGCGCGACAAACGCATCAAGGGCATGGGCGAAGCCATCGATGCCCGCGTGGGTCGCATCAAGTCCAGCGCTATGGAAGGCAATCACTTTCGCGGCATGTCGCTGAAAGAGATGGCCAAGGAATGCGCTGCAGCCGCAGGCGTGAACGTGCGTGGTATGGAAGCCACCGACTACATCCAGGCGGCCATCACACACACCAGCAGCGATTTCCCGCAGCTCGTTGGAAGCTCGGTCAGCAAAGCGGTGATTCGCGGCTACAACGAAACCCCGGAAATTTATCCGGACTTCACCCGCGCGATCAGCGTGCCCGATTTCAAGAAAACCAGCCTCACCGGCTTGGGGAACTTCGTCGGCATCGCCGAAATTGCCGAAGGTGCTGAGTACAAATACGGCACCTTCGCCAGCATGGGCCAGGAGGTCAAGCTGGTGAAGCGTGGCGGCATGTTCTCGATCACCGATGAGGCCATCATCAACGATGACCTGAGCCTGTTCGATCAGGTGCCGTCAAAGATGGGTGCCGCCGCCAAGCGCTCACTCGGCGATTCGGTGTTCGCGCTGCTCAACAGCAACCCGGTGCTCGCCGATGGCGTGACCTTGTTCCATGCAACCCACCGCAACCTGCT
>JBBSTF010000063.1:0-13462 GCA_038236135.1 Lysobacterales bacterium
CCCTCGCGCATCGGCCTGCTGCTCGACATGCAGCTGAAGCAGCTCGAGCGGATCCTCTATTTCGAACATTATGTCGTGATCGAGCCCGGCCTTACCGCGCTGGAGAAATTCCAGCTGCTGACCGAGGACGAGCTGCTTGAGGCGCAGGACGAATATGGCGAGGACGCCTTCTCCGCCGGCATCGGCGCCGAAGCGGTCAAGATCATGCTCATGGATCTCGATCTGGTGCAGGAACGCGATGATCTGATGCACGAGCTGGAGACGACCAAGTCCACGCTCAAGCCGAAGAAGATCATCAAGCGCCTGAAAGTGGTCGAGAGCTTCATCGATTCGGGCAACCGCCCGGAATGGATGATCCTCGAGGTCGTTCCCGTGATTCCGCCGGAGCTGCGCCCGCTGGTGCCGCTCGATGGCGGCCGTTTCGCGACGTCCGATCTCAACGATCTGTATCGCCGTGTCATCAACCGCAACAACCGCCTGAAGCGCCTGATCGAGCTGCGCGCGCCGGACATCATCGTGCGCAACGAGAAGCGCATGCTGCAGGAGTCGGTCGACGCATTGTTCGATAACGGCCGCCGCGGCCGCACCATCACGGGCGCCAACAAGCGTCCGCTGAAATCGCTGTCGGACATGCTCAAGGGCAAGCAGGGCCGTTTCCGCCAGAACCTGCTCGGCAAGCGCGTCGACTATTCGGGCCGTTCGGTCATCGTGACCGGGCCGGAATTGAAACTGCACCAGTGCGGTCTTCCGAAGAAGATGGCGTTGGAGCTGTTCAAGCCATTCATTTTCTCCAAGCTGCAAAGCCGTGGTGCCGCAACGACCATCAAGGCTGCCAAGAAGCTGGTCGAGCGTGAAAGTGCCGAAGTCTGGGACATCCTCGAAGAGGTGATCCGCGAACATCCGGTCATGCTCAATCGTGCTCCAACCCTGCATCGCCTCGGCATCCAGGCGTTCGAGCCAGTTTTGATCGAAGGCAAGGCCATCCAGCTTCATCCGTTGGTCTGTACTGCCTTCAACGCCGACTTCGACGGCGACCAAATGGCCGTGCATGTGCCGCTGTCGCTGGAAGCGCAGTTGGAAGCACGCGCCTTGATGATGTCGACCAACAACATCCTGTCGCCAGCCAACGGCGAGCCGATCATCGTGCCGACCCAGGACGTGGTGTTGGGCCTGTATTACATGTCTCGCGCGCTGGAAAACGCGAAGGGCGAAGGCATGGTGTTCGCGAACATAGCCGAAGTGCATCGCGCCTACGACAACCGCGTGGTTGAACTGCACGCCAAGATCAAGGTGCGCCTGCGCCAGGTCGAAATTGACGAGCAGAAGGAGCGTACCGAAAAGGTCGAGCTGGTCGACACCACTGTCGGCCGCGCGATCCTGGCGGAAATCCTTCCCGAAGGTCTGCCGTTCGAGCTGGCCAATATCGAGTTGACGAAGAAGGCCATCTCGCGTTTGATCAACGCCTGCTACCGCCGCCTTGGTCTCAAGGACACGGTAGTGTTCGCGGATCAGTTGATGTACACCGGATTTGCCTACGCGACCCGCGCCGGCATTTCGATCGGCATCGACGACATGAAGATTCCGGACGAGAAGAAGGCGATCCTCGAAGAAGCCGAAACCGAAGTCACCGAAATCCAGCAGCAGTATCAGTCTGGTCTGGTCACCGCCGGTGAGCGCTACAACAAGGTCGTCGATATCTGGTCGCGTACCAATGAGCGCGTCGCCCAGGCGATGATCAAGGGCATCGGTTTCGACAAGGTCACGAATGCCAAGGGCGAGAAGGTCGAGCAGAAATCGATGAACTCGCTGTACATCATGGCCGACTCCGGCGCTCGCGGCAGCACGGCGCAGATTCGTCAGTTGGCCGGCATGCGCGGCCTGATGGCTCGTCCCGATGGCTCGATCATCGAGACTCCCATCAAGGCGAATTTCCGCGAAGGCCTCGACGTTCTGCAGTACTTCAACTCGACCCACGGTGCCCGAAAGGGACTGGCGGATACGGCGTTGAAGACGGCGAACTCGGGATATCTCACCCGTCGCCTGGTCGACGTGGCGCAGGACGTGGTCGTTACCATCGTAGATTGCGAAACGCAGCATGGCGTCACCATGACGTCGATCGTCGAAGGCGGCGATGTCGTCGAAGCGTTGCGCGACCGCGTATTGGGTCGTGTTACCGCGGCCGACGTGTACGCGCCCGGCAACGATGAAGATCCGATTGTTGAGCGCGGCACCTTGCTCGACGAGCGTATTGTCGACAAGCTCGAAAAGGCCAGCGTGCAGTCGGTGCTGGTGCGCTCGCCGATCACTTGCGAAGCAAGCTTCGGCATCTGCTCCAATTGCTACGGTCGCGACTTGGCCCGTGGACATCTGGTCAATATCGGTGAATCGGTGGGCGTCATCGCCGCGCAGTCGATCGGTGAACCGGGTACCCAGTTGACCATGCGCACGTTCCACATTGGTGGTGCGGCCTCGCGTGCGGCGGCGATTGACAGCATCCAGGTCAAGACCACCGGCAACCTCAAGTTCAACAACATCAAGACGGTGCAGCACAAGGCCGGTCATCTGGTTGCCGTGTCGCGTTCCGGTGAACTGTCGATCATGGATCAACACGGTCGTGAGCGAGAGCGCTACAAGGTGCCTTACGGCGCTGTGATCGAACAGAAGGACGGTTCGGCAGTAAAGGCCGGCCAGTTCGTTTCGAAGTGGGATCCGCATACCCATCCGATCGTTTCGGAAGTGGCCGGCGTCATCCACTTCGTCGACTTCCTCGATGGCATCACCGTGCTGGAACAGGTTGATGACCTGACTGGCCTTGCCAGCTCGGTCGTGACCGATCCCAAGCGTCGCGGCACGATGGCCAAGGACATGCGTCCAACTGTTCGGATCCTCGACAAGAAGGGCGGTGAGCTGCGCTTGCCCGGTACCGATATTCCGGCGCAGTACTTCCTGCCCGCTGGCGCGATCGTGTCCTTACAGCAGGGCGTGGAAGTGGGCGTGGGCGACATCGTCGCGCGTATCCCGCAGGAAACCTCGAAAACCCGCGACATCACCGGTGGTCTGCCACGCGTTGCGGATCTGTTCGAAGCACGCAAGCCGAAGGAACCGGCGATCCTGGCCGAGCGCTCGGGCATCGTCAGCTTCGGCAAGGACACCAAGGGCAAGCAGCGCCTGATCATCAAGGACGCCGATGGCAACGAGCACGAGGAGCTGATTCCGAAGTGGCGCCATGTGATCGTCTTCGAAGGCGAGCACGTCGAGAAGGGCGAGACCGTCGTCGATGGCGAGCCAAGTCCGCACGACATCCTGCGTCTGCTCGGTGTCGAGCCGCTGGCTTCGTACCTGACCAAGGAAATCCAGGACGTCTACCGTTTGCAGGGCGTCAAGATCAACGACAAGCACATCGAAGCGATCATTCGCCAGATGTTGCGCAAGGTGGAAATCAGCGACGTTGGCAACAGCCGCTTCCTGCGCGGTGAGCAGATGGATCGCTTGCGTGTGTTGGAAGAAAATGCCGCCGTCGTGGCCCGTGGCGATTTGCCGGCGGAATACACCCCGGTGTTGCTGGGTATCACCAAGGCATCGCTGGCAACCGAGTCGTTTATTTCGGCGGCGTCGTTCCAGGAGACCACGCGCGTACTTACTGAGGCTGCTGTTCGCGGCACTCGCGATACGCTGCGCGGCTTGAAGGAGAACGTCATCGTCGGCCGTCTGATTCCGGCCGGTACCGGCTTGGCGTATCACTCCAAGCGCCGCAGCGCAGTTGGGCAATTGACCGATTCTGATCGTGAAGCGCTCGGCGCTGTAGCCAGCGTCGCCGAACCGGTGGCTGCTGACGGCGAAGCCGGCTAGTAAACGCGTGAATGCCGGACGCCGAACGGGCGTCCGGTGTCAATCGACATTCGCCTTTGCCTTGACGGCATTGGAAACGACTTGTTATTATTTTCTGCTCGGTGGACCGTTCTCGGCCTGCCTTTTGCTTTCTTCAGGACTTAAATTCGAATGGCGACAATCAACCAGCTGGTGCGCAAGCCGCGCCATCCGAAAGAGTACAAGAGCGCCTCGCCGGCACTCGCCAACTGCCCGCAGCGCCGTGGTGTCTGCACGCGTGTCTACACGACGACCCCGAAGAAGCCGAACTCGGCCCTGCGCAAGGTCGCCAAAGTGCGCCTGACCAATGGCTTTGAAGTCATCAGCTACATCGGTGGCGAAGGACACAACCTGCAAGAGCATTCGGTCGTGCTGATTCGTGGCGGTCGCGTCAAGGACTTGCCCGGCGTGCGTTACCACACGGTGCGTGGCAGCCTTGATGCATCGGGTGTCACCAAGCGTCGCCAGTCGCGCTCCAAGTACGGCGCCAAGCGCCCGAAGAAAGCCTGATTTCAATAGTTCATTCATAACATCCGACAGGCGCTTGAGCGCTTGAGTATCAAGCGGCCCGCGTGGCCGCATCATTGAGAAGAAAATTATGTCGCGTAAAGGTTTTACTCCCGTTCGTACCACGTTGCCTGATCCAAAGCACGGCAGCCTGGTCATCGCCCGTTTCATCAACATGGTCATGCAGAGCGGCAAGAAGTCGGTCGCCGAGAAGATCGTATACGGCGCGCTGGACCAGATTGCCGAGAAGAATTCCGAGCCAGTCGAACTGGTCGAGAAGGCACTCAGCAACGTGGCCCCTGCGGTCGAGGTGAAGTCCCGCCGCGTCGGTGGCGCGACGTACCAGGTTCCTGTCGAAGTGCGTTCGACCCGTCGCCAGGCTTTGGCGATGCGTTGGTTGATCGATGCAGCGCGTAAGCGCGGTGAAAACACGATGCCGCGCAAGCTTGCAGCCGAACTGCTGGAAGCTTCCGAAAGTCGCGGTGGTGCGGTCAAGAAGCGCGAAGAGACCCATCGTATGGCGGAAGCCAACAAGGCGTTCTCGCACTATCGTTGGTAGTAATCTCGTCGGTATTCGGCGACATGGTCGGGGAGTGCAATCGTGGCACGCAGCACCCCCATCGAGTGTTATCGCAATTTCGGCATCATGGCCCACATCGATGCCGGCAAGACCACGACGACTGAGCGCATCCTGTTTTATACCGGCGTCAATCAACGGATTGGCGAAGTCCATGATGGCGCTGCCACCATGGACTGGATGGAACAGGAGCAGGAACGCGGCATAACGATCACGGCGGCCGCGACCACGTGCTTCTGGGAAGGGATGGATCACACCCTCCCCAGCCACCGCCTCAACATCATCGACACACCCGGACACGTCGACTTCACGCTTGAAGTCGAGCGTAGCCTGCGCGTTCTTGATGGCGCCGTCTTCGTGCTCTGTGCGGTTAATGGCGTGCAATCGCAATCCGAATCGGTATGGCGTCAGGCCAACAAGCACCGCGTTCCACGCATAGCGTTCGTCAACAAGATGGACCGCGTTGGCGCTGATCTGGATGCCGTCGTCGAACAGCTGCGTGATCGACTGGGTGCAAACCCGGTCATGCTTCAAGTTCCGATCGGCGCGGAAGGCGAATTCCGCGGTGTTGTCGACCTGATTCGCCGCAAGGCGGTCTACTGGGAAGCCGAATCGCAGGGGATGACGTTCCATTACGGGGAAATTTCCGCCGAGCTTTCCTCGCGTTGCGACGTCGCCCGCGCGCGGATGATCGAAGCGATTGCGGAGTCGTCCGATCTGTTGACCGATCGATATCTTGAGCACGGTTCCCTGGATGACTCCGATATCGTCGAGGGGCTGCGCGCAGCAACGCTTGCCGGCCAGCTCATCCCGGTGCTGTGTGGCAGCGCGTTTGGAAACATTGGCGTGCAGGCCTTGCTCGACGCGGTTATCGACTACCTTCCGGCACCTTCCGACCGTCCGCCGGTCAGTGGCGAAATGCCAGATGGTCGGTTCGTCACTCGCAATGCGACCGACGAGGATAGATTCGCCGCCTTGGCGTTCAAGATCATGGTCGAGCCTGATGTCGGTTCGCTGGCTTTCATTCGGGTTTACTCCGGCGTGCTTCGCAGCGGCGACACCGTCTTCAACCCGCTCAAGGCGACCACCGAGCTCATTGGCCGATTGCTGCAGATGCACGCCAACGAACATCAGGAGCTTGATGAGGTGCACGCGGGCGACATCGCCGCTGCGGTCGGACTCGCGTCGGTTGCTACGGGCGATACGTTGTGCGCGACTGATGACATCATCAGCTTGGAGCGCATCAACTTTCCGGAGCCGGTCATTTCCATGGTGGTAGAACCGAAAACGCCGGCGGACGAGAAGCTGCTCGCCATGGCCTTGAGTCGTCTATCAAAGGAAGACCCCTCGCTGCGCGTCTCGCTGGATCCGGAGTCGGGTCAGACTATGATCTCCGGCATGGGCGAGTTGCATCTGGAAGTTGTGGCGGATCGCCTTTCTCGTGAGTTCGAGGTCAACGCCAATCTGGGCAAGCCACGGGTCGCCTACCGCGAAACCATTACCAGGACGTCTCGACAGGAAGGCAAGTTTGAGCGCAACGACGGCAAGGTTGATCAATACGGCCATGTCGAGATTGAGCTGCAGCCGCTACCGCGTGGATCCGGATACCAGTTCGAAAATGCGGTGGAATTGGCGACGTTGCCCGCCGGCTATTTGATCGCCGTCGAGGACGCCGCTCGCGACGCGATCGCCAGTGGTCCGATGGCGGGATACCCGGTCGTCGACTTGCTGGCTCGGCTGGTCGGCGGTTCCTACAATGCGGTCAGCGCCAGCGAAGCTTCCGTTCGAATCGCCACGTCCATCGCGTTTCGTGCCGCCTATTTGAAGGCAGGGCCTAAGTTGCTTGAGCCAGTGATGAAAGTCGAGGTCGCGACGCCGCCCGAGTTCGTCGGCGATGTCATGGGCGATCTGAGTCGCCGCCGTGGCAATGTGTCATCCAGTGATAGTGTCGGCATCGACGTGTTCATCAGCGCTGTCGTGCCGTTGGCGGAAATGTTCGGCTATGCCACTGCATTGCGCTCGCAGACGCAGGGTAGGGCAACCTTCTCGATGGAGTTCGATCACTACATGGCGGCCCCGAGAATTCAGGGCGACTGATCCCGAGTCATTCTGACGATCCAGAAAACGCATGGTCCGGCGCGTTGAGAACGCTCGGTCCACATCGAAAGTGCCAAGTTTTCCAACAAATTGTTCGCTCACGGGAAATCTTCATGTATACTCTCGCGCCGCGCTGTCGAGTGCAGTGCGTCGCAGGCGGAGGACATGTTCCTCCCCTCTCGTGAAATCACCAGACATTAGCTTTGGTTGGTTTGCCCGGAAGGTGGTCTGCAGAGCAACGTTTGAAAGTCCCGGCTCCGGCCGTGGCGATGCAACGCTTTCGGGTGTTGCTACAAAGCGAAAAGAGGCACAGGAGGTGCTTCGTGTTCGCCGGAAATGGATGCTTGGTACTGATCGGATCGCCGTTGACGGCGAGTACGACTGCGTACTATACTTCTCTGTTCTGGCGGACCGGTTTACCGGTCCGTTTATTTTTTGGGGATTGGCGCACGGTCGCTTTTCCCGTCGCTCTTTACATCAGGAATCAGGCAATGGCGGACCAGAAGATTCGTATCCGGCTCAAAGCGTTCGATCACCGTTTGATCGATCGTTCCGCGAGCGAGATTGTTGAGACGGCCAAGCGCACCGGTGCGCAAGTTCGCGGCCCGATTCCGTTGCCGACCAAGATCGAGCGTTACACGATCTTGACTTCGCCGCACGCCGATAAGGATGCGCGCGATCAGTACGAAACTCGCACGCACAAGCGCGTGATGGATATTGTGGACCCGAACGACAAGACCGTTGACGCGCTGATGAAGCTCGAGCTCGCGGCTGGCGTCGACGTCCAGATCAAGCTGCACTGATAGCGATTTAAACAATCGCTCCTTCCGGCCAGCAAGGCGGAATCGTGAGCAAACTGCTGGGCCTTATGTGATCGGGTCGGCATGGACACAAACGTGAGAATGCAACGATGACTATCGGGTTGGTAGGCCGCAAATGCGGCATGAGCCGAATCTTCACTGAAGATGGTCGCTCGGTGCCGGTGACGCTGATTGAAGCGACGCCGAACCGGGTGACGCAGGTGAAGACGGTCGAAATTGATGGTTACGACGCCATCCAGGTGACGTCTGGAACCAAGCGCGCCGCGCTGATCAACAAGCCGATGGCCGGTCACTACGCCAAGGCCAAGGTCGAAGCTGGTCGCGGGTTGTGGGAGTTTCGCCTGGGTTCGGACGATATCGGTAAATTCGAGACTGGCGGTGAGCTGACAGCGGAAGCCACTTTCTGCGTTGGCCAGATCGTTGATGTCGCCGGTACCACCAAGGGCAAGGGTTTCCAGGGCACGATCAAGCGTTGGAACTTCGCCATGGGCGATGCCACCCACGGTAACTCGCTGTCGCATCGCTCACCCGGTTCGATTGGCCAGCGTCAGACGCCGGGCCGTGTGTTTCCGGGTAAGAAGATGTCTGGTCACATGGGTAATGTGCGTCGCTCGGCGATGAACCTCGAAGTCGTGCAGATCGATACAGAGCGTCACCTGATCGCGATCAAGGGCTCGGTTCCCGGTGCTCCCGGTGGCCACGTCATCATCAAGCCAGCGGCCAAGGGCTAAGGAGATCGCCATGGAACTTAACGTAATTGGTGCCAAGCCCATGTCGGTCTCCGACGGTGTGTTTGGCCAGGATTTTCGCTCCGACCTCGTCCATCAGGTCGTGGTGTCTTATCGGAACGCGGGTCGCAGTGGCACCAAGGCGCAGAAGACGCGCTCGGAAGTCCGCGGCACGACCAAGAAGTCAAAGAATCAGAAGGGTGGCGGTGCACGCCACGGTGCGTTGACCGCGCCGATCTTCGTCGGTGGTGGTCGCGCGTTCGCAGCCAAGCCGCGCAGCTTCGAACAGAAGATCAACCGCAAGATGTATCGCGGCGCAATGAGCTCCATTCTTTCCGAGCTGGTCCGCCAAGGTCGTCTGCGCGTTGTCGAGTCGTTTGGCATCGACGCGCCGAAGACTTCGGGCCTGGTCAGCAAGCTGGCCGAGTTGGAAACGTCGGGGCGCACGCTGCTGGTTGCCGAAAGTGCGCCTGCTGAGTTGTTCTTCGCGGCTCGCAACATCCCCTACGTCAACGTGGTCGACGTGGCGGCGATGGATCCGGTCAGCCTGGTTGGCGCCGATCACGTGCTGATGACGGTCGAGTCGGTCAAGCGCATTGAGGAGTGGCTGGCATGATCAACGAGAATCTTTATAGCGTCCTTCGCGCAGCGCTGGTGTCTGAAAAGACTGCGCGCGTTCAGGGCAACGATCAATACGTGTTCGAGATTTCCCGCGAGGCCACCAAGGCCCATGTGAAAGCGGCAGTCGAGAAACTTTTCAATGTCCAGGTCCTCACCGTCAATACCCTGTGCGTCAAAGGCAAGGGCAAGGCGTTCAAGGGACGCCAGGGCGTTCGTAGTGGCAAGCGCAAGGCCTACGTTCGCCTGCGCGAAGGCCAGACCATCGATGTGATGGCAAAGGCCTGAGGACCAATCCATGCTGATCAAACTCAAGCCAACATCGCCGGGACGGCGCTCCACAGTACGGGTATTCACTCCCGGCCTGCATAAGGGAGACCCGTACGCGCCGTTGGTCGAAGCGCAGTCCAAGACGGGCGGACGCAACCATTACGGTCGCATCACCACCCGGCACACTGGTGGCGGTTCCAAACAGCACTACCGCATCATCGATTTCAAGCGCGACAAGGAAGCAATTCCGGCACGTGTCGAGCGCATTGAATACGATCCGAACCGCACCGCGCATATCGCGTTGATGTGTTATGCCGACGGCGTACGTCGTTACATCATTGCGCCGAAGGGCGTGGCGGTTGGCGACCAGTTGATGTCGGGACGCGAAGCGCCGATCAAGGCTGGCAACGCATTGCCGCTGCGTAACATCCCGGTCGGTTCAACCGTGCATTGCATCGAGATGAAGCCTGGCAAGGGAGCGCAGATTGCTCGCAGCGCCGGCGCTTCGGCGCAGCTGGTTGCACGTGAACATGGGTATGCAACGCTGCGCCTTCGCTCAGGCGAGATGCGCAAGGTGCCTGCCGAATGCTTTGCCACGATCGGCGAAGTTGGTAATTCCGAGCACAACCTCGAGAAGCTGGGCAAGGCGGGCGCATCGCGCTGGCGTGGCAAGCGTCCGACCGTGCGCGGCGCGGCAATGAACCCGGTCGACCATCCGCATGGCGGTGGTGAAGGCCGTTCCGGTCAAGGTAATCCGCACCCGGTATCCCCATGGGGCCAGCCGAGCAAGGGTTTCAAGACTCGCAAGAACAAGCGCACGACGAAGTTCATCGTTCGCGATCGCAGGGGTTGAGGAAGGTATGGCTCGTTCTTTGAAGAAAGGCCCGTTCATCGATCATCACCTTCTCAAGAAGGTCGAGGTCGCTGCAGCCGCAAACAACAAGCGCCCGATCAAGACCTGGTCGCGTCGTTCGATGATTTCGCCGGAGATGGTGGGCCTGACCCTCGCCATCCATAACGGGCGCCTGCACATTCCCGTGCTGGTGAACGAAAACATGGTCGGCCACAAGCTCGGGGAATTTGCTGTCACGCGCACCTTCAAAGGTCACGTGGCGGACAAAAAGACCGACGCCAAGAAGCGCTGAGGAATATGACCATGGAAGCCAAAGCAATTTTGCGGACCGCGCGCATTTCCCCGCAGAAGGTTCGGCTGGTAGCCGACCAAGTGCGTGGCATGCCGGTTGGTCGCGCCACCAACCTGCTGCAGTTCAGCGACAAGAAGGCAGCGGGAATCATCAAGAAGGTCCTGCTATCGGCGGTGGCTAACGCAGAGAACAATCTCGGCGCGGACGTGGACGAACTCAAAGTCGCTCGCATCTTTGTCGACGAGGGTCCGATCCTCAAGCGCATGCATGCGCGCGCCAAGGGTCGTGGTTCACGCATTTCCAAGCGCACCAGCCACATCACTGTGGTTGTCGGCGAATAATTCGGATCAGGACGGCATACGATGGGTCATAAAGTACATCCCACCGGCTTTCGGCTCGGTATTTCCAAGGACTGGAATTCCAAGTGGTTCGCGGGTAAAGGCGACTTCGCCAACTATCTTGCTGCAGACCTCAAGGTTCGCGAATTGCTACGCAAGAAGCTGGCCCAGGCGGGTATCTCGAAGATCCTGATCGAGCGCCCCGCCAAGACGGCACGCATCACCATTCACTCGGCACGGCCGGGTGTGGTGATCGGCAAGAAGGGCGAAGATATCGAAAAGCTGCGCAAGGAAGTCTCGAAGATGATGGGCGTGCCTGCCCACATCAACGTGAACGAAGTGCGCAAGCCCGAGCTCGACGCCCAGCTGGTCGCCGAATCGATTGCCCAGCAGCTTGAGCGCCGCATCATGTTCCGTCGCGCGATGAAGCGCTCGGTGCAGAACGCGATGCGCATTGGCGCACTCGGCATCAAGGTAAACATCGCAGGTCGCTTGAATGGTGCGGAAATCGCACGTTCCGAGTGGTATCGCGAAGGTCGCGTGCCGCTTCACACCCTGCGTGCGGATATTGACTACGGATTTGCAGAAGCCAAAACCACCTACGGAATCATCGGAATCAAGGTCTGGATCTACAAGGGCGAAGTGTTTGACTTCGCCGCGTTGAGTCAGGAAACGAAGTCCGATGGCCCGGAAGACCGTGGCAATCAGCGTCGCCCGGCGAAGTAAGGAGTAACGAGAATGTTGCAACCCAAACGCACCAAGTACCGCAAGGTCCAGAAAGGCCGCAACAGTGGGCTCACCTATGTCGCGACCAAGGTGAGCTTCGGCGAGTACGGGCTGAAGGCGATCACGCATGGCCGCCTTACCGCGCGCCAGATTGAAGCTGCGCGTCGTTGCATCACGCGCTTTGTGAAGCGCGGCGGCAAGTTGTGGATCCGTGTTTTCCCGGATAAGCCGATCACCCAGAAGCCGATCGAAGTCCGCATGGGCAACGGCAAGGGCAATGTCGAGTATTGGGTCGCGCCGATCCAGCCCGGCCGCATGTTGTACGAAATCGAGGGTGTCTCGGAGATCGAAGCACGCGAGGCGTTCCGCCTGGCCGCCGCCAAGCTCTCGGTACAAACCCAGTTTGTCACCCGAACGGTGCTGTGATGGAACTCAACGAACTCCGTAAGAAATCGTCCTCGGACTTGACCGAGCATTTGGGCGAACTGCGTCGTGAACAATTCAATCTGCGCATGCAGAAGGGTTCCGGCCAACTCACCCAGAGCCACCAGATTGGCCGCGTTAAACGCGAAATCGCGCAGGTGAAAACCCTGCTCGGCGCCGGACAGAAGTAAGGACTGTCATCTCATGAGCGACAACAATAAAGAAACCCTGCGCACCGCCGAAGGGCGCGTGGTCAGCAACAAGATGCTGAAGACGGTGACGGTCCTGCTGGAGCGCCAGGTACAGCATGCTCTGTACGGCAAGATCATCCGCCGTTCGACCAAGGTGCACGCGCACGATGAAGCAGGAGACTGTCGCGAAGGCGATGTCGTCCGCATCACCGAGTGTCGTCCAATGTCCAAAACCAAGAACTGGCGCGTCGTCGAAGTTGTGACGCGGGCAACCCAGTAAGTCCGCATAAGGAGCGATAACAATGATCCAGATGCAGACAACCCTGGCCGCAGCCGATAACAGTGGCGCCCGCGAGCTCTTTTGTATCAAGGTGCTCGGCGGCAGCAAGCGTCGCTACGCGCACATTGGCGACATCATCAAGGTGTCGATCCGCGAGGCAATTCCGCGCGGCAAAGTGAAGAAGGGCGAAGTCTACGACGCCGTCGTGGTGCGTACCCGCAAGGGCGTTCGCCGCCCGGATGGCTCGTTGATCCGTTTCGACGGTAACGCGGCCGTCCTGCTCAATAACAAGCAAGAGCCGATCGGGACACGTATCTTTGGACCGGTCACGCGCGAGCTGCGCGGTGAGAAGTTCATGAAGATCGTCTCGCTCGCGCCTGAAGTGCTGTAACAGGAAACATAGCCATGAACCGTATTCGCAAGGGTGATCAGGTCGTCGTGATCACCGGCAAAAACAAGGGTCAGCGCGGTGAAGTGATGCGCGTCGCAGGCGATCGCGCCTTCGTGCAGAACCTCAACCTGGTCAAGCGCCACACCAAGGCGAATCCGCAGGCCAACCAGCCAGGCGGGATCATCGAACGTGAAGCGTCGATCGACCTTTCCAATATCCAGTTGTTCAACGCTGCCAGTGGCAAGGGCGAACGCGTCGGCTTCAAGACTCTTGAAGACGGCCGCAAGGTTCGCGTCTACCGCCAGAGCGGCGAAGTCGTCGACATTTGAGGAGCAAGGTCATGACACGTCTTGAAAAGCATTATCAGGAAACCGTCGTGCCGCAGCTCATGGAGCGCTTCGGCTACAAGAACGTGATGCAGGTTCCACGCCTGACCAAGATCACGCTCAACATGGGCGTCGGTGAGGCAGTCGGCAACAAGAA
>JBBSTF010000064.1:0-13311 GCA_038236135.1 Lysobacterales bacterium
AGGATGTGCCTTCAGCCGAACCCGGCCAGTGCTTGCGCACCCGCACGGCTTCACCGTGCGGGCGACAGGCCATCGGGTCGCATCTTTGGCCTACGTTTCTCTGCGAGGAGAAAGGTAGGCGCTCGCCGGCAGGCGAGAGAAACGCTTGACCCGTCTGGCGGAAGTCGATAAGAGCGAATAGACCACCCGCAGCGGCAGGCGCGAGAAACGCTTGGCCGGTTCGGCGATAGCCAAACAAGGCAAAAGCGACAACGTCGCAAAAATAAAAAAGAAGTGCGGAGCCGGCCGATAAGCCGGGTTCTGTCGAAGACAGCCATTCCTCTAGGCCTTGCGTCGCCGCAAGGCTCAAGCAACCTACCCGGGAACGACGCGGGCCGCGTCATAGTCCCCCTATTCGGTCTTGCTCCAGGTGGGGTTTGCCGTGCCACGCGGCGTTAGCCCCGCGCGCGGTGCGCTCTTACCGCACCGTTTCACCCTTACCACGCACGTCTTGCGACGCCGTTCGGCGGTCTATTCTCTGTTGCACTTTCCGTCGGTTCGCACCGCCCAGGCGTTACCTGGCACCTTGCCCTATGGAGCCCGGACTTTCCTCCCCGTCGCGAACGACGCGGCGACTGTCTGGCCGACTCCGCAAGTGCAGGGTAGTTGATTGGGCGTGATACGGAAACCAAAACCGTGCCTTCTTTTTTTCTTCGTCATTCCCGCGTAGGCGGGAACCCATTTTGATTCTGCTGTTCTATCATGAATTTTCGAAGGTCAACATGGGTTCCCGCCTTCGCGGGAATGACGAAGGTTCTTGGTCGTATCGGACTTGAGGATCGAGTCGCGCGCGTCGATGCGCAGGATGGTTTCACCGGCAATCACGTCATTCCCCAATTGACTTCACCGCATTCCGCGTCATCCTGACCAGACCTCAACACTGGTGATAGCTATGACTCGCAAGATCATCCATTCCGATTCCGCGCCCGCCGCCATCGGCCCGTACTCACAGGCCGTGCATGTCGGAAACACGGTCTACCTGTCGGGCCAAACGCCGCTTGACCCCTCGACCGGAAAGCTCGTAGACGGCGACATCAGCGATCAGACCCGTCGTGTGTTCGCCAATTTGAGTGCGGTCTGCGAAGCCGCCGGTGGTTCTCTCAAGAACATCGTGCGCATGGGCATCTATCTGACCGACCTTGGCAACTTCGCCGCCGTCAACACGGTGATGCGCGAGCTGTTCACCGAGCCCTACCCGGCCCGCTCAACGATTGGTGTGCGCGCGCTGCCAGTGAACGCGGCGGTCGAGATCGACGCGATCATGATCATCGACTGATTCTTTCTGGATTACAGAAAGCTTGATTGCACCGAGATGGAAGCGCCCTTCCACGCCGACGGACTGGCGAAGCTGACGACCCTGCCCGGCGTTGGCCCGGCCTTGTCGAAGTCTTTGGAGAAACTCGGGTTGCTGCATGTGCAGGACCTTTGGTTCCACCTGCCGCTACGCTACGAAGATCGAACCCACATCACACCCATTGCGGACTTGCGCCCCGGTGAAAGCGCGCTCGTCGAAGGCGTCATCGAAGCCATCGAAAAGGGTTTCCGCTTTCGCCCGCAACTGCGCATTGCGATCAGCGATGGATCGCAGCAGACCTTGGTGCTGCGCTTCTTTCATTTCCATGCCGGCCAGATCGCGCAACTTAGCGTCGGAAGCCGACTGCGTTGTTACGGCGAAATCCGCTATGGCGCGCAAGGCTGCGAGATCATCCATCCGCAATACACGCGCATCGCCGATGATGGGCCGAGCACGGTCGATGAAACGCTGACGCCGGTTTATCCAACGACGGAAGGCCTCGGCCAGAAACGCATCTCCAGCGTGGTGGGCCACGCACTGGATCGCCTGCCACGCGACGGGCTGGAGCTGATTCCGCCCGAATATCTCAAGCCACTCGGATTGACCAGCCTTTACGACGCGCTGCTGACAACGCATCGTCCACCGCCGGATGCCGATGTCGTCGCACTCACACTCGGCGTGCATCCGGCGCAGCGTCGACTCGCGTTCGAGGAATTGTTGGCACGTCATCTTGGGTTGGCGCGGCAGCGCAGCGATTTGCGCCGCCATGCTGCTCCGGCGTTGAGAGGTAATGCGAGCTTGCGCAAGCGTCTGCTGAAAAATCTTCCGTTCGCGCTGACCGGCGCACAAAAACGCGTCAGCATCGAAGTCGGCGAGGACCTGAAGCAACCCGTTCCAATGCTGCGACTTGTGCAAGGCGACGTCGGATCGGGCAAGACCGTCGTTGCCGCAATCGCTGCATTGAACGCCATCGAAGCCGGCTATCAAGTCGCGATCATGGCACCGACCGAACTACTCGCCGAACAACACTTGCGCGCATTTCGCGATTGGTTTGAACCACTCGGCATTGAAGTCACCTGGCTCGCGGGCAAGGTGCAGGGAAAGGCGCGCGCTGCGGCACTCGACGCCGTTGCCCAAGGCGCGACCGTCGTGGTCGGCACCCATGCATTGATGCAGGAAGCGGTCGTCTTCAACAAGCTTGGTCTCGCCATCATTGATGAGCAGCATCGCTTCGGCGTGCATCAGCGCCTCGCCTTGCGTGACAAAGGCTTGGCGGCCGGCAGCGTGCCGCACCAGTTGGTGATGACAGCCACGCCGATCCCGCGCACGCTGGCAATGACGGCCTATGCCGACCTCGATATTTCGGTGATCGACGAATTGCCACCGGGACGCACTCCAGTGCAGACCGTTGCCATGTCGATGGCGCGTCGCAATGAAGTGATCGAACGTGTCCGCACCGCCTGCGCCGAAGGCAGGCAGATCTACTGGGTCTGCACGCTGATCGAGGAATCCGAGCAACTCGAAGCGCAAGCGGCTGAAGTTGCCTACGCCGAACTGGGTCATGCGCTGGCTGGCGTACCCATTGGACTGATCCATGGCCGCATGAAGCCGAAGGAAAAAGCCGACACGATGGCCGCTTTCAAGTCTGGCGATTTGAAGTTGCTGGTCGCAACCACGGTGATCGAAGTCGGCGTCGATGTACCAAACGCGAGCCTGATGGTGATCGAAAATGCAGAACGCTTGGGGCTCGCCCAACTGCATCAGCTGCGTGGTCGCGTCGGTCGCGGCAGCGCGATATCCAGTTGCGTTTTGCTGTACCGCCCGCCGCTGTCGGCACTCGCGCGGCAACGCCTGGAAGTTATGCGCGAAACCAATGACGGATTTCGCATCGCCGAAAAAGACCTGGAATTGCGCGGCCCAGGCGAAGTGCTCGGCACCCGCCAGACCGGCCAGATGGAATTCCGCATCGCCGACCTTGCTCGCGACGCCGATCTGTTGCCCGCCGTGCAAGCGCTCGCCAGCGACCTTCTTGAACGCGAACCGGCTCGCGCAGAACAGATCGTCGCTCGCTGGGTGGGCGGCGCGACGCGTTACGCGGGCGCATAAATACGCCAGCGCAGACGCTCAAATAAGCATGCGAATGAGCGCCCCAGCGCACTGGAACAATCGAGGAAACTGAAGGAAGCCGGCGGCTAGGAGTCGTTGCCATTGTGGCAACGCCGTAGCAACGCTAGAATGCGCGCCCGCATGTGGCTATGTAGCTCAGCCGGTTAGAGCACGGCACTCATAATGCCGGGGTCGGTGGTTCGAGTCCACCTATAGCCACCATTTCAAAGTGCGACAAACGCCGGGATACCTGCCAATAGCGAGGTCCCGGCTTTTTTGTGTTCGCTCGTTTCATGCCGACGGCAAGACTGTCGAATATCTCACAAGATTTCCGGGTGCCGGCGTAGTGCGGGATGCCGGAAAATTGGATCAATCCACTTGTTGCGGTGTCACCACGAGCTTGCCGATCGCTTCGCGGGCGAGCAGCGCGTCGAGCGCATGCGAGGCCTGCGAGAGTGGATAGCGTCGTGAAATCAACGGATGTATTTTTCGTTCGTGCAGCCAGGTGAAGAGTTGCGTCATGTTGATGGCGTTCAATTTCGGTTCGCGGCGGACGAAGTCGCCCCAGAACACGCCGACCAGCGAACTTCCCTTCAGCAGCAGCACGTTGATCGGTATTTTCGGAATCTCGCCAGCGGCGAAACCGACAACAAGATACCGACCTCGCCATCCAACGCTGCGCAACGCCGGCTCGGCGAAATCACCACCAACCGGGTCGTAGACGATGTCCACACCCTTGCCTTCAGTCAGTGATTTGATACGTTCGCGCAGGTCTTCGTTGACGTAGTCGATCACCTCGTCGGCACCGCGTTGCATGGCGGCTTCGCGCTTCTCGACCGTAGACGCTGCTGCAATTACGCGCAGTCCCAGCAGCTTGCCAATCTCAACTGCCGCAAGTCCAACGCCACCTCCGGCACCCAGCACCAGCAGGGTTTCGCCCGGTTGCGCCTGGGCGCGATCCTTCAGTGCATGCAACGACGTGCCGTAGGTGAGCACGAAGCTTCCGGCCAGTTCCAGATCCTCGTCGCTGATGCCGGCCGGTAAAGGCACGACGTTGCTGGCGTCGACGGCGGCTTCCTGCGCATACGCGCCAAAGGTCGCGATGCCGACAACCTTGGTACCTACGCTAATGTGTTCAACCTGCGTGCCGACGGCAATCACTTCACCCGAAAGCTCCCCGCCGGGCGAGAACGGAAACTCCGGCTTGTACTGGTATTTGCCGGCGACCATCAATGCATCGGGAAAATTCACGGCCGCCACGAGAACGCGGACAAGTACCTGTTTCGGACCGGGCACCGGCGATGGCATTTCGCGCAATTGCAACGACGATGGCGCTCCCCAGGACTCGCAGACGATAGCTTTCATGGTGCTCCCATAAGTGTGTTCAAGGCGGCGCCTAGAAGCGCCCCTCGGTGAGTTCGAAAACGCTATTGCGAAGGGCGACCAGCTTGGGTCCAAAGTCGTGGATGAGTTTTTCGCGGGTCATCACCGACACTCGTCCGCTGACGTTGAAAGCCAGGATGCGGCTGCTGTCTTTGGACACCATGGGCACGCCGACGGCGAATACATCCGGGTTCCAGTCGCCCAACGAGAAACAGAATCCGTAGTGTTGAAAATCCTC
This sequence comes from Lysobacterales bacterium, assembly GCA_038236135.1. Lineage (GTDB taxonomy): Bacteria > Pseudomonadota > Gammaproteobacteria > Xanthomonadales > Rhodanobacteraceae > Dokdonella. The sequence goes on from JBBSTF010000064.1 coordinate 5,061, forward strand.
GCGCGCACGCACGACGCCGGCGCGAATGCGTGGCCAAAGCGCGGGTTCGACATCGTCTTCTAGACTGGCCAGATGCTGGTCGAAGATGTCTTGCGAACGTGCCGCGAGATCAGCCCGACCGAGCGCAGTAGAGCCGTGCGGCACGGGAGCGCCGGGTTCCAGTTTCAGATGAAACGTGGGATCGCCCTGGCAGACTTCCAGCAACACCATGCGCTTGCCGTCGGCCGCACCCAGCATCACGGCGGCTTGGCTGTAGTCGGCCAGCTCGCGCATCAGCGGTCGGGCGATGGTCACGACGTCGAGGCTCTTCATGTAGGCGTGGCTCAACGAAAGCACAGCGGCGCCCAGTGAGTATTTTTCGAGGCTGGGCGAGTAGCTCAGATAGCCCAATGCGGAAAGTGTGAATGCCATGCGTGAAACGGTCGGTTTGGGAAGCCGGGTCCGACTGGCGATTTCCTGATTGCCAAGAAACTGCTCGCCACGCTCGAAGCAGCGCAGGATCGAAAATGCGCGCGCAATCGACGTCACGAACTGCGGATGGTTCTCGTCGACTCCACCGGCAAAGGTGTCGGCATGGCGTTTAGGGTTACCCAAGATTGACCCTCGCAGTAGCGCCCGACGCTCAGGCCGGCGCGCGTGATGTGTGTTTCTTCAATTCCAGCTTGGCGATGGTGCCGTTGTGGACTTCGTCGGGCCCATCGGCGAGGCGCAGTGTGCGAATGCCGGCGTACATCGCGGCGAGCGGGAAGTCTTCGCTGACGCCGGCACCACCGTGCGCCTGGATGGCCCAGTCGATCACTTGGCAGGCCATGTTCGGCGCGACAGTCTTGATCATAGCGATCTCCGCGCGGGCCACCTTGTTGCCGACCTTGTCCATCATGTCGGCGGCTTTCAGGGTGAGCAGGCGCGCCTGATCGATCATGCAGCGCGACTGGGCTATACGCTCATGCCAGATGGATTGTTCGGCAATGGGCTTGCCGAATGCGACGCGTGACAGCACACGTTCGCACATCAATTCCAGCGCGCGCTCGGCCACGCCGATGGTGCGCATACAGTGATGGATGCGACCCGGCCCGAGACGGCCTTGTGCAATCTCGAAGCCGCGGCCCTCGCCCAGCAGCAAGTTGTCGACCGGCACGCGCACGTCACGCAATGCAATTTCCATGTGGCCGTGCGGCGCATCGTCGTAGCCAAATACGGTCAGCGGTCGGATCACCTCGATACCCGGCGCATCGGCGGGAATCAGGACAATCGACTGCTGCTTGTGGATCTCTGCGCCAGGGTCGGTCTTGCCCATGACGATGTAGAGCGAGCAGCGCGGATCGCCTGCGCCCGTCGACCACCATTTGCGACCATTGATCACGTATTGATCGCCATCACGGCGAATGGAGCACTCGATGTTGGTGGCATCCGACGAGGCCACTGCTGGCTCGGTCATCAAGAACGCCGAACGGATTTCACCGCGCAACAGCGGCGCCAGCCAGCGCGCTTTTTGTGCATCGCTGCCGTAACGTTCGAGCGTTTCCATATTGCCGGTGTCAGGCGCCGAGCAATTGAATACTTCCGACGCCCACAGCACGCGACCCATGATTTCGCAGAGCGGTGCATATTCCAGATTCGACAGCCCGTGTGGCGCATGCTCGGAAGACGGCAGGAACAGGTTCCACAAACCTGCCTTGCGCGCCTCGGCTTTCAGGTTTTCGATCAGCGCGAGCGGCGTCCAGACTTTCCCATTGCGGCGGTTTTCAGCAATTTCCGCGAGGTAGGTCTGCTCGTTGGGCGTGATGTGCGCTGCGAAAAACGCCAGTAGTTGGCTTCGTAGTGCTTCCACCTTTGGTGAATAGGAAAAGTCCATCGGTAGCCTTGGCCGGATCGGAACGAACGCAACTTCAGTATTTCACAATACGAAACAATATTCCGTATTGTCGCGAAAGCTTAAACGGGCCGGACGGGTTATTTCAAGTCACTAACGATCAAACACTCAAAGATCTGACAGCATCCAGTCGCGTGTCTCGCAATGCTGAAGATCTTGTTTGTTGGCTTGACTAAGGATAGGGTGTTTCACCAAATCAATAGTTTGTTTCGTCAGACAAAACTTACCAACCGTTTCGAGAGTTGCTGATTGCCATGCCCAACCTTCACGTCCTCTTGAAAAGGGAAGAAATCGACAGCGCCCGTCTTGCTGGCAAGGTTGTCGTAGTGCTGGACGTGCTGTTCGCTACCACCACCATCGTCGACGCGCTGGCGCGTGGCGCTCGCTGCGTTTATCCCGTGCGCACACCGGCGGAAGCGATTGACACCGCCAGCAGACTCGATGCTGCGTTACTGGCTGGCGAACACATGGCGCGCATGATTCCAGGGTTTCAAGCGGCGACGCCGATAGCGTTGGCGAAAGTGGGGTTGCGCGGCGCGCAATTGGTCTACTGCACCACCAACGGTACGCAGGCGCTTTCGACCGTCACTGCGGTTGCGGGCGTGGATGTGTACGCCGGCGCGTTGCTCAATGGCAAGGCGCTGGCGGCGCAATTGGTGGCGCGACATTCGGGTATGTCCATTCTGTTTGTGTGTTCGGGATCAGTGGATCGCTTCAATCTCGAAGACTTCCACGGCGCGGGCCACATCATCGAGCACCTGATCAAGCTGCACGATTTCGAGTTGACCGACGCGGCGCAGGCCGCGCTGCATGGCTACCGTGGCTGCGACACGCGCAGCGCGCTGTTTGCTTCACGGGTTGGACGGATGATGTCCGCACATGGGCTTGACGCGGAAGTGGAATACGCCTGCCAAAGCGACAGTGTCGACGTAGTGCCACGATGGGTCGAAGGTCGCCTCGTCAATGCCGGCGTCATGCAGGAGGCGGCGTGAACGTAGCCGGGGAATCGTCACCAGGAAACGCAGCGCCGTTTGATGTTGGTGCGTTGCAGACCTACTTGCGTGATCGCGTATCGGGTTTGGCGGGCGATATCCGGCTGACTCGCTTCAAGGGCGGTCAGTCCAATCCGACCTATCTCGTCGAGTCGGATACCCATCGCTATGTCCTGAGGTCAAAACCCGCACCCCGCGCCGATTTGCTCCCGTCTGCACATGCGATCGAACGTGAGTTCCGCGTGCAATCCGCGCTGGCCGGAAGTGAAGTGCCGGTCGCGGTCATGCACTGCCTGTGCGAAGACGAGTCGGTGATCGGTCGCGCGTTTTATCTGATGGAGCATGTCGAGGGTCGCATCTTCTGGGACCAGACCCTGCCCGAACTCGAACGCTCTGAGCGCGCCGCGATTTACGACGAACTCAACCGGGTCATCGCGGCGCTGCATCGCGTCGATCCCGATGCAGTCGGCCTGACCGACTACGGCAAACACGGCAACTATTTTTCCCGTCAGATCGAGCGCTGGACGCGGCAGTACAACGCCAGTCGCACAGGTGAAATTCCTGCCATGGACAAGCTGATCGACTGGTTGCCAGCGCACATTCCCGATGACGACAATCCGGTCGCGCTGGTGCATGGCGACTACCGCATCGACAACGTGATTTTCCATCCCACCGAACCGCGCATCCTCGCCGTGATCGACTGGGAGCTATCCACGCTCGGCCATCCGCTGGCCGATTTCGCGTACCACATGATGGCGTGGCATATCCCGAATGACGCCCATCGCGGCTTGGCTGGCCTTGACCTTGCCGCGCTGGGCATTCCGCTCGAGTCGGCCTATGTTGCGGCTTATCAACAGCGCAGCGGACGCACGGTCAGCGGCGACTGGAATTTCTACCTCGCCTACAACCTCTTCCGGGTAGCGGCGATCTGCCAAGGCATCGCCAAGCGCGCCGAGGACGGCACCGCCAGCAGTGCGCGCGCCGCCGAGTTCGGCAAGCAGGCGTTGCCGCTGGCAGAACTCGGGTGGCAATTCGCACGCCAGGCGAACACACGCTGAAGCCTGCGAAATGATGCCCTGTTTCCTGTTCGCCAAAACAGCCTGACCCACCAACTCATCGACGGACTTACCGCAACATGCCAGTGCATCAGACCAACGACAACGGTATCGCCGTCGTCAGCTTCGACAACCCGCCGGTCAACGGTTTTGGCTGGGGCGTTCGCAGCGGGCTGGTCGATGCGATCGAGCAAGCACTTGCCAACGACGCAGTCAGCGCGATCGTCGTCACCGGCACAGGTCGGATGTTCTCCGGCGGCGCGGACATCACGGAATTCAATACGCCGCGCGCCGAGCAGGCACCGCAGTTGCCCGATGTCATCAAGGTGATCGAAGCCAGCACCAAGCCAGTCGTCATGGCGATCAACGGCACCGCGCTGGGCGGTGGCCTGGAGGTGGCAATGGCGGCGCACTACCGGGTCGCGCTGGGCAATGCTGTGCTTGGTTTGCCGGAAGTGAAAATCGGACTTCTGCCCGGCGCCGGTGGTACGCAACGATTGCCGCGTGCGGTCGGGCTGGAAATGGCGCTCAACATGATTGTGTCCGGCGAGCCGGTACCGGCGTCGAAGCTTGCCGATACGCGCCTGCTGGATCGCGTGGTAGACGACGATGTCGTCGCGGCGGCAGTTGCCTTCGCACGCGAGGTCTCCGCAGACGAAAGGCTGCCGCTGCTGCGCAATCTGACGGTGGACCATCCAAACGCGGAAGGCTTTATTGCGGTGGCGCGCAACGCCGTCGCGGCGGCTTCAGTGAACTATCCGGCGCCGCTCAAATGCGTTGACGTCGTTGCTGCCGCTGCGAGTAAATCGTTCGATGACGGCATTGCTATCGAACGCGACGCTTTCAGCAGCTTGATCACATCGACCGAATCGAAAGCCCTGCGCCACGCCTTTTTCGGCGAACGCGCGGCGAGCAAGATCGCCGATATCGGTAGCGATGTGAAACCACGCGAGATCCGAACAGTCGGCGTCATCGGTGCCGGCACGATGGGTGGCGGCATCAGCATGAATTTTCTCAATGCCGGCATCCCGGTCACGATCATCGAGACAAAACAGGAAGCGCTGGATCGCGGCTTGGCCACGATTCGTGGCAATTACGAGCGCACCGCGAAGAAAGGAAAACTCACCGCCGGGCAAGTCGAGCAACGCATGGGCTTGCTGACGCCCAGCTTGACCTTCGACGACTTGAAGGACGCCGACCTCATCATTGAAGCGGTGTTCGAGGAATACGCCGTCAAGGAGTCGGTGTTCAATCAGATTGACGCTGTCGCCAAGCGAGGCGCGATCCTCGCCAGCAATACGTCCACTCTAGATGTTGATCGGATCGCCGGATTCACGCAGCGCCCGCAGGACGTGGTCGGTATGCACTTCTTCAGCCCGGCCAACGTGATGAAGTTGCTGGAAGTGGTGCGGGGCGAGAAGACCGCCAAGGATGTACTCGCGACTGTCATGGCGACCGCAAAAAAAATCCGCAAGACAGCCGTGGTTTCAGGCGTCTGCGACGGCTTCATCGGCAATCGCATGCTGGAGCAATATTTCCGCCAGGCCGGGTTCCTTTTGGACGAGGGCGCGACACCGCAACATGTCGATGCGGCGATGGAGACCTTCGGGTTCGCGATGGGACCGTTTCGGGTGGGCGACCTTGCCGGCAACGACATCGGCTGGGCTATCCGCAAGCGTCGCACTATCGAAAAACCGGACATGGTTTATTCCAGAAGTGCCGACCTGATTTGCGAAGTCGGCCGCTACGGCCAAAAGTCCGGCAAGGGTTGGTACGACTACCGGCCGGGTGATCGCACCGCGTATCCATCCGCAGAAGTCGCGGCCATCCTCGAACAAAACACGCGCGACATCGGACTTTCCAAACGCCAGATTGGCGATCAGGAAATCGTCGATCGCCTGATCTATTCGCTGGTCAACGAAGGCGCGCGGATTCTCGCCGAAGGTATCGCTTCGAAAGCGTCCGATATCGACATCGTTTACCTCACCGGCTACGGCTTCCCGCTGTGGCGCGGTGGCCCGATGTTCTACGCCGACTCGCAGGGCCTCGACAACGTACTGGCGACGATGCGACGTTTCGAGCTCGGCTACCAAGGCGACAATTGGCAGCCAGCGCCACTGCTGGTTGAATTGGCCGAGTCGGGCAAGAGCTTCAACGGCTGAGTTATGCAACCAGCGCGTGCCTGCAAACACATCAACACAACGAGGTAGTCCGTGAAGCCAGTCGTCATCGTCGCCACTACCCACACCGACCGCCCCAAGCGATCGAGAGGTGCTGGCAAACCGTTCGGGGCGCGCTGATCTCTATGCAGTCGCTGCTGCTGTCAAGACGTGACCTTGAGTTCCTGCTCTACGAATGGCTGGACGTCACCGCGTTGACGTCGAAGCCGCGTTACGCCGATCACAGCCGCGACACCTTCGATGCCGTACTCGATACCAGTGAGCGGCTGGCCAGTGAGTTGTTTGCTCCGCACTATCAGATATCCGACCAAAACGAACCGCATTTTGACGGCGAAAGCGTCAGCACGATCGACGAGATCAAACCGGCACTGAAGGCATTCGCCGAGAGCGGCCTGATGAGCGCGTCGATGGATTACGCGCTGGGCGGCATGCAGTTGCCCAAGGTGGTGGAGATGGCCGCGCTCGCCTATTTCCACGCGGCCAATGTCAGCACCAGCGCCTATCCATTGCTGACTCTGGGCAACGCGAATTTGTTGCTGGCGCATGGCAACCCGGCGCAGATTAAAACTTTCGTAGAGCCGGAGCTGGCAGGACGCTACTTCGGCACGATGTGCCTGTCCGAGCCGCAGGCCGGCTCATCTCTGTCGGATATCAGCACGCGCGCCCAGCCCGATGGTGATTCACCGTTCGGGCCGCGCTATCGCGTTACCGGCAACAAGATGTGGATCTCCGGTGGCGACCATGAGCTGTCCGAAAACATCGTCCATCTGGTGCTGGCAAAAATTCCCGATGCCGATGGCAAATTGATTGCCGGCGTCAAAGGCATTTCGCTGTTGCTGGTCCCGAAATTCCTGGTCAACGAAGACGGTTCGCTCGGCGAGCGCAACGACGTTCAAATGGCCGGCATCAATCACAAGATGGGCTATCGCGGCACCGTCAACACCTTGCTTAATTTCGGCGAAGGCAATCGCCACACACCGGAAGGCAAACCCGGCGCCATCGGATATCTGGTCGGTGATGCGCACCAGGGTCTTGCCTACATGTTCCACATGATGAACGAGGCGCGCATCGGCGTTGGCCTGGGCGCCGTGGCGCTGGGCTACACCGGTTACCTGCATGCGCTGGACTATGCGCGCAACCGTCCGCAAGGCCGGCCGATTGCTACGGCAGGCAAGGATGCGGCCAGCCCACAGGTGCGCATCATCGAGCACGCTGATGTCCGGCGCATGCTGCTGGCCTCCAAGGCTTACGTCGAAGGCGGTCTTGCCTTCAACCTCTACTGTGCACGGCTGGTCGATCAGGCCAACACCTGCAACGACGACCTCGAGCGCGCAAATCTGACCTTGTTGCTCGACATCCTCACCCCGATCGCCAAGAGCTGGCCATCGCAGTGGTGCCTGCTCGCCAACGACCTTGCGATCCAGGTTCATGGCGGCTACGGCTACACCCGCGAGTACAAGGTCGAGCAGATGTATCGCGACAACCGACTCAACGCGATCCATGAAGGAACCCACGGCATACAAGGCCTCGACCTGCTCGGACGCAAGGTGTTGATGCAGAAGGGCGCCGCCTTCCGGATGTTCGCCGAGCGTGTCTCTGCCACGAACACGCTTGCGCATCAGCATGGGTTGCTGCGCGACTATGCAGCCAGCCTCGAACAACGGCTGCAGCGACTGACCGAGGTCACCACCCAGCTATGGGCCGCTGGCGATCCGCAGGTAACCCTGGCTAACGCCAGCATTTATCTCGAAGCATTCGGCCATATCGCCATCGGCTGGATCTGGCTGGAGCAGGCCATTGCAGCACAGGACAAGTCAGGTGATTTCTACGACGGCAAGCGCCAGGCCGCCGCGTACTTCTTTCGATGGGAGCTGCCCAAGGTCGACGCACAACTCGACTTGTTGTCCAACCTCGACCGTACCGCGCTGGACATGCGCGACGCGTGGTTTTGATTGCCATGACCGACATCACAATCGTCAGAAATTGCGACGCCTTGCAGCGCTGGGCTGGCCGCACGATGATCGACGCGCACTACATCACAACCTGCAAAACCAATGCCGTCGTGAGTGCCTTGCGAGCCCACAGCTGATTCGCAGCCACCCGTCATCGACACCAATGGAGTGACAACGCCATGAGCAGCACACCCAACCT
>JBBSTF010000065.1:0-13128 GCA_038236135.1 Lysobacterales bacterium
CCTGGCCGATGTGGTCACCCTCAACCCTGAAAGACTCGACCTCATCCAGGCCAAAGCAGCATGACCGGCGAGGCGACAACTACCTTGACACATACCGGCGGGCAGAAAAGTGACTGGGTCGGCGGCAACCGAACCATACGCTTGACTAGATTGGCGTCAGCAGCCAATAGAGGCGAAGCAGCAGCCCGGCGAAACGCTTGACCAATTTGGCGACCGCGCCGCGAGCAAGAAAAGCAACGGCGACAACCAAGTCAAAATGGATTCCTGCCTTCGCAGGAATGACGAGGTAAAATGATTCGTCGCGCTGGCGATAGTCAGAAAACCGCGTCGGTCAGCGCGCTGCCATCAGCGCTTCGATGGCGGACGCATCGCGGGGTACGCCGGTCGTCAACACGTCCGGTGCCGACTTGGTGACGACGACATCGTCTTCGATGCGCACGCCGATGCCGAGATACTCACTTGGCACACCATCGAGCTGCGGCGCGATGTAGATACCGGGTTCCACGGTCAGCACCATGCCGGCTTCCAGTTCGCGGAAATCATCGCCAACGCGGTAGTCGCCGACGTCGTGCACGTCCAGACCCAGCCAATGGCCGGTCTTGTGCATGTAGAACTTGCGGAAGGCGCCGGTCTCGATCACTTGCTCGAGATCACCTTCGAGCAGACCCAAGTCGATCAATCCTTGCGAAATAACCCGCACTGCGGCGTCGTGATAGGCATTAAATGGGCGACCGGGGCGAACCTGGTTAATCGCTGCATCCTGCGCTGCCAGGACGATCTCGTAAATTTCTCGCTGTGCTTTCGAGTAGCGACCGTTAACGGGAAATGTGCGAGTGATGTCCGACGCGTAGCCATGAAATTCCGCGCCAGCGTCGATCAACAACATGTCGCCATCGTTCAACAGCGCATTGTTGGCGCGGTAGTGCAGCACACAGGCATTGGCGCCACCGCCGACGATGGGCTCGTAGCTTGCAACCGCGCCATGGCGGCGAAAGGTATGCAGTAGTTCGGCTTCGACGGCGTGCTCGTGCATGCCGGGACGCGTTGCCTGCATGGCGCGGCAGTGGCCTTCGGCGGCGATCTCGGCGGAACGCCGCATCAAGGCCAATTCCGCTGGCGACTTGAACAGGCGCAGATCGTGCAGCAAGTGCGACAGTGCGACGAATTCGTGTGGTGCTCGCGCACCTTTCTTCACCTCGCCGCGAACGCGATTGACCCAGGCGATGATGCGCAGGTCGAATTCTGTGTCTCGGCCGAAGTGATAGTAGACGCGGCCGCGGCCCTCGATCATTCCGGGCAGAATTTCGTCGATATCTTCGATCGGAAACGCATCGTCAAGCGCGTAGTCCTCGACCGCGCCATCCGGTCCAACTCGCGGGCCATCCCATTGCTCACGCTCGGGATGGCGTTCGCGACAGAACAATATTTCTGCGCCGGCGCTGCGGCCGGGAATCAGCACCAGGACCGCGTCGGGTTCGCCGAAGCCGGTCAGGTAGTGAAAGTCGCTGTCCTGCCGATATGGATAGTGCGAATCGTTATTGCGAATGCGTTCGGGAGCGGCGGGAACAATGACGATGGCGTCTTCGTCAGCCATGCGCATCAACTGGCGACGGCGACGCTTGAATTCCTTGCGCTCGATCATCAGTGCACGGTCCGCTCGGCGGCGCCGTTGAAATCCGCATGCAGGGTCAGTACCGCGACGCGGATGTATTCGACCAGTTCCGCAAGCGATTGCTCGTCTTCCTCGCCACCGGCGAATTCGAGATTCGACGCAGCGATCTGGCCGAGATCGCGCAGCATTTCCTGGCTGTCGTCATCCAGCGACGAGACACGGTCGGCAGCGTCGGCCAAACCAATCCCGCCAAGGAAACCGCGACACCACGCTACCAGTGCGTCGGCACGTTGTTCCAGCGGTGCGCCATCGGATGGCAGCAATGGCTCAAAGCCGAGACCAGGATCGTCCAGCGCTGCGGCGATATCGGCATGCAATTGCTCGAAAACATCCGTTTCAGCGCCGACTTGTTCGTCATCGAGTGCAAGATCGGTCAACCAGCGTGTCGATGTGGTCTTGCCGCCCGCGCATAGGAAGCCGGTAAGCGAGCCGTGCAGGTCACTCGCGTCAACACCAAGTTGGGCGACTGAGCTGGAGTGACTCAGGTCGCCGTGGGTTATTTCTGCCGTCATTGCGCCGCGTTCGTTTGGAGTAGCCACATTCTAAACAAACGGAACCGAATTCAACGGGAAGTACGAGGAGCAAGTGTCTCGCGCTTCGGAGGTCTTGCTCGCCATGCGCGCCAGTCTTCTCCGCGCAAGTGACCAACAGCGCGTGAACTAGCGTCTAAACCCTCCACTGCAGCACCGCATCCATGCGGGACTACTCATTGGAGAATTCGATGCCCATTCCCTTTCAACGCGTCGTGCTTGCCCTGTCGCTCGTCATCGCCTCGCCAGCATTTGCCGCCGTTAGCTTAAGCACTGGCAACTGCAACATCCACAGCGACTACTCGCTGAAAATCGAACCGACCCAGCTGGTCCTGTATCAGAAGGACAGCACGCCAGAAAAGCTGGTGATCTCGAATGGAACGCTGGTCGCCGACGGTGTTGCATTGAAACTGTCGAGCGCTGATCGTGAGCGTGTACTCGGCATCGAGCGCGGTGTGCGTGAGCTGGAACCGGACATCAAGGCGATCGCCCGCGAAGCCATTGCGATTGCGCTGGAAGCGGTTACCGAAGTCAGCGCCAGTTTTGCCGAAAGTCCCGAAGACGCACGCGAAAGCGCCATCAAGATCCAGCGCAGCGCCGCGGAACTGGACGCACACATAGCCGGCACCGACACGATCAGCGAAGTCGAGGTAGAAGCGTTTGTCGGCAAGACCGTGTCAGTGCTGATAGGAGATCTGGTCGGCAACATCACCTCGCAGGCGCTGAAGGTCGCCTTCAGCGGCGATGAGAAAGCGGCCGCTGAAATGGAAGCGCGCGCCGACGGCATCGACAAGAAAGTCGAGAAGATCGCGGAGAAGCGCAGCAAGGCATTGGAACAGCGTGCCGAGGCGATGTGCCCGAAATTTCGCAATCTGCAACGCCTGGAGCGCGAACTGGAAATTCTCCTGCCCAACGGCCAGCCACTGCGGTTGACCAGCCAGAAGGAAGCCTGACCCCAGCCCCCAGCGACCGCCGCGTTATGATGGCGGCTGTCAACGCGTTCTGGAGTAAAACATGTTAGCCGTCGATTTTCCGGGTGCCCCGCGCCTGGTCGCCGCGCTGGATGCCGCTGTTTGTTGCGATTGCACCAACGCCAAAACCCGGCAGTTGTGCACAGCTCTGTGCAGACTGATTCGCGACCCGGAAATTTGCCTGCCCAAGTGCGTATTTGAAGCCGAGCCGGATCGCTACGCCCGCCGCGAGCTGTATCGCAGCGAGGAGCACGGTTACTGCGTCATCGCGATGACGTGGGGACCAGGCCAAGGCACCGCCATCCATGATCACGATGGCATGTGGTGCGTGGAAGGCGTTTGGCACGGCGAGATCGAAGTGGTGCCCTACGAATTGGTCGAACAGAAAGACGATCGCTTCCGCTTCGAATCGCGCGGCCTGACCCAAGCCGGCCCTGGATCGGCCGGCAGCCTGATCCCTCCGCACGAGTACCACACCATTCGCAATCCCAGCGAGACCGATGTCACCGTCACCCTGCACATTTATCGCGGGCCTATGACGGCGTGCTCAGTGTTCCGTGCTGCCGAGGATGGTTGGTACCAGCGGGATGAGCGCACGTTGTCGCTGGATCGGACTTATTGACACAACAGCACGGCGTCTTCACCTCTCGTGCGCAATGACGAAAACTAAAAGCGCCGGCTCGACTATCGCACCGGCGCTTTGATGGCTGTTAGCAAACGGAGTTACAGCAAGATCGCCAGCAAGATGATGATTGGGATCGGAATGCCTATGAACCAAAGCAACAGTGATTTCATGATCGTTACTCCTTAAGTGGATTGACGCCAGACAAATCGGTTTCAGTGGGCGGTTGGGTAGGCGGCATCGCGTCGGCGACCGCCGAAGATTGCCATGAAGCTTGCGGCGAATGCTCCACACAGCAGGCTCACGAACATCCACAGCGCCAGCCAGGCAGCGGCTTTGCGTGCAGCATCAGCGGCTTCCTTGGCCTTGGTTTTCGCCGTGTCGATGCCCTGCTTGAGATTCGTGTAGCCAGCATCGACGCGCTGCTCGGCCTCTGCTTCGGTGACGCCGGTCTGACGAGCAACCATTTGTGAGAGATAGCTTCGATCCGCGTCGTCCAACGAACCAGTGCGGATGGCATTGGCAAAAATCGTCGTTACTTCGCCGCGCGCAGTGGAGTCTGAGTCGCGAGGATGTGATGAGCTGGTCGGACGCTGCGCTATGGGCTCGCTACCCGTCGGCGAGTTCGGCGTGACGCCATTTGTCGAGCCGTCGGTGCTGTTGGCAGACGCCGCAACTCCCGGAGCTGCGCTGGTGTTGTCACGCAACAAGGTGTCGACGAAGTAGCCGCTATCGATATTGGCGGTGTCGGCAATGGCACTGGCGCCAGCGCTGACCGCCTTGCCAGCACCACTCAGCGCAGAGCCAGCGAGCTTTGCACCGCTACCGAGCACATTGCCGACGGCGGTTGCCAGAAAAATCGCGACAACCAAACTGGCAACGGCCCAGCTCAGAAAGCCGTGCGCGGTGTCGCGGAAGTAGACCTCGTCATCAATAAGGTATGACCACTTAACGCGCAGGCGACCAGCGAGATAGCCACCCATACCGGCCGCGATGATCTGCGTAAATGCCAGCCACAAAATGGTAGCGATGCCGATGGTCCCGGCATCCGCCCCGCTGTTGCTCCACGGTGAGACGGATGAGAGACCCAGGCCGAAACCCAGGATGATCAGCACATAGGAAAGTGCTGCCGCGGCGGCGGCGCCGGCAAAAATGGCGGCCCAGCTAACGCCGGATCGGCCGGTTTCGTTGGCCAAGGCGACCGGGTCGACGGTAGTAACGACGGTTTGCATGATTTTTTCCCCTTCTAGAGTTCGGTTTGAAGAATCGACGTGAGCCAAGGTTCACCACGATCGAAGCCGATAGCGAAACCATGCACTCATCACGCCGCCATACTTTGTACCTACGAGCAATTAAGCCGCGATGAACCAGGCGACGCCTCAGCCTGTCTTTCGACCCTTGGTTGATAACGATTTGGATGTCTTCTTCGCCGCGGGCTTCTTTGCGCCCACCGTGCTAACCGAACCCTTCGCAGTTGATTTAGTCACACGCTTGCTGGCCGCTTTCTTCGCGGGCGTGCGCTTGCTGCTGTCCAAGCTCTTCTTCAGAAGTGTCATGAAGTCCACCACGTTCGTAGTGGCATCGTCGGGCAGTTTTTCGTCGTCATGCGGCAGCGCCTTCGCCACCCCCTTGCTCTTCATCTTGCTCTTGATCACTTTCGTCAGGCGCTCGCGATACTCGTCCTTGTAGTCGCCAGGCGTCCAGTCGCCCGCCATCGACTCGATCAGCTTGGCGGCCATGTCGAACTCCGCGTCGCTGATCCGATATGACTTGGTACTTGCGTCGGGAAATTTATACTCGTCAGCATTGACCAGTTCCTGCGGATAGCGCAGAAGATTCAACAACAGCGCATCACCTTGCGGCATCACGGCGCACAGGTATTCGCGGGTGCGGATCACCACTCGGCCGATGCCAATACGCTTGGTCTTGCGCAAGGTTTCGCGCAACAGCACGTAGCCTTTTTCGGCTTTCTTCCCCGGCACCAGAAAGTAAGGCTTCTCGAAAAACGGTGGTGCAATTTCGTCGACATGCACGAAGGCGCTGATATCGATCGACTCGTGCGATTCAGGCGCCGCTTCTTTCAGCGTTTCCTTGTCGATGACGACATAGCTACCCTTGTCATACTCGAACGCCTTGACGATGTCCTTCCACGGCACTTCCTCGCCGGTTTCTGCGTTGACCCGCTCATAGCGGATCGGCTGCTTGTTGCGCGAATCGAGCATCTTGAACTGGATATCAGTGCGACGCTCTCCCGACATGAGTGAAATGGGCACGTTGAGCAGTCCGAACGACAGCGTTCCAGTCCAGATCGGTCGGGCCATGTGCGTTTCCTCAAGCGGGCAGCCGAGGGTAGCCGCTCGTTGGCACGGGGTGACGTAAATGAACGGCACTGCGTTGTGGAAAATTCAGTCGTCCGCTGCACACTCGGCATCCTCACCTAGTGTGGCATCACGATCGAGAGCGCCGATGGGACTGAAAGAATACAAGCGCAAGCGCGATTTTTCGGCCACTTCCGAACCTTTCGATGGCGGTTCCGCGAGCGAGGGCGGCAAGCAGCGCATTTTCGTCGTGCAGTTGCACCATGCCTCGCGTCGACACTACGACTTTCGGCTGGAGCTGGATGGGGTGCTGAAAAGCTGGGCGGTGCCGAAAGGTCCAAGTTTCGATCCTTCGGTCAAGCGCCTTGCCGTTGAAGTGGAAGATCACCCTATTTCCTACGCGGACTTTGCGGGGGACATCCCGGAGGGTCACTACGGCCGCGGTCACGTCGACGTTTTCGATAGCGGCACCTGGGTGCCGCAGGGCAGTCCGCGTAATGGCCTGCGTGATGGCGACCTGAAGTTTGAATTACACGGCGACATCCTGCGCGGCTCTTGGGTGCTGGTGCGAACGCGCGTTCAGGGAAGCAAGCAACAGTGGCTGCTGATAAAGCATCGCGACGAGTTCGCCAACGCTGGCGAAGCGGATGATTTCGTCGATGCGAAAACGGATCGCCCGCGCATCGCGAAGTCAATAAAGAAGGCTGCAAGTACGCTGAAGCGATCGACCACGTCACCCGCACTGAAAACGACGACCAGGAAACGTGCGTCGCTCGCCGGTCTCAAGCGCGCGCCGACGCAGAACCAGGCGTTCGATCCCGAACTGTGTCGCTCCCAAACAACGGCGCCGACCGGCGACAACTGGTTGCACGAAGTGAAGTGGGACGGCTATCGACTGCTGACGACCATCGTGCGCGGCAAGCCACGGCTATGGTCGCGTAACGGCATTGAATGGACTGAGCGACTGCCTGATCTGGTCGACGCGGTGCGCTCGCTTGGCCTCAAAAGCGCACAACTGGATGGTGAAATGGTGGTGCTGCGCAATGGGCGAGACAGCTTCAATGCCTTGCAGGCGCGGCTGTCCGAGGAGGGTGACAAGAACGGCGACGATGTGGTCTACATGCTGTTTGATCTGCTCTATCGCAACGGTGAATCGTGGCGCGATGTCGCCTTGCTGGAACGCAAAAAGGCGTTGGCGAAACTGATCCACGAACATCCGCACGAACTCCTGCGTTACAGCCAGCATCAGCTCGGCAGCGGTGCGGAAGTGTTTGCGCAAGCAACCACGGCAGGCTTGGAAGGCATCGTCAGCAAGCGCGTTGACAGTCATTATCGCGGTGGGCGCGGCGGCGATTGGGTGAAGGTGAAGTCGCGTGCGTCAGATGAGTTTGTGGTGGTCGGCTACACGGAACCCAAAGGCAGTCGATCCGGCATCGGCGCGCTGCTGCTCGGGCAACTCCGTGATGGCGTGCTGAGTTACGTAGGTCGCGTGGGTACCGGTTTTGACGATGCCCTGCTGAAATCGCTGCGCAAACAGCTTTCAAAGTCGACCATTGAAGAAGCCACGATCAACCTCGATCGACTACCGGCAAGTGACCGCAAGGCAGCAATCTGGGTTCGACCTGAACTCGTCATCGAGGCATTCAATCAAGGCTACGGCGGCAACGGCTTGCTGCGACAAGCGTCTTTCAAGACGCTGCGCGAGGACAAGACAGTCGCTGATCTGATTGACGGAGTTGGAGCGATGAAAACGAGTACTGGAGAAAAATCGTCAACGAAATCAGCGGCAGGCAAAAGCGATAAGGCGTCATCGCAAGACAAGCTACCATCGAAATCGACCGAAACAAGCGCGAAATCGCGGGTCACCATCACCCATCCCGACCGCGTCGTGTTCAAGGAATTGAAAAAGACAAAGGCCGACGTTGCGGACTACTACAACAAGGTTGCCGAGCACTTGCTGCTGGGCGTCGTGGGACGTGCGATTTCCGTCGTGCGCTGTCCCGGCGGTATTGGCAAAAACTGCTTTTTTCAGAAGCACGCCGCCGATGCGCTAGGCGATCACGTGCGCAGCATTCCCATCCGCGAGAAAGACGGCAAGGCAATCTACGTCGGCATCGATGACGAAGTTGGCTTGGCCGAACTGGTCCAGATGAACGCGATTGAATTTCACCCGTGGGGAGGACTGGCAGCATCAGCGACTCTGTGTGATCGGATTGTTTTTGATCTGGACCCGCATCCTTCGGTTGAATGGAAGCGGGTGATTGCCTGCGCGCGCGAGTTGCGCAAACAATTGCAATCCATCGGCCTGCAATCGTTCGTTCGCACCTCCGGTGGCAAGGGTTTGCACGTCGTCGTTCCGCTTGAACCCGGGGCGCCGTGGAATGCTGCCAAGCAGTTCGCCAAAGCCGTCGCCACTGCAATGACCGAACTGCATCCAGAGGAATTCGTTGCTGTCGCTGGCGAATCCAATCGCAAGGACCGGATTTTTATCGACTGGCTTCGCAACGGTCGCGGCGCGACCAGTGTGGCCTCGTACTCGTTGCGAGCGCGGCCCAGCGCCGGCGTTGCGATGCCACTTGACTGGAGCCAATTGGGCCGCATCAAATCGGGCGATCACTACACCATCGCCAACGCCGTGGCCGCAATCAATCGCCGCAAAAATGACCCGTGGGAGGGCATCGAGTCGGTTCGCCAAGCGCTGCCAAAGCTGGAGTCGTAACGGCGCACGTCCACATTCTCAGCACGTGAGACGGCGTCCGGCTATTTCGCAGGGCCTGCCTGCGAACGAGACGCGCCATGCTTGCCCAGACCGCATTGACCACGGCCCAGCGTTCCGATCTTGGTGCCAGCAGCACCGACGGACTGGTCGGCAAGTTGACCGAACGCTATCGCGACCGGATCACCGGATACTTCAAGATTCCCGCCATCGCACCGCGTTTTTCGCCGTTTCCACCGGGCATGTCGGAATCGTTGATCGACGCGCTCGCCGCGCGTGGCATCAGCCAGTTGTATTCGCATCAGCGCGAAGCATGGGATGCGCTGGCGGCGGGACAGAACACGGTTGTCGTCACGCCGACGGCGAGTGGCAAATCGCTGTGTTACCACTTGCCGGTGATCGAAGCGGTGCGGCAGTCGCGGGCGAAAGCGTTGTATCTGTTCCCCACAAAGGCGCTGGCGCAGGATCAGGTCGCGGAGCTACTTGAATTCAATCGCGCCGGCGACCTGGGCGTGCGTGCTTACACCTTCGATGGCGACACACCAAATGATGCGCGCCAGGCGATCCGCGTGCATGGCGATATCGTGGTCAGCAATCCGGACATGGTCCATCAGGCAATCCTGCCGCATCACACCAAATGGGCGCAGTTTTTCGAAGGCTTGCGCTACATCGTTATCGACGAAGTGCACACCTATCGCGGCGTGTTTGGATCGCATCTCGCCAACGTGCTGCGGCGACTGAAACGTATCTGCGCGTTTTACGGCGTCAGTCCGCAGTTCATCCTCTGCTCGGCGACGATTGGAAATCCAAAGCAACACGCGGAAGCGTTGATTGGCGCACCGGTGCAGGCGATCACGCGCAGCGGCGCGGCGAGTGGTGAGCGCCACGTATTGCTTTGGAATCCGCCGGTGATCAATCCAGATTTGGGAATTCGAGCCTCGTCGCGCTCGCAGGCGACGCGACTGGCACGCCATGCGATTCGCTCGAAGTTGAAAACGATCGTGTTCGCACAATCGCGCTTGATGGTCGAAGTCATCACCAAATACCTGAAGGACGTATTCGACCACGATCCTCGTAAACCCGAACGGATTCGCGCCTATCGCGGCGGCTATCTGCCGACTGAGCGACGCGAGACCGAGCGCGCGTTGCGAAACGGAAGCATCGATGGCGTGGTCAGCACGTCAGCACTGGAACTGGGCGTCGATATCGGCTCGCTCGATGTGGCTATCCTCAATGGCTATCCCGGTTCGATTGCTGCAACTTGGCAACGGCTGGGTCGCGCGGGGCGTCGCCAGCAGCCATCGCTGGGCGTGATGATTGCGTCGAGCAACGCGCTGGACCAATACGTGGTGCGCCACCCGGAATTTTTCCAGAATGCGCCACCTGAAACGGCACGTATTGCGCCAGACCAGTTATTGATCCTGCTCGATCACATTCGCTGTGCGGCGTTCGAATTGCCGTTTTCTGCGGGCGAAGTGTTTGGCGAAACCGTAGCGGACGATTTCCTCGACGTGCTGGCCGAGTCCGGCGTGCTGCATCGTGAGGGTGATCGCTGGGACTGGATCGCCGACAGCTACCCCGCGCAAGCGGTGAGTCTGCGATCTGTCGCGGACGGTAATTTCGTCGTCGTGGATCGCAGTGATGGGAAGCAGGTGATCATCGCCGAGGTCGATTATTCGTCGGCCGCACTAACTTTGTACGAGGGCGCCATTTACATGGTGCAGTCGCAACCCTTTCAGGTCGAAAGACTCGACTGGGTCGGGCGCAAGGCCTTCGTCAGTCGCACCACGGTCGACTACTACACCGATTCCATCGACTACACCAAACTGAAAGTGCTGGAGCGCTTCGACGGCAGCAATGCTGGCAAGGGCACCTGCCACCACGGCGAAGTGCATGTAGTTCGCCGCGTGTCGGGCTACAAGAAAATTCGCTTCTACACGCACGAAAACATTGGCTACGGACCGGTCACCCTTCCCGATCAGGAATTGCAGACGACCGCAGTCTGGTGGCAATTGAGCCAAGCCGCATTGGCGGAGGCCTTTACCTCAAAACAGGATGCGCTGGATGGTTTCCTCGGCGCTGCCTACGCATTGCATACGGTCGCTCAGGTCAGCGTGATGGCCGAAGGGCGCGACTTGCAAAAGGCTGTCGGCTCGGGTGAAACCGCAAGCTCGTCAGGTTACGACCAGCAAGGACGCGGTCAGTGGTTGGCCAGCGAGAAGGCTGAAAGCGAAGACGCTGTTTTCAGTCCAACCGTGCACCTTTACGACAACCATCCCGGCGGAATCGGGCTCAGTGAACCCCTGTTCCTGCGTGCTGCGCAACTGGTCAACGATGCGCGCGAACTGGTCGCCCGCTGTGAATGCAAGGCCGGCTGCCCCGCCTGCATCGGTCCGATCCTTGCCAGCGACGAAGATCGTCGTTCGCCGCGCGGACTCGCCCTTGGCGTGCTCGACCTGCTCGCATGAGCGCGCTCGCGAGCAAGCTGCGCGCGTTGCAGCAACAGGCCGGCAGCGCGCCGACAAAATCGGTTGCGTCGCCAACAGTCGACATCGCCCAACGCCTGCGCAATTTGGTGCAGGGTCGCGAACGTCGTCGTGCGCAGCCGCTCGTCGCACCGGCGGGAACGGAAGTCGCAGCGGGTGTCTATTTCGTCGAACGCCGCATCAATAGCACGCATACGTGCGACGCATGGATGCCATGGGGTGACCTCGGTCACGTCGCACGCGATCGACTGGTCTGCTTCGACACCGAAACGACCGGCCTTGCCGGCGGCGTCGGCACACGCGCTTTCATGATCGGTGCGCTGCAATGGCACGATTCAAGCTTGCTAGTGCGCCAGCTTTACCTGACAACCATTGCGGGCGAAACGGCCATGTTGCGCATCTTTGCCGGCTGGCTGGCCGAAGATTCGGTATTCATTTCCTACAACGGCCGCAGCTATGACGCGCCGCTGTTGAAAGGCCGCTATCGCTTGAATCGCTTGCCCTGCCCGTTCGCGGATCGCGGTCACGTCGATTTGCTCTATCCAACCCGTCGAGCCTGGCGTGGCGTCTGGGAAAACTGTCGACTCGCGACCATCGAACGCAACCTGCTTGGCATCGTTCGCAACGATGATCTTCCGGGTTCCGAAGCACCGGCTGCGTGGCTCTCGTTCCTGCGCGGACATAGCGCCGTCAATCTTCGCCGCGTGATCGCCCACAACGATCAGGACGTGGTCACCCTCGCCGCTTTGCTTGATCGCTTGCAAATATTGCCGCTCGAAGAGAGCGCCCTCGCCGGTAAGCAAGTTCGGACGGCGACGCTGCCGGCCAGAACGCCAAAATTAGAGATCTACCCCTGAAGCCTTCGATCGCACTCAGTTGCCGATGACTGCTCGGGCGCGTTCAATGACGACGCCAAGATGAAGCAATTCGGGATCGTTGCGGCGGTTCTCCAGGAGATACATCACCACGGATGCCAACTGCAGAAGTGCATTGCACTGCACGTCGCTCAATCGCCGCGGCTGACGGTCCAGCACGCAGAGCATGCCCAGACTGCGCCCGTCCGAGTCAAGCAGGGGAACGCCGCAATAAAATCGGATAGCCAAGGGGCCAGTGACCAGCAGGTTGTCGCGGAATCGAGGGTCGTTAAGTGCGTTAGGCACCTGGAACAAACCGGTTTCCTGGATCGCACTTGAGCAGAACGAACCTTGCCGAGGGATCTCGCGTGCGTCCAATCCCGAGCGCGATTTGAACCAGAGGCGATCACGGTCGACCAAACTGATGAGACCGATCGACGTGCCGCAGATCGTTCTGGCCAGCCCGGTCAGCGCGTCATAAACCGGTTCGTCCGGCGTACCCAGCACACAGCAAGCTTCCAGTGATGCAAGGCGCGCGGTCTCATCGCAGGCCGTGGGGCTGGCCTTGGGCGTGTTGGCGAGGCAAATTGTATTGTCGACCATGGCAGCCTCCGGCAGTACCAAAAAACTCGGACACAAAGTGTACTCGCACGGAATGGCTGAACACAGAGGGCGAAAATCTCGCTGCTCCCGTGAGTTCCAGCTTCCCTGACGTACGTTCCATAATCGCCAGCCATCTTCTTAGTGCTGACTTCCGCCGAGCAATTGGAGCACGGGTGCGGCGCGCGACGGGGCCGCTTCCCGTTGAACAGTGCTCTGGCTATACTGCTCGGCCGCGAGCCGCCGTCCCCGACGCCGCCCGCCGGACTTCTTGCCGAAGTGGTGGAATGGTAGACGCGCTGGACTCAAAATCCAGTACTAGAGATAGTGTGTGGGTTCGAGTCCCACCTTCGGCACCA
>JBBSTF010000066.1:0-12894 GCA_038236135.1 Lysobacterales bacterium
ATGGAGCGGCAAGACGCGCAACTGGTACTTGGCCGATGTGGTCACCCTCAACCCCGAACGACCCGACCTCATCCAGCCCAAAGCAGCATGACCGGCGAGGCGACAACTACCTTGACACATACCGGCGAGGAGAAAGGTAGGGCGGCGGGCGGCAGCCCGGCGAAACGCTTGACCAGCCTGGTAAGAGCCCAAAAGAGCGAAGCGAAGAACAACAGAAAGGTAGGTCGCTCAACGACAGGCGAGTGAAACGCTTGACCAGTCTGGCGATCGCCCAAAACCGCGAAGCGAAGAACGACAGAAATGTGGGGCGGCGGGCGGCAGCCCGGCGAAACGCTTGTCCAGTCTGGCTACGGTCGCCCGATGGCCGTCTAGACGGCCAAATAAAGCGAAGATGAAATCTTCACATTAACGGGAGGTCGCGCAAGTGCCGGACCCTCATCCGCCCTCTGGGCACCCTCTCCCGAGGGGAGAAGGAAGAAAGGAGTACAGCAGGCGAAATCAGCGCCGCGTGAAGCGGTAGTGGGCCACGAGCCACTCCCTTCCTCCGTCGAACCCGAACAGTTCAGCGCAAGCCATCCAGAACATGCGCCAGCGCTGGTTCCAAATCGCGGCCTGGTCGCCATAGGCTTCGGTCAGAATCTTCAGCACTTCGTCGCGTCGACTGTCGTGGTTGTCGAGCCATGCGTTCGCGGTGCGCTCGTAATGCGTTCCGGGCAACAACCAGCGTTGTTCGAGCGACAGGTCGTGCTGGAAATGCAGCAGGGTGTCGGCGGCGGGCATCAGGCCGCCGGTGAAGAAATGGCGGCCCATCCAGTTGTCTTCGCCTTGCGTCTCGAACGGGTAGACCAGATCGCGATGGCAGAAGATGTGCACGAACAACTTGCCGCCGGGCACCAGCCAGCTCGAAATTCGGCGCAACAGGGTTTCGTAGTTGCGCATGTGCTCGAACATCTCGATCGACACGGCGCGATCAAATTGCGCTTCGGCAAGTTCCAGCTCATTGACGTCCGTGGTGATGACGGTGACGTTCTCAAAGCCGCGTTCCTGGCAGCGCGCCTCGATATGTTTGCGTTGCGGTGCGGAATTCGAAACGGTGGTGATGCGCGCATTCGGAAAGCGCTCGGCCATCCATAACGTCAATGATCCCCAGCCACAACCCAGTTCGAGGATGCGCTGACCATCGGCCAGCTCGGCGCGTTGGCCGTAGATTTCCAGCATGCGTTCTTCAGCGGAATCCAGATCAGGCGTCGAAACGTCCCAGTAACACGAGCTGTATTTGTAGCGCTTGCCCAGACACAACTGGAAAAACGCCGGCGGCAATTCGTAGTGCTGCGCGTTGGCGGCGTCGGTCTCGATGGCAATAGCGCTGCTGCGCAATTCATCGATGCGCAGACGAAGACGTTCCAATCCTTGCTCAACCGAGCCATCCTTCTCATCGCGCAGCCGTTGTGCGCATTGCTGGCGAATGCCGTGGCGGATCAGCGAATCGGGAATGTAACCGCGCTCGGCGAGCGTGGTGACGAAGCTTTCGCGCACGGGTTCGGGCGCGGCAGTCAGGCTTGCTTGGATCATTTCTTTTTTTCCTGTTTCTTTGGCTTTACGTGGCCGCTTTTCTTCGGAAACCACGGAATGAAGATGCTGGTCGTGCGCTGGTATTCGAGATAGTCCTTGCCACGGCTGCGCAGCGCCTGTTGCTCGGTGAACGGAATGCCAGTCACCCAGAACAAGGTGCCAAACATCAACGCCGCGCCGAGCATGCTCAACAGCACCCAGCCGATGCCCATTCCAATCGCGAGCAGCACATACGTGAACCAGTGCAGCCATTCGAAAAAATAGTTGGGATGACGCGAGTATCGCCACAGTCCAGTGCGACATGTCTTTCCCTTCTGCGAGGGATCCGCACGATGCTTCGCCAGTTGGCGATCCGCGAGTGCCTCTCCGCCAACGGAGACAATCCATACCAAGATGGCGGCAACGTACCAGACGGTGAGTGTGCTTTCCGGGTTGTGCGCGGCGATCCAGAACGGGATCGAGAAGAGCGCAGTCAATAATGCCTGCGCGAAAAAGAACAACAGGAATTTGGTCTGGCTACCGTTCCAATGCTCGCGCAAGTACTTGTAACGACCGTCCTCGTCTTCATTGAGGACACGATGAAAAATATGGCTGCCCAGCCGTAAACCCCAAACTCCACCCATCACTGCGACGAGCACTCGCGGCAACACAGCGCCATTCGCCATCAAGCCGTAAAAAACCGCGCTGGCAGCCATGCCCCCAGACCAGATCACGTCGACGATGCCGGCGTTGCCGGTCTTGCGTTGCCACAGCCAGCCGAAAAACATCAGCACACTGCTGGCGGCGAAGACCATAAGGATCAGCCAGCCATTCATGCGCTTCTTTCCAATCCGTTCAACGCCAGTGGCGAAGGCGCGGGCATCCCTGACCGTCTCGCGAACACGCTCAACACCAGCATCGCCAGACCCCAGCCAAACGACAAGGCAATTACGGAGCGCCAAAACGGATCGGCCAACGTGACTGCATCAAAGGCACGGCCTGCGGACCAGTACGAAATGGGCCCGACCACGGCGCCAGCGATGGTGGCGACCACTGGGCGATGGGCGAGATACGCCAGCGAATGATTCAAGGTCAACGCAAAGCCGACCCACAACGCGAGGATCCACAACGGCGCCAATTGCGCGCTGGGGAATGGCGCGGCATAGGTGAGTACACCGCTGAATGCGAAAGCAGAATCGATGACAGAACCTAGTCCTAGTGCGACGACGATCAACAACCCGTCGCCAGCAACGCGCGCTGGGCTGAGCATGTGCGCGATACCAAACAACGTCGCCGCAATCGGGCCGGGCCACCACAGCCCATGAGAAGCGCCGACGACTGCAGCGAACCAGACCGCCTGGAACGCGACAAAGTTGACCAGATTTTTCATGGCACGAATTGCTCGCGGCGTGCCCCGGGCTTGCTGAGCAACATCTGTACGTCGCCGATCGAGCGCTCCATGAAGCCACCTTCGCAGTAGCAGAGGTAGAACTCCCACAAGCGAATGAAGCGGTTCGGATAGCCGAGTGCACGCACCTCGGCAAGCCTGGACATGAAGCGATCGCGCCATGCGCGCAAGGTCAGCGCGTAGCTGGGTCCGATGTCTTCGAGGTTGAACAGTTTCATGTCCGTGTTTTCTGCAACCGCGCGCATCATGGGAGCCAGCGCCGGGATGAAACTGCCGGGAAACACGTAGCGCTGGATGAAGTCGACGGCTTTCAGCGCCTGTTTGTAGCGGTGCTCCTCGATGGTGATCGCCTGGATCACAGCCATGCCGTCAGGCTTCAGCAGAGAGCCGACCTTTGCGAAATAGGTATCGAGGTATTGCGGACCAATCGCCTCGATCATCTCGATCGAGACCAGTCGATCGTAGCTGCCTTGAAGGTCGCGATAGTCTTCCAGCAGCAATTCCACACGATCCTGCAAGCCAGCCGCGTCTACACGCTCGCGCGCGAGTTCGTACTGCTCACGTGAGATTGTCGTGGTCGTAACCTTGCAGCCGTAGTGCTTCGCGGCATGGATGGCAAAGCCGCCCCAGCCGGTGCCGATCTCGACGACATGGTGGTGCGGTTGCAGGTCAAGCTTCTGACAGATTCGGTCGAGCTTGCGCTTCGCCGCGACTTCGAGCGACTCGCTTTCGTCTTCGTAGATCGCCGACGAATACATCATCGACTCGTCGAGAAACAGCTTGAACAGATCGTTGCCGAGGTCGTAGTGCGCTGCGATATTTCTTCGGCTTCCCGCGCGCGTGTTGCGCATGAGAGCGTGCCAGCCGCGCATGATCGCGCCGCCAAGGCGCGCCGGACCGCGTTCGAGCGCATCAAGGCGATCGCGATTGCGCACCAGGATTCGTACAAGCGCTACGAGGTCGTCGCAGTCCCAGTGGCCGTCCATGTAAGATTCTCCGGCGCCAACGCTTCCATTCAATGCGGCGAGTCGATAGAAGGCCGGATCGCGGACGATGATCGTCGCGTGAAGCGTCTGGTCTGGATTGCTGGAAGCGCGACCGAGCACGACGGAATGTTCACCATCGCGCAGGCTCAACTGGCAATCGCGCAGGTCGGACATGACTGCAAGAAGGCGCTTGCGCATCGTGCGTTCAAGCATCGTCGCAGCGCGCCCGGTGATGGGTTCTGCATCCAGTGTTTCGCGAAGATCGGCAGTGGAGGTATTCATGCGGTTGTCACCTTGTTATCGGGGTGATCGTGGACGGGATTGCCACGAAGCCAAAGGCGCAGTGCCTGCCAGTGGATCGCGAACACGACTTGCAATGTCATCAACGGATAGCGCCACAGCACGCGGGCCAGAGCGGGACCATCGATGGCACGTCGCTGTAGAACCATCGTGGCGTCGAAGCGGCGGCGCTCTGCAATTGCAACGACGCTCGCTGGGGTGGAGTCCGGGTCAAGCACATCCATGTGGACGCGCAACGCTTCGCCGGGTTCGCTCAAACGCCAGTCGTAGCGCTGCTGCATACCCATGAAGGGCGATACATGGAATGCCTTTTCGAAACACCATTGGTGGATCGATGCGTGATCGACCGCTTTGGAAATTGGCAACACGTAGGCGTGGCGCTCCTTCCAGGGCGTGTTAGTGATTTCCGCAACGATGGTTTGTAGGGTCACGCCGTCATCGCCATAGCAGTAATAAAACGTAACCGGGTTGAAGCAATGACCCAGATAGCGCAGATGCGCGAGCAGACGAACGGGGCCGGTTGGTCGCGTTCCCGTCTTTGCCTCCACGCGATCCCGAACGCATTCAGCGAGATCGCGTTCGGGATCACCCAGGAAATCGCTGCGCCGGAATTCACCCAGATTGCGGCGATTGACCGACCAGAACCAGCGCTTGGCGAACACGCAATCCATTTCGGCAAGGTCGAGATACATCAGGCAGATTCGATACTGGAATGCGTGCGGCTTGGGCATGTAACGGCGGTGGCGTACCCAGCCTTCGTAGATCGCGCTCTTCAATTCCGGCGCGCTCACCACGAGACTCCGAGTTGCGCGGCAACATCCACCGCACTACGCAATCCATCCTCGTGGAAGCCATGGCCCCACCAGGCGCCAGCGAAACTGATTCCATCGACGCCCTGGATTTCCGCTTTGCGGGATTGCGCTTTCACTGATGCCGCACTCTGCACTGGATGCCGATAGCGACGTTCGCGCAGGATGCGCGAAGGGTCAATGTCCGCGCGTCTATTCAGTGTGACGACGAGTGGATCGCGCGTCTGCAACGACTGCAATGCGTTCATCCAGTAACTCACGGTGCAGTCGCCGGCCGGTTGAGCCGGGACATGCACGTTCCACGCAGCCCAGGCTCCTCGATTGGGGGGAAGGACGCTGGCATCGGTATGAAGAATGGTGTCGTTGTCCTGAAACTCGAATGCAGACAGGACATCGCGCTGGGCGTCGCTCGGATCCGCAAGCAGGCGAAGCGCGTCGTCTGCATGACAGGCGAGAACAACGCGGTCGAATGATTCGACGCCGGCATCGGTTGTTACGTCGATGGTCGTCGATTGTCGTGGCGCACGAACGCTGCGTACCGGAGATGCGAGCCGAACCTGCACGTTCCAGTGGCGCTTGAGTGCGGCGATGTAGCTACGCGATCCGCCTTGCACTACACGCCAGTCGGGTCGCCCGCTTAATTGCATCATGCTGTGATTAGCCATGAAACGGACTAGGTGAACGATCGGGAAATCCAGAATTTTCGCGGTCGGCGACGACCACAGTGCTGACGCCATCGGCACCAGATGCAGATCGCGAAACGCATCGCCAAATCCATTCGCTGCAAGATATTCGCCCAGCGATGGGCCGGGCTCGGAAAGGTTGAGCACGGTCGGAGCGTCGCGATAGAAGCGGCGCAGGTCGGCGAGCATTCCGAGAAAACGCGGGCTGAAAAGATTGGCCGGCTGGCAGAACAGTCCGCGCACATTCCCCGCGTTGTATTGAATACCACTGGCCTCGTCGTGGACTGAAAAGCTCATCGTGGTCGGCTGCGAGACAACGTCGAGTTCTGAAAACAGGCGAGTCAGCAACGGATAGTGTTTTTCGTTGAACACAATGAAACCACTGTCGACCACCATCGATTTGCCATCGACGTCGACATCGTGGCTGTCGGTGTGTCCGCCGAGCCGGCTGTCGGCCTCAAACAACACCACTTCGTGCTCGCGCGACAGCAACCATGCGCTGGCCATCCCGGCGATGCCTGAGCCCACCACGGCGATTCGCATCAGCTGGGGATGCTCTGCCCAACTCCCGGCAGCGGTCGTCGCAACCCGGTCGGCACCGGACGCAGATCGCTGACCAAGCCAACGCCCTGCATCGCTTTGAGCACATACCAGGTCAGGTCGACTTCCCACCATCGATGGCCTTGGCGCGCCGAACCGGGGAAATGATGGTGGTTGTTGTGCCAGCCTTCGCCAAAAGTAATCAGCGCCAGCCAGACGTTGTTGCGACTGTCGTCACGTGTGTCATAGCGGCGGCTGCCGAACTGGTGGGCCAGCGAATTGATCGTTACCGTGGCATGGAACAAGACCACCGTCGAGACGAAGAAGCCCCAGACCAGCAACTGCGGTCCGCTGGTTCCCAGCCCCGGGTAGGCCACTTCCAGCCAACCGCCGAGAAAGAACAGGCCGACGGCGAGAAGCACCGGCAGCAGGATGTCGTAGCGATCCAGCCAGTGAAGCTCGGGATAGCGCTTCCAGTCGGGAATGGAATCCCAATCAGTGCGGAATCCGCGCGGCGTCAAAAACCAACCCATGTGCGCCCATAGGAAACCGTGCTGGCGCGGCGAATGCACATCAACGGGCTGATCGGACTTGCGGTGATGGTTGCGATGATGCGCCGCCCACCAGAGTGGTCCACGTTGCACACACATGGCGCCAATGCAGGCGAAAACGAATTGCACAGGCCGCGAAGTCTTGAACGCGCGATGCGAGAAATAGCGATGGTAGAAGCCGGTTATCGCGAACATGCGCACGGCATACAGCACGATGGCCGTCCACACAGCGAACGCCGAAACGCCGACCCAGATCACGCCGAAACAGGCGAGATGGATGCCAATAAAGGGCAAGGTGCGCAGCCAGTCGATCCTGTCCGCATCGGGACCCAACTCGCCGGGATTCGACGTGTCGAACCACCGACGAACGCTTGCGATCACGCCGCGTTTTGCCCGCAGCGGTCCAGAAGTCGGATTGGGTGGCATCGGAGGCACGGTAATCCTTGCACGGTAATGTCCCGGATTACGCGGCACGCTGAAACACGGATGCAAGCCTGAATGACGCAGGAGACGAAATCGATAAAACCTGCGCATCGTGGGACGCACGGCGCGCTACCCAATCAAACCAATGACTCAGAGCAGCGCGATCGGACCTTTGGCGATAATCGGCCCCGTCGGGTTTCCGCCCGGCGCACCACCAGCTGGTTCCAACGTCACCGCGAATATTGCTTCGGTGCTCACCGAAGCAAGCAAATTAGATGGCAACTTGTGCGCTTGCGGCTTACTCGCGTCGAGCACGCCGAGCGAGATCGGCTTCTGCCCGTTCGGAATGACCCACAGCTCCTGTACGCGACCATCGTCGGGCGCAGCCATCAATGGAGTCACCATCATCATGCCAGTGTCGCGATCAACGGAGGCGACGAAACCGGCACTGCCGTTGTCTTGATCCAGCGTGGAAACCAGACCAGGTTGCGGCGGTGGCGGCACGGGAGCCGGAATCTGGACAGGCACCTCGACCGGCACTTCCACAATGGTCGGCTTCTGAGTCATCAAGGCAATCGCAAGGAAGCCGACGGAAGCCATCGCCAAGCCACTGACGCCACGCCAGAAACCCAGACTTTCCCAGAACGACTTCTTCGCGTTGACCGCCTCTCTATGGCTCGAAGGTGTCGAGTAGGCAGGCTGAATGCCGAGCGCGTTGCAGATGCGACCCCAGACATAAGCCGGCACATCCGCCGCTGCGACCTCATCGAACAGCGGAGTCAGGCGAGTTTCCCAGACCTGTACCTCACCGGCGAGCGCGGTATCGTGGTCAAGTCGCGTCTGCACGTCGCGACGTTGCGCGGCATCCAGCACTCCGAGCACGTATTCGCCTGCCAAGTCGGCATCGCCCGGTGACGAGACGTTGTCATCGAATGTATTCATCGCTGCAGGCATGCCTTCAGCTGGGCCAGACCACGACGGATCCAGCTCTTCACCGTCCCTAATGGGGTACCGGTGCGCGTAGCGAGTTCTTCGTAGGTTGATCCTTCAAAGAACGCCGTGCGAATCAAAGTGCGGCGGTTGCCTTCAAGTTCCTGCATGCAAGCATTCAGCCGTTTGTTTTCCTGCGCGGCTTCGGCCTCGACGTGCGCTGGTTCTGCATCCACCGGTTCGTCTGGGTCGATCACGCTGTTACCGGTGCGCTCCACTTTCGCCGAGCGCAGACGGTCGATTGCACGGTTGCGCGCCATCATTGCCAGCCAGGTATATGCGCTGGCGCGCGCCGCGTCGAACTGATCGGCCTTGCGCCAGATGGTGATGAACACTTCCTGCAAAACCTCTTCCGCTTCGGCACGCTGCGGCAACACGCGCAGACAAACACCAAAGAGCCTCGGCGCCGCGAGCCGGTACAGATTGTCGAATGCACCCTGGTCACCGCGACCGACGGCCAGCAACAATTCGTCGAGTCCGGCGGAGTTAAAACTCGTAGCTTCGCTGGCGAGCGCCATGCAATATTCCAAGGTTGCGGTTGCGGTGTACACGAAACTTAACCGGCCCGCGTGGCAAGGGCAACCTTTCTGTATCAGCGTGAACGGAATCCCGTCAGCCAGAGCAGCACCGCAGCCACCATCATGGCCAATTCCAGACCGGCCACGTACAAGGTGCTGTTGGCCACCGGCCAGTGCATGCTCACGCCGGCAATGCGCCACAGGACGATTGGTACGTAAAGTGCCAGCGCGACAATCAATCCGAAACGAAGCTCGCCGCTCCACGCGGCCCAGCCGAAGATGATGCCCAAGCCGAGCTGCAGTCCTCCGTAAACCGTCAGGTATTCGGCTTTGCCCGACGAGCTGAGGCTGAGAAAGCCCAGCGACTGCGCAGTGCTCGAAGATGCCACGCTGCACCAGATCGAAAACAGCAGGTAGATCGCGGCGTTGAGATAGAGGTAAATGCTGGTCATAGAGCTGCTCCATCGAAAATGCGATCGTCGCACGAGAGGGCGATGTTTTCGTGACGCGAGAGCGCAATGCGCGCGTCCCTGAGCGACATGACGCGAATTGCGTCACGGCGCTCATAGTGCGCAGCGTCCATCAAGCGCGACGCCATTGGGATCGTCAATAGAATTTTCCGCGCCCTCGCCTTGCATGGCGGGCGGGAATTCGACGCGCACGCTGAGGTTGTCGCCGCTGTTGTCTCGGATGTTGCCTAGACCCGTGTATTGCAGCAGGCGCTTGTTGGAGTCGTCATATGCCACGTCAATCTGTGGCAGTGCGAAACCGTACCAGGCGCCCAGCTTTAACTGATAGCGCCGCGCCGGGACGCCGGAAACCTTGCCATCTGGCTGTCGCGTGATCGCGAAACTGGTGTAGCCGAGCCGGCTCGGAATCAGGAACTCCACCTTGCGGCTTGCACCAGCAGCCATGGCATCCCAGTTCTCGACGATGTAAGCGTTGAAGCCGCCATCGATGATGGCGTTGTCGGGCTTGTCGATTACCGCGCTTCGCTCCTCCGACGACTTCTTTTCGCGGTAGAAAACCGTGTGCTTCGATCCCTCGCTGCGCACGCCTTCGCGATAACCATCGCGGGCGTCAACGGTCAAAAAATCGGGCGCGGCTGGCTGATCGCCCGTTGTCACCACTTTGCGCGCGAACGGTTTTCCGTCCGGGCAGCGGTATAGAACGATTCGGCTAGGACCATCCTGCCAATGCGACTCGCGATACAACAATGAGTTGCCCTTCGCGGCGTATGCGTAGCCCTCGTAGCGGGCCTGCGCCTGCGCCTGCGCCTCGAGCGGCAGGGCGCTGATCGCGAAGATTGCTGCGCACAGCGGGGCTGCGATCGATTTCATTGGACGGCGGCCCTCGCTACTCTGGACGATATGAATGGGAAACAGACGCTGATTGCACGTCCTTTACCGGATGCTTTGCAGCACCCTTGACCCATTCATACGGCCTGCACCGAACAACGGATGCGCGAAGTCGGTCCAGCGACAATCGGATTCTCTACGACAGTTCGCGCAACCGCGCTTGGTTCATCGCGAAAAGGATATCCGGCAGTGCCTCGATCACTTCGACGCGATCGGCGTGGCTAAGCTCTTCGTCCTCACCGTCGTCGTCCAGATCGACCGCATCGTCCAAAGCACCGGCCGCTTCGTCGCCAGCATCGCCAATGTCTTCATCGTCGCTGTCGCCGTCATCCTCGTCATCCTCACCAAAAACCTCATCGGGCATCAACGCGAAGATGTCGTAGAAGTCGGACTGCACATCTTCATCACGACTGAAGCGCTGTTCCCACTCCTCACGCCGAAGATCAGCGCCAAGCACGAAGCCGAATGCCCAACTGCTGCCCATCTGGTAGCCGCTGTCAGCGATTTGCTGATCGCTCATCTCATCGAAACCGGGCGGCACGCCAATGACCGGGGAGACATCGCCACTGGCGAGCTCCGGGTCATTGCAAACGCGGCGACCGACATCGTTCCAAAGTGCTTTGACAAGATTGCTGGCTTCGTCAAAGGCCGACTGATCCGCCCAGGCTTCGGTGCCCAGGATCAACGGCAAGCACTCGTCGACGTCAACCGGCGGACCTGGCGACACGATCGCAGCGGCAATCAAGCCATCGGCGGCCTCGAGCGGTACGCCACCACCAGGGATGGCATGCTCGTCGAGAAGTTCGCCGAGGCGTTGCAGGGTTTCAACTTCAAGAGGAGCGAGGTTTGAGGCGGTAACAGTGGTCATTTCAGGAGTTCCGGGATCAGGTGCTGCCAAGATACATCAGCCCGTCGGCTGCAGCCGCACGACGGCAATCTTGCCAATGCCTAACGGCGACCCGATCACCATGAACAGCAACGCATGTTTCTACCCCCGCCAACAAAGTTCGGCTGACTCAGGCTTCCGCTCGAACCGCTTCGGCCTGCGGGCCCTTTGGTCCATCGGTGACCGTGAAACTGACGCGCTGCCCTTCCGCGAGCGACTTGAATCCCTTGCCCTCGACCGCCCGGAAGTGGACGAAAACGTCCGGACCCTCCTCGCGGGTGAGGAAGCCAAAGCCCTTGGCGTCGTTGAACCATTTGACCGTACCCTGTTCGCGTTCCGACATGGCGTTACCCCTTGACGTTGGAAATTTCCGCCAGGTCCCCAAGATCGGCGGCACCGGGTCTGGAAAAAGTACGTCGGCACGAAGTTGCGTTAAAGCAACGGCCTAGGCCTTCACCAGCCACGCTTAGGTGGCTTTCACAGACACCGCGGACTTAGTCTAAGCCACATTTTTGACGATGTACGTTCGCGAGTAATTCCCTTTCCAAACGATTTGATACATCGATGAAATCATTGCCAACAATCGACTTGCAGGCCCAACCACTCGGCACGGCAACGGCTTTGCCCGCGCCAGCCTATTTGCATCCGGAATGGGCGCAGCGCGAACGTGACGGGATATTTGCGAAGAGCTGGCAACTGGTTGGCGAAGCGGCGCGGCTCTCCGCGCGCGGCAGCCACATGCAGCTCGACGTGGCCGGCGTGCCGCTGTGGTTGCTGCGCGGGCATGACGGCACCTTGCGCGCGCTTCACAACGTATGTCGACATCGCGCTGGACCGCTGCTGCCATGCCCGGTCGGCAACCACTTGCGCCTGCGTTGCCGCTACCACGGCTGGACCTATGCCGAAGATGGCCAACTGATCAGCGCGACGGAAATGCAATCGGCAGACGCGTTTGATGCCGATTCCATACAGTTGCCGCAAGCCCGGGTCTCGGAGTGGAACGGACTGGTCTTTGTTTGCCTGGACCCAAGCGGTCCGGAACTGGCCGAAGTGCTCAAGGGAATCGACCAGCGCATGGGTACGGGCAGGCTCGCCGGGTATCACTACCTTCGCAGCGTCAGCTATACGGTGGGTTGCAACTGGAAAGCCTACGTCGACAACTTTCTCGAAGGCTACCACCTGCCGCACATACACCCGGCCTTGAACCGGCTGCTCGACTATCGAAGCTACCGCACCGAACTAGCCGCCTGGTCGTCGCTGCAATACAGCCCGCTTGAAAACGAGGGTGCCCTGTATGGATCAGGCGAAGCCTTGTACTGGTACATCTGGCCCAACACGATGTTGAACCTGCTACCCGGCCGCCTGCAGACCAATCGCGTTGTGCCGATCGCCCCGAACGAATGCCGGGTCGACTTTGACTATTACTACCCGGCGACCCGCAGCGCCGAGGCGCACGAGCGTGACTTTGCGTTCAGCGACGAAGTTCAAGCCGAAGACATCGATATCTGCGAGAAGGTCCAGCGCGGGCTGGAATCCGGCTCGTACGTCGCCGGGCGACTGAACCCGTTGCGCGAGTCAGGTGTGCACCACTTCCACGAGCTGATTCGCGCAGCTATGCGCGCAACACTCTAATTTTTCGCTGTCGCGAATCGCCCTTCACAGGTTGGGTTGGCTGTCGCCAGACTGGTCAAGCGTTTCGCCGGGCTGCCGCCCGCCGCTTTGCTCTTGTGTGGCTGTCGCCATACTGGTCAAGCGTTTCTCGCGCCTGCCGGCGCGCGAGTCACTTCTCTTTGCTTGCCCAAAGAGAAGTAACCAAGAGAAATGGCACCCGGACGGGTCGGTCGCGCGATGAAGCCGCACGACTACGCGAGCTGGCTACGGGGTTCGCTGA
>JBBSTF010000067.1:0-12644 GCA_038236135.1 Lysobacterales bacterium
CGTCTTCGGCTGCGGCACAGGATGTGCCTTCAGCCGAACCCGGCCAGTGCTTGCGCACCCGCACGGCTTCACCGTGCGGGCGACAGGCCATCGGGTCGCATCTTTGGCCTACGTTTCTCTGCGAGGAGAAAGGTAGGGCGCTCGCCGGCAGGCGAGAGAAACGCTTTACAAATCTGGCGCTAGTCAGCCGGTGGACACAGAGAAAAGCCAAATCAAAATGGGTCCCCGCCTTCGCGGGGATGACGAAGGGGGAGATGACGCGAACGTCGGGCTCTCATCCGCCAGCGCGGAGTTGGCGCGTCAATACCACTGCACCAGCGAAAACCCCGCGCCCACATACCAGCCGCTGTGGTTGTAGTCGATCAGGCTTTCGCCATAGCCGTTGAACACCTGCAGGTAGCCGCGAAGGTCGCCGAGCTTGCCACGATACGCCTCGCCTTGGGGCAGGAATGGGAACGGGAACGACCAGTCGAACTGCAAGGCGCCGCGCGTGCTGCTGCCACTGGTGGCCGAGCGCGCGGTGAGGGCGAACTCGTGGTTTTCCAACGTGCGCACCAGTTGCACGTCGTAGTGGCCGAGGTAGTCGCTGATATCGGGGTTGTCGTCGTCTTCGCGGCTTTCGCCGATGCGCAGCCAAGGTCGCAGCATCAGCGTCCACGCTTCGTTCTCAAAGCCGAGCGAGAAGATCACGCGATTCCAGCTGCGCGACAGCGGGTCGCTGCGGCCGTTGGACTGGTGGTTCACCCCGACACTGGCCATGCGCAGGCGCCAGCCGCCAATCAGGTCCTGGTGCAACGGCAACACGACCATCGCCTCGGGTTCGTAGTTGGTTTCGCGGAACGGTCGCGATTGGTCACCGCTGTAAACCTGCCAGTGCGAAACCTGGGTCATCGCCAGCCACAGGTCGGCATTACTGCCGAGGATGTTTTCCCATGGCTTGGCCTTGAAGCTGAGCTGATATTTCAGTTCAACGTTGTCGATGTTGAGCGGCGTCGTCAGCTGGTTGTCGGACGATGGTGACGACGGCAGTCGGTTGACATCGCCGGCATAAAAAGCGGGCAGCACGTAGACCGGCTTGTACGGACGCAGCGACCACTGGCCACACTTGGTGTCCAGCTCCCAGCGACGATCCAATAACGAGTCCCCGCTTTCCTGCTCTACGCCACGGCGCGTGCAGCGTTGCTCGGCAGTGCTGGCGGTCTGGATATGGTCGTTTCGCATCAGTTGCTGACCTGTCGGCACTGCTGCCCGAGCAGGCTTGGCAATGGCTGGCACGACATTCATGGCGCGGTCGTAACAGGCAAGTCGATCTTCCGGACCCGCGATGCCGATGCAGGCCTGTGCGCCTCGGTCGTCCGGGAGCGACTCGGCAGCCTTGGCATTTGGACCAATGACTGCGACGACCACAAATAGTGACATTGAAGCCAGGCGGGTCCGGGCCGAGGTAGAGCGAGAGATTGGCAAGGTGCATTCGATCGAAGGGTGGAAAGAAATGCTCGCGGTCGACATTTTCGGATTCGACAATTCCAGGCTCACCCGGGCGGTGACGTTTTGGAATCGCGCAGCATGTCGTGCACGGCGCGCAGGAGTTCGCTGACAACCAGTGGCAGTTGAATCACTTTCAGCGCCAGATTGGGTGGATAGTCGTCGAAGTCGACCGGTACTTGCGGACGTGCCTTGAGCAGCACCGGTCCTTGGTACCCACGTTCAAGCAGCGCCGACAGCGTGTGCACGCCGCTCATGAAACTCAGCTCGGCATCCATTACCACCATCGCCGGCAGACCGTATTTGTCGAGCTTCTCGATCGCCTGCGCGCCATCGGATGCGCCAATCGGGAAATAGCCGTGCGTAGACAGGGCATCGCAGACCAGCGACAACTGGCCAGCACGTTCAATGACCAGCAGGATGTGCTGGCCATTGCCAAAGGGGATATCCGCGATGGCCTCGCTGTGGGTATGTTCGACAGTCTCGCTCGGCAGGTAGATGGAAATCGTCGTGCCGTGACCCACGCTGCTTTCTACCCGCAGGTAACCTTGGTGGTTGTCGACGATGCGCCGGCAGGAAACCATGCCGAGGCCGGTTCCATCGTCCTTTGTGGTGAAGAACGGCTTGAACAGGTTCTCCTGCACGTCCTCGGACATGCCAATGCCAGTATCGGTGACATCAATGCGCAAGTACTCACCACTGCGCGCATTTTCGGTTGCCGAGAAAAATTCGTCGTCCAGCGTTACTTCGGTCGCACTGAGAGTGACTCGCCCGGAACCCGGAATGGCCTGGATCGCGTTCAGGCAAAGGTTGAGAAGAGTCTGTTGCAGCTCGGTCCGGTTGGCGTCGATGCTGACATCGGGCTCGGGTTTGTCGATGACCAGTTCAATGCGGCTGGGAACTGTCGGATGCAGCAGCAACTTGATGGCGCCAAACGTATGGCCAACCTGGAGCCGTTCACGCTGATTGCGAGTGCCGCGCGCGAAGCTGAGCATCGACGCGACCATTTCCAGTCCACGCTGAGCGCAATCACCAACGAGGCTGCCAAATCTGCGAACTTGCGGATCGGCGTGGTCGCCGATCGAGTCGGCAGTAATCAGCAAGGGTTGCAGGATATTGCGAAGGTCATGGCTCAGGCCACCGGCCAGCAGTCCAAGGCTTTCAAAACGCTGGGAGCGAACCAGGCCGGCTTCGGCGTGATCGCGCGCCTGACGCTCGGCCGCCTCGCGCAAGGCGCGATTCACTGCTGAAGACAGGCGCACCGGGTTGTTCTTCAGTACGTAATCCGTTGCACCGCGCTGGAGCGCGGCGATCGCGGCTTCCTCGCCGATCGTCCCGGAAAAGTAGATAAACGGGATATTCGGCGACGATGCAATCATCAGATCCAGCGCGCGTTCCCCGGAGAAGCCCGGCATGCTCAGATCGGAAACAATCACATCGGGTTTGAACGTTTCCAGAGCATTGCGGAAGCCAGCCTCATCATCGACGCGCCGGGATTCGAACGCCATGCCTGATCCGCGCAACTCGTCAATGACCAGTTCCGCGTCCAGTGGATCGTCCTCGACGACCAGGATGCGGGCTGGCGACGCCTTGCTGGATTTGGAAAGCGTCATCGGCGATCAGGGTGTTTCGTTCAACACGGCCCAAAACTGGCCCAGCGTGCGGATTGCAATGAAGAACTGGTTAACGTCGACAGGCTTGACCACGTAGGCGTTGACACCCAAATCCCAACTGCGTACCAGGTCGCTTTCCTCGCGTGACGACGACAGGATAACCACCGGAACATGCTTGAAGGCTTCGTCCCCGCGCATCTGCTTGAGTACTTCCAGCCCATCCAGACGCGGCATCTTGATGTCGAGCAGCACCACAGCGGGTGCCAGTTCGGTGCGGCTCGCGAAGCTGCCCCGGCAGTAAAGAAAGTCAAGCGCCTCAACGCCATCCTCGACATGGATAATGGGATTGGCGAGATTTGCTTCGCGCAGCGCGTCCATCGCCATTTCGGCATCAGCAGGACTGTCTTCGGCAAGCAGGATGGTGCGAATTTCTCGATTCATGGAGCTCATCTCTGGATATCCGCTGACTGCGCCATTGCTGGCAGCGAAAAGTGGAAAGTGGCGCCGCGCTCGGGTTCGGCATCAACCCAGATGCGACCGCCGTGACGCAACAGGATGCGTTGGACATTGGCCAGGCCGATGCCCGTTCCCGGGAAATCGGCCGGCTTGTGCAGTCTCTGGAAAACCCCGAACAACTTACCGGCGTAGGCCATATCAAAGCCGACGCCATTGTCCTTTACGTGGAAAACCGCGTTGCCTTCCGCATCGCGCTCGAAGCTGACGTCGATTTGGGCCTGCTCGCGTTTACCGCTGTATTTTACGGCATTGCCGAGCAGATTCAGCCAGACCTGCCGCATCATGCCGGTATCGGCCAGCACCACCGGCAAGCCGGCTAAATTCCACTGGATGGACCGCCCTTCCGCAGGTGCGGAAACGATGTCGCGCGCCTCTTCAGCCAGAAGCTGCATGTCAACGGGTTGCAGCCGTATTGCACTGCGCCCCAGCCGCGAATACAGCAGCAAATCCTCGATCAGCGCCGACATGCGCTTGGTGGCATTGCCGATGACGTCCAGATAACGCTTCGCGGTGTCATCGGCGGCGTCGCCAAGATGGCGATCCAATTTTTCGCTATATCCAGCAATGTGTCGCAGTGGCGCGCGCAAGTCGTGCGACACGGAATAACTGAACGCTTCCAACTCCTTGTTGATCTCGGAAACCTGGTTTACCTGCGCTTGCAACTCGTCATTGAGATCGCTGACCTTTCCTTCGGCGAGCTTGATCGCGGTCACGTCGTTTACGGTGACCAATACAGCAGGTTCTGCGGATTCTGGCAGCGCAATGCGACGGGCATTGACGAACACGATGCGCTCGCTTCCGTCGCGGCTCTGTACCAGTTCGTAATCCCACAGCTCGCGGTTCCGGGCCAGCACCTCGGCCAGACGTTGCAGAAGCTCGGCATCATTCCAGGCGCCACTTCCGACGTCACGCAACAGCGTGCCTTCCTTCGGCTTGCCGCCATAGACCTCATCGAATCCCGCGTTGGTCAGTACCAGGCGCAGGTCGCGGCTAACCAGCGCAATCGGCTCGCGGACGCTTTGCAGTACCGCGTCGGCGCGAGCGACAGCACGGCCTGTTTCGTTCTCGGCGACATCGCGGCGGCGTCCCGCGCGCTCGAACAGGAATGCCGCGCCCAGCAGTAGCACCAGTTGGCTCAACAGCGAAGCAATTCGCAACGACTGGGCGAATTGGCGACGATCGCTGACATCTACAATGCCAAGCTCGAGCAACTGGTCCTCTGCTTCGATCACCGCCTCGCTGGCTGCGCGCAGCGCAAAAAGCTCACGTGCGGTCTGCAACTTCCTGCGGGCGGTGGGAAGCTCGGCCCGGCCGATCGCAGTCAACATCTGGTCGAACTGCTCGATGCGCCCGTCCACCAGCGTTTTTAAACTGGCCACACGAGTGGACTGGCTACGATTGTCGGCCGTCAGTTCGCGCAGACGCGTCGTCAGCACCAGTGCGTCCGCGCGTCTCGTTGGATAGTCCGCTTCGCCCTTCGACACGGGTTCGCCGGCCAGGTCGCCCAGGACAATGGCTTCCAGGTCGCGCATCGCATACATCACGGCGTAGGCCGTTTGTCGTACGTCGTAGCTGTGCTCCACCATTTTCGCCGATTGCGAGGATTGGCTGGCTGCGCGCTGCATGAAAAAATACGGCACGCTGACGACGGCCGTAATCACGACGATCAACAGAATGAGACGCGGATTGAGGTCGAAGTCGAACGTTTTCATGGGCGCGCAGTGTAAGAGATATGGACCGCGCGTTCATTTACTCGGCAGGTCGGACAGAAGCTTCCTGCGCAACGCCGTGTATTCGGCGGCGAGCGGCGTGGCGTGCGCAGGACGATCAAGCAAGTCGTCGAGGCTGGATGGCATCGCCACGGCACGGCCGAGCAGGGGCTCGACAACCTGCTCGAATTTGGCAGGGTGTGCGGTTGTCACGATGGCTTGGTCCGATTTGTCGCCCGATTCGCGAAGACGCTGCAGCAGGGCGAGAGCACAGGCGCTGTGCGGGCAGAGCGTAATCGCATGGTCACGGTCGGCTCGTTGAATCGTCGCGCGGATGGTGTCGTCATCGACGACGCTGGCCGTAATGGATTCCCGCAACACAGCCTCGTTCGGAAATAGCCAGCGCAGACGTTCGAAGTTGCTCGGCGAGCCGACGTCCATGGCGTTTGCCAGCGTCGCGATGCTGGCGTGAGGCTGGTAATCGCCGCCTGCAAAATAATCGGCCAACACGTGGTTGGCATTGGTCGCCAGGGAAACTCGACCGATCGGCAAACCGATCGCACGCGCTATCAATGCCGCCATCGCATTACCTAGATTGCCGGTCGGGATGACGAAGCCGAGGTCGTTTCCAGTCGCGTGCCAATGTTCCAGCGACGCCATCGCGTAGTAACTCAACTGTGGCAGCAGCCGGCCCAGGCTGATGCTGTTGGCAGAACTCAGCGGCCGTTGTTGCTGCAACTCGCGATCGGCCAACGCGTGCTTGACCATCTTTTGGCAGTCATCGAAGTTGCCCGCCACCTTGAACGCTGCGACGTTTCCGCCAAAGCAACCCAGTTGATGCGCCTGGCGCGGCGAGACACGACCATCGGGATAGAGAATCACCACGCGCAAACCGGGACGCCGATGGAATGCCGATGCCACCGCCGCGCCGGTATCGCCGGATGTAGCAACCAGAATCGTCAGATCGCGCTCGCCGCGATGCAGGCGAGCGAGACACGCGGCAAGGAAGCGCGCGCCGATGTCTTTGAACGCCGCCGTGGGACCGTGGAAAAGTTCCAGTACCTGCGTGTTTGGTGTGTTCGCCAGAGCGGTCAGGGGCACCGGAAAATCGAGTGCTTCCTCGCAAATGGTCGCCAGTTGCGACTCGAGCTCCGACCCGGCGAAGAATGGTTGCAGCAAGCGCGCCGCGACATCGGGCAGGGATGTGCTGCCATCAAAGTCAGAGACGTGCATTCGCGGCAAATGCGCGGGCACATACAGGCCGCCATCCGGTGCCAATCCAGCCAGCAAGGCACTGCCGATGTCGGCGGCAGGCGCCGCCCCGCGCGTGCTGATGAAGTTCATGCGATCACTTCGGCGCGTGGGCCATTGATCGGCGACACGTACGCATCGCTATTGAAACCGGCATCGCGAAACCCTTGCTGCAT
This sequence comes from Lysobacterales bacterium, assembly GCA_038236135.1. GTDB lineage: Bacteria > Pseudomonadota > Gammaproteobacteria > Xanthomonadales > Rhodanobacteraceae > Dokdonella. The sequence goes on from JBBSTF010000067.1 coordinate 6,751, forward strand.
AGGGCGCATTGCGCTGACCGCGGCGTCGCGATTGGCGAACCACGCAAACACGCTGGGGCCGGCGCCCGCGATACTGGCACCGATGGCGTCAGCTTGAAGTGCAGCTTGCTGTACTGCATTGAATCCCGCGATCAGTGACGTGCGACGCGGCTCGATCAACACATCGCGCAAGCCTGCACGGACCAGGTCGACATCGCCGCGCCAGCATCCACTCAATACCAAAGCGAGGTTGGCGCTCTGTTGGACGATGTCGGCCAAGGCGAAATCGCCGGCAAGCGCTTCGCGTGCGCGACGCGTTTCCAGCACCGCGTGTGGATGCACCAGAGTTACATGCCAGGTATCGGGAACAGGAACGCGAACGAGGCGATCCACAGTGGCAATGACAAGGCCACCGAGCAGCATCGGACCAACGTTGTCGCCATGACGCCCGCCACTGGCAACCGCTTCACCTTCGAGCGCGAACGGATACAGAGCCTCGCGAGACAGCGGCTGATCGAGCACCTCATTCGCGGCCACCAATGCAGCAACACAAGAAGCCGCCGAGCCACCCATGCCCGAGCCCAGTGCAATGCCCTTGTCGATTTCGATTTCGAAACCGTGGTTGAGATTCAACGCGTTCCGCATCGCGATCAAGGCCATGCCGGCGGTGTTCTGTTCCGCCTGTAACGGCAGTTCGGTGACGACACCGCGAATGGCCTTGATCCGCACCACGGGATCATGGATTCGACGCACCGTGGCCTGATCGCCGGGACCGGCAATGCTGTGTCCAAGAATGTCGAAACCCACCGCGACATTGCCGATGCTGGCCGGCGCAAAAGCGCGCGCGATGCGATCACTCACAGGCGTGCTCCGATGGCGGCACCGACACGCAGCAGATCGGCGAATACGCCGGCAGCGGTCACTTCGGGACCCGCGCCCGGACCTTGCACGATCAATGGATTGTCGCGATAGCGGCGCGTGGTGAACTGGACGATGTTGTCGGTTAACTGCAGCTGTGCGAACGCGTGCGTGTTGGGCAATGCGACCAGGCCGACGCTGGCGTTCCCCTGCGAATCCAGTCGCGCGACATAGCGCAACACCTGCCTGTTCGCTTGCGCTTGGGCGAGACGTTCTGCCAATGCGGCATCGAGTTCACCGAGCCGATCCAGCAGCTCGTCGCGCGGCACATCGTCGAGCGAGCTCGGCACAAGACCTTTGACGACCACATCGTCCAGCGACAGCGACATTCCGGCTTCGCGCGCAAGAATCACCAGCTTGCGGGCTACGTCTAGACCGGAAAGATCATCACGTGGATCGGGTTCGGTATAGCCCAGCCCGTGCGCTTCACGCACCAGTTCCGAGAACGGCATGCTGCCGTCATAGCGATTGAACAGCCACGCCAAAGTACCCGACAGAATTCCATCGACGGCGAGCAACTGGTCGCCGGTATCGATCAGGTCGCGCAGAGTCTGGATGATCGGCAGTCCCGCACCAACCGTCGCTTCGTATCGCCAGCGCGCACCGCTATCCGCCGCTGCCGCGCGTATCGCCTGCCAGCGTTCCAGCGGACCCGAACCGGCCTGCTTGTTCGGCGTCACCACATGGATGCCAGCCTGCAACCAGCCGGCGTAACGATCAGCGACATGACTACTCGCGCTGCAATCGATGATGACCGCATGCGGCAGATGGGCGGCGGTGACCTGCTCGGTGAAGCGGGCAAGATCGACGGGTTGTGCGTCGGCAAGTTGCGATTGCCAATCCGCCGGAACGATGCCGCGGTCATCCAGCCACATCGTCCGGCTGGTCGCGATGGCGCGCACGCGCAGGTCCAGATGCGTATCGGCGTGCAGGCGATCGGTCGCATCGATCACTTGCGCCACCAGTTCCCGGCCGACGTTGCCCGGCCCGATGATGCCGACCGAGATTGCCTGCGCGGAAAGGTAGAAACCCGAGTGAGCAGCGCGCAAAGCACGCGCCGCATCGGCGCTGTCGAGCGCGACGGAAATATTGCGTTCCGACGCGCCCTGAGCGATCGCACGAATGTTGACGCGGGAACGACCCAGCGCCGCGAACAAACGGCCTGCGGTTCCCGGCGTTCCGCTCATGCCATCGCCGACCGCCGCCAGCACGCTGATCCCGGCCTGCACGCTGATCGATTCAATCTGCCCGGCGGCCAGTTCGCGCGCGAACGCAGCATCAAGCGCCGATTGCGCACGCGCAGCATCGGCACCACGCACCACGCAGCAAATCGAATGCTCGGACGAGCCTTGCGAAATCATCACCACCGAAACCTGCGCGTTGTGCAACGCGCCGAACACGCGCTCGGCCGTGCCGGGCACGCCAATCATGCCGGTGCCTTCGACATTCACGATGGCAAGGTTGTCGGCCAGCGACAGTCCCTTGACGGGCGAGGTGTCTTTCCCGCCGACGTGGTCGATCCGCGTACCTGCAAGCGCTGGTCGGAAGGTATTTCGGATATAGACCGGCAACCCCAGCGCGAGCGCCGGCAGCATGGTCTGCGGATGGATCACCTTGGCGCCGAAATAAGCGAGTTCAAACGCTTCTTCATAACTCATCGACGCCAGCGCAACGGCTTCGGGAACCAGTCGGGGATCGGCGCTGAGCACGCCGTCGACATCGGTCCAGATATGCAGTTCGCGCGCTCCATGCAAGGCCGCGAAAATCGCGGCGGAATAGTCACTCCCATTGCGACCCAGCGTGCTGGCATGGCCATCGCCATCGCTGGCGATGAAGCCGGTGATGACGACGCGCTCCGACGCATTCGCTCGTTGCCAGGTGGCGAACTTCTCCATGCTGCGCGACCAATCGACATCGACGCCAAGTTCGGCTTGGCGTACGACCAGAACCTCGCGTGCATCCAGCCACGCGCAAGGCTCGCCATCGCTGGCCAGATGCTCGGCGAGCAGACGTGATGACCACAGTTCGCCACAGCCCTGGATCAGGTCGATGGCCTGCGGCGCGGCAACGCCGATCACACTGAGCGCATGCAGCACATCGGCGAGATCGGCAAATTGTTTCTGCAGCCAGTTGTGGGTATCAGTGACGTCTGCACCCAGCAAATCGGTGGCCGTGGCCAGGTGGCGATCCAGCAAGGTTTGCAATCGCGCACGCCATTCCGGCGCACACGTCGTCGCTGCATGGGCAGCACCAAGGAGCGCATCGGTGACGCCTTGCATGGCCGAAACCACGACGATTTGCTGGACGTCGTGACGTTCGCGAAGAATGCTTGCGACCAACCGAAAACGCTCTGCATCGGCCAGCGAGGAACCACCAAACTTGTGGACTACGCCGTCGCTGGACCTTGCAAGGCCGTGTTGGGTGCGCAGCGCGTAGAGCGTGCTGGACAGGTTGACGCGCGGACTCATCGCGGTTCCTTCTGAGGCAGCTTCACGTCCGGAACGACGCTGTGATCGGGCTTTTTCGATATGTTGCAGTGCATGAAATGCAGTGGACCCGAACGCCGTTGACACTGTCAAGCCGGGTCGATGTCCGCGAATTTGGCGTGCGAAGCCGTCGACAATTGGAACAGTGAGTCGACGCGCGTGAAGTGGTGGCGGCGGTTTGGCAGCGTAGCGACGCGGCGACACAGCTTTGATTGCAACGCGCTATCGCCAGATGACCAACGGCTCGAATCCGGCTTAAGCGCTTGGAGAGGCGCGACGCCACCAGTACGACAGCCGCCTTGCATTTGGCGGCTTACGTGCACGGCGGACACCTTTGATCGGTGTTTGAGCGTGGCGTCGGTATCATGCCCGCATGAACTCCAACGACAACGGCCCGCTGCCCGTCATCCAGCTCAAGATCGACCGCCGCTCCAACCATCCCTGGATATTCCAGAAGATGGTCGAACGACCGGAACCCAAGCCACGGCCGGGCAGCGTCGTCGAGATTTACGATCGCGCTGGCGTGTTCGCTGGACGCGGGTTTTATAATGGTCACTCGCGCATCGCCTTGCGCGTGTTGACGGCCGACCCCGATGAAGCGGTCGATGAGGACTTCTTCGCCCGCAAGATTTCCCATGCAATCGACTTGCGTCGAAACGTGTTTCGTCTCGATGACGTCACCGACGCCTATCGCCTGATCCACTCCGAAGGCGATGGTCTCTCGGGGCTGGTGGTGGATCGCTTCGCCAACACGATCGTCATCGAATATTTCTCGGCCGGCATGTTCAAGCAACGCGATCTGATCCAGCGCTGCCTGCTCCAGCACTACCCGGATGCCGACATTTATTCGTATGCCGAGGAACACGTGCAGAAGCAGGAGAGCTTCGACTTTTATGCGCAGACGCCGCCCGAGCCGACCGTCATCCACGAACACGGCGTCAAGTTCCAGGCCGCGCCGGGTAGCAAGCACAAGACCGGTTTCTTCGTCGATCAGCGCGACAACCGCAAATTTTTGGCTGGCCTTTGCGAAGGCAAGCGCGTGCTGGATCTGTGCTGCAATTCCGGCGGCTTTGCGATCACCGCGAAAACCATCGGCGGTGCCAGCGAGGTGGTCGGCGTCGATCTTGATGAGGTCATTCTAGAAATCGCCGAGCAGAACGCGCGCCTCAACAACGCTGATGTGCGCTTCGTGCAGGCCGACATTTTCCACTGGCTGCGCGACAGCAACCTCAGCAAGAACGGCAAGTTCGACGTGGTCATCCTCGACCCCGCCAAGATGACCCGTGATCGCGAGCAGGTGATTCCGGCGCTGAAAAAATACCTCGACATGAACAAGCTGGCGATGGGCGCCGTGAAACCCGGCGGCATCCTGCTCAGTTGTTCGTGTACCGGCTTGGTCAGCGAAGACCAGTTTCTCGACATGCTGCGCCGCGCTGCGTTCTACGCGAACCGCACGGTACAGATACTCAAGGTCACCGGTGCCGGCGGCGATCATCCGTTCATGGCGCATGTCCCAGAAAGCCGCTATTTGAAAGCCGTCTTCTGTCGCGTCGACTGATCGCCGGCAATGCTGCACGTCGTCCTGCACCAGCCGGAAATTCCACCCAACACCGGCAACGTGATTCGTCTCTGTGCCAACAGCGGCGCACGACTGCACTTGATCCGACCACTCGGCTTTGAGCTGGACGACGCGAAGCTGCGTCGCGCCGGCCTCGACTACCACGAGTTCGCTGCACTGACCGTCCACAACGACCTCGCTGCGTTCGTCGACACGATCTCGCCAAAGCGATTGTTCGGCGTCTCCACGCGTGGAACCACGCGCTACGACCAAGTCGCGTACGCCGATGGCGATGCGCTGATGTTCGGTTCCGAGACGCGTGGCTTGCCCGCCGATGTGCTCGGCGCTTTGCCGGCAGAGCAACGGTTACGTCTGCCGATGCGCCCTGACAACCGCAGTCTGAATCTGTCGAATGCTGTCGCGATCGTCGTCTACGAAGCGTGGCGCCAGCATCAATTCGCCGGCTCCACCTGATTTCCTTTTTCTCCCTCTATCGCCGGGAGCGGCGAAGTTTTACTTCCCACTTCGCGGAGAAAGCGACAGCACGTTTCTCCATTCTCCCCTCGGGAGAAGGGTCGGGAATGAGGGCCCGGGCTCCGAGTCGCCATTCGGCGCGGTTTGGCTGTCGCCAGACTGGTCAAGCGTTTCACTCGCCTGCCGGCGCGCGAGTCACTTCTCTTTGCTTGCCCAAAGAGAAGTAACCAAGAGAAATGGCACCCGGACGGGTCGGTCGTGCGATGAAGCCGCACGACTACGCGAGCTGGCTCCGGGGTTTGACGACAGTGCGTCCCTGCACTGACGCCAAACTGGCCCGAATCCATTCGGGCCACCCTTGTACCTTGACGGTTCCCTTTGCGGGTATCGTTCCCGACGACGCTCGGGGGGAAGAGAGCAGGCTGTTGCCACCCTTAGGCTTTGAGCTTGCCCCGCAGATTAGCCGCTCTCTTTCCATC
>JBBSTF010000068.1:0-12252 GCA_038236135.1 Lysobacterales bacterium
CGGATGATTCGGCGCAACACGTAGCCACGCCCTTCGTTGGATGGCAGCACGCCATCGACGATCAGGAACGAGCACGCACGGATGTGATCGGCAATCACACGGAGCGACTTGTTGGCGAGGTCGGCGGTCCCGGTCAGTTCACCGGCCTTGGCGATCAATCGCGAAAACAGATCAATCTCATAATTGCTGTGCACATTCTGCAAAATCGCGGCGAGGCGCTCCATCCCCATCCCGGTATCCACACATGGCGCCGGCAGCGGTGACAGGCTGCCATCGGCGGCGCGGTCGAACTGCATGAAAACGAGATTCCAGATTTCGATGTAGCGATCACCATCTTCGTCCGGCGAACCCGGCGGACCTCCAGCGATGTGGTCGCCGTGGTCGTAGAAGATTTCGGTGCAAGGACCGCACGGTCCGGTATCGGCCATCTGCCAGAAGTTGTCCGACGCGTATGGCGCGCCCTTGTTGTCGCCGATGCGCACGATCCGTCCGGCGGGGATTCCAACCTCGTCATGCCAGATGCCGTAGGCCTCATCGTCGGTGTGGTAGACCGTGACCAGCAAGCGATCCTTTGGCAGCTTCCAGACTTCGGTCAGCAGTTCCCATGCCCACAGGATGGCGTCGCGCTTGAAGTAATCACCGAACGACCAGTTGCCGAGCATCTCGAAAAACGTGTGATGCCGCGCCGTGTAACCGACCTGGTCGAGATCGTTGTGCTTTCCGCCCGCCCGCAGACAGCGCTGCACGTCGGCCGCGCGCACATAGGCGCGCTTCTCGCTGCCGAGGAACACATCCTTGAACTGGACCATGCCGGAGTTGGTGAAAAGCAAGGTCGGATCATTGCCGGGCACCAGCGATGCCGATGGCACGATGGTGTGTTCCTTGGATCGGAAAAACTCAAGGAACTCGGAACGAATCTGGGCGGTAGTCTTCATGGAAATCCGGATATCGGGCGAGTCGCGGCCGAGTGGCGGACGACGTATGCATGCATTGTCGCAAAACGTGGCGCGCTCCGTGTCCAGGGGCGTCGATATCGCGACCGATCATCCGGCTTTTCAAGTGTGTTGAAGCGCTTTTGAATCTACTCGAAGGGCTCGTCGTCGACATCGTCTACCGGCGCGCGAGTGACCGCGCGAACCGTCGAGCCGTCAAATCCACGTCGCATCAGGAATGCCGCTCGCTTGGCTGATTCTGCAGGCGTGGAAGCAGGCGTGCTGCCATAGCGGCGGCGATATTGTCGTAGCGCCGAATCAACCCAATCGATATCGACAGCAGCAATTGCGGATGCAATGGAAGCATCAACAATGCCGTGCGATTTCAATTCCGCGAAAATGCGGCGGGGACCGTGTCCCTGCGAAGCCCGAGAACGCGCCAGCACGTCGGCAAAGCGCTCGTCGTTCTGATAGTCGGAGCGCTGCAATTGCTCCAGCGCTACTTCCGTCTCCTCTTTCTCGTAACCCTTGCGGGCCAGCTTGCCCTTCAACTCACGCGCCGACTGCTCGCGTCGCGACAACAGATCGATGCCCTTGCCGAATGCACTCATTCGCTCGGCTGGCTCTTTCTTGCCGCGCTGGTTGCGCTTGCCGGGAAAGGACATTGCCGATCACGTCATCCAATCGATGCCGCCGCCATGAGGAAATCACGACGGCGGCAGGGATCGATCAGGCTTCTTCGGTCTCGGCCTCAACCACCGCTGCCGGAGCAGCGCCTGGCTTCACCAGCAGCTTTTCGCGCAGGCGGGTGTCGATGTCATTGGCAATGGCCGGGTTTTCCTTGAGATACATGCGCACGTTGTCCTTGCCCTGACCGATGCGATCGCCCTTGTAGCTATACCAGGCGCCGGACTTGTCGACCATGTTGTGCAACACGCCCAGTTCAATCAGCTCGCCTTCGCGCGAGGTGCCTTCGCCGTACAGAATCTCGAACTCGGCCTGGCGGAAGGGCGGTGCGACCTTGTTCTTGACGACTTTCACTCGGGTTTCCGAGCCAATCACCTCATCGCCGCGCTTGACTGCGCCAATGCGGCGGATGTCCAGGCGCACCGATGCGTAAAACTTCAAGGCATTGCCGCCCGTGGTGGTTTCCGGGCTGCCGAACATCACGCCGATCTTCATGCGGATCTGGTTGATGAAAATGACCAGGCAACCGGATTTCTTGATGTTCGCGGTCAGCTTGCGCAGTGCCTGGCTCATCAGACGAGCCTGCAGGCCGACGTGGGTGTCGCCCATCTCACCCTCGATTTCCGCCTTCGGTGTCAGCGCCGCAACCGAATCGATAACCACCACGTCGACCGCGTTCGAGCGCACCAGCATGTCGGCAATTTCCAGCGCCTGCTCGCCGGTATCAGGCTGAGACACCAGCAGGTCATCAACCTTGACGCCGAGTTTTTCCGCGTAGCTGGGGTCCAGCGCATGTTCGGCATCGATAAACGCTGCCGTACCGCCGGCACGCTGACAGGAAGCAATCACCTGTAGCGTCAGCGTCGTCTTGCCGGACGATTCCGGTCCGTAGATTTCTACTACACGGCCACGCGGCAAGCCGCCAATCCCGAGTGCGATGTCCAGTCCGAGCGAACCGGTCGAAACCGTTTCGATGGCCTCGATGGCCTTGTCGCCCATGCGCATCACCGCGCCCTTGCCGAACTGCTTTTCGATTTGGGTCAGTGCCGAAGCGAGCGCCTTGCGCTTGTTGTCGTCCATCGGGAAATCCTCGTTGATTGCGAATGCAGTTGAGTCTGCGGGCGGACCATCTCAGAGAATGAGACGACCGGTTTGCGATGCGCAATTATCCCACAGCACCAGCGGCCTCCCGCCAGCGCGTTTTGCCACGTCAACCGGTAAGAATTTCGCGCATGCCGACCAGCGCCGCTGCGACAGTCTGGCGGCGCACAGCTTCGCGGTCGCCTTCAAAATGAAACATCTTGGCACTGGCGTACCCGCCGCGCCGCTTCCAGCCGATCCAAACCGTCCCGACTGGCTTGCCATCAGTCGCGCCACCTGGCCCAGCGATACCGGTAACCGCCACGGCGATGCCTGCTCCAAAGCGAGCCAGCGCGCCCGATACCATTTCCAGACAGGTTTCCTGGCTGACCGCGCCGTGTACTTCCAGTGTGCTGGGTTGTACACCCAGCAATGCCTCTTTTGCCTGATAGCTGTAGGCAACGACGCCGCATTCAAACCAACTGGAGCTGCCGGCGATGTCGGTGAGCGTCTTGGCGATCCAGCCGCCAGTACACGATTCCGCACAGACGACCGACTCATGGCGCGCGATCAGAAGTTCGGCAACCGCGATCGCCTGTTGGTTGAGAGCCATATCAGTCTGGGAATCCGGAGAATCGTGCATGGTTCTGGCGTAGCTCATTTGTGCGGGCGGGTTCACATCCCTGTCCATGATCGCCGACAATCGCTGGCTGCGCTCAACAGGAAACGCCCCGCATGATCACCCTGTTCATCATTGCACTGACCGCCATCGTCTCGTATCTCGGCTTTCAGAACCCGCGCCTGATCGACAAACTGATCTTCTGGCCACCGGCGATCAAGCAGGAAAAGCAGTATTACCGATTCGTCAGCCACGGCCTGATCCACGCGGATTTCCAGCACCTGCTGTTCAACATGTTCACGCTGTACTTTTTCGGACGTTATTTCGAAAGCTTCCTTTCGACCCGTGTCGGCGCGATCGGATATCTGGTGTTCTACACCCTCGCCATCGTGGTCGCGATCATTCCGACCTACTTCAAAAACATCGAAAACCGCGACTATCGCAGTCTCGGCGCATCCGGCGCGGTGTCAGCCGTGCTGTTCGCCTTTATCCTGCTGAACCCGTGGAGCCTGATCTTCGTTTTCTTCATACCCTGCCCCGCGATCGTCTACGGCGTCGCCTACACCGCATGGTCGATCTGGGCGGAAAAGCAGAACCGCGACAACACAAACCATAGCGCCCACCTGTGGGGCGCGGCCTACGGCATCATCGTCACGATAGCGATTGATCCGGGCTTGATCGGCCAGTTCGTCGCAAAGCTGCTCAACCCGCCGTTCTGAATGAGCAAAAAACCGGAAGAACTCCCCTTGACGCCTATCGCTCGTTATCCCCGAGTGTGCCGGTAACATTGATCGTGTACGCAAAGCAGGTCGCGTCGTTTACGCCTGCCCGACCCACGATAAGCGTGCGGTCTTCCAGGCTGGGCGGCACCAGCAATGGCATGTAATTCGACCCGGCGCTCGCTGCGATGATGCAAGCGCTGGCAGGCCCAAGTCCGGAACCACAAAGAAAGATTGAAGTTCCCGATTGTGCCGACGTCGCCACCTGAACCTGCCGAAAGTTTTGCATGCTTCCCGGAAAAGAATGGATCGCAACCGGGCCAATAAGCGACGTGCCGCCACTGGCGACTTGAGGCAATCTATCCGTGCCACCGCAAGTCGAACCTTGGATCAAAATACTCGAACCCGGGATTGGCACCGCGTTTGGCACCAAGTCCAGAATGTCGCTGCTGTCGAATTCACTCCAGAACAATCCGCTGTCGCCCACCGTCACTTGATCAAGCACAACTGGACGTCCCGCCAACACTTGTCGGAATCCGGCAGTCGAATCACTCAGACCCAAGGAAACGCGTTCGACGCCGCCCCAAGCTGCGTTATCGAGGTCAGTGAGCGTTCCCGTTGGTGCGCCACTCACGTCGTCACCGAGCCAATATTTCAGCGAGCCGTCCGATCCAGCACCGACGGCTAGTTCAACGGTAATCCGCAGGGGAAATTCGGTCGCGTCGATTGGTGCACTTGCAATCGGGCACCGCCCAACCGAAAAAGTAGTGCAGGCGCCTAAAAAGCCTAGAACGAACTTCGTACTTTGAAGGTTTCCCTGGATTGACACCTCCAACATGCGAGCTTGGAACGGTCCAGATGTTGGCGCAGTCTTGGCGACGCCACGAAAAAGTCGAGCACTCTGGACAAGGTTGAGGCTCAGTCCTGCCGGTAAGCCCACCCGGAATGACGCGCGAAACGTCTCTGACGGATACTGCCGCCGATAGTGCGCAACCGCAGCTGCCGTCGCATCCGAATTCGTCGCCAGCGTCGTCTCCAACCGGCAGTCGCCGTCCGTCCCCGCCCACGTCGCTGTACCTTGATTCGTCCACTTCTCATTGAACGGCGGTACCGAGCACGCATTCGCCGAGCTGCACGTAGCAGCCAGCACTAAAAGACCCGTTGCAACGACCGAGTTCAAAATATTCATAGCGTCTTCGTTCCCTATGCTCGTCGAGATTACAACTTGCGCGCTGCCGCCGTGACCGAATCAACGGCGGATTTGCGCATACCCTAACGTTGCTGGCAGGCCTTGCCGATATTATGTCGCCCACAAGATACCTGTCAGAGCATCCCCAAGCATGAGTAGTCGCTACAACGCCGCCGATATTGAGGTCCTGTCCGGGCTGGACCCGGTCAAACGCCGGCCCGGCATGTACACCGACACGTCGCGGCCCAATCACCTGGTCCAGGAAGTGGTCGACAACTCGGTCGACGAAGCGTTGGCCGGTTACGCAAACCTGATCGAGGTCGTCGTGTTCGCCGATGGCTCGGCTTCGGTCACTGACAACGGGCGCGGCATGCCGGTCGACATCCATCCGGAGGAAGGCATTCCGGGCGTGGAGCTGATCCTGACGCGCCTGCATGCTGGCGGAAAGTTTTCCGATCGCAACTACCAGTTTTCCGGTGGCTTGCACGGCGTTGGCGTTTCGGTGGTGAATGCGCTGTCGCAGAAGGTCGAAGTCAGCATTCGTCGCGACGGCAACGTGCATCGGATGGAATTCGCCAATGGTGATCGCGTTGGCGAGTTGGAGATCATCGACACGGTCGGCAAGAAAAACACCGGCACCAGCGTGCGTTTCTGGCCCGACCCGAAATACTTCGACACGCCAAAAATCCTGTTGACCAAACTCAAGCACGTATTGCGCGCGAAGGCCGTGCTCTGTGCCGGCTTGCGTGTAAAGCTGTTCGACGAAGCCAGTGGCGAGCGCGACGAGTGGTACTACGAGGATGGTCTGCGCGATTACCTTCGCAGCATGCTTGGTAAGGTGGAATACCTCCCCGGCGATCTGTATGTCGCCAGCCAACAGCGCGAAAAGAGTGGGGTCGACTTTGCCGTGGCTTGGTTGCCGGAGGGCGAACTGACCCAGGAAAGCTATGTCAACCTGATCCCGACGGCGCAAGGCGGCACCCACGTCAACGGTTTGCGGACCGGACTAACCAACGCATTGCGCGAATTCTGCGACTTCCGCAACCTGCTGCCACGCGGCGTAAAACTGGCGCCAGAAGATGTCTGGGATCGCGTCAGTTTTGTGCTCTCGGCCAAGCTCACCGATCCACAATTTTCCGGGCAGACCAAGGAACGGCTGTCATCACGCGACGCCGCCGGCTTTGTTGAGAACGCAGCGCACGATGGTTTCTCGTTGTACTTGAACCAGCACGTGGAACTTGGCGAGCGGATTGCGCAGATCGCCATAGAGCGTGCCTCGGCTCGGCTCAAGGCCGAGAAACAGATCATCCGCAAGAAAATCACTCAAGGGCCTGCCCTGCCCGGCAAACTTGCTGATTGCGCATCGAGTGATTTATCGCGCACCGAACTGTTCCTGGTCGAAGGCGATTCGGCCGGCGGTAGCGCCAAGCAAGCGCGCGACAAGGACTTCCAGGCGATTCTGCCGTTGCGTGGAAAAATCCTGAACACCTGGGAAGTAGATTCGGGATCCGTGCTGGCGTCACAGGAAGTGCATGACCTCGCCGTCGCAATCGGCTGTGATCCGGGCAGTCCGAAACTTGATGGTTTGCGGTATGGCAAGGTCTGCATCCTCGCCGATGCCGACTCCGATGGTCTCCACATCGCCACGTTGCTATGTGCGCTTTTCCAGAAACATTTCCCCGCGCTCGTTCGCGAAGGTCATGTGTTCGTGGCAATGCCGCCGCTGTTCCGAGTCGATGTGGGCAAGCAGGTGTTCTACTGCCTCGACGAATCCGAACGCGACGCGACGATTGATCGGATTGCCCGCGAAAAATTGCGCGGCGCGGTCACCGTGACCCGATTCAAGGGATTGGGTGAAATGAATCCGGGTCAGTTGCGCGAGTCCACGATCCATCCCGACACACGCCGGCTTGTGCAGCTGACCGTCGGACTACTTGAAGACGGCGACGACGGGACCGGCAAGTTGATGGACATGCTGTTGTCGAAGAAGCGAGCCAGTGATCGCAAGGCCTGGCTGGAAGAGAAAGGCGACCTCGCCCAGCTTGAAGTTTGAACGGCGCGAAACTGGCTTTGTCGCTCGACACGCCAAGCGCTGGAAATGTGGAAAGAATCGACTTTGAACTCGCCGCCGCCTCGGCGCGCTGCGCGTGCCAGGCTACGAAGATTGCATTACGCCTCGACTACACGCAGCGCCGCCACCTCGTCTACATCCAAATGACGCCACTTCGCTCGCGGTAAAGCGTCGAGCTGCAAATCGCCAATCGCGATCCGCACGAGGCGCAACACATTGACATCAAGCGCAGCGAGCAAGCGTCTTATCTGTCGGTTGCGCCCTTCGTCGAGAACGATTTCCAGCCAGGCATTGCGCTGGCCGCGACGCAACTCGATCACCGACTTCGCCGACAGTTGTTCGCCGCGATCATCAACGCCGCGCACCAGCGCACCAATCAACTCCTCATCAGGCAGGCGATCAATCTGCACGTGATAGCGTTTGTCGATGATCGCGCGCGGTTCCGTAATTCCATTGGCCCACTTCGTGTCATTGCTAAGCAGAAGCAAACCCTCACTGGCGCGGTCCAGCCGTCCGACGGGACCGATCCACGGTAAGCCTGCATCCCTGAGCAAGTCGTACACCGTTGACCTGCCCTGCTCATCGCTGGCCGTCGTGACTACGCCGCGTGGCTTGTTGAGCATCACGTAGACCGGCTCTGCCGACCCAATCGCCACGCCATCAACTTCGATGTGATCGACGCCGACAATCACGGGACTCTCGGCGTCACGTTCGACGCGACCCCTCAAGGTGACTCGCCCCTCGCCTATCCACGCCGCTGCTTGCGTGCGCGAACAAATGCCCATCTTCGAAAGTGCACGGGCGAGGCCGTGGCGTGGCGTTCCGTTGGATCCGCTATTGACAGTCACGACTACGGTCCCTGCGGGCCAAGGCTGGCACTGACGTGAACGTCGCCCCGAAAATGCAGCGAGCCTCGAACATCGCAAGGATATCCGAGGCTCGCATGATCAAGAATCAACTATGGACTACGGGCGACGCGCCAACTCCGGGTTGTCACGGGTCACTGGCATCAAGTCCTTCTTCGAGACGCCCAGCATTAACAGGATGGGGTTGGCGAAGAAGATCGACGACAGGATGCCGATGAAGATGCCCATCAACATGATCAGGCCGAAGTTCTCCAGCGTCGGACCACCAAAGAAGAACAAGGTGCCGACCGCGAGCGCGGTGGTGAGGCCGGTCATGATCGTTCGCGACAGGGTCGAGTTGATGGAACGATTGAGCACTTCCTCCGGATCAGCCTTGCGCGAGGATCGAAACAGTTCGCGAACGCGATCGAACACCACGATTTTGTCGTTGATCGAGTAACCCACCACCGACAGAACGGCCGCAAGTGAGGTCAGATCGAACTCGCGCCCGGTCAACGCAAACAAACCAACCGTGATCAGTGCGTCGTGGATTTCGGAAGCAACTGCGGCGACCGCAAAGCGCCACTCGAATCGAATCCACAAATAAACAGCAATACCGATGATGACAAACACCACGGCAATCAGGCCATCGTTGCGCAACTCCTCGCCCACCTGCGGACCCACAAACACGCTGGGCTTCAGGACGACATCGGGCCGATTCTTGCTTAGCGCGGCCTTGATGTTCGCCGATACCTTGTCGTGGCTGACTTTGTCGGAAGCCGCGTCGACACCTTCCGCTTGCTCCCCCTTTTCCGGAGTGATGCGAATGGCGTATTCCTGCGTGCTGCCCAGGCTTTGCACCAGCGCCTTGGGCATGCCGCCCGCAGTCAACGCGGAACGCACGTCGGCTACGTCAATCGGCTTCTGGTAATTGACCTCGACCAGCACACCACCCGTGAAGTCGAGGCCGTAGTCCAGGCCGCGAACGAAAATTGTCACGGCTGCCAGCACCATCAACACGCAGGAAACCGTCAGGCTGATCTTGCGCCAGCCCATGAAATTCAAATTGGTATTGGGGTTGAAAAGTTCCATCGATATGTCCTGTGCGGTCGATTCAGACCGAAACGTTCTTGAGGCGGCGACCGCTGTAAACCAGCGAAATCAGCGCACGGGTAATCGTCACCGAAGTGAACATCGAGGTCAGGATGCCGATGGTGAGGGTGATCGCGAAGCCGCGCAGCGGGCCGGAACCGAACGTCATCAGTCCCAGCGCCGCGATCAGGTGGGTCAGGTTGGCGTCGAAAATGGTTGCCCAGGCCTTGTCGTAACCGCCGCGAATAGCTGCGAGTGGCGTCGAACCATTACGTAATTCTTCACGTATTCGTTCGCAGATAAGCACGTTCGCGTCGATCGCCATACCCAGCGTCAATACGATGCCGGCGATACCCGGCAACGTCAGAGTTGCTTGGAACAAACTCAGAATTGCGACCAGCAGAACCAGATTCAGAATCAGTGCAACGTCGGCGATCAAGCCGAACACCTTGTAGTAGAGCGCCACGAACACGATCACCAACACCAGTGCAAGGATCGTCGCGAAGACGCCCTTCTGGATGTTGTCCTGGCCTTGGCTGGGGCCAATCACGCGTTCGGAAACGATGTCGACAGGTGCCGCCAGCGAGCCGGACCGCAGGAAAAGCGCAAGGTCCGAAGCCTCTTTCGCACTACCAATGCCGGTGGTCTGGAAGCGCTTGCCGAATACACCGTTGACGGTGGCGGCATTAATGACTTCTTCGGTGACCTTCGTCGAACGAACTTCCTCGCCGTTTACAATTTTCACCTCCGGCGTGCGTTCTATGTAGACCACACCCATGCGCTTGCCGACATTCTGGGTGGTGAAGTCGAGCATCTTGCGACCGCCCGACTCGTTCAACACCACCGATACTGCCGGTGAGCCGGACTGCGGATCGGGCGCGCTGGATGCATCGACCAGCTCATCGCCGGTCGCGATCACTTTCTTTTTCAGCACAATCGGGCGGCCATCGCGCATTTTGTAGAGACGGCTGTCTGGCGGTACCTGGCCGGTACGCTCGGCGTCGACAGGATTGGCGCTTTCGTCGACGGCGCGATATTCCAGTGTGGCCGTAGCACCGAGCTTGGTCTTCGCGTCGGCGGTGTCCTGTACGCCGGCGAGTTCGACAACGATGCGGTTCAAGCCCTGCTGGACAATGATCGGCTCGGAGACGCCAAGCGCATTGATACGATTTCGCAGCGTCGATACGTTTTGCTTGATGGTGTTCTGCGAAATCTTGGTGATTTCCGCGGGTTTCAAATTGGCAACCAGCGTGTACGAATCTCCGACGACGGCGCCATTCTCGACGGTAAGTTCGGGTGCGGACACGGTGATCACGCCGGCCGCGGCTTCGCGATCCGCGCTGTTGCGCAACTGCACGATGATGCCTTGCGGCCCTCGTCCGACCGACTGGTAGCGGATGTCCTTGGTACGAAGAACGGCGCGGATGTCTTCGATGTAACGCTGCTGCTGCTTCTCGAATACTTCCTTGTCGTCGACCTGCATGAGGAAGTGCACGCCGCCCTGCAAGTCAAGGCCGAGCGGCATCGAATCAGCACCTATCGCGCGCAGCCAGCCCGGTACCGTCGACGCCAGGTTCAACGCGATAACGTAACCGTCTCCGCGGTCATCCTTGGCCAGGCCAGTCTTGATGACGTCGGCAACGTGATTCATCACGTCGCCTTGGTCGTCGCTCTTGGGTAAGCGAACGAGGAGGCGATCATTCACCACTTCAATACGATCCGGGACAATCTTGGCAGCGTCGAGATAGCCTTCAACCGTTGTCTTCAGGGCTTCGTCAACCACCGATCCACGGTTGGCCGAAATCTGAACAGCCGGTTGTGGCCGGAAGACATTGGGCAAGCCATAAATCAGGCCGGCAGTAACGGCAAATACGACCAGTGCGTATTTCCAGCGGGGAAAATCATTCATGCGTGGGTCCGCAGCGCGACGCCGGATAAACCGGCGCACGGAGGTTATCGATCGGGACGATCAGGAGGCCTTGAGTGTGCCTTTCGGCAACACGGCAGTGATGTGCTGCTTGCTGACTTTGACGCGAACGCCATCGGCGATTTCCAGCGTTACGAACTGATCGGCCATCTCGTCAATGCGGCCAAGCAAGCCGCCAGACGTGACCACTTCATCGCCACGTGACAGCGCCGTAATCATCGCCTTCTGCTCCTTTGACCGCTTCATTTGCGGCCGGATCAGCATGAAATAGAAGATGCCGAACAGGATGATCAACGGCAGGAACGACATCAACGGGTTGGGAGCCGCACCCGGCGTACCTTGTGCGTAGGCGGAACTGATCAGAAAATCCATCGTGTCTCCAGAAGATTCAGGGGAAGCGGGCGATGCCCGTCCCGGAAAAGGCCGCGAATTATGACACGGGGCCGCGATACGCGGAATATCGCGCATCCAGTTGCGCTGGGTCTGGGGCGTGGCGACGCCCATTCGCTTGGGTTTCGCACTGCGAAGACTCCATCATCGCTCTTTTGGCTGTCGCCAGACTGGTCAAGCGCCTCAGCCCGTCGCGCCTCGTCACGATGATTTGCTGTCGCCAAACTGGTCAAGCGTTTCGCCGGGCTGCCGCCCGCCGCCCCACCTTTCTCCTCGCAGAGAAACGTGGGCCAAAGATGCGACCCGATGGCCTGTCGGTCGTGCGATGAAGCCGCACGACTGCGCAAGCACTGGCCGGGTTCGGCTGAAGGCACATCCTGTGCCGCAGCCGAAGCCACGCGATCCCTCGCGCGGCCCGCAAGCGGCTTTTCCGTCCAGCACTTGCCGACAGGAACGGGCGGGTGGATCAAAAGCCACATCAACAGCATCCGCCGCAAAGCGGCGGACAACGCAGCAACGCTGCGTGCCTTTGACCTTCATCCCGTTTCGGGGAGGCGAGTTGGCGGAGAAGAGGCCCGCAGATACCGTCTTGATCAACTAACCGCAAGTCCTGCGTTTGGATCGAAGGGTTGCTGGTTTTTGAGCACGCCGAAGATGATGTGCATGAGTTTGCGCATGGCCGCGCAGAGCACGACCTTGCC
>JBBSTF010000069.1:0-11983 GCA_038236135.1 Lysobacterales bacterium
GTCTCGGCTTCAGTCTCGGCTTCAGTCTCGGCTTCAGTCTCGGCTTCAGTCTCGGCTTCAGTCTCGGCTTCAGTCTCGGCTTCAGTCTCGGCTTCAGTCTCAGCTTCGGTCTCAGCTTCGGTCTCAGCTTCAGTCTCGGTAACGGTTTCCGACGCGGCCACGAACTCAGCCTCGTTTTCGCTCGGAGCAGTCGACTCGGACGAGCCGTCGTCGTGCGGTGTGTCGAGTGGCATCGACAACAACGCTGCATCGATCACCGTGGCGTCACCAACGCTTTCGAAATTGAGGCTTTCGTCGATGTCATCTTTGATGGCATTTTCGGCGTCGTACACCACCGGATTGGCGATGCTGTCATCGCCGAACTCCGAACTAAAGTCGAATCCAATGTCGGCCGATTCCTCAGTCCCGTCGCCGAATTCGTCGCTATCAGCGGCGTCACCGTACTGCTGTGCATTCGAAGGTTCAGGCATCGCATCGCGCATTTCACCCAACTGCGACGCCAAGCTTGGTGGTGCGGACGGCAATACCGACTCACCGCCCAGATTTTCCCGGACTTGGCGCACCAAGTCCGCGATTCGATGAAGTGCCGCCAAGCCGGGTTCGTCCGGTGCCAGGCCGGCACCACGCATGCGGCGCAAGTAGCCCTCGGCAGGAATCAGCACGCTGCTGAGCGCTGGCAATTCAACCACCGCAACAGCACCGTTGAGCGTATGCACAGCACGCAAAAGCTCGTCCGTCACCGGCATCGGTACGGGCGCACACTCTGCCAGATAGCCTTCGATGACAGCCCCATGCATGCCCATCTCGGTGGTGAGTATCTCCAACAGCGCGGGATCGATATTTGGCTGATTGGATGGCACATCCGGCTTCTCAGTGACCGGTTGCTTGCTAGCGCTGTCGATTGCAACGAGAGTCGCCTCGCGATGGACTGGCGCGCGAGCAAACTCGACGTTCGCTAACTCGTGCGCGCGCTGCATAAGGTCTTCAACGTCTACACTCGGTGCGACGCCGCTACGTAGTGCCACGGCAAGTGCGGGAAGCATCGCAACCGCATCCTTCCCGAATGCCTGTACGTCAGGTCCTGCAGGCATGCTGCCTTCGAGCACACGATTGAATACGCTCTCGACCTTCCAGCTGAACTCGGCAATGGCGCCGGCGCCAACCAAGCGACCAGAGCCCTTCAGGGTATGGAACGAACGTCGAATCGGCACCAACAAGTTCGACTGGTCGGGTGCGGCGAGCCAAGACGCAGTGGCGACTCGCAATGCGGCGATTTCGTCGTCCACTTCTTCGAGGTAGACCTCGCGAATTTCGTTATCGATGCCTCCCTCGTCGCCGCCGACGAAACCGAATTGGGTGAATGCGCTGGGTAGCGGTACAGGCAATCGCCGCTCGCTGGTCGGCACGACCACCTCGGTCGCTGCAGCCACGTCGTCGATCTCGCCCATCGATTCCGGCGCCGGAGCCGCGGTGAGCGGTTTGTGGTCATCGTCGATCGTATTCGCGCCATCAAGATTATCGTTGTCCGCCGAGATGTCCCAGTGGGCAGTCTCGGCATCACGCGTGCGTGGTTGGCTTGCCGGCACCGGCCAATAGCCGAGGTCGCCAAGTGCGCGTTCGGTCACCAACAGAATCTCTTCTCGACCAGCGCGCTGTTCGCGGGTGGCATCGAGGTAGTACTCGATCGACGACAGCGCGTCTGCCAGATGATCCATCTGAGTGGCGCTCGGCACCACATGGCGGCCCAGCAATTCGCTGTCCACGAAACGCAGGATTCCGGTCATCGCCTGGGCGGCGTCGCCGAGGTCGAGCATGTTCAATGCACCGACGATTTCTTCCAGCAGTCGCGGGATCGGCTCAATCCTGGCGTGATCCCACGGCGATTCGATGAAGGCGACGATGTCGAACTTCACCTGTTGTACATTGCTGACCGCTTCGCGCATCAGCGCGTCAAGAATCTTGCGCACTTCCGCTTTCGGAAGCTCCAGTTCGCCGGGCAATGGCAGGCTCAGATCCGCCCCGCTACCGAGGCGATCAATGTGGTCGTCCAGCGTGGTCTCGACAACCAGCAACGCCTTGGCAACCTCGAGCAAACGCGGCTCGTCGAGACTGCCGCGCCCACTGCCCATTTCCTCGATGATCAGTCGCTGCTCCTCGATCATCTGGCGCGGGATGCCAAGTCCGAGCATGCCCAGCGTGTCGCCGACCCGGCCCAGTGATTCGGCGGGCTCCAGCAGCACGGAGGGGTCGGCGTCACGGGTGCGCAGGAACATGTCGAGCATTTCCTTGACGCGCAAAAGATCGTCTTTGATCGCGTTCGACACCGTGTTCAACAACGTCCGGTTGTGGCCGGCCATCGCGCCTTCGGCTTGCTGCATCTCGCCATCGGTCGGCAATGCGGCTTGCAGGTGATAGATGCGACGCACTTCGGAAACGCGCGGGCCATCGGCGCTGGAGTGGGCGATGTAATAAAGCAGGCTCTGCATCACCTCTCGTGGCGGCTTCGCGGCGAGACTCGTCTCACCTTCTTCGGCGAAACGCTTGAACTCGCGATCAATCTGGCCGAACAGCAGCTTGACGGTGACGCTGGCGTCAAGCGAACCATCGCGAATCGCTTCGAGCACCGCGGTACCTACCCGCCACAGACTGCGCGCCTCGGGTTGCATCGACAACGAATACAAGCGATCAAGGATCGCAATCAACCGGGTCAGATGTTCACCCGAATTCGGTGCCTTGAACCAACGTAACAGCGTGAATTCGTACGCATCGCGCAGGCGACGAATGCGCTCCTGCGGTGCTGCGGCGGGCCCGACATCCGGTAGCTCGCCAGCGTGTACACGGGTGGGCTCGTCGAGCTTGCCTGTCGAGAACAAAACGGACTCGGTTAGCAACTTTTCGCCACGACAAGCGCGCAGATCGTTGAGCAAGGGCAACAAGACTACTGGAACGTCCTTGTGACCTTCCTGGACGCGCTCAAGATAATTGGGTAACTGCACGATACCGCGAAGCAGAACGGCATAGGCATCGTCAGGCGTGAGGATGCGGCCGTCGACGATTGCTTTTGCAAGCAATTCCATTTCGTCGGCAACCATCGCCGCACCGTACAGCTCGACCACGCGCAGCGCACCCTGCACTTGGTGCAGGTAGGCCGAACACAGGCGCATCAAACCGGTGTCGGCGGTGTCTTCGACGAAACTCTCCAGCGCCTCTTGGGCCTGCTTGAGCGTTGCGTCGATCTCGCCTTTGATCCAGCCCAGACCGTTGAAGTCGATGTCTTGTTGCAATTTCATGCTCAGTCCTCTCGGCTCCCGCGCGCCAGCTCTATTGCAGCGTTCATGCCGGCAGCTTGAAGTCGGCGACCGAACGACGCAGACCTGCAGACAACTGGGCCAGGTTGCCGATCGATTCGGCCGTCTGGCTTGCACCAGTCGACGTCTGTCGGGTGATTTCGCGAATCGTCGACATCGTTTCCGAGATGTTGGATGCCGCCGTCGCCTGTTGACGCGCAGCGGCGGAAATACGCTGGATCAAGCCGGACAAGTCGGTCGACACATTTTCGATCTCACCCAGCGCCAAACCGGCGTCCTCGGCCATGCGTGCACCGGAAACCACCTCCGCGGTGGTCTGCTCCATCGAACTGACGGCCTCGTTGGTGTCCGACTGAATGGTTTGGACCAGTGTTTCAATGCGCCGCGTCGCGTTGGACGCGCGCTCGGCCAAATGCTGCACCTCATCCGCAACGACCGCGAATCCGCGCCCCGCTTCACCAGCCGAGGCGGCTTGAATCGCGGCATTCAACGCGAGGATGTTCGTCTGCTCGGCAATATCGTTGATCAATTCGACGATGGTTCCGATTTCCTGTGACGATTCACCGAGGCGCTTGATGCGCTTGGCAGTTTCCTGGATCTGGTCGCGGATGGAATCCATGCCTTCGATCGTCTGGCGCACCATCAGGGCGCCCTTGGCAGCAATAACCACGGAGCGTTGCGCAACATCCGCGCTCTCTGCGGAGTTGGCCGATACGCGATCGATCGAGCCGGCGATGTCGTTGACCGCAGTCGACGATGCATTGATCTGGCGTGCCTGATGCTCGGCTGCTTCGGCCAGACTTACCGCCGTGGCCTGGGTTTCGTTCGCGGCAGCAGACACCTGTACGGCTGTCTCATTGATCGTGGTAACCAGCGATCGCAGTGCCTCGATGGCGAAGTTGACCGAGTCTGCGATGGCGCCGGTGATGTCCTCCGTCACCGTTGCCTGGACGGTCAGGTCACCTTCCGCCAGCGAGCCCATTTCGTCGAGCAATCGCAGGATGGCTTCCTGGTTGCGCAAGTTAAGTTGGGTTGATGCTTTGTAGCGACGCTGCTGGCCGCGGAGAAGGTTGAATACGAGCACCAACAGCACGGCCAGCGCTGCGAGCGCCGCAATGCCCGCCGAAAGTGCGTTGGGCCAAGGCCTGTTGGTGGCAAGCGCGTCGATGCTTTCTGCCAGCGTCGCGGCGCGCTGCTGCAAAACCTGGCTTTCGCTCACGATCACGGCTGCGGCACCGCG
This sequence comes from Lysobacterales bacterium, assembly GCA_038236135.1. Lineage (GTDB taxonomy): Bacteria > Pseudomonadota > Gammaproteobacteria > Xanthomonadales > Rhodanobacteraceae > Dokdonella. Next base: position 4,549 of record JBBSTF010000069.1, read on the forward strand.
TGCGGCAGCGAGTTGTGCGGCGGCCTTGCCGGCACGTTGCACGGCGGGCTCAAGACTCGCCCAGGTGGCGTCGGCTTCGATCAAACGGTTGTCACCGGACGTCGGGACATTGCCCAGGGCGACACCGAATGCGGCGGCATCAGTGGAGATGGTATTCGCATTACTGGCGATGCCAGTGACGCCGTACAGCAACTCACCCAATTGGCGCAGGATGCGATCGGCCAGTCGCGTTGCGGTTTGCGCGGAGCCATTGCGATCACCGCTACGCACCGCCAAGCTGTCGATGGCGCTGACCAGCGGCAACAACTTGCGTCGTGCTTCCACGCCAGCTGCGGTCGCATCGAGTACGACGTCACGAAGGCTCAGGATACGATCAGCCTCGGCCGATGCCGTTGCCCAGGCAGCGACCAGCGCAGCCATGGGAACGGCAACTTCATCACGTTGTGGATAACCGTTCGGACCGCTCAGTTTGTCGACCCGGCTGGCCAGGTTGGCGCGAGTTCGCGACAACTCGTCGAACGCATCGAGGTTACCCTGCGATGCGGCGGCTGAGTAGCGCGCCAGTGCCTGCGCCTCGATCTGGATGCTGGTCGTACTCTCGATGGCTGCGTTGTCACCGCCGCGCTGATTCCAGAGCACCGCAAAGGTAACGAATGCGAAACCCAGAGGTATCGTCAACAGCCCAAGCAGTAGCCAGTTCCGTCCGGTGGTTTCAACTGCCGTTTGTTTCTTGCGTGTCGCCATGCCGTGCTTTCCCCACTAGATGATTTTCAGAATCGCCGCAACGCCCCGTTGAACTACAACCCAGCCTGCTGAAATTCGACGCCGCGCACCAGTGCGCCCAGGTTGAACAAGCCCCAATCGAAATTGCCACTTTGAACCCGCTCGTGGACATAGCGCGCGACAGCGGGATCGGACTCTTCATCGGCAGCATTCACCTGCTCGGACGCCACCGTGCGCTGCCCGAAAACTTCATCGACCAAGAGGCCAACGATTCCCGCCGGTTGGCGGACCAGCAGCAAGCGACTGTTGTCAGTTACTTGCGCCGCCGATCCATCGATGAACGAAGTCATGTCGACGACCGGGACCAGGTTACCGCGCACGTTTGCCACACCGAGCAACCAATCCATCGTGCCGGGAACCGGCGTCAGGCTTGGTACTGCAAGAATCTCGTTGACTTCACCGATTGCGCCGAGCAAGCGGCGTTGGCCGACACGAAACCCGATGCCACGCCAGACGCCGAGGGCATCAGCCGCTTGCTGCGCGCCAACGGCGTGCCCCAGGCTGCGCTGCTCGAACTCGGCGAGGATCTCGAATGGCGAACGAGCGGCGGCGCGCACGTTCACTCACTCACCCGATGTAAAAGATGTGTCCGCATCATCAGCACGCTCACTTCGCGCTCACGTGACGGCGAATTGCGCCCAGCAGTTCTTCGCGGGTAAACGGTTTGGTCAGGTATTCCTCGGAGCCGACGATGCGACCACGCGCCTTGTCGAACAGGCCATCCTTCGACGAGAGCATGATCACTGGCGTCGATTTGAATACCTGGTTGTTCTTGACCAGCGCGCAGGTCTGGTAGCCATCTAAGCGCGGCATCATGATGTCGACAAAGATGATCTGCGGCTGGTGATCGGAAATCTTCGCCAAGGCTTCAAAGCCGTCGGTGGCGGTGACCACGTCGCAGCCTTCCTTGCGCAGCAGCGTTTCCGCGGTGCGCCGGATGGTCTTCGAGTCATCGATGACCATAACCTTCAGGCCGTTCATATCAACGGTTTTGGAGTCAGACATTGCGGTTCCCAACAATAGCGATGCAGATGGATGAAAAGTTCAGCGGCTTGGTCGACGGTCTGCTACAGGCCGCCGGCCCAATTCTCGAAGCGTTCTGAATGAATTCGGGCAAGTGCATGCAATCAAACAAATTCTGCTGTTAAGACACCTCCCCAAGGTGCCCGGTAGCAGCAGTGTAGTACAGCCGACACTCGATTCGGTGGCTGCGTCGGCAGTTTTTGCGGTGCGTCACAAGAACAGTGACGCGCGGCACCGGTCAGTGCATTTGCACAACGGATAGAATCGGCGTTGCATTTGTCTCTTTTCCTCGGGAGTCTCCATGTCGCGAACCCTGGCCGTCCTGATGGATCCGATTGCACGGATCAATCCGAAAAAGGACAGTACATTTGCGATGCTGCTCGAAGCACAGCGTCGTGGCTACCGGGTGTTGTACATGAGCCACGGCGATCTGGCACTGCGTGATGGCCTCGCCTGGGCGCGGCTGGCCGAGCTCAGCGTTCGCGATGATCCGCACGACTACTTCACGCTCGGCGAAGCGTCGTGGCAATCAATGACGGGCGTTGACCTCGCGTTCGCCCGCAAGGACCCGCCGGTCGACGCGCAATTCATCTACGACACGCTCGTGCTCGACCAGGCTGCACGCGAGGGCGTCCGCGTCGTCAACAATCCCAGCGCGCTGCGTGATTGCAACGAGAAATTATTTGCGCTGCATTTCCCGCAGTGCTGTGCGCCGTCGTTGGTGGCGCGTGATTCCGCCGAACTGCGGCGCTTCGTGGCCAAACAGGGCAAGGTGGTGTTCAAGCCGCTTGATGGCATGGGCGGTCGCGGTATCTTCGTGTCGCAGCACGGTGATCCGAACCTTAACTCGATCATCGAAACGCTTACCGCTAACGGCAATGCGTTTGCGCTGGTCCAGCGTTTTATCCCGGAAATAACAGAAGGCGACAAGCGCATCCTTTTGATCGACGGTGTGCCGGTCCCTTATGCCCTGGCGCGAATTCCGCAAGGCGATGAATTTCGCGGCAACCTTGCTGCCGGTGGTAAAGGCGTCGGCATCGCCCTCAGCGAGCGCGATCGCTGGATCGCCGCGCAAGTGGCACCCGAACTCAAGCGTCGCGGACTGATGTTCGTCGGCCTCGACGTCATCGGCGATTGGCTGACCGAAGTCAACGTCACCTCGCCGACCTGCATTCGCGAACTCGATGCGCAGTTCAACCTCAACATTGCCGGCCAGTTATTCGACGCGCTGGAGTCGAGCGCAGGCTGATGGCGACCAGCAGCAGTGACCGGCTTGGCGTCACCATCCTGTTCTCGGTTATCGCCCACGCGGTGATCGCGCTCGGGATCAGCTTCGACTACGAAAAAATGCGACCGCGCCTGCCGTCGCTGGAAGTAATCCTGCTGCAAAGCAGCAGCGGGGAAAATCCCGACAAGGCCGATTTTCTCGCCCAAGCCAACAACAGTGGCGGCGGCGAATCGGACAAACCCAAGCGACCGGCCGACCTGCTCAGCGGACCAATGCCGAAGGTCGACGATGGCATTGCGCCGGCACCTATGCATACCTCGACGCCGCGCGCACAAGAGGCTAACCAACCGGAACTGGCCAGCACGGCGACGTCCGAATTCAAAGTACTGACCCGACCGTCCAGTGAAACCCAGCCGGAATTGCCGCAACCGGATGATCGCAAGGAACTGGAGCGTCAATTGGAGATGGCGAGGCTAGCCAACGAGCTTCAGAAGGAAGCCGAGCGCTACGCCAAGCGGCCCAAGAAAAAATACATCTCTGCCAATACCCGCGAATACGCCTATGCCAGCTACATGAAGGTTTGGGTGTCGCGGGTCGAGCGGGTTGGCAACATCAACTATCCCGACGAAGCACGTCGTCGCCAGTTGCGCGGCCAGTTGATCCTGACTGTCGGCATGAGCCGCGACGGCAGCATCAAGAGTGTCGACGTGATCAAGTCCAGCGGCGAGAACATCCTGGATGACGCGGCGATTCGCATCGTACGATTGGCGGCGCCGTTCCCGACCATTCCCGTCACCGACGAAAACCTCGACGAGTTGTACGTGACCCGCACCTGGCAATTCCTGCCCGGCAATACCTTGCAGACGAAGTAAACGTTACCGTTCGCTCAGCGCACGCCGGTTTCGTTGCGGGCAATCACCATGCGCTGGATTTCGCTGGTGCCTTCGTAGATTTCTGTGATCTTGGCGTCACGGAAATAACGCTCCAGCGGCAGTTCCTTCGAATAGCCCATTCCGCCATGGATCTGCACCGCAGCATGAGTGATGAACATCGCCGCTTCGGATGCAAAGAGTTTGGCGACGGCGGCTTCGGTGCCGAATTTGCCGTTGCCCTGGTCAGCTTGTGATTTCGCGTATGCCGCGCGCAAGGTCAGAAGTTCTGCCGCATCGAGCTTGCACTTCATATCGGCGATCTTGGACTGAATCATCTGGAACGACCCAATCGCGTGGCCGAACGCCTTGCGCTCACGCGAATAGACCAAGCTCGCCTTGTAGGCGGCCCGCGCCAATCCAACCGCTTGCGCGGCAATGCCGATTCGGCCGGCATCAAGAATACTCATAGCAATCGCGAAGCCCCGGCCTTCCTCACCGAGCAGATTCGCTTTCGGACAAACGTAATCGTCGAACTCGATCTCGCAGGTGGCCGAAGCGCGAATACCGAGCTTGGGTTCGCTCTTGCCAGCGCGGAATCCGGGGAGCTCGGTATCGACGATGAACGCCGAAATGCCTTTCGATCCCTTGCCTGGAGTACTAACCGCAAACAGCACGATGTAGCGCGCGACGTGGCCCGACGTGATCCAGCTCTTCTTGCCGTTGATCACCCAGTCGCCAGCGTCGTTGCGCTGCGCTCGCGTGAGCATGGCGGATGCGTCCGAACCCGACTGCGGTTCGGTCAGTGCGTAGGCGCCAATCGCATCACCACTGGCAATCGCGCGCACAACAGTTTGTTTCTGATCCTCGCTGCCATGGACAAGGATGCAGTTGCAGACCAGCGAGTTGTTGACCGACATGATGGTGGAGTGCGCGCAATCGGCCTCGGCGACTTCCATCACCGCCAGCGCGAACGCGATCGGATCCATACCGGCACCGCCGTACTCGTGCGGCACCTCGATGCCCATGAGGCCAAGCTGGCCCATCTCGCGAATATTCGCCAACGGAAACTCGGCTTTTTCGTCGAGCTCGGCAGCAACCGGCGCAATGCGCTTCTGGGCGAAATCGCGGGCAATCGACTGGATCGATTGCTGGTCTTCGGTGTAGCGAAAATCCATGAAAGGCTCCGGCTGGGTCGTGTGTCAGCAGTCCACGTTTGACGGCGCATCGAGGTGGATGCAACGGCAACGAGGGACCCGGAGTCTAGCGCAGCGCTGCCGCACCTATGCCGCGACGCAAGGTCGCAAACGAAATCGGCCCGCAAGTGCGGGCCGCTTCGTGTGCAGCATTTCGCGGTGAATCAGTCGACCGAGAACTTCTGTAGCGACACCGGCGTGGTGCCCGCAAAAGTGACTTCGTAAGGAAACAGTCCGCCTCCTTTAGAGTTAGCGTTAGCGTACGAGGTCAGTACGAAAACCCGGACCGCGCCTGCAGGGATCGAGACCCCACTCAGCATCGAGCACAAACCATTAGTGTCATCGTTTGCCAATGCACAATTCGCCAAGGGTGTTGCTGGATTGAACACGTCGTTGTACATAAACAAGAACGTATCGCCTGCAGTTGCGCATGAAGCCGGTGCACCGACGTCACCCATGGTAAGGGTGATGGTCGCATTGCTCGCCGTAGTGTTGGTGAACGTGATGGTGTCGTACGCTACTGCTGTGGATCCAGGGTCGAGAGCGATACAACTTGACTCAGGGCGATTGAATGTCGAATCGGCAAGGTCCAGCGAGCCGACAATATTGGCAGGGGTCGTCCCGGTATAGTTAACCACGGTATTTGTGCTGGCGCGGATGATTGGCGCGCTGGACCCGCCTTCCATCACGATATCGAACTTCTTGTCGGCGGCGTGTGCTACGCCGGCGAGGGACAGGGCAATGGATGCAGCAAGTGCAGAACGCTTGAAAAATGTGGTCATGGTTTTGGTGTCCCCGGAAAGATGATTTGTGCCAAAGGCAAAAAAAGGATACAGCAAGCTTGCGGTTTGACGTGTTGTAGCCTCAAACCGCACCACTCTGTCCGCCGCAACGTCCAAGGCATCCTGCAAGTCGTTCGCGACTTACACGACCCCAACCGGCCGCAGACGCGTTCGCTGCCGTTCGCCTCGAAGGAGGTGGCGGTAAATTCCACAACGCGCAGACTGGTTGGCGCCTGCAAATGAAGCTTGGTCACCTCCATGCCCCCTTGCGCATTCGCGATCCACCGTGAGTGTGGGTTCCATCGATCACCCGCAAATCGTGCACGGCCGCCTGGGCGCAACTCTGCGCTAGGAGTGCTCGTGTTGATCGGGCGAACGCGCCACATCGCGCGGGAGCGCTGGGAAATCACAAACGTGTCCCGGCAGGCGTTGTAACATCAGCCACGGCAGCAAGGCGTCCTCGCCGAATGCCTCGGGCCAGATTACGTGTTTCTTTTTCGCATATTCGGTATAGCGCGGGACGCCGCCCATCGCGCGCAAGGCGCGCACGACCGGGCGCGAGCCGACCATAGCGCCGCCATAACCGGTTTCGATGTTGGTGTCATTGTCTTTCTCGCCGTGGAATATCCACTGCGGCACGTCGCGGATCGAGGCCAGCCCAGCCAGTTCGGTCATGCCAGACATCGGGACACCGGCCGCGAAGCAATGGGGAAATGCCTTAAGCGTGTCCCATACGCCCGTGCCGCCATCGGACACGCCGGTCAACAAGACTCGCCTGGGATCAATCGGATAATGACGCATCGCGTCGGCGATGACGGTAACCACGGTGCGTGGCGACCAATAGTCATCATCAATTTGTGGGGCGACGAACACCAACGGCACGTTCTCCTGGATCGCGGTATCGATCAGTTCCAGCGCGCCGTTCGCATTGCCGTCGATCTGGTCTTCGTTGTTGTCGCCGTTCTGGCCGCTACCGTGAAGGAACACGATCAGCGGAAGCCGTTCGCCGTCGAGCCGTCCTGGCGTCTGGATCGAACGATAGGGAACATTGCTCGGCGTGGGCGTGCGATGGCGCGCGAATTCGTCGACGTCCACGGCGTGCGCGAACGCACACGACAGCAACAATATGGCCAACCAACGACGCAGGACTTTAAGCACATTCATTCGGTTCGAGCTCGCACGTCACAAGCATAGAGAACGACGCGCATTTCGGTAAGCGTCCCGTGCTCCTCGGCGCGGACGATTGACGCTGCTCGCAGCGGCGGCTAGGCTGCGCTTCATCTTTTGATCGCGATGAAAGGATAGATAGCTGTGGATCTGGCTGCGACCACCAACTTGCTGCGTTTGTTGTCCGATCCGACCCGGGTGCGTCTGCTTGCCTTGCTGGAACGCGAGGAACTGACCGTCGCCGAGTTGGCCGCGATTACTCATTTGGCCCAGCCGCGCGTGTCGACCCACTTGGCGAAGTTGAAGGAAGCAGACCTGGTTCGTGATCGCCGCGCCGGCGTTTCCGCGTACTACCGTTTCAATGGCGAGTTGCATGCGAAGGAGGAA
>JBBSTF010000070.1:0-11960 GCA_038236135.1 Lysobacterales bacterium
ACGGCGCTGCCGCGCGTTGGCCTGCAGGCAGCCAATGCCTATGGCGTGCAAGACCTGCACGGCCTGGTATGGGAATGGATCGCCGACTACTCGTCGCTGTTGATTGCATCGGACAACCGCAACCAGGGCGACGCCGATCGGTTGAAGTTCTGCGGTGCCGGCGCGCTGTCGATGAATGATCGCGAGAACTACGCCGTACTCATGCGTGTGGCGATGCTGAGTTCTCTCAACGGCAAGGACACGACAACCAGTCTTGGCTTTCGATGCGCAAGGAGTATTCGATGACAACCACGATTCTGATCCGAAGCGTTCTCTTGCTGTGCTGGCTGCTGCTGACGGCGCCTGCTATCGCTGCGACGATGGACAAGCCGCTGCCCGGCGATTCTGTCTACCAACTGCCACTCGTGCTGATCGACCAGGATGGCAAGGGATTCGACTGGCGCAGTCGTCGCGGCGAGCCGCAACTGGTGACGATGTTCTACACGGCGTGCCCGTACATGTGCCCGCTGATCGTGGACGCCGGCAAGAGCATCGAAAAGGCGCTGACACCCTTACAACTCGGCGGCCTGCATCTCTTGTTCATCAGCATGGACCCAACCAACGACACGCCCGCTGCACTGATGGCGCTGGCAAAACTGCGCAAGCTGGACACCGCCCGATGGACACTCGCATCGCCGCAGGAACAGGCGGTAGCTTCAGTGGCTGGCGTACTCGGTGTGCGCTATCGCAAATTGGCGAGCGGCGATTTCAACCACACCGGCGAACTGATCCTGCTCGACCGCGAAGGTCGCATCGTTGCGCGAACAGAGAAGATTGGCAGCAAAGCAGACCCGGAATTCCTTGCAGCCGTCCAGCAAGCGATCAACCCCTCTTCACCCATCCCCAACGTCAAACCCATGGAGACATCACGATGAATATTCCAACCACTTTTCTTGCCCTTGGCCTGCTCGGTGCAGCGTCGTTCGCCCATGCCGCGCCCAACTGCACGATTGCACTGGAAGGCAGCGATCAAATGCAGTTCAACCTCAAAACGGTAACCGTATCAGCTTCCTGCGCCAGCATTTCCATCGAGTTGGCGCATACCGGCAAGCTGCCGGTGGCAGCCATGGGCCACAACGTTGTCATCAGCAAGACCGCTGACATGGCAAGCGTGACCTCGGCCGGAATGAAGGCCGGAGCCGCGGCTAACTACGTGCCGAAGGACAACGCCAGCGTCATTGCGTCGACATCAGTGATTGGCGGCGGCGAGAAGACGAGCGCGAAGTTTCCTGGTAGCAAGCTCACTGCCGGCGGCGATTACAGCTTCTTCTGCTCGTTCCCTGGCCACTCGGCGCTCATGAAGGGAACTGTCGTCGTCACCAAATAAAGTGCCCCTGGCGTCGCGGCTCGCCTGCAACTGGATACCATAGGGGTCACGCGCTAGAGAAACAGGCCAAGCAGCGCGATCGCGTAGAGCTCCAGGAGATGGCATGAGGCATCGCGAACGTCATCGCACGCATCGAACAGGCTGGCTTCGCGCCGCTGTGCTTGGAGCAAACGATGGAATTGTCTCCACCTCCAGCCTTGTGTTGGGGGTGGCGGCAGCCGGTGCCGATACCAGCGCTATTCTGGTTGCGGGCGTAGCCGGCCTCGTTGCGGGCGCGATGTCGATGGCCGCTGGCGAGTATGTCTCGGTAAGCTCGCAAGCAGATACTGAGCGCGCGGACTTGGTCCGTGAAAGCAAGGAACTGGCTGAGAATCCAGATCACGAGCACGAAGAACTGGCATCGATCTACATTGGCCGTGGTCTGGATAGACCATTGGCATTGCAGGTTGCCACGCAACTGATGAGCCACGATGCGCTCGGGGCACACGGCAGAGACGAGCTCGGCATATCCGATACCTTGGCCGCGAAACCCGTTCAAGCTGCACTGGCCTCCGCGGGAACATTCGCAGCAGGTGCGGCGCTGCCGCTGCTGGTTGTGATGATGGCTCCACGTGTTGCGCTCATGTGGGGACTTGCCGGTAGCTCGCTCATTTTTCTCGCGATGTTGGGGCTGCTGGCTGCACGTGCAGGTGGCGCGCCGGTGCTCGCATCGATCTTGCGTGTTTCATTCTGGGGCTCATTGGCGATGGGCCTGACCACGGCAGTCGGCGCGCTGTTCGGCGCGTCTGCATGATCGGCGCGTTGTTGATTGACGCGACATTCAATGGTGGGACGTTCGACAAATCGATCGCGCGGGAACCACTTCAGAAGTTGATCGACGTAAGGTGCCGGAGACTGCCATCCGACAACGGTGATCGATGATTTCCAAATTGCCCCGATGGGTGTGGGCGGCTGCGTGGGCGCTGGCATTCGTCGCCGGCATCATCAACGCCGTTGCGCTGCTCGGCTTCAAGCATCAGGCTGTCACTCACTTGACCGGTATCACGTCGATGCTGGCCGCAGCGCTGGCCTCGCTGGACCTGTCGGCCGCCCTGCACCTCGCGGCGATCATCGGGTCGTTCATGGCGGGCACTGTGACGAGTGGCTTCATCATTCAGGACAGCACGCTCCAGCTGGGTCGGCGCTACGGTGTTGCCCTGCTCCTGGAAGCTGTTCTTCTTTGCATCGCCGTCCCATTGCTCGAGCGCAATAGCCTCCTCGGCATGTACGCCGCTTCATTCGCCTGCGGCCTGCAGAACGCGATGGTCAGCACGTACAGCGGCGCCGTCGTCCGCACCACACACTTGTCCGGCATGTTCACAGATCTGGGCATCTTCCTCGGCCATGCGATTCGTGGCATCCCTGTCGATTCGCGGCGATTGTCCCTTTGTTTTCTCATCATCTCGGCATTTTTCTGTGGCGGTATCGCTGGCGCAGTGGCGTTTCGAAGTCTCGGCTATTCCACCCTCTACATCCCCAGCGGACTCATCGCCTTCACCGCGCTCGCGTACATCATTTACCGAATGCGCGTTGGCGACGTCGCTTGAAGCAGGATGGTTTCGTGAAACCGGTGCAACCATGAAAGAACACTCGAGCTCGCCAAACGAGCAAGGCGATAACGAAAAGTGGTTGGCCGACTTCGGCGAAAAACGACTGGATACGCTGCAACGGCAAGCCTTCGACTACTTCCTGCATCAGACCAGTCCGCTCACCGGCCTGGTTGCCGACAAATCGCAGCACGGTGGCGACGCGAGCATCGCCGCTGTCGGCTTCGCCCTGGCAAGTTATCCTGTCGGCATCGAGCGGGGCTGGATCACGCGCGCCGATGCCATCGAACGCATTCTCCTGGTGCTGCGCTTCTTTCGCAACAGCCCGCACGACGCGTCGGCGAGTGCAACCGGATACAAGGGCTTTTACTACCATTTCCTGGATATGACGACAGGTCGGCGCGCTGGTGGTTGCGAGCTTTCGACCGTCGATACGGGGTTCCTGCTCGCCGGCATGCTGACCGCGGCTGCGTTTTTCGACCGCGACGAAGAGGTGGAACGAGAAATCCGCGATCTCGCCGAATTTCTTTACCGACGCGTCGACTGGCAGTGGGCGTGCAACGGCGGCGCTACGCTCACTCACGGCTGGAAGCCAAAAAACGGCTTCCTTCCCTACCGCTGGCAAGGTTATGACGAGGCGTTGCTGCTGTACGTGCTGGGGCTAGGCTCGCCGACGTACCCATTGCCAGCGGAGAGTTATTCGGCATGGATATCCTCTTACGAATGGAAGGAGATCGGTGGCTACGAATTCCTCTACGCGGGACCGCTCTTCATTCATCAATATTCACATTGCTGGCTCGACCTGCGCGGCATCCAGGATGCCTTCATGCGCGACAAGGGAATCGACTACTTCGAGAACAGCCGCCGCGCAACGCTCGCCCAGCGCGCCTACGCCGTACGCAATCCGCTGGAGTTCGTGGGCTATGGCGCCAATTTCTGGGGACTGACGGCGAGCGATGGTCCAGGCTTTACCACCCGGCGGATCGGCGGCATTGACCGCAGCTTTTTCAACTACGTCGCCCGCGGCGCACCCTACGGCCCCGACGACGGCACCATAGCGCCATGGGCCGTCGCAGCGTCGCTGCCGTTCGCGCCGGAAGTCGTGCTCCCCACGATCCGGCACCTGCAGGATGCCTATCCGCAGGCGAGCGGGAAATACTGCTTCCTGTGCAGCGTCAACCCAACCTATCGCAGCAACTCGAAGACCCGTCTGCCCTGGACATCCGATTACCATTTCGGCATCAACCTGGGCCCGGTCGTTATGATGGTAGAGAACTTTCGCTCCGGCCTTTTGTGGCGATTGATGCGCGCTTGTCCGTACATTGAGACCGGGTTGCGGCGAGCAGGTTTCAACAGTGGGTGGCTGTGAGCTCGACCCCAAACGATTGCCGCAGATCCAGCCGCAACACTATCGCAACGAGTGTGCGGTTGGCGGATCGAAGGTATCGGTGGTCGTCCCGCGTGGTCCAGGTGGGTCAGGACTTGCTCAGCGCTTCGAATCCGGAGATCACATCGAACAACTCTTCGTCGATGCCGTTCTGGCGCACGCTGTGGAATGTGGTGCCGAGCGACTCGAGAAGTTCGCCAATGTTCTTGTCGGCGCGTCGCATGGCGACGAGGCGACTCGCGTTTTCGCTGGCGAGCGATTCCGCACTTGCCCGGAATAGTGAAACAAAAAGATACTCGCGAATGAGGGCGCCCAGCGTCACGGACACGCTACCGATCACATCAGGCAGGCAGCTTCCCGGCCACGCATTCCGGGCCAGTGCGTTGCGCCATTCCGTGTCGAGCGGGAGTAAGCGTAAGGTCGTCGGCACGTAGCTCCCGGATGCGAGAGGACGGTGGTTGAACAGATGAACTTGAGTCCCGGGTTTCTGCGGCGACACGCACTGCAGCAGAATTTCCCCGACAAGTGTGGTGACTGCCTGGATTGAACCCGGAACCCGCAGCAATCCGACTGGCGGCAGACCAGCGTCGACCAGTTGGGCGTGGACGCGCTCACCTACCGCCCACACGCGTGGCTCGCCTGGAAGCTTCGCGAGGAAGATCGACGCAAAGTCCGCAATTTCGTCATTGAAACGGCCGACCAGTCCCTGATCGGAGCCAAACACGATGGCCACTGGCGATCCCTCATCCGCGGCATCGAAATGGGCATCACCCATTCCTTCCGACCTGGTTTGCCTGAAGCAAATTCCCAGGCCGAGTTCCACCGTCCGCTTGTAGTCGGCCAGCGCGCGCACCGCTTGCTGATGCTGACCGACGTTGGCGGCGGCCACTGCCTTCATCGTGCGGACCACCGATTGCAGATCGCCGGCGCTGGCGATTTTCCTGCTCAGGCTTGCGGCGGTGACGCTCATCAATCCTCGGAGCGTGCCGATCCATCAACGTCCCTGTGATCAGGCTGCCGATTGCGGTCGCGCTGCGTGTCGACGATGTCGCTGATCATCCTGACCAGCTTGTGGCAGGCGCCGTGCAAGGCAGCATCCAGCGTGGCAGCTTCCTCGGTCACGGCAATCGGCTGACGCCCTTCCAGACGCGCTTCCATCATGCAGCGCTGGTCGTGCTGTCCACCCTTGCCGGCGTTCTCGTCGCTCAGATGGACTTCCACGCGGGTGACATGTCTGCTGACGTTTTCCAGCGCGCTGGCGACGTCGTTGCTGAAGCGCTCGACCAGCTCTTCGCTGGCCTTGATGTTGTTGTCGGTATTGATCTGGATTTTCATGGTGTACTCCGTTCGGGTTGGTCTGATGGTTTCCCGCCTTCAGGCGGGTTGGCGTTCGGGACTGGCGGCGCAGCGGCGACGCTCGTTGGCGGATGCACCGGCTCGACACCTTTCGGGGTGTCATTCGCATCGGTCGGTGCGGGTGCAAAAGGCGCGAGCGCTTCGCGCGCAACGCCAAGAATCGTCTCACGATCCTCGTCGCTGAATTTTTCGGCGCTCTCGAATCGCTTCGCAACCGCCGCCGGCAGGGTGGTCGCTGCCTTTTGCAACGCTTGCTGGGCTTCGCCCATGCGCTCAAGCGGCACGGTGTCGAAGAGCCTGGCGCTGAGCGCGAGCAGGATGGTGATTTGCGCGGCCACCGATACCGGCGACGATTCCGACTGGCCAAGACAGGCGCGGATGCGTTTGCCGTGCTCGATGATGGCGCGCGCATCGGCATCCAGTTGCGCACCAAAACGCGAGAACGTTTCGCGCTCCTCGAACTGCGCATAGGCCAGCTTGAGGTCGCCGATTACCGCGCGAAAAGCCGCCCACTGCGCCTTGCCACCGACCCTGGATACCGACTTGCCAACATCGACGGCAGGCAGCACGCCCAGTTCGAACAACGTCGGCGACAAGTAGATCTGGCCGTCGGTGATCGAAATCAGGTTGGTTGGGATGTAGGCCGAAATATTTTGTGCTTCCGTCTCGATGATCGGCAGTGCCGTGAGCGAACCGCCGCCTCGCGCTTCGCTCAAATGGGTTGCACGCTCGAGCAGGCGCGAATGCAGATAGAAGATGTCTCCCGGAAACGCTTCACGACCGGGCGGACGTCGCAACAAGAGTGACAGTTCGCGATAGGCGCGGGCGTGATGGGTAAGGTCGTCATAGACGATCAGCACGTCGCGGCCCGCTTCCATGAAATGCTCGGCGATGCTGGTCGCGGCATAGGGTGCGACATAGGCCAGCCCGGGCGCCTGATTGCCCTCCGCCACGACCACGATGGTGTATGCCATGGCGCCTTTTTCACGCAGATTGGCCACCGCCTTTGCAACCGCCGAAGCGCGCTGGTCGATCGCGCAGTAAACGCAGATCACGTCGCGACCATGTTGGTTGAGGATGGCGTCAATGGCAATTGCCGACTTGCCGGTGCGGCGATCGCCAAGGATCAATTCGCGTTGTCCGCGACCGACCGGAATCAGCGCATCGATTACCTTGATGCCGGTATGCAGCGGCACGCTGACCGGCGCCCGATCCATGATTGCGGCGGCCGATCGTTCAATTGGCAGGCGCGCGCTCGATGCAACCGGCCCATTGCCATCCAGCGGCCGTCCCAGTGGATCGATAACGCGGCCCAGCAGCGCTTCACCGACCGCCACATCCATGATGCGACCAGTGCGTTCGACGCGATCACCGGCGTGCAGGCTCGCGTAGTCGCCGAGCAGAACGACGCCGATATCGTCCTCATCCAGATTGAAGGCGATGCCGAACACATCGCCAGGAAATTCAAGCAACTCGTCGGAGCCAACGTGCGGAAGACCCGACACGTGCGCAATTCCCGTGGAAACGCGGGTGATCGTTCCAGTTTCCCGCACGATGATGTGTGCCGCGAGGCTTTCCCTCGCCCGACCGACATCGCGAATGGCGCGTTCGACGGTTCCCTGTATATCCGTCGACTCGGCAATCATGCAGTGTTGACCTGCGCTGGCGGAACATCGCCTGTCGACGATGGTTTGGCAACGACCGTTTTGGCGCCCGAAGGTTGTTGGTCGTCCGGGCCACTCTCAGCGCCTGGCATCGGCGCGGTCGCATCCGTTTGCCTATTCCTTTCGCTGGCAATCTGCGCGATCGCCTTCTTCAACGACAGCAGATAGGCATCGACATTCCAACTCACGAGTTGACCGTTGGCACTGAGTTCGATCCCGCAGACCAGATCTGGCCGCACGTCGAAACTCAGCGGCGTATCCGAGGAAAACGCCTCGTGCAACATCTTTTGGATGGCTTCTTGCTGCTCGGTCGGCAGGGTGCGTGCGCTGCTGATCGTCGGCGGCGATGAGGTCTTCAGGGCGGCCACCAGGTCTTGCTTTGCCTGCCCGTCCAGTGCGCCCAGGCGCTGCATGAAGATGCCGACCATGCTCGATTCCAGATCGGTCGTGGCGAGGTCCTGCAACGCCTTGCGCGTGATGGCGACGACTTCATTGCGCGCACTGTCTTCGATCCCCCGGCCCAGTTCATCGGCTTGTGTTCGCAGGGCTTCCTGTCGTTTCGCGGCCCAGTCGTCAGCGGTCTTTCGCGTCGTGTCGAGCATGGCCTGAGCTTGTGATTTTACCTCGTCGGTGGCCTTGCTCAACAGCTCGGCACGCTGCTGGTCAAAGGCTGCATTCTTGCCCTCGAACTCCTCGCGCTGCTTGTTCGCCTCCGTTTTCTTCGCATCGGCGTCTTTCAGTTCCGCTGCGATGCGTTGCTCGCGTGCGTCGAGTGCGTGCAGGATCGGCGCGTACAGGAACCGCTTCATCAGCCACAACAGGATGATGAAGTTGAGTGCCTGCGCACCTACCGTGAACCAATCGATGAGCACGAACTATTTGCCCGCAACCAACGCGATGCCGTAGTTCCAGAACGGATTGGCAAAAATCAGAATCATCGAGATGACGAAGCAGTAGATCGCGGTGGATTCGATCATGGCCAGGCCGACGAACAGCGTCCGGCTGATCGTCGCGGACGCATCAGGCTGCTGGGCGAGCGCGGTAAGTGCAGTCGCAAGCGCTCGACCTTCGGCCAGTGCCGGTCCCATCGTGCCGAATCCGGTGGTGAGGCCGGCCATGACAATGGATGCCACCGCGATGATCGTTAAGCTGTCCATGGAGTTTCCTTTGCTTGGCTAGGCTGCGGCCGTGGCCTTGCGTTTCGATGAGTGGGTGGCTGCCGCGATATAGACCGCAGCCAGGATGCTGAATATGTAGGCTTGGACCATCCCGGTCAGCAGACCGAGCACGGTCATGACGACGGGAAACAGGAACGGCGTAATCGTGAGCAGGATCGCGATGATCATCGCGCCGCTCATCATGTTGCCGAACAGGCGTACCGCCAGTGCCAACGTGCGCGAGGCTTCGCTGATGATGTTGAAGGGCAGCATGATCACGGTCGGTTCGATGTAGGACTTCAGGTAACCGCCCAGCCCCTGTTTGCGAATGCCAAAGAAAGGGATCGCCGCAAACACGCAAAGTGCGAGCGCAACCGTCGTGGAAAGCGATCCGGTCGGAGCCTCAAAACCCGGGATGATCGTCGCCAGACTGATCACCGCGAGAAACAGGAAAAGCGTGCCAAGAAACGGCAGATAGCTCCGTGCCCTGGGCATCCCGATGTCTGCGATCTGTCCGATCATCCCGGTGACCACGATTTCGAGCAGGTTCTGCCAGCGCGAGCGCTTCAGACCGGTCGATAGCTTGCGCGTGATGAACCACGAGCCCACGACAAGCACCAGCATGATTGCCCAGGTAAAGACGATCGTGGCGTTGAGCTTGAACAGCCCGAGTTGCCAGTAAACGATGGCATCAGGACTGAGATGCATGACGATCCTGTTTTGCGACGTCGATGGTCTGACCTTGCTGGACCCGGGATGGCCGCGTCAGCACGAATCGCGCGATCAAGAATCCCGCAAGGCTGGCCAGCATGCGTTTCCAGTCGTGGCCGGCGATCAGCCAGAACCCCGACGAGACGATACCCAAACGCAGCAACAGGCTGCCCAGCATCCACAGCGCCGGCCGAGGCGAATGCAGCATGCGTCGGATGGTCCACCAGAGGCCGCCGAAAAAAATCAGTCCAAGCAAAAATCCCAGCGCGGCGACGAGCAGCATCGACAGCACTTCATTCGCCGTCATTTCGAGATTCCTCCCGCGCCGTCTGGTCCTGCTGGGAAACCCAGTGCCAGGCGTTTGCGCAGCCGAGCACCAGCCCGGCAACCAGCAAGGCCAGCGTCCAGGAATGCGAGCGAGGAAACTTTCCGTCAAGCCACAAACCCAGCATCGCGCCAAGCAGCGTCGGTACGACCACCGACCAGCCGATCAGTCCCATCATGCCGAGCCCGAACCAGATGCCCGGCGCAGGATTGTTGCGCGCACTGGCCTTGCGCGTCGCCTTTGCAGCGACCAATGCGACGAAGGCGTCTTCGTCCTCGGTGCGCTTGTCGGCGGGATCGTTATTCATGCTCGAACTTCGCGAGGTGACGCATGAACCCGCTCTCGAGTCCGGCCATGACCGAACGCAATCGTTGTTCATCGTCATCGCGGACCAGGAAATCCTGTTGGACTTTCTGTCGTAGCGATTCGAGATTTGTTCCGGCCAGTGCGCGACGTACCGATGCCTGGACTTGCGCGCCCGTCTTGATCAGCAAGCCTTCGTCCACCGCGAGGAAAACCTCGCCATCGGTCTCGGTTTCGTAGGTCAGGATTCCGGGCACCAGAGCGGCAACACAATCCAGGCGATGTGGCAGCAAGCCGAACGATCCTTCGTCGGTCTCGGCGACGATGCTAAGCACCTCGATCGGCTCGATGAAAACCCGCCACGGCAAAAGCACTTCAAGTTTCATGTGCAGGTGCCCCGGATCTTTTGCTGTCGGTGTTTGCGTCGGACGCAGGCTCTGGATCGGGTTTTGCCTTTGCCTTGGCCTTCGCTTCGTCCACTGCGCCGATCATGTAGAACGCGCTCTCTGGCAAGTCCTTGAACTCGTCCGCCAAAATGCGCTCGCAACCATCCAGCGCGTCGGCAAGGCTGACCGACTTTCCTTCCATCCCGGTGTACTGCCCGGTCGTGAAGAACGGCTGGGTCAGGAATCGCTCCAGCCTGCGTGCGCGAGCGACGACGTTGCGGTCATCCGGCGACAACTGTTCCAGCCCGAGCATGGAGATGATGTCCTTGAGATCGGCGTATTGGGCCAGCGTGCGCCTGACTGCCTGAGCGAGACGGTAGTGACGTTCGCCAGCAATGCCCGGTGTCGCCATCTTCGAACTCGACTGCAGCGGATCAATCGCCGGATAGAGGCCATCGCCGGCACGTTTGCGCGACAGGACAATCGATGCCGACAGATGTGAAAACACGTGGACGGCGGCGGGATCGGTAAAGTCGTCGGCAGGCACGTACACCGCCTGGATCGACGTGATGGCGCCGCTGTCGGTATTGGCGATGCGCTCTTCCAGCCCTGACAGCTCGGTGCCCATGGTCGGCTGGTAGCCGAGCCGCGCAGGCATCTGACCCATCAGCCCGGATACTTCCATGCCGGCCTGGATGAAGCGGAAGATGTTGTCGATCAGCAACAGCACATCGCGATGTTCGTCGTCGCGGAAATACTCGGCCATCGTCAATGCCGCGTGTCCGACGCGGAAGCGACAGCCCGGTGGCTCGTTCATCTGGCCGAAGACCATTGCCATGTTCGGCAACACGCCCGCTTCCTTCATGTCGCGGTAGAGTTCCTCGCCTTCGCGACAACGCTCGCCGATGCCGCAAAAAATGCTGACGCCGGCATGATTGCCAACCATGTTGTGGATCATTTCGGTCAACAGCACGGTCTTGCCTACGCCCGCCCCGCCGAAAAGGCCGGCCTTGCCACCGCGTTCCAGCGGAACCAGTACATCGATCACCTTGATGCCGGTCTCGAAAATTTCCGAGCGCGTTGATCGACGTGACAGCGCAGGTGGATCGCGATAGACCGAACGACGCGGCATGTCGGGCAGTGCGGGGCCACGATCGATGACGTTGCCGAACACATCGAACATGCGCGAAAGAATGCCCTTGCCAACCGGCACTTCCAGCGGACGTTTCGTATCCACGACGCGGGTGCCACGGCTCAGTCCCTGTGTCGGCGTCATTGCGATGCCACGCACATGGCGGGCATCACGATGCGCCAGCACTTCGATGATGATCTGGCCATCGGCCCCGGCCGTCAGTACCGAATGGATGGACGGGAGCGGTGCTTCGAAACAGATGTCGACAACGCTGCCATGCACCGAAACCACGACACCCGAATGCGCCTGCTGCGGTGCCGCTGCGACAGACGCCGCTGATGCAGAAATGGGTGCGTTGACGGGAGCCATCACGGCGTGTCGGTGAGTTCCGGTATGGGTCGCGCGGCCGGCGTCCATTTCCAGTCGCGGACTTCGGGCAGGTCCTGACCATGGATATCGATGTAACGACGGTGCTCAATCAGTTTTTCGGCAAGAACCTGCTTCAGCCGCAAGCCGTCGTCGCCGGTTTGCGGCAGGCGGTCGATGCTGTCCATAACCAGATGGAAGCGATCAAGATCGTTGCGCAC
>JBBSTF010000071.1:0-11893 GCA_038236135.1 Lysobacterales bacterium
CACGGCCTGCGCGCGATCGGCATGAAGCCGGTCGCCAGCGGCTGCGAGCAGGTTGAAGGCCAATGGCGTAATGCCGATGCGCTGGCCTTACTTGCCGCCAGCGACCCGAAGCCTGCATATACAGACCTCAATCCGTATGCATTTCCGCTGCCGTTGGCGCCAGAACTGGCTGCGCGTGACGCAGCCGTGGAGGTTTCGTTACACACGTTGCTGGATGCGCATGCCCGGCTGGCAGCGCAGGCCGATGCGCTGGTGGTCGAAGGCGTGGGCGGTTGGGCAGCGCCGCTGTCGGCCAGGCTGATGCAGGCTGATTTCGTTCAAGCGCTACGCGTACCCGTAGTTCTGGTAGTCGGGATGCGGTTGGGTTGCCTCAACCATGCCTTGCTCAGCGCGCGCGCCATTGCCGTCGATGGCGTGCACCTGGCCGGTTGGATTGCATCGCACGTGGATCCTGCGATGGAGCGCGTCGAAGACAACCTGCGCATGTTGGCCGAGCGGCTGCCGGCGCCGTGCTGGGGCGTGCTGCCGCATGCGGTCGATCCGGCACCGGCCGCATTCGCCGGGTGCCTGAGGATTCCGGGGGTCTTAAGGTAAACTCACCAGTCCAGAAATTGGCTCAGAGGCCGCGCATGCGCGCAACATTCCCCCTTCTGCTCGTCACCGGCTTACTGCTCTGCGTGACCGCCTGCGGCAAACAAGAGGCCAAGGGCGGACCCCCGGGCGGGGCGATGCCGCCTCCGGAAGTCGGCGTCGTGGTGCTGCAGCCAACCACGGTCGCGATCAACAAGGACCTCGTCGGGCGCCTTGCCGCATTCCGTAGCGCGGACGTGCGCGCGCGCGTGGCTGGCGTGGTGCAGCGCCGGCTTTATGAAGAGGGCAGCGAGGTCCGCAAAGGCCAGGCATTGTTCCAGATCGATGCCGCGCCGATGCAGGCCGCGCGTGCCCAGGCGGCCGCGGCGCTCGCACAGGCCCAGGCCAATGCGGCCAATGCGCGCGCGTCCGCGGCGCGCGCGCGTGGCTTGATCGATGCCAAGTTCATCTCCCGCGCGGACTACGACAACGCCCTGGCCGCCGAGCGCACCGGCGCTGCGGCCGTGCAGGCTGCGCAGGCCTCACTGCGGGCGGCCGACATCAACCTGGGTTATGCCACCGTGCGCGCACCGATCAACGGGCGTGCCGGCAAGCAGCAGGTCACCGAGGGTGCACTGGTCGGGCAGGGCGAGGCGACGTTGCTGACCACCGTCGACCAGTCAGACCCGATGTATATCGAATTTTCGATGAGCGTTGCGGAACTTGCCCAGGTGCGGCAGCTGGAACAAAGTGGAGCGCAGACCCAGGTCCAAGTAATGCTGTCTGATGGCACGCCCTATCCGGGCACTGGCCAGCTGGATTTCTCGGGCAATGTCGTGGACCCTGCCACCGGCGCGGTGCAGTTGCGCGCACGCATCCCCAACCCCGATGGGATCCTGCTGCCCGGCAGCTTCGTGACCTTGAAGGCCGGGCTCGGCGAAGTGCGCAACGCGTATCTGGTGCCGCAGGACGCCGTCCAGCGCGATGCGGCTGGTCCGTATGCACTGGTGGTCGAGGACGGCAGGGTGGTCCGCAGGGACATCGCCACGGAACGCAGTGAAGGTGTGAACTGGGTGGTGCGCAACGGCGTGTCCGAGGGCGACCAGCTGATTGTCTCGGGCCTGCAACGCGCGATCCCGGGCCAGCCGGTGAAGGCCGTGCCGATTGACCCGGCCGGCAGGGCGCCTGCGGGGCAGAAGGCCTCGCAGCAAGTTTTAGCGACGCCGGCAAAGGGCTGATCGGTCATGTCGCGTTTCTTCATCAATCATCCGGTGTTCGCCTGGGTGCTCGCGATCCTGATCGTGCTGAGCGGCGTGCTCGCCATCCGCAGTCTCGGCGTTGAGTCCTATCCGAATATCGCGCCGCCGCAAGTAACGGTCAGCGCGAACTATCCTGGGGCCAGCGCCGAGACCACCGAGGGTGCGGTGACCCAGGTGATCGAGCAGCAGCTGACCGGCATCGACAACCTGGAGTATTTCAGTTCGTCGTCCAGTGCCAGCGGCGGCGCCAGCATTACGCTCACCTTCCGTCCCGGTACCGACCCGGACATCGCCCAGGTGCAGGTGCAGAACAAGGTGGCGCTGGCCATCCCGCGCCTGCCCAGTGAAGTCACCCAGCAGGGCGTGGTCGTGGCCAAGGCCAATTCCGGCTTCCTGATGGTGGCGGCGCTGCGTTCCACCAATCCCGCGTACGACAAGAACGCGCTCGCTGACATGGTCTCCTCGCGCGTCCTGGACCAAGTGGCGCGCCTGCCCGGCGTGGGCAATACCCAGTTGTTCGGCGGCGAATACGCCATGGGCATCTGGCTCAACCCCGACAAGCTGCGCGCGTTCGGCATGTCAGCGAGCGAAGTGCTGACCGCGGTGCGTGGCCAGAACGTGCAGTTCGCGGCCGGCAAAGTCGGCTCGGAACCCTCGCCGGAGGGCACCGCATTTACTGCCACAGTCACGGCCGAAGGGCGGTTCAGCACCGCCGAGCAGTTCGGCAACATCATCCTGCGGGCGAACCCGGAGGGTGGCACGGTGCGCCTGAAGGACGTGGCGCGCGTCGAGAAGGGCGCCTCCTCGTTTGGCTTCGACTTGCGCTGGAGCGGCACCCCGGCGGCTGGTTTCGCGATCCAGCTTGCGCCGGGCGCGAACGCCTTGGGCGTGGCGCAGGCGGTGCGCGAGCGCATGGACGAATTGCAGGTGACCTTCCCGGAGGGCGTGACCTGGTTTGCGCCCTACGATAGTTCGACCTTCGTGCAGGTTTCGATCGAGGAGGTCGTCAAGACGTTGCTCGAAGCCTTCGTGTTGGTCTTTCTGGTGATCCTGCTGTTCCTGCAGAACCTGCGCGCGACCCTGATCCCGACGCTTGTGATCCCGATCGCCCTGCTCGGCACGTTCCTGGGCCTGTGGATATTCGGCTTCACCATCAACCAGCTGACGCTTTTCGGCGTGGTGCTGGCGATCGGTATTGTTGTCGATGACGCGATCGTGGTGATCGAAAACGTCGAACGCATCATGACCGAGGAGAAGCTGCCGCCCAAGGAGGCCACGATCAAGGCGATGGAGCAGATCAGCGGCGCGGTGGTGGCCATTACCGTGGTGCTGGCGGCCGTGTTCGTGCCGAGCGCATTCCAGGGCGGCAGCGCCGGCGAGATCTACAAGCAGTTCGCCATCACCATTGCCTTGGCGATGGCGTTCTCCGCATTCCTGGCGCTGGGTTTCACCCCGGCGCTGTGCGCAACCTTGCTGAAGCCGGCGCAGCACCATCGCCGCGAGAACTTCATTTTCCGCAGGTTCAACAAGCTCTACAGCCGCGTCAGCAACACCTACGTGCGGCAGATCGGCAGCGCGGTCTCGCATGCGCCGCGCTGGATGCTGGTGTTCGGGCTGCTGGCGGTGCTGGGTGGCTTCCTGTTCACCCGGTTGCCAGGCAGTTTCCTGCCCGAGGAAGACCAGGGCTATGCCTTGGCGATCGTGCAGTTGCCACCCGGCGCGACCCTGGAGCGCACCAGGAAAGTCTTCGAGGACATGCGCGTGACCCTGGAGAAGCAGGAAGGCTACGAGGGCATGATGCAGGTCGCGGGCTTCAGTTTCGTCGGACAGGGCGAAAACGTCGGCATGGCCTTCATCAAGCTCAAGGCTTGGGGCAATCGCAAGGCAACCGCGACCGAGTTCATCCAGGGCGCAAACCAGGCCCTGTACGGGCTGCGAGATGCGCAGATCTTCGTCATCAACCTGCCGACCGTGAACGGGCTGGGTGCGTTTGGCGGCTTCGACATGTACCTGCAGGATCGCTCGGGCAAGGGTCGCGCGGCGCTAGGCCAGGCGTTGGGTCAATTGATGGGCAAGGCTGCGCAGGATCCGGCGCTGACTGCCGTGCGTCCCAACACGCTGGCCGACGCGCCACAGTTGCGGCTCGACGTTGATCGCACGCAAGCCCAGGCCATGGGATTGTCGGTTGGCGACATCTATCGTTCAATCCAGTTGATGCTGGCACCGGTGTACGTCAACGACTTTGTCGATGGCGGCCGGGTCAAGCGGGTGACGATGCAGGCCGAGACCGGTTTCCGCAACGGCCCCGAATCGCTCGCGCGGTTCTACACCCCCAGTCCGCGTGGACTCGATCCGGCCACCGGCACCGCGCAAATGGTGCCGCTGTCGAACGTGGTCAATGCCCACTGGTCGGTCGCGCCGCCCTCGCTGACCCGCTACAACGGCTATGCCGCCGTGGAAGTGGTGGGCTCGCAGGCGCCGGGACACAGTTCCGGCGAAGCGATGGATGTCATGCAGCAGATCGTCGAGGACGACCTGCCCGAGGGCTTCGGCTACGACTGGACCGGCCAGTCGTTCCAGGAAATCCTGTCCGGCAACCAGGCGCCTGCGCTGATGATGCTGTCGATCCTGGTGGTGTTCCTGTGCCTGGCCGCGCTGTACGAAAGCTGGTCGGTGCCGGTCGCGGTTTTGCTGGTGGTGCCGCTTGGCGTGCTGGGCGCGGTGGTGTTCAGCCTGATGCGCGGGCTGCCCAACGACATCTTCTTCAAGATCGGGCTGATCACCGTCATTGGCTTGGCGGCAAAGAACGCGATCCTGATCGTGGAGTTCGCCATTGCCGAGCGCGCGCAGGGCAAGCCGTTGCGACAAGCGGTGATCGAAGCCGCCAAGTTGCGCCTGCGGCCCATTCTCATGACCTCGTTCGCCTTCATCCTCGGCGTGACCCCGCTGGCGATCTCATCGGGTGCCGGCGCCAATGCGCGGCATGCAATCGGCACGGGCGTCATCGGCGGCATGTTGTTTGCCACGTTCCTGGGCCTGCTGCTGATCCCGGTGTTCTACGTGATCGTGCGTCGCGCGCTGGGCGACAAGATGGACGAAGCGCCGGAGGTTTAGAGTTTCCGCGTCCGCCGCCAACAAAAAACCCGGCAGCTTGCGCTGCCGGGTTTTGTTTTTGCGTGCCGCATCGTAGGGGAACGACGTGAGCTTGCGTCTTACTTGGCAGCCTTGGAGGCAGCCTTGCTCACTTTCTCCACTTCGGCCTGGGCCTGGGCGGTAACGGTCTCGAACTGGCCCTTGGCCAGCGCGCCAATGGCTTCGTTGGTCTTGACGGTGTTGGCCATCACTTCCTGCATCGTGCCCATGCTGCGCTCGGTGCTGGCGCGGGCGATCTGCGCACCCTTCGGCATCACAGCCTTCAGGCCATCGAAATCACGCACGTTGGTCAGCTCGCCCCAGAAGGCGAATGCGGCGGTGGTGTTCTCTTCGATCGCGGCCAGCTGCAGGCCAAAGGCCTTCTGGGCGTTCTCGAGCGCCATGCGGTTGGCGTTGGCAGCAACGTCGGCGAATTGACTGGTGGACTTGGTGATCTGGTCGTTGAACTGGTTCATGGCGGGTCTCCTGCGCGGCCGGCAGGGAATGCCGGTATTTGTGCGTTGCAGCATAACGCTCATTTTGTTGCATTGCAACATCGTGCCCATTCACCCCGCATTTCCATTCAGCTAAATCCGATGATCCAACGCAATCAATTACTTGCAGTCAAGAATCAGTCCAGGCGTCCGTTCCGGCGCACGCCGACGACCCTGGCTGCAACCAGATTGTCCGCCGGCGCGGGCACCGCCAGTGCTCCCGCGACCGCGCGCGCAAATGGCGCCAGGTGACCCAGGGCGCGTGCATAGACGATGCGCTTGAAGGTCACCACGTGCTGCATCGGGTACCAGAAGTCGACCCAACGCCAGCCGTCGAACTCAGGTTTGTCCGTCATGTCCAGGCGCAAGTCAGCGTCCTGACCGCGAAAGCGGAGCAGGAACCACACCTGTTTCTGGCCGATGCACAGCAGACGCTCCTGCCGACGGATCGCCCGCGGTGGCAAGCGGTAGCGCAACCAACCCGGCGTCGCGCCGAGTACTTCCACATGCTGCGGCAACAGCCCGGTCTCCTCGTGCAATTCCCGGTACATCGCCTCAAGCGGGGTCTCATCGGTATTCATCCCGCCCTGCGGGAACTGCCAACCATCCCGATGCACGCGGCGTGCCCAGAACACCCGACCATCCTCGTGCATGAGCACGATGCCTACATTGGGGCGGAAGCCGTCCGGATCGATCACGATGCGGACTCCAGCGAATTCACTGGTTCCGACTCTGCCACGTAGCGCACACACGGAGCAAGCTGGCAAGACGCGGATTGACGTCATCGCGCTGGAGGTGAATAATTCGCGGTTCTGCGCGTGGCTATGTAGCTCAGCTGGTTAGAGCGTGGCACTCATAATGCTAGGGTCATTGCGGCACAAAACACAATTTGGCTATGTAGCTCAGCTGGTTAGAGCGTGGCACTCATAATGCCGAGGTCGGTGGTTCGAGTCCACCTATAGCCACCAAATTAATTAAGAAAATCAGTACGTTGTGACTCTAACCCCGCCATCGATGCGGGGTTTTTTGTGCCAGTTCCGCATGCACAAATTCGATTTGGTGTCACCCGAGCGTCGGGCAGCTCGCAGGCTTCCATCCGAGCTGTGCCCGATCTGTGACAGGTTCTGTGACAGTCATTTCTGTCACAACCCCAGCCAGACTGCGATTTCGACCCAAGCACTCTGTGTCAGTGCCTGCGGCCATGCCAGAGTAGCCCTACATGCGATTGCTGATCCTTTCCGACTTGCATCTAGAAGTGTGGCGCGAACGTGCCCCTGCCATTGACGTGGCCTCAAGCAGGCCTGATGCAGTCATCCTGGCCGGCGACATCGACACGGGAGCCAAGGCTGTCGCTTGGGCTGACCGGACGTTTCCAGGAGTCCCCGTTCTTTATGTTCACGGCAACCACGAGGGATATGGCGGGAATCTGGATGATGTTCAGGAAGAAATCCGGACCGCCAGCGCCGCCAGCGATCACGTGAAGTTCCTGAACGACAGCGTGCACGTCATAGGTCCAGTCCGCTTTTTAGGAACGACTCTCTGGACCGATTTCTGCCTGTTTGGTGATCGCCGCCGAGCTGAGGCGATGGATGCCGCCGGGCAGGAGATGGCGGATTACCGTCACATTCGGCTGGCAGGACCCGAGAACCGAAAATTGCGGGCTACTGACACCGCACGGTGGCATCGGACCCACAGAGAGTGGCTGGCGGCACGTCTATCAGAGCCCTTCGACGGAAGGACGGTAGTGATCACGCACATGGCACCTTCAATCCATTCTGTTTCGGGCGACTATCTGGACGATGTTGTGTCGGCCGCATACGCGTCCCGATTGGATGGACTGGTGGAGAAGGCAGACCTTTGGGTGCACGGTCACATGCACGAATCCTTTGACTACAGGATCGGAAATTGCAGGGTGGTGTGTAATCCGTGCGGATATCCGGGCCGGTCGTTCCAGCCGGAGAACCCTGCATTTAACCCCGACTTCATCGCCGATCTTGGATAGTACCTCGACGCTGGTTCGCGCTCATGCTGCTTGCTCGTAGCTGTCAATCTTGTCCAACACAGCCGAGATGGCGGCGTGTGCAAGTGGAAACCCGTCGCTGGGTGCGTGGTCAGGACCGAGATAAATCCGCTTGTTGAGTTCGATCATCACGCACAGCAGACCCGGATCGGCGGATGGCTCAATGGCTCCGCCGTACGGGTGATTAATGGCAGTGCTGTAGCCGTGTTGCTCGAACACATCGCGGATCACAGTCACTAGAGAATCCAATTGAGGATCCTGGTCAGTGTTGATGCCAATGCAGACATCTTGCAAGGCCGACTCCTCCATGTCGACTTGCGCTGCGCAAAAGCTGTGGCAGTCGACCACCACGGTCAAGGGAAACAGCGACACCAGCCGTCCGGCTTCGATACGCATGCGTCGATGCCATCGCTTATACAGGGCGAGTACTCCTGCCTTTTCATCGGGCTGCGGTGTGCGAAAGCGGGTGCCATCGCGCAGATGTGTGTACAGCAGGCCTTGCCCGATCTTCTCCATCGGATCGTCCAGCAATCGCTCGACATCACAGACGTAGCGCGACCACGGAAAAACTAAGGGCAGCGCCGCCGGGTGACTGAACAGGCGGTCAGTAAACCAGTCGGTCATCAACGCGATTTCCGCCGCCGGAACGGTGCCCGTGGCCCAGTCCGGAATGGCTGTGGAGCTATGGGGAATGTGCAGGATCATGGAACGCCCAGCGTCAATGGACGGCCGTTGATGCGTGCAGTTGCATAGCCAGGGCGAACCGCCGTATCCAGCACCGACAGTGCCTCACCTTCGCGATCAAATTCCACTGCCTGGTCCGGTGAATAGTTGACGTAGAAGCCCGTGACCTGCCCATAGCACGGCACGCCCCGCGGACAGTTAGCAACAGCCTCAACGCTAATCTTCAGGGGGTGTTTGTTGGAGGGGAGGTATTTGAGCCCTCGCGATGCTCCAATCATCCCGGCGATGGTGATTGGGCTGGGTCTGGTCAACGTCGTCTTCCAGATCACGTGCGGCTCGAACTCGCGCCGGTACGCGCGATCCTGACGCGCCCATTGGATGTACCTGGTGTCTGTAGCCGCTGCGACCAGTTGATCGAGATCTATACCTAATGCTTCCGCGAGTGAAATCTTTAACGATTCAAAATTGCTGAGGTCTCCGTTGGCTAGCGCCTCGAGGCGTCGAACCCCCTTGGCGATATTGGCGTAACCACACTTCTCGGCCAGATGCGCCGGCGGTAGGCCGGTGGCCTGAAGGAGCGCGATCAGCGGAAAAGGTCTGTCCGGATCCAGGCGGTAATGGGCCTCGTCAGGGGTCTTGGTTGGCATCGGGCCGGTCATGTCGCTGCTCCTCGTCGATTGCGTCAACGTCTTCTTCAGTCGTTTACACGGCGGACCGCATGAGCACTGTATTCCGGGTTCTGTGCCTCTGCCGTCCGCCTAGCCTGGTCCGGAGTACTCGCGTGGACCACCACTTTGAACGTGCCGCTGCCACCGCCTGCACGTCCCATCGTCACTTCCCATGTAGCCATCTTCATCCTCCCAGTGTGGTTGTAAGTTCCGCCGCACGCGCGGGGTCAAGCGCCCGAATCCGCTCCATGAGAGGCGGATGGGTGTCGAACCAATAGCGTTTGACGGCAGCGTTGAAGAACATTGGATTGCTCGCGCGCATCAAGCCCGAAACCTCGCGCGGAAAATCACCAGATTGCTTGCCAAGCTTCACGAGTGCGCCGACGAGTCCGCTACTGTCCGACAACATCCGCACCGCTTCGGCATCGGCCCGGAGTTCCATTTCTCGGCTGGTGGCTGCATCCAGTACCGCTGCAGCAAGCCAGCCGATGGCCCCTGACACCAGCATCGCCAAGCCGACCACGCCGAGAATAAAGGCGCCCGCCCCACCTTCCTTTGAGCGGCTGCTGCCAGCGGCCGCGGCGCCCAGAATCAACAGCTTGCCGAGCAGGGTGAAGCAGAGCAGGCCGAACAAGCCGGATGCGAGCAGGCGCGAGAGGGAGACGTCATCGTGCTTCAGGTGAGCCATCTCATGCGCCACCACGCCCTGGAGCTCGGCGCGGGTAAGTTGTCTCAATGCACCGACTGACACGCAGACTGCCATTTGTTGGCCGGACACACCCGCGGCAAAAGCGTTAATTTGCTTGTCCGCATCGAGCACGAAGAGCATCGGCATGGGAATTGCGGCGGCGATGGCTGTCTCGGTCGCCACGTTACGAAACTGCCGTTCAGATACATCGCGGGGCTCCAGGACAACTACTCGCCCACCCATCAATTTCGCCACGGCGGGTCCATCTCCGCTCAAACGATTCAGCTGGAACAGCCCACAGGCGGCCACAAACACAGTAAGGAACAGCACGAATTTGACGTTTCCAGCGCTGGCAATCCCATCAACCCCGTCCCCGGCCCAGAGCGCCAAGGCATCTACGCCGGCAACGAACGTCATCAGGATTACACCAAACAACAACGCCAGCTTACGTTTGCGCTGTCCGTGGGTTGCAACGACGATGTGATTGGTCATGTTCTTCCCCGTTCGTTCAATGACCCCAGCTTCTCAGCAATCGCGCCAAAATATGTCGCGACTCGTCGTGTCGCCTAGCCGTTAGCTTCCCCCAATTGGTGAAGTACATTGCGCGCCGCTGAAAGTGGTTGATGCTTGCCATGCGGCCATCGCCAGGGCGGTCCAATCAGGGTTGGTTTCGTCCCCTGCAAACATCTCTTCAAAAATTGCCTGCAACGTTAGGGCCAAATCTTGAACGGAGTGAATGCTCTTCATCCTCTTGGCAAGCATGTCAACTTCGATCAAGTATTCCGTCATCGCGTGCGGATTTTCACCGGACCAGCATTGCATCGGGTCCATTTCATGGAACAGCCGGCACATGGACTCCACAAAATGCGGGTCTTGTTGCCAAACTGCCGATTCTTCGAGACGGCGCTTATCGTCATCGCTGAACTCTTGAAGCGGATCGATGGTGATGGTCATGCGCAAGTCCTTGCTGGTCCTAAATCAAGAATAGAGCCAGCCCTGCGTCATCCGGGCCGGCAGTTGAACGAGTATTAATCTACTGCTTCACCACCGAGAGCCCCCTCGTTCGCCTCGTATTCCCGGTCTTCTTGCAGCTTATATTCGCGAACCAAATTTATAGCTTCTTCGTACTGCCTCGCCTTGAAACGATGTTCGACTTGGGCAAACTTCCACAGCAGGAATGGTCGGAGTATCACCACACCTTTAAGGTGTTTCAAATAATCGAATAGTGGAAGGTCGACGAGCGTGCGGAACCTGACTATGGTCCAGCCGTCCTGCGCCTTTTGCTCAACTACCCAGCCGACAGAGATTTTCTTTCTGTCAAGTTGTGACAAAGCCTCATCGGAAACACGCAACACGACGAGGGACTTGTTATCGTTGGTCTTGGCATCCCCCTGGATAAATCTAGCCACCGCGGGAAATGGCGCTGGTTCGTACTCACTTGGCCAAGATGCAAGTTGGCGGGTACCCACTGCAGTCAGAACGTCTTCTATCAAAATTCGTTTTGAGGATTCCGCTCCTTCGGGCCAGAATTCAATTGATGGCCGATCTGGAAGTTCGAGAAGAAAGTGTGAGACTGACCCAGTAGCACCTTGATTAACGCTGCCTCCATAGTCACGGGAAATCCAGGTTAGTTGCAGCTTCGTACGAGTAAGGACGGCATCCTCTATCGCGTCCATCACATTCGGGCTTGCTTTGGAGCCATCAAGCGGATGGCGTCCTGGAATGAGTCGGATTGCTTCGAGCCAACGGACCCTGGGGTCTGTGGCACCCAATGAATCCAATTTCTTTTTTGCGTTTGTGAAGGTCGTTTTGAGACTGCTTTGGATGTCTTGCGGAATGGCTGTGGAAAAGTGACGGGCTAGCAACCTCATGGCAGCCGCGCTTGCCCTCGCTTCAAATTGCTCATTGCGCAACGTTGGTCCGGCCAGCCAGCCATCATCAGTTCTTATCGCCACCCCAGTTTTCTCGAGATCCACTAGATCTCGCTGGAACGTTCGCTGACTGTCATGGGACAGTCCTTGAAGCTCTCGCCACATCTCTGCGCCCGTCACCGGAGTGTGCGAATTCAAAATTCTTGTAATCGCCTCTTGGCGCGTCATAACCTTTTCGGACAGGGCGACATGCCCCTGCCTGGCCGCAATTTTTGTGGCTAACTCCTTCGCTGCGACACTCTCGCCCTCACGAAATTCTTTGCCAATCTTCCAATGGCTTTCATCCTTCATCGTCAGGCCATGTTCGGACCACCTCTTTAATAAATCCTCAAGGGTTCCCAGAGACCATCGGAGAGCGCCTTTGGTCTGCGCCCAGAGGTCTTGGGACGTCATCGATTCTGGCTTGGCGTCGGCCAGCAACTCGAGCACGACGTTGTGCACACCTTC
>JBBSTF010000072.1:0-11714 GCA_038236135.1 Lysobacterales bacterium
AGGTAGGTCGCTCGCCGGCAGGCGAGAGAAACGCTTGACCAGTCTGGCGCCAGCCAACAAGAGAGAGAAGCGGCGGGCGGCAGCCCGGCGAAACGCTTGACCAGTCTGGCGATAGCCGACCACAAGAGCGACGCGGCGGGCGGCAGCCGGGGGAAACCGTTGACCAATCTGGCGACAGCCAAAACGACAGGCGCGTTCGCGGCGCCAGAGCAAAAAATCAGCGCGGTACGGGGTGCACCGCCCCGCACTGCGAACAAGTGCGAGCTTCCAGCGAGCTGTGGAAGTGCTCGAAGACTGGCGGGAAATCGGACTCGATGCTGCTTAGAGCGAAGAATTCCTCGTAGAGTTTCGTATTGCATTGCTGGCAATACCAGCTCAGGCCATCTTTCTCACCTGCAAGGCGACGGCGTTCGATGACCAGGCCAATGGAATTCGCGGCGCGCTGTGGTGAATGCGGGATGTTGGGTGGAAGGTAGAAAATTTCACCAGCGCGGATCGGAATGTCGCGGGCTTCTCCACCTTCCTGGATCTTCAGCACCATCTCGCCTTCCAGTTGATGGAAGAATTCCGGGCCTTCGTCGTGGTGGTAGTCGCTGCGCGAGTTTGGGCCCCCGACGATCATGATGATGAAGTCGCCATCAACGATGCATTTGTTGCCGACCGGCGGTTTTAGAAGATGGCGGTGTTCGTCGATCCAGCTATGCAGGTTGAATGGCGCGGGCAACATGTCGTAGATACCTCAGGATCGTGGCTTTGCCACGGCGATGCATTTGAGTTCGATCGCTATCGGTGTCGGCAAGGCAGTGATGCCCAGCGTGGTACGACACGGTGCGGTCGCCGGATCTGCAAAGTACTCCGCCCAGATGCGGTTGTAGGTGGGGAAATCGCGTTCCATGTCGGTGAGATAGACAGTGACATCGAACAGATCGCTCCAGGCTGCGTTGCTCGCTTCGAGTACTGCGCGGACGTTGGCGAAAACCTGTCGGCATTGTGCTGCGATGTCGTAGTCGACCAGCAAGCCGTTGTCATCATGCACGTTGCCCGGAATGAGGTTGCTGCCGGGCATGCGAGACCCAATTCCGGAAAGAAACAGCAGGTCGCCAACACGTCGTGCATGCGGATAGTTGCCTACGGCTTCAGGTGCCCTTTTGGTCGTAATGACAGGCAGGGTCTGGTTCATGAGTCCGACCCTCCCTGGTTGCCAACGCTGACATTGCGTCGGGTCAGGATGCGGTCTGCCTTGTCCTTCGCGACCAGCCGATATTCGCCCGGTCTGAGCCAGAGCGTCCTGAGTGGCAACGAATTGGTGCTCTCGTGGAGCGCATCGCTCGCCGTCTCGAAATTGCCGCCAATCGAAATCACGGCGCGATCCGCCGGGATGGCGCTGTCGTCTTCATCCTTGTAACGCGCTTCGACCAGGCAAGGGTATTTCAGGTCGCAGAGTGAACCGGAAACACGGTAGGGCACCCGCAATCCACCCAGCGCGAGCCAGGTTGGCCTCTCGTGCTCGTAGATTTCGTCGGGAAATATGACACTCGCGTCGTAGCCCTTTTCCTTGAGTGACCATGGCTTGCCATCGGCATCCACGTAGATCACCGGAACCGTCGGCTTTTTCGCGGCCGTGATTGCACGATAGATCGGGTGGTCGCTGCCGGTTTTGAGATGCGGCACCATCATCGTCTGTTCGATGGAAACCGGCTCTATTCCCGAAATTCGCTGGAAATGCTGCGCCATGGACTTTCCTCCAAGGTAGATTCCAGCCTTTTGAATATGCGCAAACCCGGCGTTGACGACGATGCGCGAATTGGGATCTTTTTTCAGCGTTGCGGCGACCAGGTTGTGCGCCTGTTCCTGCTCGCGATCGTTGCCAGTCGCGTTCGAGGTGGCTTCATATGGAACAACCTTGAAACCCAGCTTCAGTGCAGTGCGCACCATTTCGGCGTAAACAGGTTCTTCAGTGTAAAAACCACTCGACGAATCAGGAAATCCACGTTTCGCGAGATCCTTGTCAGTGTCGTAAAGAGTTTCGGCTGCAAACGTATCGAAGCCTTCCGCGCGCAGTTTTTCCAGCACCTGCACGGTGACCGTGCGTGTCAGAGCGTTGCTGTGTGATTCGTTAAGGAATATCGCTTGACGACCTTTGGCCAGCCTCGCGATCACATCAACGGCTGGCTCCGGATGAAAGACTCCTTTCAGCGGCGATTCGTTGTCGTCGGCCGCGGCCTGGTTTGCAATCGAAAACGAGGCACGGGCGCCGTTGTAATCGCCGACCCAGGTCTGATACCAACTCACGTACTGGTTGAAGATGACTCGGAACGGATAGTCGCTGGACGTCGAATAGGTGTCGCGCATGTAAAGGAACTGCGCCAGCAGGCCTTTGCGCTTGTTCGCCTCAGCCATGATTCGTTCGGATCTCGCGACGGCTGCGCGTTGTTGCGAGATGTTGTAACTGGATGGCGATTCATTCTGCGCAACAGCGGGAAGCGCGAGTGCCATGCCCAATGCAATGGCGAGAAGGTGGCGAGAGAGCAACATGGTGCCTCCGTGGTTGTTCGATGCGCTTGGCGGACTCGCTAAGGCGCGGAGAGTGTGCTGATCGCCCGATCATACTGATTCGGCGCATCGTCGATGTTGTCTGCGTCCATGCCGATGTCGCGAACCCGGCCGTCGCGCAGGCTGTAACACCACGCATGCACGGTTAGCGGCTGGCCGCGCATCCATGCGTCACGGATTACCGTGGTCTGGCAGACGTTGGCGGCCTGTTCGATCGCGTTCAACTCGCAGAGGCGATCCATGCGCTTGGCCGGGTCGAGTGCTTCCATCATCGACGCGTGCTTCTGGCGCACGTCGCGGACATGCTGCAGCCAGTTGTCGACGAGCCCGTGGCGACTGTCGTCAAGTACGCTTTGGACGCCGCCGCAGCCGTAGTGTCCGACGACAATCACATGCTCCACTGCCAGCACATCAACGGCGAACTGGATCACGCTGAGGCAGTTGAGGTCGCTCGGCGAAACCACGTTCGCTACGTTGCGGTGCACGAACACCTCGCCGGGCGCCACATCGATCACCTGGTTGGCAGGGACGCGAGAATCGGAACAGCCGATCCAAAGATATTTCGGTGCCTGTTGTTGCGAAAGGCGCAGAAAGAACTCGGGGTCTTCCGCATTGACGCGGTCTGACCAGGCGCGGTTGCTGGCGAGCAGGTCGTCGAGTCGGGACATGGTCGAGTTTTCAGTGGTCGGATTTGGCAGTCTATCAGCCGTCGGTTGCGATGCAGATGTTGCGAGCCTCGGTGAAAAAACGCAGCGCATCGACGCCGCCTTCGCGCCCAACGCCGGACTGTTTCATGCCTCCGAAGGGTGTGCGCAGATCGCGCAGCAACCAGCAGTTGACCCAGACGATGCCTGACTGCACACGGGCGGCAACGCGATGGGCTCGTCCCAGATCGCGCGTCCACACCGATGTGGCGAGACCGTAGCGGCTGTCGTTGGCAATCTCGATGGCATCGGCTTCGTCATCGAACGGAATCAGCGACACTACCGGTCCAAAGATTTCATCTTGGTTGGTTGAACAATTGGACGGCAGGCCGGCGATGACGGTGGGTTGCACGAACCAGCCATTGGCGCAGCGACCATCCACGTTTGCAACGTCGCCGCCGCAGAGGATTTCGCCGCCTTCTTCGCGCGCCGTTGCGATGCACGCCATCACCTTGGCGTGGTGCTCGGCGGAAACCAGCGCGCCGAGATCACTTGATGCGTCGCTTGGATCGCCAACGCGCAATGCGCAAACGCGAGTTAGGTAGCGCGCGACAAAGTGGTCGTAGATGGATCGCTGCACCAGCAATCGGGATCCACACAGGCAGATCTCTCCCTGGTTGGCGAAGCCGGAACGGACGATGGTGTCGAGGTTCGCGTCGCTAAGGTCGGCGTCGTCGAAAACAATGGCGGCGTTTTTGCCGCCTAGTTCCAGCGACAGTTTTTTGAACATTGGCGCGGCGGTCGCGGCGATCCTCGCACCCGTGCGCGTGCTGCCGGTGAATGAAATGGCCGAGATGGCTAGATGATCAACGATGGCTTGCCCAACCCGGTCGCCACGTCCCTGCACAATATTGAGCACGCCGGCCGGAAAGCCGACGTCGATAGCCAGTTCGCCGAGCCGCGCCGCTGTGCAGGGCGTGATTTCAGACGGCTTGGCGATCACGCAATTTCCCGTGGCCAACGCCGGCGCGATTTTCCAGGTGAACAGGTACAGCGGCAGGTTCCACGGACTGATGCAGCCGACGACGCCGAGTGGCTGGCGCAGCGTGTAGTTAATCGATTGTCCGGAGTTGATATGCGCGTCGCTGGACCAGCCAGTCATCATCTCAGCGAAAAAACGCAGGTTGGCGACGGCACGTGGAATGTCCATGCGCGCGGCGAGCGCAACCGGCTTGCCGCTGTCGCGCGATTCTAGTTGAGCAAGGCAATCCAATTCCGAGGCGATGCGATCAGCGAGCAACTGCATCAAACGGCAACGTTGCTCAGTCGGCATCGCTGCCCACGCAGGCGCTGCGCGTTGGGCTGCCTTGACCGCCGCATCGACATCGGATGCGTCGGAATCGGCGCACTGCGCAAACACCGCACCGGTCGCCGGCTCGAATACATCGAGCCATTCACCGACGTTCGCCGCAACCATACGACCGTCGATGAGGTTGAGGATTCGTAGAGGTTCGTTCATCGCTCAAGGATAGCGTGTCGGGACTCTTCGACCCGCGTATCCCCGGAAGCAACTCCATCTTCCATCCTCGTCATTCCCGCCTTCGCGGGAATGACGAAGACGTATTTGTTGGGCCGCGCGGCGATCCTCCGCCAACATCCCAGACGACAACCTGCATGCTCAAGGCTGACCAAGTTTGGGCCAGTAAAACCCGCGCCCACAAAAAAACCGGCTTGCGCCGGCTTTTTAGATGGTTGCCTTTAAAACTCAGCCGAGAGCGCGGATGTGCGCGGTCATGCGGCTCTTGTGGCGGGCGGCCTTGTTCTGGTGGATCAGGCCGCGTGCGGCGTAGCGATCCATGACGGGTGCGGCCTCGGCGTACGCCGCTTCTGCAGCAGACTTGTCCTTGGCTTCGATGGCCTTCAGGACCTTCTTCATCGAAGTGCGAACCATCGAGCGCGCGCTGGCATTGCGCTGGCGGGCAGCTTCAGACTGCTTGGCGCGCTTCTTGGCGGATTTGATATTGGCCACGGGTAAAACTCCAGAATGTTTGAGGCAAGGCAAAAGTTGACTGCGAATTATGCGGCCCGCGGCGGTCCGGGTCAACAAACAAGCGGCTGCTGCGGGAGCCTGCATATAACGTTCGACTATGGAGCCTTCATTGTGGCCGGGCCACGCCATGCCAACGCCAGCACGCATCGGGCATCATACGCGGCCATTTTCACAAGGATTTTCCGCCCGATGCCTGCGCTCTTTCGACCATCCAGGACTTTCTGATGCAGCGCAGTCTGTGGCGATCCGTGTTGAGTTTCAGCAGTGGCACCTTCGTGTCGCGCGTGCTCGGTCTGGTCCGCGAAATTGTCATCGCCAGCGTATTTGGTGCCAATGCGGCGACTGATGCGTTTCTGATCGCCTTCCGCATTCCCAACTTCATGCGCCGGTTGTTCGCGGAAGGCTCGTTCTCGATGGCCTTCGTGCCAGTGCTGACCGAGTACAAGGAAAACCACGACCACGCCGCGATGAAAGAACTGGTTGCGCGCACCGCTGGAACGCTCGGTGCCGCGCTGTTGGTCGTGACAGCGCTGGGCATGATTTTCGCCAATGTCGTCGTCGGCGGCTTCGCGCCTGGCACAATCGACGAACCCGGCAAATTCGTGCTGACCACCGACTTGCTGCGGCTTACCTTTCCGTTCCTGCTGTTCGTATCTCTGACTGCGCTTTCCGGCGGCGTCCTCAACAGTTTCAACAAATTCGGCCTTGCGGCGGTCACGCCGGTCATTCTCAACATCTGCATGATCGCCGGTGCATTGTTTCTTGCGCCACGCCTCGACGTACCGATCATGGCGCTGGGCTGGGCGGTTCTCGCTGCCGGCATTCTGCAGTTACTGGTGCAGTTGCCAGCGTTGCGCAAGCTCGATTTGCTGGTCTGGCCGAGCTGGGGCTGGGCGCACGCGGGCGTGCGACGCATTCTGAAACTGATGATTCCGACCTTGTTCGGGTCGTCCGTCGCGCAGGTCAACTTGTTGCTCGACACCTTGCTGGCCTCGTTCCTGATCGTCGGATCGCAGACATGGTTGGGCTACACCGATCGCTTGCTGGAATTTCCGCTGGGGCTGTTCGGCGTAGCGCTCGGCACGGTGATCCTGCCGACGTTGAGCAAGCACCATGTCAGTGCTGACCCGGCCGGTTTTTCGCGTGCGCTGGATTGGGGTCTGCGACTGACACTGTTGATTGCGGTTCCGGCGATGCTGGCTCTCGTGCTTCTGGCAACGCCAATGCTCGCGACCTTGTTCCTGCATGGCCGCTTCACCGCTCACGACGTCCAGATGTCGGCATGGTCGCTGGCCGCACTCAGCTTTGGCTTGCCGGCGTTTGCCTTGGTCAAAACGCTGGCTCCGGCGTTCTATTCGCGCCAGGACACAAAAACTCCGGTCCGGGCTGGCATTACCGCGATGGCTGCCGCGATGATTCTCAACTTTCTGTTTATCGGCATCCTGTTCTGGCTGTGGCATCGCCCTGACCAGCTGGACGATGGCTTGATTTCAGCCTTGGCGAAAATCCCGGGCTTGCATGTCGGACTTGGACTCGCCAGCGCCTGCGCGAGCTATCTCAACGTGTTCCTGCTCTGGCGCGCTCTGCGTCGCGACGGCGTCTATCACCCGCAACCCGGCTGGGCTCGGCACTGGATGCGGTTGGCAACGGCCTGTCTGGTAATGGTTATCGTCCTGTTGGTGGGACTGTGGTTCTGGAATGACTGGACCGCGTGGCCGACCGCCACGCGCATCCTGCGACTGTCGATCCTGATAGCTGCTGGCGGCGGCAGTTTTCTGGGGACGCTGTTCGCCTGCGGTTTCCGCCTGAACGATCTCCGAAACGTCTGATCGGGCGGTTTCTCGTCGCGTTGTGCAGTGCGGTATAGCCGTTATACTTGGGCCATGATCCGGTTTTCGCGTGATATCCGCCGTCCCGACGGGGCGTTGCGGGGCAGTGTGGTTTGCATCGGGGCGTTCGACGGGGTCCATCGTGGCCACCGCGCGCTGCTCGATCGCGTGCGCGAACGTGCGATCGGGCAGGGCCTTCGCAGTGTAGCCGTCAGTTTTGAACCCATTCCGCGTGAATATTTCGCCCGTAGTTCGCCTTTGCTGCGGTTGACCAGCGCCCGCGACAAGATCGAGCGCATT
The DNA here is from genome assembly GCA_038236135.1 of Lysobacterales bacterium. GTDB lineage: Bacteria > Pseudomonadota > Gammaproteobacteria > Xanthomonadales > Rhodanobacteraceae > Dokdonella. Next base: position 7,377 of record JBBSTF010000072.1, read on the forward strand.
GCCGAAGCCGGTATCGACGATTTGCTCAGCCTGCGCTTCAATGCGCCGCTGGCCGCGATGAGCCCGGAAGCGTTTGTCGAGACCATTCTTGTGGAGCAGCTGGCCGCGCGTGAGGTATGGGTTGGAGCGGACTTCCGTTTCGGTCGTGCGCGTGTCGGAGATGTCGACATGCTGCGCTCCATGGGCGAACAACTCGGTTTCAGCGTTAACGTATTTGACGATTTCGAAGTCGAAAGCCAGCGCGTGCGCAGCAGCGAAATCCGTCGCTTGTTGGCGCTCGGAAAGTTCAGCGCCGCCGCGACCCTGCTCGGTCGACGCTTCATGATCGGCGGGCACGTCGTGCACGGTCGCAAGCTCGGTCGTGAACTGGGTTATCCGACCGCCAACGTGCGTTTGGGTCGACGCCTGTCACCCGTCACCGGCATTTTTGCGGTCTGGGTGCACGGAGTTGGCGATCAACCGATGCCCGGCGTTGCCAGCCTTGGCGTACGGCCTACTGTCGATGGTGTCGAGCCACTTCTGGAAGCGCATTTATTCGATTTTGATGGCGACCTCTATGGGCGCCATATCGATGTCGATTTCGTCGCCAAGCTGCGCGACGAAGTGAAATTCGATGGACTCGATGCGCTGGTCGTGCAGATGGACGCCGACGCCGCACAGTCGCGACGCATTCTCGGCATTGCGGCGGCCGGCACATCGCGAATTAGCGCGACGAAGCGGGTTCGCGCCTGATCCGCTTCGTCGAAAACCTTGTCGCAGAAATTCGTTTCGGTCGCACCTCCCCGAACTCAATCAAATACCGCTGTCCCACCGTTGCAGCCTGCATTGATGTGCTGGCCGTTTGATGGTCGATAGCGTTACCACGCCAATCGAGAATGCCGTGAGCAAGGATTACAAGAACACCATCAATCTGCCGAATACCGACTTTGCAATGAAGGCGGATTTGGCCAAGCGTGAGCCGAAAATGCTGGCCGACTGGGAAACCGCGCAACGCTACCAGCAGATCCAGCAGCACGTGGTCGGTCGCGACAAGGTTTTCATCGTTCATGACGGCCCGCCCTACGCGAATGGCGCGATCCATATCGGCCACGCGGTCAACAAGGTACTGAAGGACATCGTCGTCAAATCCAAGCTGCTGTCGGGCTATCGCGCGCCGTACGTGCCGGGCTGGGATTGTCATGGGTTGCCGATCGAAATCGCGGTCGAGAAAGAGGTTGGCAAGGTTGGCCAGAAGGTCGACGCCGCCGAGTTCCGCCAGAAGTGCCGCGACTATGCTGCTGCCCAGATCGACCAGCAGCGCAGCGACTTCAAGCGCCTCGGCATTCTTGGCGATTGGGAAAATCCGTACCGCACGATGGACGCGAGCTTCGAGGCAAACATGTTGCGCGCGCTGGCGAAGATCGTCGCCAATGGACACGTCACTCGCGGTTTCAAGCCGGTGCATTGGTGTTTCGATTGTGGATCGGCGCTAGCCGAAGCCGAGATCGAATATCAGGACAAGGTGTCGCTGGCGGTCGACGTCGCTTATGACGCAATCCATCCGAAACTGCTCGCCGAAAAGTTTGGCTTGACGGTCGATGACGACACCATCGTCGCCGTTCCGATCTGGACCACTACGCCGTGGACGCTGCCCGCCAGTCTCGCCGTGTCGCTGGGGCCGGATCTTGACTACGTGCTGGTCGAGGGACCGACTCGTGATGCCCAGCGTGTATTGCTGGTGGTTGCCGAAACTCTCGCCGAAAAAGTGCTGGCTCGCTACGGCGTTGCTGAAGTAAAAAGACTTGGTGCAAGCAAGGGTCTCGCACTCGACCTGATCGATTTGAAGCATCCGTTCTACGATCGCGTCGTACCGATCCTGCTTGGTGACCACGTATCGGCCGAAGAAGGCACGGGCGCTGTGCACACCGCCCCTGGCCACGGCGTGGAAGATTTCGCGGTTTGCAAGCAATACGGACTGGTCGACAAATTTGACGCCGCCGTGCTCAACCCTGTCGGCGGCAATGGTGTGTATTTGCCGGGAACGCCGATCGTCGAAGGCCAGTTCATCTGGAAAGCGAATGTTGCGCTGGTCGACGTGCTGCGCGATGCCAATCGTCTGCTCGCGTTCGCCAAGTTCGAGCACAGCTATCCGCATTGCTGGCGGCACAAATCGCCGGTGGCTTTCCGTGCGACGCCGCAATGGTTCATCAGCATGGACAAGCAAGGCTTGCGCGCCGATGCACTGGCCGCGATAAAGACCGTTCGCTGGATCCCAGGCTGGGGTGAAGAACGCATCACCGGCATGATCGCTGGACGGCCCGACTGGTGCATCTCGCGCCAGCGCACCTGGGGCGTGCCGATCGCGATGTTCGTCGACAAGGTCAACCAGTTGCCGCATCCGCGTAGCGTCGAGTTGTTCGAGCAGATCGCACAGCGCGTTGAAAAGGGCGGCATCGATGCCTGGGCCGCGCTCGATCCCGCCGAACTGCTCGGCGACGAAGCCGATCAGTACGAAAAAGTCAGCGACGTGCTCGACGTCTGGTTCGATTCCGGTACAACGCATTATTGCGTGATCGCCGCGCGTCCGGAACTGCAAGCCAACGGTGCCGGCGAATACAAGGTGATGTATCTGGAAGGCTCGGACCAGCATCGCGGCTGGTTCCATTCCTCCTTGCTCACCTCGAACGCAATGACGCGCCATGCGCCGTACGACGAAGTGCTGACCCATGGTTTTGCGGTCGATCAAAACGGCCGCAAGATGTCGAAGTCAGTCGGTAATGTTGTCGCTCCGCAGAAGGTGGTCGACACGCTCGGTGCCGACGTACTACGGCTGTGGGTGGCCTCGACCGACTACCGCAATGAAATGACGGTGTCGGACGAAATCCTGAAACGCGTTTCCGATTCCTATCGACGCATCCGCAACACCGCTCGCTTCCTGCTCGGCAATCTCGATGGTTTCGATCCCGATCGGCATTTGCTGTTCCCCGATCAGTGCCTGAAGCTGGATCAGTGGGCGTTGCAGCAAGCGCATGACGTCAATACGGCAGTGCTGGCCGCATATGCGCGCTATGACTTTCCCGAGATCGTCCAGCGCATCCAGAATTTCTGCACCAACGAGATGGGATCGCAGTACCTCGATATCACCAAGGACCGTCTCTACACGATGCCGACCGACAGCCTTGGTCGGCGTTCGGCTCAGAGCGCCATGTATCGCATTCTGCATGCCTTGGTGCGCTGGCTGGCACCGATCCTGAGTTTCACCGCGGAAGAAATCTGGGCGCTGACACCGGGCCGCAGCAGTGCGAGTGTATTGCTGGAAACCTGGTACGACGGCCTTGCCGAAACTGGGGCGAGTGCCGAACAACGTCGCTGGTGGAGTGACCTGCAAACGATTCGCACGGCCGTATCGCGACTGCTGGAAGGCATGCGCAACGGTGGTGCTATCGGTGCGTCTTTGCAGGCCGAAGTCACCTTGTATGTCGATGCCGACACGCGACAGCGTTACGCCGACGCCGCCGATGAATTGCATTTCTACTTCATCACGTCGGCATTGACGCTGGCCGACCTGGCCAGCAAGCCGGCCGACGCCGTCAAGGTGGACATCGGTGGCAGTGAAGTCTGGGTTACTGCGACAGCGAGCGAAGCGAAGAAATGCGTGCGTTGCTGGCATTACGTGCCTGACGTTGGAACCCATGTCGACGATCCGGAAATTTGTGGTCGCTGCATCGGCAATATCGAGGGGCCGGGCGAAACCCGGCGATGGTTCTGATGCAACGGATCAGTCCCAACGCGACGCCGTGGCTGCTTTTGTCGGCGTTGGTAATCGTGCTCGACCAGGCCAGCAAATGGCTGGCGCTGGCGAACTTGCAGCCGTACGAACCCGTCGCCGCCATCGACGGTTTCCTCAACTGGATGTTGGCGTTCAACCCCGGCGCCGCGTTCAGTTTCCTGGCCGATTCCGGCGGCTGGCAGCGCTGGTTTTTCACCGCACTCGCTCTCGTCGTGAGCACGGTGCTGGTCGTATGGCTTGCGCGCACCGCGCGTAGCGACTGGCGCAACGCAACGCCGCTCGCGTTGATTATTGGCGGTGCGATTGGCAACGTGATCGACCGTGCGCGACTCGGCCACGTCGTGGATTTCGTTGATGTTTACGTGGGTCAGCATCATTGGCCGGCCTTCAACGTCGCCGACTCGGCAATCTGCGTTGGCGCAATCACGCTGGTTGCGTTCAGCCTTTTCGGTGGGAAAGCCGAGCCCGCTCGGCGATAATCCGAACATGCAAGTCCTTCTCGCCAATCCGCGTGGTTTCTGTGCCGGTGTTGATCGCGCGATCGAGATCGTCGAACGCGCCATCGACAC
>JBBSTF010000073.1:0-11551 GCA_038236135.1 Lysobacterales bacterium
CAGCACATGCCAACGCGTGTAGACCACGCCGTGGGTGACGGGGAGCATCGGCACCTGGGCGCGCGAGTAATCATCGCGCCGGAAGATGGCCAAGGCCCAGAAATGCGGTGGGGTCCAGATGAAAATGATCAGGAACAACAGCAGCGCATAGGGATGCACCTGGTTTGTAACAGCGGCCCAGCCGAGCAACGGCGGAGCAGCACCGGCGGCGCCACCGATGACGATATTCAGCGGCGTGGCGCGCTTCAAAAACGCGGTGTAGACGACGGCGTAACCGATCAATGAGGCGAATGTCAGCCACGCGGTCAGAGTGTTGACGAACACCACCAATAGCAGCATCGACGCGGTACCAAGCACGATCGCGAATACCAGAACCTGCCATGGCTTCAGCGCACCCGTCGCCAGGGGACGATGCGAGGTGCGAGCCATCACTCGATCAATGCGTTGGTCGATCAGATGGTTGATTGCGGCCGCCGATGCCGCCGCCAGCCAGATGCCGATGAAGCCGACCACGGCTGGCACCAGCGGCGGCCATCCCGGCACGGCCAGGAACATGCCGATGATCGCCGTAAAAACGATCAGCGCGACGACGCGCGGCTTGGTCAGCTCCAGGTATTCGTGGGCAATACTCGGCATGGTCAGGTCAATGGCGCGGGATGCGCTACCCCAGTATCAGACATCACAGCCATCGGCGTTGCCTGAAGGCTTGCCAGCATCGCAATAAGGCTCATCAATAACAGCGCGGCTACGGCGGTATGTGTGGTTGCGACAGCCAACGGCAGACCAAGCACGACATTGCTGATGCCCAGCGCAATCTGCACGAACAGGAGCGTGCCGATGGTGACGCCAAAACGCGGCAGTCCGCGTCGCCACGCAAGCACGGCCAAGGCACCGACATGCAGCAGCACGATGAGCGCGCCGATTCGATGAGTCATCTGGATCGCACTGCGTGCAGCACCATCAAGGATGCCTCCTTCGTAGTTGACGCCAACGCCACGCCACAAAACGAACGCTTCACTGAAATCGGTTTTCGGCCACCACTGCCCAAGGCAACGCGGAAAGTCCATGCCGCAGGCAAGCGCCGCGTAGTTGGCGCTGGTCCAGCCACCGAGCGCAATCTGGATGGAGAGCAGCACGATGCCGGCGAACAGCATCGGCTTAAGCTTCTGTGCTTGCGCAGGCAGGACGTGCGTGCGCTGCCCGTATGCGAGGCTGAAAGCGATGTAGCCAAGCAACGAGAACAACAGCAGGCCACCGAGAAGATGCCCCATTACCACGATGGGTTTGAGCAACCACGTTACCGTCCACATGCCGAGCATGGCCTGGAAGATCACCACTGCAAGACTGATCGTCGCAATGCGCCACGCTGCGGGCTTGTCGAGCTTCGTCGCGGCGATGAAAGGCAGCACCAACGCAATCACTGATAGCAGCGACGACACCAGGAACGACTGCTTCATGTAGCTGGCGACGCCTATCGCCGCCGCAACGGCTGATGCACCAATCAACCAGCGCAAGCGCGGTCGCGACCACACCGCAATCAGCGAAATCGCAAGCACCAGCACACCGAGCGTGCCGGCAATCATGCGATGTCCCTGCTCGCGCCATGCTTTGTGGCCCTCGTAGACGCGCTCAGGAAATGCCGCGTTGGCGTTGGCGATTTCCTGCTCGTGACCGGGCCAACTCGCCTTGCCGTAGCAGGTTGGCCAGTCCGGGCAGGACAAGCCCGCATTCGACAGCCGCACGAACGCACCAAACACGATGACCACGAACGCGAACACAGTCGCGAACGCGGCGAGCCGCAACACCCAGGTCCGAGACGCCGGGGTCATTTGACGACCTTCTTCATGTCCTTGCGCAGGCCGGTCGGATTAAAGCCATCGCGGTACAAGCTGAGCGCCGTACCGTTGGACTGGACGAGAATCGCCGCAAGGCTATCCTCGCCAGTTGGTCGAAACTTCGACAACCCCTTGCCGACGTCACTCGCGATCTGCCATTCCGGTGGCAACGCCTCAACGCCTGCCGGCCGTTCGCCAACATAAACCAAACGAACGCGCTGCATGTTTTCGTTCATCGTAGTGCGCGCATTACGCATCATTGCGAGCTGTTCCTCGCAGCGCGCAGCGCAACCCGGGCCGGGCAAGGCAAGCAAGGTAAAACGCGGCTCTTCCGGATCACGCCAGTCGTATCGACTGCCATTTTCGAGCGTCAGCGGCACGTCGAGAAAACTGCGTTGCGGTTCGATCTGTTCGCCATTGCCACGCGTCCCCGGCATCCAGCCAGTCAGTCCGACGCCAACGGCAATCATCATCGGGGCCAGGAACACCGCCGCGATCAGGATCAATTGGCGGCGACTGCGGCGACGAGCCAGGGTATTTGGATCATTCATTTCTTGTTGTCTTTCAATTCGCGCCGCCGATGCAAGACGACGAAGATCACCAGTGCCGCCAGGGCAAACGAAAACCATTGCAACGCATAGGCGCGGTGCTTGTCGGGTACCATCACTTCCGGCGTCCAATGCCGCTCGAAGCCAACACCTGGGTCGGCGTCGAGGAGAAGCACGCGGGTGTCGAGCGTGCGGCTCGAATCCCTGGCGATTTCGTCGCGATCAATCCGGATCGTCGTCTTCGGCCAGGTCGCCTGCCCCGGTAATGTGTCACCTCCAAGGCGCAAACCAAAACCAGGTGGCGGCGCGTAGAGACCGGTCAAGGTCGCGACCTCGCTCGGCAACGCGGGAATCGCGGGCTTGATGTAAGGATCGGGCTGTACCAGAAATCCGCGATCAACCAGGATGGTCGGGCCGCCCTCGTCGGGCTGGAAGAGCATCCAGACGATGACACCGGCACGACCTTCGCGGGTCTGGTTGTCGAGCAAGTAGACGTGCCCACTATCGTAACGGCCACTCACCGAAACGCGCGGATAATGTTGTGGCGTTTCGTCACGGCGTGCCTGCGTGAGGGTAATCGGCGCGGCGCTTTCCGCCAGCGAGAACGCTTCAAACAGGCGCTGCTTATCGTCGGCACGGCGCAGCTGCCAGAATCCCAGCCAGACAAAAGCGGCGACGCCAACCACAAGCAACGTCAGTGCAAACAAGCTTGGGCGGCTCCAGCGCGCGTTCATGGCGTCGCTATAATTGACGCCGTGCGCAAGCCGCTGCGCGGACCGGAATCGATACCCATGTTGAGCAAGATATTGATCGTTGGTTTCCTCATTGCGATCGTCTACAACCTCGGCGCCGGCATGTATTACATGTTCACCGACAAGGGCGGCAGCGACCGCATGGTGAAGGCGCTGACTCGGCGCATCGGGCTGTCGATCCTGTTGATCGCGCTGCTCATCATCGGCATCTTCAGCGGCATCATCCAGCCGCATGGCGTCAATCTCGGCTGAGATCGAGGTTTCTCAAAACTCGAAAGCGAAGCCGTGAAGCTTCGCTTTCGTGGGGTGGCAATTCGGCTCGTTCGCGCTACAACACGTAGACGAACACGAACAAACCAAGCCAGACCACGTCGACGAAATGCCAGTACCAGGCAACCGCTTCGAAGCCGAAGTGGTTGTCACGAGTGAAATGTCCTTTCGCGCAGCGGAACCACATCACTGTCAGCATGATCGTTCCAAGCAGCACGTGAAGGCCGTGGAAGCCAGTCAGCATGAAAAAGGTCGAGCCATAAACGCCGCTGTGGAGGGTCAGGTTCAACTCGTTGTACGCCTCCATGTACTCGTGCGCCTGGTAGTACAGGAAGGTGGCGCCAAGGAGGATCGTTGCGCCCAGCCAGACCAGCAAGGCCTTGCGCCGGCCGCTGCGCAGCATGTGGTGTGCAAAGGTGATGGTGACGCCGGAGCTCAGCAGCAACAGCGTGTTGACCAGCGGCAGGCCCCACGCCGGGATTGTCTCGAACACGCCGCCGACAACGCCCGGCCCATTGGTCGGCCACGAAGCCGTGTAGCCGCTCCAGATGTAGAGGTTGGTCAGCGCGCCATGGCCTTCACCACCGATCCACGGCACCGACAGCATTCGCGCATAGAACAACGCGCCGAAGAAGGCCGCGAAGAACATCACCTCGGAGAAGATGAACCACATCATCCCCATTCGGAACGACACATCAACCTGATTGTTGTAGCGGCCGGCTAAAGACTCCCCGATGACTTCGCGAAACCAGCCAAACAGCATGACGACGAAAATGCCGATGCCGGTGAAAAACAGCGGCCTCGCGAGCAACCCATCACCGTCGTTGATCCAGTGAGCTGCTCCGACCATGGTGCAGATCATTGCCAGCGAGCCGACCAGCGGCCAGTAGCTGCTTGTCGGAATGTAGTAGGCGCCGGGTGTTGCGTGTGCCATGGTCGTTTGACCTCTGTTTGCTTGGTGCCGTCAGCCTGCGACGGGCAGCGGCGAGCCGGTATCCGCGACGCGCTGGGTCGCCACGGTGTTTTCGTAGAAGGTGTAGGACAACGTCAACTGCTTCACATCGGCCGGCAGCGCCGGGTCGACGACAAAGCGTACCGGCATGCGGCGCGATTCACCCGCCGCCAGCATCTGTTCGGTAAAACAGAAGCATTCGGTTTTGTTGAAATACAGCGACGCGGTACTCGGCGCGATGCTGGGAACCGCGTTGCCGACAATCGCGACCGTGGCATCGTTGCGCGCGTTGAAGAACACCTCGGTCAATTTGCCCGGGTGCACCTGGACGCTCTGCTGCTCGGTCGCGAACTGCCACGGCAATTTGCTGTTGACGTTGGCGACGAACTGGATCGTGATGGTACGCGACAGGTCTTCGACGAAGCTCGCCGCCGTGGCTTCGCTGACACCGCCCTCGACCAGCTTGATGCCGAGCACGTGCTCGCAGGTGATCCGGTACAGCGGGATCATGCCCCAGCCGAACAGAAACGCAAACCCGCAAACGATCAGCGTCGTCTTGACGATGCTGCGAGTGGATTTTTCGTGTTTGACTGACGTCATCGCAACGCCACCTGCACGAAACCCAATATGAAGATGAGCAGCGCCACGCCACCCAGGATCAGCGCAAGCCGACGCGCCGACTTGCGTTGGCGAGCGATCAGTTCGCGATCGTTGGTTGGCGTGGGATAGCTCATTGTCCTGCTAGCTGGCTCGTGACTCAGTGCGAAACGTCTTCGTGGGCGAGCATGCCTGGACGAATCACCGGCGGCGTTTCCCAGGTGTGGTGTGGCGCCGGCGACGGCACTTCCCACTCAAGGCCCTTGGCCCCTTCCCACACGCGAGCCGTTGCACGCTCCTTCGAAAAGAACACGCAATGAATGATCACGCCAAGGAACAGCAACTGGCTGGCACCAAACCAGAAGCCACCAATCGAGCTGATCATGTTGAAATCGGCGAAGGCGACGTTGTAATCAGGGATGCGGCGGGGCATGCCGGCCAGTCCGAGGAAGTGCTGCGGGAAGAACAGCACGTTCACCGAGATCACGCTCATCCAGAAATGAATCTTGCCCCAGCGCTCCGAATACATGTTGCCGGTCCACTTGGGGATCCAGTAATAGGTGGCCGCCATGATCGCGAAGATCGCGCCGGTGACCAGCACGTAATGGAAGTGCGCGACCACGAAGTACGTGTCCTGGTACTGGAAATCGGCAGGGACAATGGCCAACATCACGCCCGAAAATCCGCCAATGGTGAACAGGATCACGAAGGCGATCGCGAACAGCATCGGTGTCTCGAAAGTCAAGGAGCCTTCCCACATCGTCGACACCCAGTTGAACACTTTCACGCCGGTCGGGATTGCGATCAGCATGGTGGCGTACATGAAGAACAGTTCACCTCCCAGCGGCATGCCGACGGTGAACATGTGATGCGCCCAGACGATGAATGACAGGAACGCGATCGACGCCACCGCGTAGACCATTGCCTGATAACCGAACAGCGGCTTGCGCGAGAAGGTCGGGATGATTTCACTGATGATGCCGAATGCCGGCAGGATCATGATATAGACCTCGGGATGCCCGAAGAACCAGAAGATGTGCTGGTACATCACCGGGTCACCGCCGCCGGCGGCATTGAAGAAACTGGTGCCGAAATACTTGTCGGTCAGCAACATGGTGACCGCGCCGGCCAGCACCGGCATCACCGCGATCAGCAGGAAGGCGGTGATCAGCCAAGACCAGGCGAAGATTGGCATCTTCAAGAGGTCCATGCCGGGTGCACGCATGTTGAGCACCGTGGCGATGATGTTGATGGCACCCATGATCGAGCTGATGCCGGCGACGTGGATGGCGAACACCATGAACGCGATCGAATTGCCGCCCTGCAACGACAACGGTGGATACATCGTCCAGCCGCCTTGCGGTCCGCCGCCATCCATGAACAAGCCCGACAACAACAACGTGAAGGCGACCGGCAGCAACCAGAACGACCAGTTGTTCATCCGCGGCAGCGCCATGTCGGGGGCACCGACCTGCAGCGGGATCATCCAGTTCGCCAACCCGACGAAGGCGGGCATTACCGCGCCAAAGATCATCACCAGCGCGTGCGTTGTGGTCATCTCGTTGAAGAAATCGGGACGTACCAGCTGCATGCCGGGTTCGAACAACTCGGCGCGAATGACCATGGCCATCGAGCCGCCAATGAAGAACATCAGCAGCGAGAAGATCAGGTAAAGCGTGCCGATATCCTTGTGGTTGGTGGAGAATAACCAGCGCTGGATAAATGTTTGCGGCGCGTGACCGTGGTCATCGTGACCGTGGGCGTCGTCGTGGGTCGCTGCGTGTGCCATGAGTTCGTCTCTCGCTGATACGTTTTGGATCAGCCCTGCGCGACAGGCGCGGCGGGCGTTTCTGGAGTCGTTGCGGGCGCGCCGGCCGGCGCGGCCGGATCCGCGATGGGAGCAGTTACTGGTGCTGGCGTAGGTGGCGGTGCCAGCGCGGCTTCGCGCTCGCCCAGCCAGGTCTCGAATTCGGCCTTCGGCACGACCTTGACCACGATGGGCATGAAGCCGTGGTCCTTGCCGCAGAGTTCCGCGCACTGACCGCGGTAAGTGCCTGGCTCGTCGATCTTGGTCCAGGTCGAATTGATGATTCCCGGGATGGCGTCCTGCTTCCAGCCCAGATCGGGCACCCACCAGGCGTGAATCACATCGTCGGATGTGATGACGAACTGCACCTTCACGCCAGCGGGAAGAATCAACGGGTTATCAACATCAAGCAGGTAGGTCGAAACGCCGTCAACCTTCAGCGTACGCGGGTCGATGCCTGAGCCAAGTTGGCGCACTTCGTTCGAAGACTCGGCCAGCTTTGACACGAAGCCAAAACTGTGTGCCTTCCCGTAATAACTCTTGTATTCATAGCGCCACTTCCACTGGTAGCCAGTGACCTGGACGACCATGTCGGCATTGGTGGTATCAGCCATCTTCACCAAAACTTTAGTCGCCGGCCAAGCACAGCCAATGAGGATAAGGATGGGAATGACCGTCCATATCGCTTCCATGACGGTACTGTGGCTCCAGGTCGCCGGCACGGCGCCCTTGGATTTGCGAAAACGGAACATGGCGTAAAACATCGCGCCAAACACGACGATGCCGATGACGACGCAGATCCATAGCGTGATCATGTGAAGCTGGTGCACTTCGCGCGAAGTCTCGGTGACCCCGACCGGCATGTTGAGCTGCCAGCGATGCGGCGTCGCCCAAGCATGCGAACTGGCCAACAAGACCGACGCCATACCAACCGCCGCGGCGCTACCGCGGGCCATTCGTCCAAACCAAGCTGACATCATCGCCACCATCCCGATTCGCTAAGCCATCATGCGCGACGACTGCAGTGGCAGCCTCACACCGAAAACACACCAGCGGAAGGAATCCCAAGGTTTGTACCGGACTTGTCGCGTCGAACGATCCGGGAGACATCCCGGTTGCGTCGAAGCGGCTTGGCGATCAAACCGGGGGTTGGCATTGCAACGCTGCCGATCCGGCGCGCCGCAACTGACCGTGAATTCCGGTGCTGGCAACCCATGGATGATAGTTGAGCGCGGCAGACAGGGGCAAGGCATGACAAGGACCGGCGGCTTTCCAGCATCAGTTTTCGGCTGTGTCACATCGCCACAACCCTGGCCATTTCTGATCAGCGTTGGTGGTTGGGCAGACAGGCTGCGATCGGCTGACTAAACTAGCGTGCTACGCCGACGCCTTGCTCGAGATCGCCTGTGACCGAGATTCTGTCACCCGAATTACCTGCTGTTATCGATCCCAATCGAGCACGCATTACCAGCGCGTGGTCCCGCGATGAAACCGAAGCGGTCAACGAACTGTTGGCCCAGGTCACCTTGCCGCCGGCCGAGCGCGAGTTGGTGCTCGCGCGCGCCAGCGAGCTGGTTGCCCGCGTCCGTGCCAAGGCCGACCAGCAATCGGCAGTCGAATCGTTCATGCGCGAGTACGACCTTTCCAGTGAGGAAGGCGTCTTGCTGATGTGCGTCGCCGAAGCACTGCTTCGCATTCCCGATTCGGAAACCGCCGACAAACTGATTCGCGACAAGTTGGGCGAGGCGAACTGGCGCAAGCACTTGGGCGAAAGCGAGTCGGTGTTTGTCAACGCATCTACCTGGGGCTTGATGCTGACTGGTCGCTTGGTCAACTTGGGCGAACAAACTCGCGGCAATTTTTCGGGCGCGCTCAAGCGCCTCGCGGGGCGCGCCGGTGAGCCGGTCATCCGCCTTGCCGTGCGTCAAGCCATGCGGATCATGGGCCACCAGTTCGTGATGGGCCGGAACATCCACGCGGCGCTCGATCGCTCGGTCAACAAGGAAAACCGCAGTTACCGTTATTCGTTCGATATGCTCGGCGAGGCTGCCCTCACCAAAGGCGATGCGCAGCGCTATCAAAAAGCCTATCTGGACGCGATTGACGCGATTGGCCAACGCGGACCTTTCCGAAGCTTGGTTGATGCACCATCGATCTCGGTCAAATTGTCGGCTCTGCATCCGCGCTACGAGGTGGCGAAACGTGAGCGCGTGCAAGCCGAGTTGACGCCGCGCCTGCTGGAACTGGCCCAGCGCGCTATGAACCACGGCATCGGCATGACAATTGATGCCGAAGAAGCCGATCGCCTGGAACTGTCGCTGGACGTCATCGGCGCCGTATTCACGGATCCGTCGCTGGACGGCTGGAACGGCTTTGGCATGGTCGTGCAGACGTACCAGAAGCGCGCCCCGTTCGTCATTGACTGGCTGACCGACGTGGCGCGAAAAGCCAATCGGCGCTGGTGCATACGGTTGGTCAAGGGTGCCTATTGGGATTCAGAGATCAAGCGCGCCCAGGAAGCTGGACTTACCGGCTACCCGGTGTTCACCCGCAAGCCCAATACCGACGTTTCCTATCTCGCCTGCGCGCGTCAGTTGTTCGACGCCGGTGCGGATTTGGTCTACCCACAGTTCGCTACACACAACGCGCATACGATTGCCTCGATCCAGCATCTCTCAAACGGCCGGCCGTTCGAATACCAGCGCCTGCACGGCATGGGCGTGGACCTCTACAACGAAGTGATCGGACCAAAGAATCTCAACGTACCCTGCCGCGTATACGCACCGGTCGGCAGCCATGAGGACCTGTTGCCGTACCTGGTCCGGCGCTTGCTCGAGAACGGCGCGAACACCAGTTTCGTCAATCGCATCGTTGATGAAGATGTGTCGATCCGCGATCTCGTCGCCGACCCTTGCGAAGTCGTCCGCCAGTTCGATTCCAAACCGCACCCCCGCATCCCGCAGCCGGTCGGCATTTACGGTGAACTTCGGAAGAATTCCATGGGCGTCAATATTTCCAACGACAACGAATTGCGCGCACTCGCCGAGCGGGTCAATGCAATTCGCGGACCGTGGGCTTCGACGCCACTACTGCCGGGCGGCAAGCCAACCGGACCTAGCAAGGACGTGACCGATCCGTCCGACCGCCGCCGCGTTTTGGGTACATCGCAATCCGCCGACGCAGCCACGATCGAGCGCGCGTTGACCATCGCCGTCGCCGCACAACCGGCTTGGGACGCGTTGCCCGCGAGCAGTCGCGCCAAGGTGCTGGAACACGCTGCCGACCTGCTCGAAGCACGCGATGCGCAGTTCATCGCGTTAGCCGTTCGCGAAGCAGGAAAATCGATTCCTGCCGCGATCGCGGAAGTGCGCGAGGCGGTCGACTTCTGCCGCTACTACGCATCGATGGCGCGCAAGCTGTTCGGCCAGCCGGAAAACCTGGCAGGGCCGACGGGCGAAACCAATCACCTGTACATGCACGGTCGCGGCGTGTTCGTCTGCATCAGCCCGTGGAATTTTCCGCTGGCAATTTTCATGGGTCAGATCGCGGCGGCGCTGGTTGCTGGCAACACCGTCATCGCCAAACCCGCCGACCAGACCACGCTGATCGGCCATGCTGCCGTGAAACTCTTGCACGAGGCTGGCGTACCCGAAGCCGTGTTGCAGTTTGTTCCTTGCAAGGGTTCAACCCTCGGTCAAACACTGCTGACTCGCCCCGAAGTCGCCGGCGTCTGCTTTACCGGTTCCACCGAAACAGCATGGACCATCAACCGCACGCTGGCCGCGCGTGATTCGTCGATTGCCGCACTGATCGCCGAAACCGGTGGCCAGAATGCCTTGATCGCCGATTCTTCCGCGCTGCCCGAACAGTTGGTCAAGGATTTGATTGCGTCGTCGTTTGATTCCGCCGGTCAACGCTGCTCGGCCGCACGCGTGCTGTACGTGCAAGAAGACATCGCCGACAAAGTCTGCGACATGCTTGCCGGCGCGATGAACGAGCTTGTTGTCGGTGATCCCGGGTTGCTCTCGACCGATGTCGGTCCGGTCATCGACGAACCATCGCGCATGGCACTGGTCGAGCACGCCGAACGAATGGATCGCGAAGCAAAGCTGATCAACATCGTCAAACTCGATGACAGCACGTCGGAAGGCACCTTCTTCGCGCCACGCGCCTACGAAATTCCTTCGCTCGATATTCTGCATCGCGAAGTTTTCGGGCCGGTTCTTCACGTACTGCGCTGGAAGGCGGAAGACCTCGACAAGGTCATCGATGCCATCAACGACACCGGCTATGGCCTCACACTGGGCATTCACAGCCGCATCGACGACACCGTCGAACACATCGTGCGGCGCGCCAAGGTCGGCAACTGCTACGTCAACCGCAACCAGATCGGCGCCGTCGTCGGCGTGCAACCGTTCGGTGGCGAGAACCTGTCCGGCACTGGCCCAAAGGCAGGCGGACCGCATTATCTGTTGCGTTTCGCGACCGAACGCACGGTCACCATCAACACCACGGCCTCCGGCGGCAACGCTTCACTGTTGACGTTGGGCGACTGACGCGCTTTTTTCGGGCTGCCGCCCGCCGCTTCGCTCGTTCGCTTCGCTCTGTTTGGCTGTCGCCTATCTGGTCAAGCGTTTCGCCGGGCTGCGGCCCGCCGCCCCACCTTTCTCCTCGCAGAGAAACGTGGGCCAAAGATGCGCCCTTGGCGGGTCGGTCGTGCGATGAAGCTGCACGACTACGCAAGTTGGCTACGGGGTTCGCTGAAGGCGCATCCCTGCACCTGCAGCGAA
>JBBSTF010000074.1:0-11363 GCA_038236135.1 Lysobacterales bacterium
GCGGCATCTTCCGATTCCCAGTCGAGCGCTACGCCGGGCAACTCATGCCGTCAAAAACGGCAGCGAAAACAAGCGCCAGCGGCTGAAATCGACCACGCAAACACGCCCTCCGCGGCCGTTCAGGAGACCAACAGAAACTCAAGGCGCGACAGGTACTTGCAAACGTCGACCCGTCAGAACCCGCGCCAGTGCTCGCGCCCGAACCGTCACTTTTGGCACCGAAAACAAACGGACCCCTGCAGGAGCGCCGCATCCCTTATGTCATGGCGCGCCGCGGTCGCGCCAGCCAGGGCTGGGCACTGGCCGAGCAAGCACACTCGTTCGAGGAGGCCGCGCAGGCTGTGCCCCGACGGGCATGGAAGAAGGTCACGCGGCGCTTTCGCGATGGACATACGGAAGTCTGGTGGGCCACTGAGCTGAAGTTCCTCGGCTACGGGCCGGATCGCGCGCGCCGCGCGATCGTGGCCACCACCGACCCGCGCACGCGCCCAGCGGTGTCGACGTGGTACCTCGCGACGAACCTGAAGGCTGCGGACGCGCCGCTGGCCGAAGTCGTGCGCCTCTACGGCCTGCGCAACTGGATTGAAGACCACTACAAGCGCGTCAAGGACGAGCTCGGCTGGGCGGATTTCATGGTGCGCTCGGACCACGGGATCCGCCGGCACTGGACGCTGGTGAACTGTGCGTTCTCGTTCTGTTGGTGGCACGAGGCGCAGCAGCAGCCAGCGCCGCAGGAGACGGCGACACTGGTATCTGCGAAGGCCGCACAAACATGTCCCACTGCCAATCACGCGCCGCCCAAGGCGCGGAAAAAAAATCAGCCCACCACTACAGGTCTGCTGGCCACGGGCACTGCGGCGCGTACGCGCCTGGCTGGCGCCATGGAAGTGGCTCGACAGTTGCTGGCAGGCCTGGAGCAACAAGCCCCTGCCCGCCGCACTCGTGGCGTTGCTTGACACCCTCACCGCGGGCAATGGGCTGCAGCTGTATCTGCGTGAATAACAAACTACCGTTATGGCAGGCGGCCTTCATCATCCCCCTCTATGCGCCGATCGACAGTATCGATCTCTGCGGCGAATGGATCCGGGGTGAAGACAAGACGGACCAGCCGCATCTCTGAGGAAGCCCGCACGCCATGTCAGCGCATTCAGGCTATGTAGGTATGCCGGGCTATCGCAAAGCAGCCGCAGGCAGCGGCCTCGAGGCCGCTGCGATCAAGAACGATGACCTGGTCGCGTCGATTTGAGATGAATCCTTCCTTCTGCAGGCTCCCGGCCGCAGTTGTGACGCAAACCGTCGGACGCCAGTAAGTGGCCAGCCGCACCACCTTGATCCTGTCCTTACCAACGATAACGATCGTGTCCACCTAAAAATTGATCCTGGTGGCGGATCCAATGCCGCAGATGCACCATTCGTGGTGACCGCGTAGCGTTGCGGCGATGTTGGCGCACGGGTACGCGGGAAACCGATGGAGGTCGACGATGTCCCTGCCTACCCAGCAGCAGGATACGATTCCCAAGCTCAAGGCCCAGGTTGCCCATGCGATCTATCCCGACGGCAATCCGGTCATGCGTCTGCTCGACGCTTTGCACCGTAAGCAATGGGGTGGACGCCCCCACCCGTAGCGGAATTAACGTGCCAAAGTGGAAGCGTTGTTTCAACCACTTGAACCGAGAAGGACGTCCACCATGAAGATTACGACAGTTGGCATCGACTTGGCAAAGAACGTGTTCCAGGTCCACGGTATCGACGAACACGGCAAAGCGATGCTCAAGAAGCAGCTCAAGCGCGAGCACATGGCTACCTTCTTCGTCAATCTGCCGCCGTGCCTGATCGGCATGGAAGCCTGCGGCAGCGCCCATCACTGGGCGCGCAAGCTGCAGAGCATGGGCCACACCGTCAAGCTCATGGCACCCCAGTTCGTCAAGCCCTACGTCAAGACCAACAAGAGCGACGTAGCCGATGCCGAGGCGATCTGTGAGGCCGTGGGCCGGCCGAACATGCGCTTCGTACCGATCAAGAACGTCGAGCAACAGGCTGTGCTGGCTTTGCACCGGGTGCGCCAGGGCTTCGTTAAGGCGCGCACCGCCCAGGCCAACCAGATCCGCGGCCTGCTCTCGGAGTTCGGGATCATCATCCCCCAGGGCATTGGATATATCGCTGCGCGCGTGCCGGAGCTGATCGAGGATGCCAGCAACGACTTGCCCGGCACGTTTCGCTTGCTCGTGCAACGCCTGCTCGATCACCTCAAGGAACTGGATCGCCAGGTCGATGAACTCGAAGCCCAGATTCAGGCATGGCACCGCGACAGCGATCTCAGCTGCAAGCTCGCGCAAGTGCCGGGTATCGGGCCGATCACGGCCAGTGCGCTGGTGGCCTCGATTGGGGATGCCAAGAACTTCGACAGCGGCCGTCAGGTAGCCGCCTGGCTGGGCCTTGTACCCAGGCAGCATTCCTCGGGCGGTAAATCCAATCTGCTGGGCATGAGCAAACGCGGTGACACCTACCTGCGAACGTTGCTGATACACGGTGCGCGCTCCGTGATCTACCGGGCCGGGCAGAAGGCCGAGAAATCGGAATCGTGCAGCTGGATCAACGGTGTAGTCCAGCGGCGCAACAAAAACGTGGCGGCGGTGGCGCTGGCCAACAAGAATGCGCGAATCGTCTGGGCACTGCTGGCTCACGACCGGCGCTACGAGGCTGGCTTCAACCGACTGGGCGAGGCGGTCTGAACGACATCGCACTACAGCAAAGCAAGAACGAAGATAGGGAGAACAAACCACCGATTGCTCAGGCGATCATGAAGTGATGGCAAGACAGGTCAGACCGTGGTTGACAAAGCCCGTGCTAGCCGGAGCACCCAGAGTGCGTGTAAGCGATTGAGGCGTCAACCAGCAAATCCCATCAGGGACAGCGGCCAAAAGACGCAACCAAAGTCCGAATGTACGGGTGCAATCTTTACCTTCGACTCATCACGAATTGAGAGCTTGGCATAGGGGGCGTCCATGTACGGCCAGCGACTGCGCCCGCTGGCAGCGAACTGGAACTCCCGACCTATTGCTGCCGACGGCCTCATTGAACTGCTGGCGGAAAAGCGCATATCGCCGGCAGCGTTATTCAAGCACCCGGTCTACCAGATTTCATGGCCGCGATGTAGCGCGGGAGTCGTCCGCGATTTAGGAAGGTGCCGGTGTAAACGCGAACTCACCGTGGTCGACCTGAAGAAGCCGTGCGGCGAACGCGCCGCAGTGATCGACGTCTCGTTCGAAGTGGCAGCCGGCGAGATCGCGGGCCTCGCGCTGATCGGTCCGAGTCTGACGCGCGGAAAGCGTAGCGACGAACAATACCTTGGCTGGGACCACCGAATCGCTTAAGAGTTTATCCGTAAATTATGTTCACCGTTGATTCGATCTTGCGAAACGCGATGATCGCGGCAGCCAAGTGGTTGAGGGCAACGAAGCTGCGCTCGAGCTTTTCGTAGCGCACGAGCAGCTTGCGAAACCGGTTGAACCAGCTGTGGCAGACCTCCACCACCCAGCGGCGCGCCTTCTTCGTCGGATTGCGCCGCTTGGCGTCAGCCTCTTTGCGCCGATTCACGACGTGAGGGATGTAGCCGTGCAGTTCCATGATCTGTCTGGCCTCCTTGCCCCGGTAGCCCGCGTCGGCGCACAGGTGTTTGCTGCGCCGGCTGTTGGGGTTTGTGCGCTTGACCATGATGGTGCTGAGCACCGGCTCGAGTTGCGTGACATCATGCCGGTTGGCGCCTGTCACGACGAGCGACAACGGGACGCCACGGCCGTCGACCAGCAGGTGACGCTTGCTGCCGTTTTTCCCCCCGATCCGTCGGGTTGGGGCCGACTGGCTCTTGCGCCAGGGGCGCCTTCATCATCGCGCCGTCGATGCTCTGCCAGCCCCAGGCAATGCCCCGCATCTGGTCATATTCGGCCAGTCCCGCTCGCCATAGCGCCTCGAACACGCCTGCGGCCTCCCATTCAAGAAAGCGCTTGTGTACCGCGCTGGCGCTGCCAAAGCGCTCTGCCGGCAGCGCCTTCCACTGGCAGCCGGTGCGCAGCACATACAGGATCGCCTCAAACACCTGTCGCGCCGGCTTGGGCGGCCGGCCCGCGCCGGGCTTGCGCACGTACTCCTTGTCGGCTGGGCGCTGGCGCGCCGGGATCAGCGGCTCAACGCGCTGCCAGAACTCATCCGTCACCACCCAGGACTCAATGCGCTTGCGCTTTTCCATCGACGATCCGTCCCATCGCCGTGCAACAGACGGCGCAGGGAGAGTTTACTATTTACGGATAAGTTCTAAGCTAGCGCCCGACACGTGAAGGCGGGCACTTGCCGGAGGCGAACTGGGAACACCGTTGTGCCAGCGCGCGCGCTCACGTTCACACTGGCTGCGATCTCGGCGCGAATGGCCGGCGTGGTGCGCGCATTCTTGTGCAGGGCAATGTTCACGAAGCGCTCCTCGACTCCGCCTTCAACTGCTCGATCAGGCTGCGCATCACACCGCGCGCCATGAACAGCGGGTACCGTCGGGATTCTATACAATCGTTAGGGACTCTACATCTACTGCACAAGTTTTGCAACGCGCTTGGCTTGCCCGCCCACAGACTTGACGTCGGACACCAGTGTTCGATCATGAAGTGCCCTTCAGTGATGGGACGATTGGCTCGTCGCGCAACCTGAACACACGGATCGTTCCGCTGGCAAATTCGCAGACCTGATCGTCCACGCACAACGTAATCGGCGACGCCGGGCCATCGCGCCCGCGCACAGTAAGCGAGTCGCGCGTCAGTCGCAGATCGAGCGAATGCCCGCGGTAACGCATGCGCATATCCAGGCGATCGACGTCCTGCGGCAATTGCGGGTTGAGCCGCAGCACATCTCCCTTGATCTCGATGCCGGTCGACACGCGCTGCACCAAGTCGACAGTGCCGGCCATCGCCCCCAGATGGACGCCTTCGGCCGCAGTGCCTTGCTGGATGTCAGCCACATCGCTTTGCAAGGCCTGCTCGAAGAAGCGCGTTGCGCGCGCACGGTCGGACCGTGCCAACACCCAGGCATAGACGACCCGGCTCAGCGTCGAGCCTAGCGACGACCGGTCAACGTAGTAGGCGATGTTCTTCGGAATGGTCTCGTATTCGAACGGGTAATCGAGACGCTCGAACAGTTCGTTTAGTTCTTCCGCAGAGAACAGGTAGAACAACATCAGCACGTCCGCCTGCTTCGCCAGTTTGTAGCGGTTGGCGCTGTCGCCCTCGCCTTCCAGAATCAGATCGAGACGCTGAATATTGCCGTAGCGGCTGCGGTAGTCTTGCCAATCCAGCTCAAGCAGTTTCTCGTAGCCTTCGAACTGGCTGATGATTCCGTCGTCGTGAAACGGCACCAGCATCCTGCGGCTGATGTCGTTCCAGCGCTCGAATTCCTCAGCCGACAAACCGAGTTGCGCTACCAGTTCAGCGCGCCGCATGTCGGACAGCAAATCAAGCACCTCCAACGCCCGGCACAGCACCCACACGGCCATGACGTTGGTATAGGCGTTGTTGTTCAAGCCGGGCGTGGCCGCATCCGGGTACCCCTCGTGAAACTCGTCCGGGCCCATCACGCCGCAGATCTCGTAGCACCCGCGCGTTTGGTCGAAGCTTGCGATGCTCGACCAGAATCGAGCGATGTCCAGCATCAGCTCTGCGCCATAGGAATTGAGGAATTCAACGTCCTGCGTGACCTGAAAATATTGCCAGACGTTGTAGGCAATCGCACTGCCGACATGGCGCTGCAGGTAGGAGTTGTCACGCACCCAACGCTGCGACCGAGGGTTCAGATTGAACGCCTGGGTCTCTTCCTGACCGTCGCTCCCGCTCTGCCACGGGAACATCGCGCCCCGGTATCCGGCCGCTGCCGCGGCGACGCGCGCCTCGCCCAGACGTCGATACCGATACATCAGGAGCGACCTCGTGATCTCGGGCATGCGGTAGTTCAGGAACGGGAAGATGAATAGTTCATCCCAGAACACATGGCCTTGATACGCTTCGCCAGTCCAACCCCGAGGCGGCACGCCGATGTCGAGGCCGATCGAATTGGGCGACACTGCCTGCAGCAGGTGGAACATGTTCAGCCGAAGCAGCATCGGAACGTTCAACTTGAGCCCGGGATCGACCGGCTGGAGATGCACGTCGAAATGGCGCCATAGATGTTTCCAGGCCAGCACATGATTCGCCATGACGGCATCGAACCGCCCTGCGCGTTCGACTGCCTTGCGCGCCGCCAGGGCGCACTCCGAAATCGCGTGGTCGCGCGACGTGTAGAAGGCTGCCAGTTTTTCCAGCACCGGCGTCTGGCCTTGTTTGAGCGCGATACTGAATTCCTGTCCGATAGTCCCCGCATCGCTGATAGGCCGGCGCGGCGCTTCGAGTTGCGTTCCGTCCACGAACGCGCGAGTGCGCACCATTTGCGCCACATGAATGTTCGATTGGTTGGTGCGCACCAGCAGGCATACGCTGTCGTCGCCGACGACCTCGCTCGAAAGCGGCTCCACGTGTTTGCAGTTGAACTTGCGATAGAGCTTCGCACCTACGTTGACGACGCGTCCATCGATCGCCGAACGCACCGTGACAGTTCCCGCCCAGTTGTCGGCCGTCAACGCCAGCTCGAGCGCGCCCAGATGCATGTCGCCCATCGAGACCAGGCGCCACTCCTCAAGTGTGCTGCGCCGCCCCTGTCCGTCCTCGAAGCTCAAGCTGCGCAGCAGCATGGCGCGGCGCAGATCGAGTTCCTGGCGGTACGACAGGAGCTTGACGCTTCGTGCATCGAACCACGCCTCCTCACCAACGCGGAATTCGAGCGACAACCAGTTGGGAAAATTGACCAGATCCTCGTTCTCGACGCTGCGCCCGGCAATGTCGGTGCGCAGCCGGTTGTAGCCGCCGGCCAGATAGGTCCCCGGATAATGCACGTCGTCGGCGTGTGCGCCAGCGGCGGCACCGCGGGTCGCGAAGTAGCCGTTTCCAAGCGTGCACAAAGCTTCGCGAACGCCCTCCTGCGCCGGATCGAAACCCTCGAACACCAATGACCAGGCAGCAGGTGGCTCCACGGCCACGCCGACTTGCGCCAGATCGGTCACCACCACATCGGCGCCGCCGTTGCGCAACGCTTGCGCTTGCCCGAGCCTGTCAACGCCGATGACCCGACTGAAGCGGCCTGCACGCCCCGCTTCGACGCCCGCGATCGCGTCTTCCACGACGACAGCGCGCGAAGGTTCCACGCCCAGCCGCCGCGCCGCCTCTAAAAACGCATCCGGAGCCGGTTTGCCCGCAAGCCCGAGTTGGGTGATGTCGATGCCGTCCACGCGCGTATCGAACAGCTCAGCGAGGTTGGCTGCCTCGAGCACTGCCGCACAGTTGTTGCTGGAAGACACGACGGCGGTCTTGATCTCCTGCGCCCGCAGCGTGCGCACCAGCGCAATCGCCGACGCATAAGGCTGGACGCCTTGCTGCTCCAGGTGCCGCAGGAAATATTGATCCTTGAGATTGCCGAGCGCGCGCACGCTTTGGACGTCGGGGCCATCGTCCGTAGACCCCATCGGCAGTTCGATTCTGCGCGCTCGCAGGAAAGACGTCACGCCGTCGTAGCGCGGCTTGCCATCGACGTAGCGTGGGTAGTCGGTGCCGATGTCGAACGCAACGAACGCCTCTCCGCTGTCGGCTGCT
Organism: Lysobacterales bacterium; assembly: GCA_038236135.1. GTDB lineage: Bacteria > Pseudomonadota > Gammaproteobacteria > Xanthomonadales > Rhodanobacteraceae > Dokdonella. The sequence goes on from JBBSTF010000074.1 coordinate 7,716, forward strand.
CGCTTCTGGAGAAAGCCGTCGAACAGCTTTTTCCAGGCCGAGGCATGCACGCTGGCCGTTTGGGTCAGCACCCCGTCCAGATCGAACAGGACGGCGTCAATGTCGCGTGGAGAAATGGTGACGAGGACGATCATCGTGTCTTCACGCTTTTGTTTGTGGTGCAAGCTGCCATACCCGGCAGCGCGGTCGAGTCGACTTCTGACATTCCCAGGTCTTTGCGCGCAACCGCATCATCCATCGGTGAATCCTTGCTCATCACTGCCATAGGATTCGAGGGTCTTCCAGGGGAATAGCGACACCGGCGTAATGTGGGATCAGTCGCGCTGTATGGTCGGCCGCGGGCCGCGCGGCAGGGACGACTGCGCTGTAAACATGGGCACCGGGGGTAGCAGGGGCGTCGGAACGCTCGCAAAGGCGTTTCATCGTCTGCCGCACTGGAGCGCTGCCTGCGCTGCCATCGGCGTAGAGCTCGATCTGGACGCTGTTCGGTTCGAGCCCATTCAGAAACACCTGCACTTCAAAGACGTGCTTCTCTGCGTCGGATTCGACCTTCACCTCGCCGAATCGCAACGCCTTCCAGCTCTTGTCCAGCGCAAGCCTCCAAGCTGCCATGGCCGCGCCGCTCGCCCCTCGATCAGCTGCTCTGGCGCGGTAAGCCGAAGCTGCCGGTAGATAGTGCCGTTCGGTGTACTCGCGCACCGCGCGGTTGGTGGAAAACTGCGGCGTCAATCGCGCCATGCTCTCTCGCACCCGCTTGACCCAGGCATTGGGAATACCCTGCTGACCCCGGTGGTAGAACTCAGGGACCACTTCGCGTTCGAGCAGGTCGTACAGCGCATGCGCTTCGGTGGCATCCCAAGCTGGATCGCCGTCGTGCTCACGACCATCCCCCAACGCCCATCCCACATCGGGTGCATAGGCCTCGGCCCACCAACCGTCCAGTTCCGACAGGTTGAGGCCGCCATTGACCAACACCTTCATACCGCTTGTTCCGCAGGCTTCCCACGGTCGCCGCGGCGTGTTGATCCAGACGTCGACGCCCTGAACCAATTGCTCGGTCAGGTGCATGTCGTAGTCACTCAGGAACGCCACGTGCGAGCGCACCTCGGTGCGATCGATGAAGCGCATCCATTGCTGGATCAGGTCCTGGCCAGGCTGGTCCGCTGGATGCGCCTTGCCGGCCATGATCAACTGCACTGGACGATCGGGATTGCTCAAAATTTTCAGCAACCGCTTAGGGTCCTGCAGCAGCAGGTTCGGTCGCTTATAGGTAGCGAACCGGCGCGCGAAGCCCAGCGTCAATACCTTGCCGTCGAACATGCTTTTGGCACTTTCGACCCGCTCGCGAGTGGCGCCCGATGCCGCCAGTTGACGCGCCAGTCGCTGGCGTACGAAGTCGACCAGCATGCCGCGGGAGTCTTCGCGGAGTTTCCACAGACGCTCGTCGGAGACGCAACGGATGTCTCCTTCCAGCGGCTCCGTAGCACCCAGCCAGCGGTCTTTTCCACAAGCGTCTGTCCACAAAGCGTCAGCCGGCGCGGAATCCCAGGTCGGCACATGAACGCCGTTGGTCACATAGCCAACCGGCACTTCGTGCTGTGGCCAACGCGGGAATAGGGGCGCAAGTATCTGTTGGCTTACCTCGCCGTGTAGCCGGCTCACGCCGTTGACCGCGCCGCTGCCGCGAATCGCGAGGAAAGCCATGTTGAATGGCTCCGAGGAATCGTTCGCATTCTCGCGGCCCAGGGCCAGCAGCTCAGGCAAACTCAAGCCCAATCGTTCTCTCGCATAAGCACCGAGGTACTGCTCGATGAGGCCTGGCGAAAAGCGGTCGAAGCCCGCAGCCACTGCCGTGTGCGTCGTGAAGAGGTTGCCCGCCCGCGTCACCGTTAAAGCGGTGTCGAAGCAACACCCGAAATCCTTCATGAAGCTTCGCGCTCGCTCCAGTACGGCAAACGCGGCATGGCCTTCGTTCAGATGGCAGACGTCCGGCCGGATGCCCAGGGCTTCGAGCAGCCGCCACCCACCGATGCCCAGCAGCAGCTCTTGCTTTAGCCGCAACTCCAGCCCACCACCATAGAGCTCGCTGGTGATGCCGCGATGCGCAGGAAGGTTGGCCGCGTCGTTGCTGTCGAGCAGGTACAGCTTCAAGCGGCCGACCTGAACTTGCCAGGCCCTCAGCCAGACCGAGTAGCCCGGCAGCGCAATCTCCAGGCGCAGCCACTCGCCGTCTGGCTTGCGCAGCGGTGTGATCGGCAATTGCCCCGGATCGTTGTACGGATAGAGCGCCTGCTGCGCGCCGTTGCGGTCGATGACCTGACGAAAGTAGCCTTGTTGATAAAGAAGACCGACACCGGTCACCGGCACGCCCAGGTCGCTGGCCGCCTTGAGCTGGTCGCCAGCGACGTTGCCCAGTCCGCCCGAGTAGATGGGCAGCGCCTCGCTCAGCATGAATTCCATGCTGAAGTACGCAACCGTGGTCGATGCCGCTTCGGAATGGGCCTGCTGGAACCACGCCGGTGCCTGCGCCGCCTGGCGCCGCGCGTGCAGCAGGCGATCGACACGGTTCTGGAAATCGGGATCGGCCAGTTCCTGCTGGAGTTTGTCGCGCGAGACTGTCTGCAAAACGACCCATGGGTTTCGGGTGAGCGCCCACAGCACCGGATCGAGCTGTCGCCAGATTTGGTCGGTCGCATGGTTCCACGACGACCGCATATCTAGCGCCAGTTCGGCCAGTGCATCAAAACCTTTGAGGTCTGTCGAAAGCAGATGTTCGCTCGGGTGGCCAAGGCGTGTCGGATCGCTCATCGACGGGCTTTCAAGCGCATGAGCGGCTGTTCGGCGAGCAACACAAACTTGGTTTGTAGGCAACCGCATGACATTTACTTAACCAGCAAAACGGGCTGCAAAGCAGTTGCCAGCACACGCTGGGCGACCGAGCCGAGCAGCAGATCGGCCACCGCGCTGCGCCCCTTCGAACCGAGCACGATCAGGTCGAACTTTCCCTTGCTGCCGGCGTCGACGATCGACTGCGCCACCGGGCCGGTGCAAATTTCCATGTTGTGCTTGATGCCAGCCGCATCCAGCAGTTTTTGCGCCGGCGCCAGCTCCTTCTCGCTGAGTTCCCGCAGGTAGTCGGCGACGCTCTCGCTCCCTACAAATGCTTTTGCATGCCGCAGCCCGGCATCGTCATGCACGCTGATGAGCGTGACTATGCTGGTGGTGGACCGCAGTTGGGGAATTAGACCCGCGGCGTACTCCACTGCATGCAGGGCCTGCTTGGATCCGTCGGTGGCAACAAGAATTTTCACGGCTTACTCCTATGTCGATGAATGGTTGAATTGCGGATGCCTCTGCATCAGCCGGACCGCCCCCTTGCGCAGTTCACTGAACCACAGCACGGCACTTGCCATTGCAGAGCAGACCAGCCATTGCTTTAGGCTCAGCGGCACTGTGCCGAAAGCGAGATTGAGAAATCCGATATGGACCACTGCGACCTGCAAAGCGATGGCAAGCGCGATCGCGCTCCAGAGCCAGCGGTTGACAAACAGATGAGCGAACGCGCTCGTGACATCGGAACGCGCGTTGAAGCAATTGAACAACTGGGCAAGCACGAGCACCGTGAAGCCGGCCGTGCGCGCGGTCGCC
>JBBSTF010000075.1:0-11303 GCA_038236135.1 Lysobacterales bacterium
ACAAACTCTTGACGAAGACTCATGGTGTTTTGTACATCCCAAGGCATGGTGATTCCCCACAGCGGCGCTGAGGGAAAGTGTCAACCATGTCTCCGCACACCTGTCAGCTATGTGTCCAGTCCATACAGCGAGGAGAAAGGTGGGGCGCTCGCCGGCAGGCGAGTGAAACGCTTTGCAAACCTGGCGTCAGCCAACAAAAGCGAAGCGAAATGCCAACGGCCCGCGCCGAAGGCGCGAAGAAGAAAGCGATTCGCCCGCGCTGGCGAAAACAGGAGGTCAGACGTCTCCGTCGGACGACCAACCCTCACCGGTGCCGCGATGGAAAACGCGGTCGGAGTCGATGGTGGCACCAGCGGGAATGGAATCCTGCTCGGCGAGTTCGGCGTAGATGGGGGTGAAGTCAGGATGAGTCGCTTCCATCAATTGCTCGAAGCTGTCGATGACGTGGTACGACTTCTGGAAGGTGTCGATGCGGTAGCGGGTGCGCATGATGCGGTTGAGGTCGAAGCCGATTCGATTCGGCGTATCCGATTCCAGCGAGTGGATTGATTCGCCCTTGGAGCTGACGATGCCGGAGCCGTAGATCCGGATGCCGTCTTTTGTATTGATCAATCCGAACTCGACCGTGTACCAGTAGAGGCGCGTGAGGTTGACCAGTGCTTCGGCGCTGATGCCGTGTGCCTTGACGCCGCCGCGACCGTAGGCGGCCATGTAGTCGGCGAACATCGGATTGAGCAGCAGCGGCACGTGGCCGAACAGGTCGTGGAACATGTCGGGTTCGGCGATGTAGTCGATCTGGTCGGGACGACGGATCCACCACGTCACCGGGAAACGACGGTTGGCCAGGTGGTCGAAAAAATCCAATTCCGGCAGCAGGCCTTCGACGCCGATGATTTCCCAGCCAGTACCTTTGGCGAGCACTTCGTTGAGTTCGTCGAAACGTGGAATCTGGTCGGCACCCATGCCGAAGCGTTCCTGGTTGTCGAGGAACTCGGCGCAGGCGCGGTTCTTCAGAACCTCGCGCTGACGCGTGAACAATGTCGCCCACGTGTTGTGGTCATCGGCCGTGTAGCTGTCCCACGGTTGCTCGACGATGGCGGTGGTGTAGACGGGGACGTAGCCCTTGTCGGTTTGCTGGCGCTCGACGCGCTGCGGTTCGCTCGACATGGCGTTCTCTGGATTCGGGAAAGCCAAAACTATACGCCGCCGAGCCTGAGTCTCACCCAATCCTGCGCATTCGTGGACTTCAATGCGGCGGTTTGCGGGCAATTGCTGTGCGCCCATTGCCCAGCGCGGGTGACGCTGCCTAAGCTGGCCTCCCCTCTCGCAGGAACTCGCCATGCCGCGCCATATCGCCATCGTCGAAGACGAACCGATCATCCGCGCCAACTATGTCGAGGCGCTGACTCGCATTGGCTATGACGTGCGTGGCCACGCCAATCGCCACGATGCGGAGATTGCCTTCTCGCAGAAGTTGCCGGAGTTGGTCATTATCGATGTCGGCCTTGGTGACGAGCCCGAAGGTGGCTTTGACCTGTGTCGCTGGCTGCGCGCGCAATCGGCCAGCCTGCCAATCCTGTTCCTGACCGCGCGCGATTCGGATTTCGACGTGATTTCCGGCTTGCGTCTGGGTGCTGATGACTATCTGGCGAAAGATGTTTCGTTCCATCAACTGGCGGCACGAATCAGCGCGCTGTTCCGGCGCAACGATGCGTTGCGCAAACCGGCAGCGACCGACAGCCTGATCGAGCATGGACCATTGCGCATCGAATCCGAACGCATGCGCGTGTTATGGAATGGCGAAGAAGTGGCGCTGACCGTGACCGAGTTCTGGATGGTGCACACGCTGGCACGGATTCCCGGCCACGTGAAAAGCCGTGACCAGTTGATGCGCGACGCTCAGGTGGTCGTCGATGAAGCCACCATCACCTCGCACGTCAAACGCATCCGCAAGAAGTTCATCGTGGTCGACACGCAATTCGATGCCATCGATACGGTTCATGGTGCGGGTTACCGCTGGAAGGTATGACGGCTGACGAGAGCTTGAGGCGTGTAATACTCCAAGCATCCCGACTGCGCATGTGCAGTCGACAAGGAGTGGCACGATGAAGAAGCATCGATTGAGCTTGGGCTTGTTGTCCGCCCTGATCGGCACGATGGCGGTTGTTGATACCGTCAGTGCCGTCCACCTAAGCAACAATGGCATTGGCCAGGCGCTGGTCTATCCGTATTACACCGTCAATGCGCAGCAGCAGACGCTGCTGTCGGTGGTCAACACCAGCGGTATCGCGAAAGTCGTCAAGGTACGGTTTCGCGAAGGCTACAACGGCCGTTCGGTGCTAGATTTCGATCTGTTTCTGTCGCCTTATGATGTCTGGACTGCGACGGTGTTCGCGCTCAGAGATGCCGGCCTCAGTAGTGACGGTGCTGCCATCTTGACCGACGACCGCAGTTGCACGGTACCTGCCTTCAGCGAGGACGGAACCAGCTTGCCATCGGGCCGCCCCTACGTGGCATTCCGCGATTCCGCGTACCTGAATCCCAACGATGGCGGGCCGTACACCATCGACCGCACCCGCGAAGGACATTTCGAAATCATCGCGAAGGCCGACCTGAGCGGGCCACTTGCCGTGGCGGTCACTCACACCAGCGCCGGCGCCCCAGCGAATTGCACGGCGGTACGCAACCTGGTTGCCGGCCAACCGGGCATCAATCCGCCGAGTAGTGGATTGTTGGGCTCGGCCGGCATCATCAATGTGCCGGCTGGCACGTACTTTGGCTACGACGCCGATGCGCTGGAGCGTTTTACTGCGACGGCGTTATATAGCAATTCCGCGCAGCCGGGCTACCCGGATCTCGGCGCGGTCAATGACGGTGCCGGCACCTTGGCCAGCCAGGCGACGGCGCTCGTGGTAACGCCTAACGGAGCCACGTTGTCGACGTATCCGGGAGCCGATCCGCGCAGTCGTCGAATCGATGCGGTCAGTGCGGTGTTTGCGGCGGACAACATCTACAACGAATATCAAACGGCGCGTGCGCTGGGAGCCGGTACCGACTGGGTTTTCACGTTTCCGACCAAAGCCCATTACGTCGACGAGCAATTGATCGGAGTCGGGGCGGCGGCGATTCCGCCATTCACACGCATCTACGATGGATCGGCGGCCTTCGCGGGATCTTGCACAGTGTTCGGATCGAACATCTATGACCGGGAAGAGAAGACGACAACCGGCAGCGGCGGTGGCATTGGAATACCGCCACCGTCGCCGCCGCCGCCGACATTGTGTCGTCAGATCAACATCATGAGTTTCCTGGAGGTCACAGTCGCGCCGACAGTCTCGGGCACACTGCAATCACGCCTGGTTAAAAACATCCGACCTGTGATTGGTGCGGCTGGATGGCTGCGCGTGAACCTCGACACTCCATTCGAACCGCATGCGTTGCTGCCGGCCAGTAATGGCAACGTCTTTCGTGGCTTGCCGGTATCGGGCTTCGCCGCGATATCGATTATCAACAACCAAGCCACCACGATCAATGGCATATCGACGCTGTCCAACTACAGCATCACAACGAAACATCGACCGACGAGCAAGTGCGTCAACAGTGACAGAGGATGTGAGTAATTGGATAGCTAACCGAACGATCCGTTCCCGCTGCCGGCGGCGTTGTGAGCGCACGGAGGTCGTATTTGGCAGGTCAAGCTGAGAATTGGCTTGCGCCATCTCTTATGTCGTGATGATGATGACCCAGTCGCCGCCAAGTCCCATCTTCGCACCATGCCGATCCTGACCACCGACATTAACGAAGTCGTCGACCTGCTGGTCACGCGATGCGGCCCGCACCTGAAACTGGCTGGGCCGCTTGGCATTGGCAAGCCGCATCGTTTGCTCAATGCGATCTATCAGCGGGTGGTGGCCGATTCGAAACTCTCGCTGCACTTGCAGACCGCGTTGTCATTAACGCCTCCGCAGCCGGGCAAGGGCTTGCAGCGACGATTCCTGGAACCGTTTCTCAGCCGCCATTTCGGTGACGATTTTCCAGTGCTCGACTACGCTCGCGACCTGCGTACGAACAGCGTGCCGGCCAACTTGCAGGTCGAAGAGTTCTACATGCAGTCCGGTGACTTGCTGAAGTCGAACCAAGCGCAGCGGAACTACGCCAGCCTCAACTACACGCTGGTTGCGGCGATAGTTGCGCGAAACGGTGTCGAAGCGTTGTTGCAGAAAGTCGCGAGAAAGGATGGCGAAACCAAGCTGTCGATGAGCAGCAATCCCGATCTCACGTTTGACTTGATCGACGAAGTCGCAACCCAAGGCCGGCCGCGTCCGCTGTTGATTGCCGAGATCGACGACAACCTGCCGTGGCTGGACGGGCCTTGCGCGGTCGCGCCGGAATTCTTCGATGTGATTCTCGATCCGCCGGGTCCGACGCCGAGGCTATTTGCCACGTTGCGCAATCAGGTTACCGACGCCGACTACGCGATCGGGTTCATCGCGAGTGCGTTGGTTCGCGATGGTGGTACCTTGCAAATAGGCATTGGCTCCCTGGCTGACGCGCTCTGCCATGCGCTGATCCTTCGCCACACGCGCAATGACGATTGGCGTGCCGTCTTGGATGCTCTCGAACCCGGCATGGCCGAATCGAAGCTGGTGCGCGATCACGGCGGGGTCGATCCGTTTCGACTCGGCCTGTACGGCGCCAGTGAAATGGTCAATGACGGTTTTCGCGCGTTGGCCGAAGCCGGCATCTTGAGTCGCCGCGTGGTCGACGATGTTGGCGTTATGGCGCGCGCCAATCGCGGGCTTGCGACTGATGCGGATGACACGTTGATCGAACGTGACGGGCGCTGGCTGGATGGCGCGTTCTATCTCGGCTCGAACGATCTTTATCGCTGGCTGCGCGAGTTGCCGCCCGAACAGGCGCGCGGTCTGGCGATGATGCCGGTGTCGCGCGTGAACCAGCTTTACGGCGGCGACCAGCGCTTGCTGTTCGAACAACGCCGCGATGCGCGCTACTTCAACACCTGCATGAAGATGACCCTGCTCGGCGCGGCGATGTCGGAAACGCTGGACGATGGTCGCGTCGTGTCCGGTGTCGGGGGCCAATACAACTTCGTCGCGATGGCGCATGCGCTTCCCGGCGCACGATCAGTGCTGATGATGCGGGCGAGTCGTGGCGCGGAAAGCAATCTCAACTGGGAGTCGGGGCAGGTCACCATCCCGCGTCACCTGCGTGATATTGCGATCACTGAATTTGGGATCGCAGACCTGCGCGGTCGCACGGACGAGAATTGCGCGATCGCGATGCTCGCCTTGGCGGCGGTACCGCACCAGCAGCGATTGATCGATCAGGCGAAAAGCGCCGGCAAGCTCGATCCTGCATTTCGCGCGCCGGATGATTGGGCTCACAACACGCTCGATGCCTTGGCGGCAACGTTGAAACCGTTTCGCATCAGTCGCGTGCTGCCTGACTATCCGCTTGGCAGCGATTTCACACCCGTTGAAGAGCGCCTGGTGCGTGCGCTTGGATGGTTGCAAAGACACACTGCAACGAAAATTGGCACGGTGCGCACGGTGTTGTCGGCCGTGTTCTCGTCTGCGGGCGCAGCCGATACGCAAGACATGCAACGCATGGACCTCGACGCGCCGCGCACAATGCGCGACCGCCTCGATGCGCGCCTACTCGCCATAGCGCTGCGCGAAACGCGACAGATTCCCTAGTCAGCTTTGATCAACGCGTCCACGCGCGTGTTTCTTCAGAAACGCGCTACCCATCAGAAATATTTCTTCGTCATTCCTGCGAAGGCAGGAATCCATTCTGATCTCGCCGTTCGTTCAAAAACTTGACGGAAGTCAAAATGGATTCCTGCCTTCGCAGGAATGACGAGGTTGGTAGTTGCGCGCGCGATGACGAGCGATCTTCTCGAAGGCACGACATACCTCGCGTCACTGGCAAGTCGACCCGCGCTGCACTACATTCGATTCGGTAATCCCAACTGGAGCGCGCCATGCGCCGCAGTGTCAATGAGTGGTTCGGCAACTACGCTCGCGATCACCACAATCCAACCAATCGCCTGATCCACTGGATCTGCGTGCCGGTGATCCTGTGGGCCGTACTGGCGCTGCTGTGGCTGATTCCGATATCGCCATCCATCGGTCGACCGGGGTTTTGGGCCGGAGTGGCGATGATTCTGGCTGCGGCGTTCTACTTTCGACTGTCGCGACCACTCGGGCTGGCGATGGTGCTGGTGTTCGTTGTCCTCGGGCTGATCACCGAAGGCCTGTATCGCGCGATTGGGCCGCAATCCTTGCTGTGGCTGGCGATTGGCTTGTTCGTCGCCGCGTGGATCGGCCAGTTCATCGGCCACAAGATTGAAGGTGCGAAGCCCTCATTCCTGACCGACCTTGCCTACCTGCTGATCGGTCCAGCCTGGCTGACCAGCAAGCTGATGCGGCGTCTGGACATCGCCTACTAAGCAGCATGCGAGCCACGTTGATTTGCGTGACCGATTGTCGCACTGCAACATAAGACACCGCGATCTATCGCGCTTCAGTTGCGGGTCACAAACATGGACTGCTATCATTCCAAGGCTTGATCGGCCCGTTTTATGGGGCTGATCGGGCCTTCGCCCGACTCTACCTACCGGATGTTGAATGCGGAATTCGCTCGCAAGCGGACGGCGGGTGGCGCTGCTGACCGTCCTTCTGCAAGGGGCCGTGGTAGCCGTAATCGCTCTGATTTTCGCGGTTGCTGGCTCGGCCAAGGTGTGGGGCGTGCTGGTCGGGGGCGGCATCATCGCCAGTGGCAACCTTATTTTTGCGTGGCGCCTGTTCGGCAGACGCGTAAGGACAGCGGGTAGCGCACTGGGATCGGCCCTGCTGGGCCAGTTCCTGCGCTGGATCTGGATAGGCGGTGGACTCGTCCTGGTGATGGCCAACGGGTTTGACCCGGTCGGCGTCTTGATCGGTGCGGCTGTCGCACTGCTGGCACATCTGGGTGGTTTGCTCATCAAGCATTGAATGGCGGAGAGATTGTGAGTACCGAAGCACTGAGTACCGAGGCGCAGTCGGGTGGCCTCAACGAGTACATCCAGCATCACTTGCAACACAACGTGTTGCAGTTCGGCAGTGGCTTCAATATCGACACCTGGGTGGTCTCGTTCCTGCTCGGTTTGTTGTTCCTGGCGTGGTTCGGATTTGCCGCGCGCAAGGCAACGTCGGGCGTACCGTCGAAAGGACAGGCGTTTGTCGAGCTGGTTGTCGAGTTCATCGACGGCCAGGTGCGCGACGTGTTCCACGGTGACCGCCGGACCGTCACTCCGCTTGCTCTGACCATCTTCATGTGGGTGGTTTTCATGAATCTCATGGATTTGCTACCGCTGGATATTCCAGGCTTCGTGGTTCGCCACGCCGCCGGCCTTGAAGTGGCCCACCACACCTATTTCCGTTGGGTTCCCACGGCCGATCTCAACACCACAGCCGCCATGGCAACTGCGGTGTTCTTCATCATTCTTGGCCACGGTATGCAGGCCAAAGGCATCGGCGGTTTCGGCAAGGACTTGTTGACCTCGCCGTTCCACGCCAGTGGCTTCGGGGCGATCGCGCTGGCACCGTTCAACCTTTTGCTCAATGTCATCGAATACCTGTCCAAGCCGGTTTCGCTGGCGATGCGACTGTTCGGCAACATGTACGGCGGCGAGCTGGTCTTCATGCTGATCGCCGGTTTGATGGGTGGCGGCCTGCTGACTTTGTCGTTCCTGCCCGGCGTAATTTTCAACACGATGTGGGCGATCTTCCACATCCTGATCATCTTCCTGCAAGCCTTCATCTTTATGATCCTGACCGTCGTCTACATTGCCGGCGCTCGCGAAACGCATTGATTTTTCTGTTCTTTTTTCATTCTTTTACTTAACTGCGCTACGGAGACAACCATGGAATTCATCGCCAACGTTCAGAGTTTGACCGCCATCGCCATCGGCTTGATGGTCGGTCTGGGTGCCCTCGGTGCCTGTATCGGTATCGCCATCATGGGTGCGAAGTTCCTGGAATCGGCTGCCCGCCAGCCAGAGCTGGTGCCGATGTTGCAGGGCCGCATGTTCCTGCTCGCCGGCCTGATCGATGCCGCGTTCATCATCGCGCTCGCTGTCGGCCTGCTGTTCACCTTCGGCAACCCGCTGCTGGCTGCACTGAAGTAAGAAGCCCGGCTGGCGCGACGGGCACGTTGCTCGCTCGCGCCGCTGCATAGAAACCGGCGACTGCGCAATCGGTCGCCGACCGACGTATTCCAAGGAGTTTCCATGAACATCAACTGGACCTTTTTCGGCCAGGTGATTTCGTTCGCGATCCTGGTCTGGTTTACCACCAAGTTCATCTTTCCGCCGTTGATGGCTGCGATTGAAGAACGCCAGAAGAAGATTGCTGAAGGTCTCACCGCTGCCGACCGTGCCAAGAAAGAACTTGCCGATGCCGACGCTCGCGTCGCCGACGAGATCAAGAAGGCGCGCGTGGAAGCCGGTGCGATCGTCGAAAAGGCTCACGCCCACGCCAACTCGATTATCGAGAAGGCCAAGCTGGACGCCATCGTCGAAGCGACCAAGCAAAAAGCGATGGCAGCTGCCGAAATCGAAAGCTACGCCCATCAGGCGCGCGAGGAATTGCGCAGCAAGGTCGGCGCACTGGCGATTGCCGGAGCGCAAAAAATCCTCGGCCGCGAGATCGACGCCAATGCCCACAAGGCATTGATAGACCAGCTCGTTACCGAGATTTGATGCCATGGCCAGCGCAATGACACTTGCCCGCCCCTACGCCCGCGCCGCTTTCGAGTTGGCACGCAAGGACGGCAGCCTGGCCGATTGGTCGGGCAAGCTCGGTTTCGCCGCGCAGGTTGCCAACGATCCGCAATTGGCTGGCCTGTTCGGCAGTCCGCGCGTTGGCCAGGCTGAGCTGGAGTCGCTGTTCCTGCCCGAAGGCGTCGCAGTTGATTCGACCTTTTCCAATTTCATCCACGTACTCGCCGACAACGGTCGACTGGATACCTTGGTCGAAGTCGCCGCAATCTTCGAGCTGCTCAAGGCGGAAGCCGAGAAGGTGACCAAGGTGCGCGTGCGTACCGCGACACCCATCGACGATGCCGAAACGGCCAAGCTCAGCGAAGCACTCAAGCGTCGCTTTGGCGGCGAGATCGAAATCGAGCGCAGTGTCGATCCATCGGTGATCGGCGGCGCCATTATTGATGCCGGCGATGTCGTCATCGACGGTTCGGTCCGCGGTCGCTTGGCGCGGCTTGAGCAGGCTCTCACTCACTAATTGATATGCCGGGTGGGCATGCCCACCTTCAGCGGAGTCGGGCCCATGCCCGTCCAAAGGAAAAAACGATGGCCACCACGATCAACCCGTCCGAAATCAGCGACCTCATCAAGAGCCGCATCGAGAAGTTCAAGCTGTCCGCCGAGGCGCGCAACGAAGGCACCATTACCGGTGTTTCCGATGGCATCGTCCGCGTGCACGGTTTGAACGACGTGATGTCCGGCGAAATGATCGAGCTGCCGAAAGGCGAGAACGGTTTGCCCACCTACGCCCTCGCACTGAACCTGGAGCGCGACTCGGTCGGCGCCGTGGTTCTGGGTGACTACGAGCACCTGAGCGAAGGCGACACCGCCAAGACCACTGGCCGCATTCTTGAAGTGCCGGTTGGTCCCGAATTGCTCGGCCGCGTTGTCAACGCACTCGGTGAGCCGATCGACGGAAAGGGCCCGGTCAACACGACGCGCACTGCGCCGGTGGAAAAAGTGGCACCGGGCGTGATCTGGCGCAAGTCGGTCGACCAGCCGGTGCAGACCGGCTACAAGTCGGTCGACGCGATGATCCCGATTGGCCGTGGCCAGCGCGAGTTGATCATCGGCGATCGTCAGACCGGCAAGACCGCACTCGCCATCGACGCCATCATTAACCAGCGCGATTCCGGCATCAAATGCATCTACGTCGCCATCGGCCAGAAGCAGAGCTCGATCGCCAACGTGGTGCGCAAGCTGGAAGAAAATGGCGCGCTGGAAAACACCATCATCGTTGCCGCGTCGGCTTCGGAATCGGCCGCGATGCAGTACATCGCTCCGTACTCCGGTTGCGCGATGGGCGAGTATTTCCGCGACATCGGCGAAGACGCGCTGATCGTTTATGACGATCTGACCAAGCAGGCCTGGGCGTATCGCCAGATCTCGCTGCTGCTGCGCCGCCCACCGGGTCGCGAAGCGTATCCGGGCGACGTGTTCTATCTCCATTCCCGTTTGCTCGAGCGCGCAGCCCGCGTTTCGGAAGCCTATGTGGAGAAGGAAACCGAAGGTCGCGTAACCGGCAAGACCGGGTCGCTGACGGCGTTGCCAATCATTGAAACGCAGGCCGGCGACGTATCCGCGTTCGTACCGACCAACGTGATCTCGATCACCGATGGCCAGATCTTCCTGGAAACCGATCTGTTCAACGCCGGCATTCGTCCGGCCGTGAACGCCGGTGTTTCGGTGTCGCGTGTGGGTGGTGCTGCGCAGACCAAGATCATCAAGAAGCTGTCCGGCGGCGTGAAGTTGGCGTTGGCACAGTTCCGTGAGTTGGCGGCGTTCGCCCAGTTTGCTTCCGATCTCGATGCCGCGACCCGTGCCCAGCTTGAGCGTGGTCAGCGCGTGACCGAACTGATGAAGCAGAAGCAATACGCGCCGCTGTCGATCGCGGAACTTGCGCTCAGCGTCTATGCCGCCGAGAAAGGCTACCTCGACGATCTGAAGGTCAGCGAGATCCTGCCGTTCGAAAGCGCGCTGCATGCGCACTTCCACGGCAACTACGCCGAACTGATGAAGAACGTGGTCGCCACCGGCGACTGGAACGCCGACATCGAAGGCCAGTTCAAGCAGGGCATGGACGAGTTCAAGAAGACCGGCAGCTGGTGATAAAGCCGGGACTCGGGATTCGGGCCTTGGGACTCGCGAAAGCGCGTCCGCAGGTTTCCGAAGCTCGACGCCCGACGGTATAGCTAAGCGGTGCAGCGGCGGGCTCTTCCGAGTCCCCAGTCCCGAGTCCCCAGTCCCCAGTCCCCAGTCCCGAGTCCCCAGTCCCGAGAAAAAAATGGCAAGCGGAAGAGAAATCAAAACCAAGATCAAGAGCGTGCAGAACACCCGCAAGGTGACCCGTGCGCTGGAAATGGTCTCGGCATCGAAGATCCGCAAGGCGCAAGGTTTAATGAGCGCCTCGCGCCCGTACGCACGCCTGATGCGCACCCTGATTGGCCACGTCGCGCAGGCGAACGTCGACTATCGTCAT
>JBBSTF010000076.1:0-10945 GCA_038236135.1 Lysobacterales bacterium
GACGGAACAGCCGCTTGCGGGACGCGCTGGGAGCGCGTCTTCGGCGGCGGCACAGGATGTGCCGTCCGCCGAACCCGGCCAGTGCTTGCGCACCCGCACGGCTTCACCGTGCGGGCGACAGGCCATCGGGTCGCATCTTTGGCCTACGTTTCTCTGCGAGGAGAAAGGTGGGGCGCTCGCCGGCAGGCGAGAGAAACGCTTGACCAGTCTGGCGATAGCCAACCACACGTGCGAAGCGGCGGGCGGCAGCCCGGCGAAACGCTTGACCAGTCTGGCGACAGCCAACAACCGCCAAAGGCGCAACAAAAAGAAGATCGCGGTGGAATATGCTGACGCCTTCGCAACCGATGGCGCTCAGCTCGATGATCAATCGTCATATCCACTGCCGCCTGGCGTCGCAACGATGACACGCGCATTGCTCGCCGACGTAGGCGGCACCAACGTGCGTTTCGCGATCGCCGATAGTGCGACGCCGGAACCCTTGGAGCGTGCCAGCATTCGGCGCTATCACGTCGAGAATTTTCCGACGTTCGCCGACGCCGCGCGACAGTATCTGGTCGACGTCGGTGTCGATTCCGTCGACGACGATCTCGCTGATCGCGGGTACGTCGCTGCCGGCGATGCATCCGAAAATCCCGGCGCGCGACCTACCCATGCGGTGTGTGCATTCGCTGGACCGGTGCTGGGTGACGAAGTGAGGATGACCAATCACGCCTGGACGATTTCAATGATGGAATTGCAGCGTCAGCTTGGTTTCGAAAAGGTACGTGCGATCAATGATTTTGAGGCGATGGCGTATTCGATCGCTTTGCTCGATGACAGCGACTTGCAAAGCATTGGCAACATTGACTTGCCCCGCTTTGGGTCGAATTTGAAGCAGACCTTCGTAGCGATCGGTCCCGGTACCGGTCTTGGCGTCTCTGCATTGTTGTTACGCGAGGGCGCAACCACCGTACTGGCTACCGAAGCTGGGCATGTTGGATTTGCACCCAACAGCACTGATCAGCAAGAAATACTGCGCCGTTTGGCCGCGCGTTTTGGCCGCGTGTCCAACGAGCGATTACTGTGCGGACCCGGGCTTGTCAATCTCTACACCGTGCTCGCGGAAATATCGGGAAGCGCCGTCGAATCGCTGTCCCCGGAGCAAATCACCGCGCGCGCCGACGATGCAAGTTGCGCTATCTGCATTCGCGCGGTCGAACAATTCTGCGAAATGCTGGGCGCGGTTGCTGGGGATATGGCGCTAGCCTACGCGGGTTGGGATGGCGTGTACCTTGCCGGTGGGATGAGTCCTGCGTTGTTGCCGTGGTTGCGTCGCGGGCCGTTTGTTCAACACTTCAACGACAAGGGCCGATATGCGCAAATCGCCGCCGCGGTACCGATTGTGGTCATCACACATGACGAACCGGGCTTGCTCGGGGCAGCGGCGTGCGTGCTGATTGACGCCGGTGTGGACATGGCCGAGAGGCGCGCATGATGGAATCGATATTGCGGGAAGATCCCCGCATCGACTGGAATGCCAGCGACAACGAAATGACGTGGGTGAAAGATGCCGTCGATGCCGTTGGCACTCTGTTGCGCGACGGTCTTCGCGACGCCATAGGAACGGTTCGCTTACTGGTGTCCGGTGGGTCGACGCCCGGTCCGGTTTATCAGGGCCTGGCGAACGTTGATCTGGATTGGTCGCGAGTTGTGATTGGCCTGGTTGATGATCGCGACGCGCCAGCCGACGACTGTGGCAGCAATGCGCGGACCATTCGCGAGCAGTTGCTGCGAGATCGCGCCGCCGCCGCGGCTTTCCGGCCGTTGCGTGAAATGGCGCAAACCTTGGACGGCGCTATCGCACTGGCCAATCAGCGCTGGCGCGAGGCCACCGACCAACCCATCGTCGCCGCACTCCTCGGCATGGGCTACGACGGGCACACCGCGTCGTTGTTTCCCGGCGCCAGCAATCTCGACGCTGCACTGTCGGCGAACCAGCCTTACGTTCACATCGACGCCAGCGGTTGCGAAGTGGCCGGCAAGTACCCGCAGCGGCTGAGCTTGACGCCGTTCGGACTTGCCCAGGCGGGTCAGCGCGTATTGCTGATTCGCGGCTCGAAGAAGCGCGAGACGTTGTGCGCTGCGCTCGAGCGTGGACCCGTCGCAGCGATGCCGATACGTGTCGTATGGCAAGCGCCGCTCGCGCCGCTGCATGTGTATTGGTGCGCTGGTTCGTAGCGGGATGTCTTGCGCACACAGCGAGCATTTAGAGCCGATATGGTCTGCGAACGTGCGAGGATCGGCGCCCGAGTTGACGCATTCAATACAGGGCAGACCATGACTCAGCTCCTTGCGCACCTTGCCATCGTCGTCGATGACTACGACCGCGCCATTGATTACTACACGAATGTACTGGGCTTCGAGTTGATCGAAGACAGTCCGCGCGAAAGCGGCAAGCGCTGGGTGTTGGTGGCACCGTCTGGTCACGGCGGCGCGAACCTGCTTCTGGCGCGCGCGGCCAATCCGGAACAACAAAGCCGCATCGGCAACCAGACCGGCGGTCGCGTGTTCCTGTTCCTGCACACCGACGATTTCGCGCGTGACTATGCTGCGTACATCGAGCGAGGCGTCGACTTCATCGAGTCACCACGCGACGAGGCCTACGCAACGGTCGTCGTATTTCGAGATATGTTCGGAAACCTGTGGGACCTGATCCAGCCCAAGCCGGTGACTGTTCCGATTGCCTGACCCGTTTGCGCCTGCTGAGCAACCCTATGTATGCGCGCCTGCGCGGGTATCGTTACAATCGCCGCGCTCCGCCATCACGGCGGTGCGCAGTCCGGTGTAGTGGGGTTCGCCGCATCCCGGGAACCCGATTGCATCCCGATGTATCGCTGGCGCGTGAACGCGCCAGATGGCGCAAAGCCTGGAAACCGGGCGGATCGCCGATGACGCGTTGCCAGGATCATGCATGCCGACATCCGATCCGCCAAATCGCGACGATAGCGAACGACTGGCAAGACTGCGCCTGTTGGGCGTGCTCGACAGTGACGCTGAACCTTTGTTCGACGCGCTGGCGAAGGCGGCGGCTCTCGTTGCAGGAACGCCGATCGCCTTGCTGAGCCTGGCTGACGAGGATCGTCACTGGTTCAAGGCAAGTGTTGGTTTTGATGAGGCACGCGAGGTGTCGCACGAACATGCGTTCTGTACACACGCGATGCTGGGTCACGATATTTTGGAAATACCGGACACCCTGCTCGACCCGAAATTTTGCAACAACGTGCTGGTCTGCGGTGAGCCTAACGTGCGGTTTTACGCAGGTGCGCCGATCATTCTGGATGGCATGAATCTCGGCACCGTCTGCGTCATCGACCGCATTCCGCGCATGCTCGATGCAACCCAGAAAGCTACCTTGGTCGAACTTGCAAATGCGGCAGCGCACGCCCTCCAGCAGCGCGCCGAGGCGCGTGAGCGAGCAGCGACGCATTCCCGGGCCTTGGAAGTCGCGCGCCAGCGCGATGAAGAGCATGCGCAGCTCAGTCACATCATCCAGGCGACCCGCGCCGGCATTTGGGAGTGGGATCTGGAGAGTGGACTGGCCAAGGTTGACGCACGCTGGGCCGACCAGATCGGCTATCGACTTGATGAATTGCCCGTGCTGAATGGCGAACTCTGGCGTGCGCACACGCATCGAGAAGACTACGAAAGCGCCTACGCTGGCATGACGGCGCATATTCGCGGGGAAACCGGATTTTACTATGCGGAATTTCGAATGCGTCACAAGGATGGTCGCTGGATCTGGATACGTAGCCTGGGCGGCGTCATCAGTCGCGACGACAGAGGCAAAGCCTTGTTGATTGCGGGCACCCACGTCGATGTTTCGGAACGCAAGGCGGACGAACGCCAGCAGCGTGATAGCGAGGCGTTCCTGGATCGAACCGGTCGGGTTGCCGAAGTTGGTGGCTGGCAGGTCGATGTCGCCAGTGGCGCGGTGACGTGGTCGCGCGAAACCTGTCGCCTGCACAATGTTCCCGAAGGCTACCGGCCCAGCATCCAGGAAGCACTCGATTTTTATCCCGAAGCGGCCAGCCTGAGGGTTCGGATGGCTATCGACAAAGCAATGGCCGACGGTACCGAATGGGACGTGGAAGTGCCATTTATCCCGCGTGGCGGCGCCCAGCGCTGGGTACGTGTCGTCGGCTTGTCAGAGTACGAAAACGGTATCGCGACGCGGCTGGTCGGTGCGATCCAGGACATCACTTCGCGGCGCAGGGCATTGGTGGCAGTGGAAGTCAGCGAACGCCGATTCCGCAGGTTGTTCGAACAGAGCACCGGTCTGATCTACACCCACGATCTCGATGGGACGATTCTGTCGGTCAACCCGGCGGCTGCAAGGGCACTTGGATACTCGGTGCTCGACATGATCGGCAAGCCCCTGACTGCTTTCGTGCCGCGCAACGAGCACGCGATGGTCGAGCGGTACCTGCATCGCATCCTTGACGCCGAATCCGTTGCCGACCTGATGCCGTTTCGCGCCGTCGACGGAACTCACCGCGTCTGGCAATTCACGAGTGTCATCGATGACGAGCAGGGAAAGCCGTATGTACTTTGCCACGCGTTGGACGTCACCGAAAGTAAACGCCACGAACGCCAACTGCGCGACTGGAGCATTCGAGATCCGCTGACCGGCTGTTTCAATCGCCGCTATCTCGCGGAAGTGATGGCCAATGTGCAGGCGAACGAGCCATGGGGCTGCGTTGTCGTGGATCTGGACGATTTCAAGCAAGTCAACGACACCCACGGCCATCAACGCGGTGATGAAGTATTGATCGAAGTTGCCACGTTTCTGTGTGCACACGTAAGGGCTGACGATGTTGTCGTGCGCGCCGGTGGCGACGAATTTCTCATACTGCTCAAGGGCGCCGGCGAAACCCATACCAAGGCGATTTGCGACCGCATGCTGGCGGATGGCGACCAGCTGCCAGTGCGGTTTTCGCTGGGTTCCGCGGTGCGCACGCAAAGCGAGCCACTCACCGAGTCACTTCGGGTTGCGGACGAGCGACTATATGCCGCTCGCGCACAAACCCGATAGCCATAGTCATCGGGCAGCGCTGTCGTTCGGTCGTTGCTTGATGCCGCTTTTCCAGGCGAACACCGCCGCCTGTGTGCGATCACTCACGCCGAGTTTGGAGAGCACGTTGCTGACGTGACTCTTCACGGTTTTTTCGGCAATGCCAAGACGATCTGCAATCTGTTGGTTGCTCAAACCCTCGGCCATCAGGTGCAAGGCTTCGCGTTCGCGCTGGCTGAGTAATTCCACGGCATCGAACGGGCTTGCTGACGACGACGGCGAACGCACCGCAGCCATCAGATAGCCGGTGATGCGCGGATGCAGGACGGCGATGCCGGCGGCGGTCTTGCGAAGCGCATCGACCAGTGCATCGGCGTCAACATCCTTCAACAGGCACGACAAGGCACCTGCCTGCACCGCGGCGACAATCTGTTGCTGGTCTTCGAACGACGTTAACAGCGCCACTTGAGTACCTCGGCTGACCGCGCGAATCGCGCGAATCGCGGCAACACCGCCGCCCGGCATGACCAGATCAACCAAGGCCACATCCGGCTTCTGGAGTTCGCAAACGGCGATGGCCGAGGCTGCATCGTTGGCCTCGCCGACAATTTCAATATCGGCATAGGTTTCGAGAAAGCCGCGAATACCATTGCGGACCAGTTCGTGGTCGTCGGCAATAACGATGCGCAGGGAAGTTTTCGACATGAACTCAGGCCGCTTTCAAAGTGACGCGGATGCGTACGCCACCAGTATCCACGCTGGCGATGGTGAATCCACCGCCCGCGAGCAATTGCGCGCGCTCACGCATGTTTGCGAGGCCCATGCCCGGTAATGCGTTCGTGCCCATGCCGGAACCGTTGTCGGTGATCTGCAAGACTAGACCAGCCGCGTCGCCATGCAGTGAAATAGTGGTGCGCGTCGCGCCACTATGGCGCAGCACGTTGGACAAAGCTTCGTCGACGATGCGCAGCATCGCTTCCTCGCTTTGCGCAGGGAGTCCGGGTGACGCGGCGAGGTCGAGGTCGAGTGCGATGTGACTCAACTGCGCCCAATCCTGCGCTCGCTGGCGCAGTCGATCAGCGAACGGAAGGTCGGCATCCGGTGCGCGCAACTCGTCGAGGATCTGGGCGAGATCGTGCTGAATCTGCTGGCTCACACGTTCAGCCTGGACCACGCGCCCGGACGCCGCGTGGTCGCCAAGCTGGCGGCGCAGGGTGGCCAGTTGTAGGTTCATCGCAAATGCCTTTTGCTTGACCGTGTCGTGCAGGTCGCGTGCGAGGCGCTGGCGTTCGCCGAGCGTCGCCAGTTGTGAGCGCGATTGGATCAGCGCCTTCAAATCCACTGCCATGCCGTCAAGGAGACGCGACAGCCGTCCCAGTTCATCAGCACTGCGATCATCGATGCTCCCGCTGAAGTCGCCGCCACGCCATGCCGTTGCCGCGCTAGCGACGCGATTGAGGCGGCGCGTGACCCAGGTCGCGAGGAAAAATGAGGCACCAAGGCCGAATACCAGAACATAGCCGACCACGATTGGCCACTCGAAACGCACGTCGTTGAACAAGGCTTTCCAAGGCAACGGCAGGCGCAGATCCAGATAGAGAAAGCCCAGTAATTCGCCGCCTGCGCTTCGAATCGGTGCCAGAACGCGCCGCGTGCTGTCGCGTTCCGACGTTTCACCGCGTTCAAGATTCCGGGCCGAAGTCGCGCTGGTATCGGAGGCAAGTTCGCTGGCATTGGGCAGCCTCGTCGCAGGGTCCACAGCCGTGGGATAGCGGGCGATCGCATTGCCGCGCGGATCGAGCACAGCGATGAAGATCGGCGCCCGGGTCAGCTCCATCAATACGTAGGATTCATTTGCCAGCGCGCCACTTGGCTGTTGCAGGTTGAGCGCGAGCGCTTCACTCCATGCCGCAAGCATCGCCGTGTCGCTGTCAGCATGACCGCGCCAGCTCGTTGCAAGCGACCGCGCCGCGATGTTGGCTGCATCGACCAATGCCCCATCGTCGACTCGCGTCATCACCTCGTGGTACTCGTAGACCAGCGTCGTCGATTCGACCAAGAGCAGGCTGGGCAAGGACAACAACATGTAGAAGACCGCGAGTTTGAAAACCAGGCTGCGCATAGGTCGACAGGCAAGAAGGATGGCCGAACTCTACACCGAGAATTCGGCTCTCCCCTCTCAACGTGAGTTGCGCGACAGCGAGATACTAGAACTCGTAAGCCGCACCGACGTAGTAAGAACGTCCCAATGCCGGCTCGATCGTGTTCTGGAATACGCGCGAGTAGTACTTCTTGTCAGTCAGGTTCGACACGCCACCAAGCAGGCGCAGTTGCGGTGTCACGTAGAAATCTCCCGAAAGATCCGCGACGGTGTAGCTCGGCACCTTGGCCGGCACGTAGTTCGCCGTGGTCAGGTTACCGACGGGCAAATTGGAATCCTGGAAATACTGGCTGGCAACCGATTGCACGGAAAGCGCGACCTTCATGCGCTGGTCTTCGCGATAGACCACACCGACACGAGCCAGATAGCGTGGCGAGAACGCTGGCTTGTTATCGATTCGGCTGGGATCACGCGAAGACGTGAACTGCGCGTTTAGCAGGCTGACGTTTGCGTAGAGCGAAAAATGTCGTGTGGTCTGCGGATTGCTGGCGGCAAGGAAGTCGTAGTCGATCTGGCCTTCGAAACCGCGATGGCGCGTGTCGCCGGTGTTGACGTTGATGGTGTTGTTGCCGACGCCGGTCGGCTGCGACTCGATGCGGTCCTTCACGTTCACCCAGAACAAGCTGGCGTCGTAGAACAGACCCGGCACGGGTGTGCCGTGAACGCCGGCCTCGTAAGACAAGGTATGCGTCGGATCGGGGTTGTTGAAAGTCGGATCGGTATTTCCGAACGGCGAACCAACGTCGAAATAACGCACCGGTCGCCAGCCCTGTGAAACGTTGAAATAGCTCTCATTGAGATTACCGAAATCGTTGCCCGCGCCGATGCCGAACAACGGCACCGTGTGATCAACTTTCTGGTCGACAATAGGGCGGGACAGTCGAGCCGGTTTGACCAGTTCGTTGATGTCGACCGATTCGTGATCAATCCGCAGCGACGGCACCACGTGCCAACCATTGTCGAACCTGAAGACGTTCTCTGCGAATACGGCGGCGTATGAAGTCGAGCGATCGTGGTCCAGTTGCTGACAGTTGCGGGCGCTCGGCGTCGCGCAGATCGACTGGTAACGCTGGTAGCGATCAACGGTCAGGTCGCTCGACACCCACTGCCGAAATGGCGCATCGCTGTGATAAAGCGTGGTTCCGATGGTGAAGGCATTGCCGCGTCCCCATCGGTGCACGACGCGTGCGTCCAGCCCGGTCACTCGAAACTGGTCGTCCTGCAATTGCGTGGTCGACGGTGCGGCGTTGCCCTGTGCTGGATAGGTTGCGGTGGCAGGAAGATAACCCTGCGCCGAGCGCGACGCCTGGTCGGCGTAGCTGACCCACGCCTTGGCAAACAGTTTGGTCTGGTCGTCAATCGTGCGGTCGTGGCTGAAGCTGAGCGTGTAGCGATCGGTCCAGATATGGTTGAACGGCGTCGGCGTGGCGTTCTCGTCGGCGTCGTAAACCTTGAAGGTCTGCTTGCCCGGGTCGCCGGCGTCGATCAGATAATTGCGCAGGTCGACCGCGTAGTAGGCGTCTTCGTTGGGTCGATAGCCGATATGGAAATCGGCGCCACGCAAGCGCGACTCTGCGTTGTCGCGCTGGCCATCGGTTCGGCGGTAGTGCGCATCAACCAGGTAATCCCACTTACCGGATGTGCCCGAGATGCGGTTGTAGGTGGCGAAAAGTCCATCCTTGCCGATGATATTTTCGGTGTAACCGGCCAATGGACGATCAGCGACCGGCTTGCGGCTGATCAGATTGATCACCGGCGGCGGCTGCGGTCCGTACAGCAGAGAGCTGCCACCACGAATCAGCTGTACCTGCTCGATCGATTGCGGCAGCGGGAACGAATAGATGGTCGGGTAACCAATCCAATCCGCTTCCAGCGGAATGCCATCTTGCAACACGGTGACGAACTCGGCTTCCTGCGGATTGCCGATGCCGCGGTAGCTCAGGTTGAACTGGCCTGGCGTCTGCTGCTCGGAAATAAACAGGCCAGGCGTTTGCGCAAAAAGCGCGCGTAGGTTGTTGTCGACAACGGTCGGAATGCGATCCAGCTTGGTGATCGACGTCTTCTTGGTGACCGTGATCATCGCGCCATCCACTTCCTTCATCAGGAAGTTGAGCTTGGGACGCGCGTCGTCGGGGAGGGCGTATTCCTTCACCTCGATCTTTTCCAGCGTCTTGGGCGGCCCCTGATCCTGTGCGAAGGCGGGTGAGGCCAGGATTGCGGCGATGGCGAGGACGAGCGACCGACGCGAGATCGGGCTGATGAACTGACGCATGTAGCAATTCCCCAAGGCAGGTGTCGCTACCCGAACGGCGGCGACAGGCATGCTTTATGCCATCGCGGTTCGGGTCGGTGAACCGGCTTGAGGACTAGGTCTCAAGTCCTAGTTGGCTTCACTCCTTGTCGGTCGGCGGGTTGTTTCCCGCGCCCGCCGGCCTCATCGTGTGTGGCTCCTATGCGTCGGATTTACAGATGAACGACTTGATTGACCAGGCCGAACAGCGGCTGTTGCGTCCCGGTGGCCTGTCCCCCGACGATCTCGACCGCGTCTTTTCGAGGCTTGTCGGCCCGTCGGTCGATGCCGCCGACCTGTATTTCCAACATTCGCGCAGCGAATCGTGGTTGCTGGAAGACGGCATCGTCAAGGATGGCGCCCACTCGATTGAGCAAGGCGTCGGCGTGCGCGCGGTGGCCGGTGAAAAAACCGGCTTCGCCTATTCCGACGAAATCGTTCTGCCAGCACTGCTTGAAGCGGCAGGCTCGGCACGTGCGATTGCTCAAGCCGGCAGCAAAGGCGTTGGCAGACCGCTGGCTATCGCTCACGGAAGCGCGCTTTACGCGGCGAACGATCCGATCAACAGCATGGACAGCGCCGCCAAGATCACCTTGCTTCGCGAGGTCGACGTGTTCGCCCGTTCGCTCGATCCGCGCGTCAATCAGGTCATTGTCAGCATTGCGGCATCACTTGAAACGATTCTGATCGCCGCGTCGGACGGCACGCTGGCTGCTGACGTACGGCCGCTGGTTCGTCTCAACGTGCAGGTAATCGCCGAGCAGAATGGCCGTCGCGAATCGGGCAGTTCTGGCGGCGGCGGGCGTTACACCTATCCCGAATTGATGGAGGGAGGGCGTTGCTTTGAATTCGCTCGCGAAGCCGTGAGGCAGGCACTCCTCAATCTCGAAGCAGTCGACGCACCGGCCGGTTCAATGACGGTCGTACTCGGCCCCGGCTGGCCCGGCGTCCTTTTGCACGAAGCGATCGGCCACGGGCTGGAAGGCGATTTCAACCGAAAAGGCACGTCGGCGTTCTCGGGATGCATCGGTCAGCGCGTGGCGGCCAATGGCGTCACCATCGTTGACGACGGCACGCTGGCTGGCCGGCGCGGTTCCCTGTCGATCGACGACGAAGGCAGCGCGACCAACTGCACCACGCTCATCGAGGACGGCATCCTCAAGGGTTACATGCAGGACAAGATGAATGCGCGGCTGATGGGTGGCGCGAGTACCGGGAATGGTCGCCGCGAATCCTTCGCGCATTTGCCAATGCCGCGCATGACCAACACTTACATGCTCGCCGGCGAACGTGATCCGGGTGAGATCATCGCTTCCGTGAAGAACGGTCTTTACGCCGTCAACTTCGGTGGCGGACAGGTCGACATTACCAGCGGCAAGTTCGTGTTTTCGGCCAGCGAGGCGTACCTGATCGAAGACGGCAAGGTGACTCGTCCAGTGAA
>JBBSTF010000077.1:0-10332 GCA_038236135.1 Lysobacterales bacterium
GATCGCCATCGGCGAGCTTGGACAGGTCCGCCTTGAGTTCAACCTCCGCGTAGGACGCCACCTTGGCGGCCATGTCGCTGTTGGCTTCCGTCGCAGGAGTCGCCTCGGCTGTCACTGCAAGCGCTTCCGGCGCTTTGGGCTGGCAGGCCACCAGGCCACCGGCCAGGGCAATTGCAGTGGCGATAGCAAGGGTCAGCGGACGCAAGGACATGGCGCAACTCCGGCACAGGGACAGGCGAACATCCTAGGGCACGCACTGGAAGAAAACCGTCAATGCGCGCGGGTGGCGTACCCGCACGGGTCGCATCGCCTGCCAGACCCATCGCCGGGAACCTGGCATTCGGCATAAGGCGCATTGTCATTGGTCGGATCATCTTGGGCGCGCAGATCAACCGACTGGATAACCGACCTCGTCTCGCGCCGCCACCCGGAACAACTGTGCAGACGCCACCCACATCGCCGCGAAAAATCCCGAGAGTATGTAACCTTCCGGTTGGGCTGGTGTGGTCACGAACGCCACCACTCCCACCAGCGCCTGGACCACCGCCGTGACCTCCATCGCGCGCGCCATGGCCAAGGGCCTGAGCCGCGCCAGCAACGCCCCGATCAAGCCAACCGCCAGCACCGCGAAGAACAGGATATTGGCGGGGTTGTCCTCGTCGCCGATGATGCCCACCGCAAGGTTGATCCAGATGGTCAAGAACGCGGCGGCCACCGCAATGCCGAACGCAACCACGCAGGTATTGTTGCGCGCCACCCGCACCACCAGCTCGTAGGCGCCTCCCACCACCGCAAGCAGCGCGCCCATGCCCACAAAATCCGATAGCGTCCAGTGCACTTCCTCGGTGAACTGCATCGCCACCAGCGGCGCCAGCAGCAGCAACGCTGCACCGCCCCAGATGACCCACCGGACGCTGCGCCAGAGTGGGCTGTTGCCAACCATCGTACTTCCCGTCATTGCAGTCGCTCCATCACCAGATTGGGGGCAGTCTCCCTTAGACAGGTGAGGGCAGGAGGTCGACCGTGTGAAGTGAAAAAGAAGTCCGGAGGGCTGGGTGGGACGTTGTGGCTGATCACGCGTGCTGACAGGTAGGATGGCGCGTCCATGGCCCGACCTTCCGATTCAGGGATTCACGATGTCGCATGACACTTCTCCCATCGTCTCGATCCGCGGCCTGGGCAAGACCTACACGTCCGGTTTCCAGGCGCTGAAGGACATCAACCTGGACATCCGCCGCGGCGAGATCTTCGCCCTGCTGGGGCCGAACGGCGCCGGCAAGACCACCTTGATCAGTATTATCTGCGGCATCGTCAACCCGACCGTCGGCACGGTGCTCGCCGACGGTCACGACATCGTCCGCGAGTCCCGCGCCGCGCGCATGAAGATTGGCTTGGTGCCGCAGGAACTGTCCACCGATGCGTTCGAGACCGTCTGGGCCACCGTGCGATTCAGCCGCGGCCTGTTCGGTCGAGCGCCGGATCCGACGCACCTGGAAAAGGTCCTGCGCGCGCTGTCGTTGTGGGACAAGCGCGACAGCAGGATCATGGCGCTGTCTGGCGGCATGAAGCGACGCGTGCTGATCGCCAAGGCGCTGTCGCACGAGCCGCGCATCCTGTTCCTGGACGAGCCCACCGCCGGCGTCGATGTCGAACTGCGACGCGACATGTGGCAGATGGTCCGGGAGCTGCGCGAGAGCGGCGTCACGATTATTTTGACCACGCACTACATCGAGGAAGCGCAGGAGATGGCTGACCGCATCGGCGTGATTCGCAAGGGCGAACTCGTCGTGGTCGAAGACAAGGACGTGCTGATGCGCAAGCTCGGCAAAAAGCAGCTGACCCTGCAATTGCAGTCACCGCTGGAGCGTATTCCCGAATCGCTGGCCGGCGAGCCGCTGGAACTGGCCGACGACGGCAATTCACTGGTCTACACCTTCGACACCCAGGCAGAACGCACCGGCATCGCCACGCTATTGCGGCGCCTGGGTGACGAGGGCATCGGTTTCAAGGACCTGCATTCCAGCGAAAGCTCGCTGGAAGATATCTTCATTGGACTCTTGCACGACAAGCCCGACAGCGGTGCGCCGGAGCTACGGTCTTGAACACGCATGGCATCAAGGCCATCTACCGCTTCGAGATGTCCCGCACTTTCCGCACTCTGACCCAGTCGATTGCCTCGCCGGTGCTGTCGACGTCGCTGTATTTCGTGGTGTTCGGGGCGGCGATTGGTTCGCGCATGGGCGATGTCGATGGCATCAGCTACGGCGCCTTCATCATCCCTGGCCTGCTGATGCTGTCACTGCTCAACGAAAGCATTTCCAATGCCTCGTTCGGCATTTACATGCCGAAGTGGTCCGGCACCATTTATGAACTGCTGTCGGCACCGGTGTCGCCGCTGGAAATCGTGGTCGGCTACGTGGGCGCCGCCGCCACCAAGTCGGCGCTGCTCGGGTTGCTGATCCTGGTGACTGCCCGCATTTTTGTTCCGTACGAGATCGCCCACCCATTCTGGATGATGTGTTTCCTGCTGCTGACCGCGGTCAGCTTCAGCCTGTTCGGTTTCATCATCGGGCTGTGGGCGGACGACTTCCAGAAGCTGCAGGTGGTGCCGCTGATGATCGTCACTCCGCTGACGTTCCTCGGCGGCGCGTTCTATTCCATCAGCATGTTGCCGCCGGTGTGGCAGAAGATCACCCTGTTCAACCCGGTGGTGTACTTGATCAGCGGCTTCCGCTGGAGCTTCTACGGCATCTCCGATGTCAACGTCGTGGCCAGCGTCGCCGCCACCGTGGGATTCCTGCTGCTGTGCCTGGGCGCAGTGTGGTGGATCTTCAGGACCGGGTACAAACTGAAATCGTGAAGAGGACTCGAAGATGCGCTGCCCGTTGATCATCTTGTACGCGTTGCTGTTGCTTGCTTGCGCACCCGTTGGTGCGCAGCAGAAGAACCTGCGCGAGTACGGGGTATCGATCGGGGTCATGCAGCCGGGCAAGTTGAATGCCATCACCGATGTCGCCGGCGTCCTGGTTGGCCAGAAGACGCTGATGGAAGGCGATGACGTGCGTACCGGCGTCACCGCCGTATTGCCGTATCGGGGCAACATCTTCCGGAACAAAGTGCCGGCAGCGGTTTACGTCGGCAACGGTTTCGGCAAGCTGGCAGGCACGACCCAGATCGACGAACTGGGAAATCTGGAAACGCCGATCATCCTGACCAATACGCTGGGCGTGCCGACCGCCGCTGACGCCCTGATCGACTTCACATTCTCGTTCGATGCGAACAAGGAAGTGCGTTCGGTCAACCCGGTGGTCGGTGAAACCAATGATGGCTACTTGAACGATATCCGTGGCCGCCACGTCAGCAAGGCGGACGTGTTGGAGGCAATCGCTTCGGCCCGGGGTGGCAAGGTTGAACAGGGCAATGTGGGCGCCGGTACCGGCACCGTCGTATTCGGTTTCAAGGGCGGTATAGGGACCTCCTCGCGCAAACTCCCCGGCAATCTGGGCGGCTATACCGTGGGCGTGCTGGTGCAGACCAATTTCGGCGGCGTGCTCAGGGTCGACGGCGTACCAATAGGCAAGGCACTGCACAAGTACTACCTCAGCGACGAGTTGAACAACACGCCTGACGGGTCCTGCATGATCGTGGTCGCGACAGATGCGCCGATGGATGCGCGGAATCTCAAGCGCCTCGCCAAGCGCGCGATGCTCGGCCTGGCGCAAACAGGCGGGATTGCGTCCAACGGCAGCGGCGATTACGTGATCGCGTTTTCAACCAACGACGCGCTGCGCGAACCCCACGATTCGGACCGGATGACGCAACAGATCGCGGTCTTGCGCAACGACGCGATGTCGCCCCTGTTCATGGCCACGATCGAAGCGACTGAAGAAGCGATCATCAATTCCATGTTCCATGCGCAGTCGATGACTGGCCGCGAGGGCCATAGCGTGGATGCCCTTCCGCTTCAACAGGTCCTGCGCATCATGGAACAACACGGGTACGATATTTCACGCTAGCCCATCCACGTGGATTATGGCGAACCCTGATGTCCGAACGGACAAGGATTACTGCGCGACCCTGGATTGCGCGTCGCTGCTTTGCGCAATCTGGCGCAATGCATCCTCGAACACCTCAACCGGCTGGCCACCGGAAATCAGGTGGCGCTGATTGATGATCACCGCCGGCACGGCATTGATACCGGAGCGCTGGTAGCGCTGTTCGTCCCCGCGCACGTCGGCGGCGAATTCATCCGATGCCAGGATCGCCTCAGCGCGGTCGGCCGGTAGACCCACTGATTGTGCGATCTCGAGCAACGTGGCGTGGTCGGACACGTTCTTGCCATCGGTAAAATACGCACCCAGCAAGCCGTGTTTCAGTGCCACCTGCTTGCCATCGCCTTCCAGGCCCGCCCAATGCATCAAGCGGTGCGCGTCGAAGGTGTTGTAGGTCCGTGTGCGCGCGCCCATGCCGAATGTGAATCCAAGCTCCGCCCCGCGCTCGCGAATCCGCTCCCGGTTTTCTGACATCTGAGCTTCGGACAGTCCGTATTTCTTTTGCAGGTGTTCGGTGATGTCCTCACCTTCGGGAGGCATCTGCGGGTTGAGCTCGAACGGCTGGATATGGATCTCGGCTTGCACCGCGCCAGCCGTGCGCTCAAGCGCCTGTTCCAGCGCGGCCAGGCCGATTGCGCACCACGGGCAAACGATGTCGGAGACGAAGTCGATGCGAAGCGGCACGGGCTGCGGCGTTTGGCTGTTCATGATTTGCCTCCTTGTGGGGAATTCGACGGCGATTACCGCAAACCAGCGTACTTAAGGAAGTGTGCAGGCATCGCCAACATCCCGCGGCGTGCGCCAGGCGGGGGTTGGCCGTCACCCATCGGCTCCGACCTGAACATTGGCCTCGAACGTCGAACACGCTTCACTGACAGCTGTTTTGCAGTTTGCTAGTTTCAAACCCGAGCTCTTTTCCAGAGCGCTTCACCTACTTCTATTCGCCCAATACGTACCAGTATTCGTTTGACAGCCGCAACTACACGACCAATCAATACGGTGCGGATGACAACAACGGGACCGCATCGATCCTGCAGACGGCATTGACCACGATCCTCAACCTGCAGCAGTTGACTCGCTGATCCACTGCGCAACCTCGTGAAAAACGCCCGGCTTGCCGGGCGTTTTTATTGCTGCGAGATTCCCATGCCGTGATGCAGTTGCAGGATCCTCGCAAAGCACGACGTATTGTTCCCTACGTGTCATTTGCCCGCGTTGGCATATTCGTCGAGCAGGGCCTCGATCTCGTCCAGATAGACCGGTTTGACCACATGGCGGTCGAAGCCTGCCTGTCGGGCACGTTCCCTGTCATCGGTTTGACCGTAGCCCGTCACCGCGACGAGCATCGCCCCAGCCGTCTCCGGGATGGCCCGGAGGCGGCGCGCAAGCTCGTAGCCGTCCATGTCCGGCAATCCGATATCGAGAAACAGGATCTCCGGCGCAAGTTCGCGGGCGCGTTCCAGCGCAGATTGACCGTCATGCTCGATGTAGGCTTCGTGGCCCAACGCTTTCAACAGCATGCCCAAGACCACGGCCGCATCGTTGTTGTCGTCCACGACCATCAGTCGCAGGGCCGAGGACCGAGTCGTGGCCTCGCCACCTGCAGGTCCCGGTAGCACTTCCGACCCGGAATGGTCGGGTGTGCGCGGCAGTCGCACCACGAACCGGCTACCCATGCCTGGACCATCGCTGTGCGCCGAGACGCTGCCGGCGTGCAGCTCGACCAGGCTTTTCACCAACGCCAACCCCAGACCCAGCCCGCCCTGCGCACGATCCGGCGTCCGCTCGGCCTGGGTGAATAGATCGAAGACATGCGGCAACAGATCCAGGTCGATGCCGCCTCCATCGTCCTGCACGGTCAATTCGATTTCCTGATCGTGAAGGTCCAGACTCACTTCGATATTGCCGTGCTCCGGCGTGTACTTCGAGGCATTGTTCAACAAGTTCGCGAAGGTCTGGACCAGCCGCATGCGGTCGCCCTCCATGATTATCGGATGAGCTGGAATATCAAACGTCAGATGTTGATGCTTGGACTCAATGAGTGGGCGCGCCTGTTCCACCGCATCGGCGATGATGACGTTGAGATCCATCATTTCGGTTTGCAGTGCAATCAGCCCGCGCGTCACCCGGGACACATCAAGCAGGTCATCCACCAGACCCGTCATGTGCTTGACCTGGCGGTTGAGGATGTCGCTGATCCTGCGCACCAGTTCAGTATCTGGTCCGGCCATGAGCAAAAGCTCGGCGGCGGAACTGATCGGCGCCAGCGGATTGCGCAGCTCATGCGCCAGCATCGCCAGGAACTCGTCCTTGCGCCGGTTCGCGGCGCGCAGCTCGTTGTTGGCGAGGACGGCGTTGGTGACATCGTTGCCCTCCACGAAGATGCCGGTCACCTTGCCGGCGGCATCCTTGATCGGCTGGTACACGAAGTCGATGAAGCGCTCCTCGAGCTCCTTGCCACCGCGCAGCAACTTGACCGGCGAGGCATAGCCGCGGTACGCCTCGCCACTGGCATACACCTGATCCAGCAACTCGTAAAAGCCTTGCCCTGCCACTTCCGGCAAGACGTCGCGGACGGTCCTTCCCAGTATCTCCCGCTGCCCGACCAGCTCCAGATACGCCGCATTGGCCAACTCGAAGACATGGTCTGGCTCCCGCAGGACGGCCATCAAACTCGGCCCTTGCGCGAACAGCTGCTGCAGGCGCTCGTTCTGTTCCACGCGATCGCGCTTGTTGAGGACATCGGCCGTGGTCTCAATTGCGGTGCAATACATCCCCGCAATGGCGCCGGCCTCGTCACGCACAGGTGAGTAGGAGAAGGTGAACCACGCCGGCTCATTGAAGCCCTTGCGATTGATGATCAATGGCAGGTTGGAGTAGAAGTTGGATTGGCCATCCAGCGCCTGCTGGATGATCGGGTGGATGTCGCTCCAGATCTCCTGCCAGATATCCTGGAAGCGCCGGCCGACCGCCGATGGATGCTTGTCACCAAGGATCTCGGCATACGCATCGTTGTAGAGGAAGCCAAGTTCCGGCCCCCACGCGATGAACATCGGAAAGTTGGAGTCCAGGATGAGGCTGAGGACAGACCGCAGGGATTGCGGCCAGTCCGCGGGGGGCCCAAGCGGCGAGGCCAACCAGTCGTGAGCCCGCATCAATGCACCCATTCGGCCACCGCCCGACGGGAACACCGAGATATCAGAATCCGCCACGCTGCCCCCTCGATCCATTGCCCCCGGCCCCAGTTGGGCGCCATCACAGGCTCGACGCGAACTTTCCCAGAATCGCCGTGAAGGTGTGCTCATCCCGTGCGTGGCCATGCAATGGCCAGGTGCTGCTGACTGCGGCAACTCCCAGGCCATATCCGCTCGGTTCGCCTGGCTCCTGCTGTTGAATGGAACTTCGTCCACGCCCGGGCGCTGCGGCAATCGCGCTGCGGTCACCAAGCTCGTGGGAAGGTAGTACTTCAGCGGCGGATTCCGCATGTGCGCTTGACGTGCCGTAGCCGCATCCCATAAAGGAGACAGAATGATGAGCGATCCTTCCAGAACCTCACCCGGTTCGGCCGCGCGTTCCACCGGCACGGCCAGCGGCGCAAAGACCGGTCTGCACCGGCCCTCCGACGATAATCGGATCCAGGACAAGCTCGAGAACGTAGACCTCGCCTCGCGCGGCCTCAAGGTCAATGATCACTTGCGTGACAAGCGCGGCAATGGCGTCCCCGGCGACTACGACGACTCGATCGAGCACGACGCCGAGTCGCATTACGTCCAGGACAATGCCGCCCAGCGCCCCAAGGACTGAATACGCCGCTGGTCCGCAGTTATCGACCGTCGTCATGGAAACCTGAACGGTTCAAACACCCCGACGCGACAAATCACCTGGGCTTGACCAGACGGCTGCAAGGCTACGCATTCCAACCAACGAGAGCCTCGCCATGCACCTCAAACTCATTACCGCCAGTGTTATCACCGTCGCTGCCCTGGCCGCGTGCACCACTCGCCCGGTCACTGTGAATACCCCCGGCCCGGGTGCGACGACCGTCCAAGTCCCGGTGATGGCCAACAGCAACATGCTGAAGACCGACGATGTCCAAGCCACCCTCAATAACGCCCTTGGCACTGATGCAGCCGGCATTGACGTGAAGGTCGATGGCACCACTGTCTATCTGACCGGCCATGTCGCCACCCAGGCTTTGCATGATCAGGCAATTTCCGTGGCACGAGGCACCGCTGGCGTCTCGTCCGTCGTGCATACCGGTCTGACCGTCGATTAATCCGCACCGGATCGCCATTCTGGTGGCACGAGCTGATAACCAGCTTATAACCAGCTGATAACAAGAGTGCTGCGTCATGGCAACGGGGTGTGAGGCGTTCGCGCCTCCACCCTTTTTTTGTGACCGTAGTTTTTATGCGGCCATTGCAACGATAGCCGTGAACCTTTTTTCGGCTTCACGGAGACGGCGCTAGAGTGGAGCCACCGCCCACAGAGATACCGCCATGCGCATTCTCATCACCGGTGCAAACGGACTGGTTGGACAAGGCGTGTTGCGTGCATGCCTGGATGCGCCTGAGGTTGCGCAAGTCGTCGCGCTTGGTCGCCATTCCACCGGGCAATCGCATGCGAAGTTCAGTGAAATCATCTGCCCGGATTTCTGCAATCTCGGTGCCGTAGAGGACCGCCTTCAACCTTTTGATGCCTGCCTCTACTGTGCCGGGGCACCTCCGATCGTCACGCCCGAAGATGAGTACCGGCACATCACCCTGGCGCTCACTTCCAATGTCGCCAAAACGCTGGCCCACATCAACCCGGCGCTCGTATTCGTGTATGTCTCCGGCGCGCACGCAGACCCCGAAAGTCGTTTCATGCCGCTGCGAGTGAAGGGCGAAACCGAACGCGCGCTGGCAGCGCTCCCGATTCGCACCATCATGCTGCGGCCGGGCGGCATTCAGCCGGTCGACGGCGTTCGTTCGCCACATTCAAAAATGGACGCCATGTACCGCGCCGTGGGCCCGTTGATGGGGATTGGCGTGCAACTCATGCCCAGCGTAATGACTACCACCGCACGTGTCGGCCGCGCCATGCTTGCCGTGCTACGACAGGATGACCCACCCGCACTGGTCGAGAATGACGCGATCAATCGCCTCGGGGCGACGGATGCGATCGCAGCTGGTTAAAACAGCTTGGTACGACGATTCGCCAGCCTCTAAAATGCACCCACTCCTTCCCCGTGGAAGTCTACTTGCCATACGACCGTAGCGGCCCCGGTGATCACCAACGGCATCATGCCCTGCGCACGGATCACCTTATAGCTGTTCGTGGTGTCCTTGCAGGTTCGCTAGTAGGGCGCTCCAACACCCGCGCTGCTGATGCTTTCAAGCCTTCACGTCGGCAACGATCTCCGACACGTTGAGGCCAAGCTCGAGTTGCAGGCGCACGTACTCGCGCTCCTTGCGCGACAGGCTGCGGCCCAGTTCAACACGCACGTCCTCCGCTTGCAGAATGCGCATGATCCTGGGCAACGCCGAACCCACTGCATCAGTCCCGTAGCCGGCTTCGCGCAAGGCGGAGCGTATTAATTCTTCGACGTCCACGCGCCACCATAATTGAAGTAGTTATTTAGTACCGCGTGGCCTGCGTCGCGCGGGAATTTATCTGAACCCTCATCCCTCGATTAATCGCGCGTTGTGATGCGCAGGATCAGTGGCCGCTTCGAAGCGTCTTCGCTTTGGCCAGATGCTCAGCGACGGTTGCGCGGGTCTTGGTGAGATGGGCCTTCAAAGAAGCGTTATCTGCGGTTTTCAGCGCGCCGTCGAGCATGTCCAAGACCTCGGTATGGCCCTTGACCTTGGCCTCGATGTAGCCGCGCTCGAATTGCGCGCCAGCCAGCGGAACCAGCGCCGCAAGTTCGCCCGCACCCTTTTTCTGCAAATCCTCCACCTTGTGGGTGATGATCGGAGTTACCTTTATCTGCTGGCCCAGCTTAAGAGTCTCGACCAAGTTCATGCCGTGTTGCTGGTGCAACATTTTGGCGTAGGCCATCACTGCCGGGCTGAGCTTTTTCATCTGCGCTTGACCAGCAGCGCCGATCTCGTTGAGGTCGACCGCGGCCACGGTGGCGAGGATTTCGGCGTCTCCCTTGTTACTGCTGGTCTTGGCTTCTGCCGCGCGAAGGGGCGAACCAGGAATGACCGTTTAATCGGAGAAGGCGGCCGCCATCATGCCGGCGGTCTTGAACTGAAATCCGTAGACATAGGCCGGGTGCTTGCCCAACACGTCC
>JBBSTF010000078.1:0-10222 GCA_038236135.1 Lysobacterales bacterium
ATCCGTCCAGCACTTGCCGACAGGAACGGGCGGATGGATCAAAAGCCACATCAACAGCATCCGCCGCGAAGCGGCGGATTACGCAGCATCGCTGCGTGCCGTTGACCTACCTACCGATTCGGGGAGGCGAGTTGGCGCAGGAAAGCCCAAAGGGTGGCCGAATGGATTCGGCCAGTTCGCTGCAGGTGCAGGGATGCGTCTTCAGCGAACCCCGTAGCCAGCTCGCGTAGTCGTGCGGCTTCATCGCACGACCGACCCGCATAGGGCGCATCTTTGGCCTACGTTTCTGTGCGAGCAGAAAGGTAGGGCGGCGGGCGGCAGCCCGGCGAGACGCTTGACCCGTCTGGCGACAGTCCACCACCAAAAGACTGGGGTCAGCCAACTAAAGCGAAGCGACCAGATGCAGACCAGCCAAACCCCTGGATCAAGTCCGAGGTAATGTGGCGCTAGCCAAAAGAACGTCGCAGCGCGCTTGATCCGATCGGCGGCAACGCCATCAAAAATTGAGGCAAAAAATTACCAACAACCATCCGTACTTGGCGTGCGGGTTCCGATGGTGTTGATGGTCAAGGTGCCGCAAGGGTCGTTGGCCTGGGCGCCTTGCGGAGTGCCGGTAACGGTATAGGCCGACGCCGTGCACACGCTGGACACTTGGTACCACGCCGTCCCCGTTGGCGGGGACGGAACCGATTGCCCGCAGACTGCCGCCAGGTTGGTGTAATCGCGATCGGTGGTATAGCGCCGCTCCAATTGCTGGGTCAGGTCCAGCATCAACGCCTTGGCGTCGGCGCGGCGGCTCTTGCGAACCTGATTCTGGTAGCTCGGGAAAGCGATTGCAGACAGGATGGCAACGATGGCGACCGTGATCATGATCTCGATCAGCGTAAAACCGCTGGCCCGCTGCCGACCCATACCGGGCCGGTTGCTGAATCGCGCGATGCGGCTAAGTGAGGAAAACTTCATCGCAACTGCTTCCATGAAATGCGTCCGCAAGGAATCAGTTTGCCGGGTATGCGGTTAGCGGCGTTTGGCGAACGCCAGCTGCACGAGTTGACGGTGCCAGCCGTCGGTGGCGGAGCGGTGCACGTGGGGTCGCTCGGCAGACACGGTACCACCGGTACCGGTGGCCGCACCACGATGATCGGTGGCTCACCAGGAGGCGGCCCGAAGCCAGTGTCGGTACCAGCAATTGCACCCGCGGGCGGCTGCTGTCCAAGTGGCCAACCAGCCGCAGGGGTAATTGGTGTGAAGCTGGCTGCGCCCGTCAAAGCATCGAGAACCAACGTCGCGTTGCGCGAACCAGGACTACAACTGTTGCCGGATGGTTGGAACACATTGATCACGACGTCATTGTTAATATTGCCCGGTGTTGCCGTTACGCGCTCGCCGGCCAGCAGATTGCTGCCAGTACCGCCATTCTGGAACTTGAGGTCGAGGTACCAGCCCATGTAACGCGGCGATGCGGCACTTCCTGGCGAGTCGGGGGTGCGGAATTCCACTGGATTGCGGGTCGCCGTGCGGAAGCCGCCCGTGCCAGTGTCGGTCAACGGCGTGTAGCTGGTGAATTGCTGCTGCTGCAACGCGTCTCGGCCTCCAGCCAAAGACATCAGCGAAAGCAGGTTGACAGCATTATTGTTGCTATCAGTTGCCGTAGTGATAAATGTATCGGTTGCCGGATCGTAAACGCGGGTCGCGTCCCAGATGCCGTAGATGGTGTCGACCGATGGTCGCGAGCCCTGTCCGATCGTGGAGTCGTCCGCGTCATCAGCGTTGAGGTAACGGCCAGTGCCGAACACCAACATCGTGCCACCTTGCGGGTGGGCCACGGTGCGGATGCCGCTGGTGATCGACTGGCGCTTCGCCAAAGCCCCGGTTCCCTCTTTCGCGACGAAGATGGGTTGGCCACCATTGCCAATTTGCCAGGTATTCCCGACGCTTATGTATTCGAAGCGCCAGACGTTACCGAGATAGTCGCCTGCATAAATGGTGTCGCCAACTCCGTCGCCAGTGTTGTCGACCAACTTTGCAGTCGCCATGCCGTTGGGACCGGTCGTGCAACCCACCTGCGTGGTCGGGCAGCCGACGCCGGTATCGAGCTTGGCGACGGTTGCACCTGTGGCAAGATCGCGAATGAACAATACCGCGTGCTGGTTGTCGCTGTTGTACCCATTACCGAACACGGCAACCCATTTGCTATCCGGCGTCAGACCCACACTAGGCCGACCCACAAACTGGCCCATGTCACTATCGACCGAGTTGTCGAATTCCCACATCACCTTGCTGGCAGAAAAACTACGTGGCGCGGTGACATCCAACGCGTAAATCCCCTTGCCGCCGGCACCAACCGACGCCACCAGCACCGATTTCCAGCTGCCGCCAAGATAAGCATCGGAGATCGTCGGCTGACCATCCACGAGATACTTGTGGGAGTAGTTGGGCCGAGCGAGCTCGTGCACTTTGGCAATGATCGACCGTGGCATGTAGGCAAACAACTCGACGCCACCGCCGGTGGTTTCGCGACCGTCGATCGCATGCAGCATGCCGTCGTTGGCGCCAACGAAGATGACCGGCCGATTATTGTTGTTGCCGAATTCCGTCTTCTTGCTTGCGACGTAGGCAACGTAGCTATTGACCGCAGCTGCCGTCGCAATCGACGTCGGCAACTGCGAATAGCCAGAGGATTGCACGCCGACCGGTTCAGGCGTCGAGTTGAGGATGTCACCGAGGTTGGTGCTGCGCTTGCGGTACATACAAGTCGTTGGCGTGCAGGTCAGCTGACCCACCTCGCGACTCTTGTCACCGCGCAAGTAGTCAATCAGTTCCGAAGGGACGAATACGTTTGGATCAAGCGACCCCTGCAAGGTCGTCTTGGTGGCGGTAGACATACCCGCAACGGTTAGCGGCACACCGGTGTAGACGCCCGACGTGGAGCGTTCCACAGTGAAAATGTTGCGCACGCCATGTGCGGGCATCTTCGCGCTGGCACTCCAGATGGGCGATGCATTGGCATAGGTACCGTCAGGTGACAACTGGTAGGACTTCAAATCGCCAGTCCAATCGTTCGCGTTGTAGGACGCTTCGTAGGCAAGATTGAAACCTGGTGTGTAACGTGGCGAACTGGTCGCGATGCTGGCCGCCGGCAACGAGTTGGTGATGATGTCCTGGAACGCCTTGTCCAACTGGGCGCGCAGTGTTGCGGGATTGGTCACGAGGAAGTAGTTGTCGGGAACGCCGTCGCCGTCGACATCGTTGTTGCCGGGAACAGGCGCACCATACTTGGCGGCGTACCAGAGCGGATCGTTAAGGAAAATGGCAGCGCTTCGATTCCCAGTTTGGTTGGGGGTGAAAACGCGCGTCGAAGTCAATGGCAACTGCGCGTTGCACGCTGCTGGCGGTGTCGCTACGGCGCAGCCTCCGGGCAGCACCGGATTGGGCGTGTTGTACGCATACGGCACGAACGAACCGGGACCGGAGTCTACGTCCTTGACGTCGAGATAGACGCCATCCTGCGTCGTACCCGACATCACGTATCCCAGGTTCTGGTCAGCGCTGCCGGCCGCGTACTCTGAGTTCAACGTTACCGTCACCGTACCATCGGCGTTGGCCTTGACCAGATAGCGGACGATCGCATCCATGTCGAAATCGTTGCCCTGCTCGACGTCTTCATAGTTGATCCGAAACACGGCGTATGGGTAGCCTCCATTTACAAGCAGGTTAACCGGCTCGTTCGGAAAGTTGGCGATCGATTCGACGTAGAACGTGACGATGGTGTTCGTGGGTTTGCGCACACCAGTCCCGAACGTGCCACTGGCTGTCTTGCCAAATGGCACCAAGGTGATTTTGCCGCCGCCAATTGGAAATTCTATACGAGGCAACGGCGACGCTAGCGCAATGGCATACGTCGATACCTTCTGCGGTCCGGGCGCAGCATTCATGTCATTCAGTCGCTCGAATCGGGCGACGCTCGCAGTGTAGTAAGTGCCCCCTTTGCTTGGCTCTTCCGGCGAAAGGCCGCGAATGTTACCGAAGCTCGACGCGGTTTTCGCCGTCGGCAACCCATCGGTGACACCATTTACTTCGCCAATAAAGACGTCTTTGCTGCCGCCAAACTCGGCATTCCAGATCGCCTGTCCCTCCGATGATGCGCTGAACCCGGAGATCGTCGCGGGAGTGGTTCCGGTTGTCGTGATCGCGCCGGCGA
This sequence comes from Lysobacterales bacterium, assembly GCA_038236135.1. Taxonomy (GTDB): domain Bacteria; phylum Pseudomonadota; class Gammaproteobacteria; order Xanthomonadales; family Rhodanobacteraceae; genus Dokdonella. The sequence goes on from JBBSTF010000078.1 coordinate 4,202, forward strand.
ATGCGCTGCCCGGCACGTCGCCGTCATAGCTGGGGTTGATATCGCTGATGATGGTCTGGAACGGGCGTGCGCATATCGGGAATCCGCCGCCGCCGGTGGCCGCCGACCCATATGGGTCCTTCCACACTTCTTTTTTCAGGTTCATGGTGGTTTCTTCACCATCGCCCGGGCTAGACGCGACATTGAAGCGCGGCGTCTGTGCGGCACCAGCGTAGTACCGCATACTTTCGTACAACATCTCAGCAAGTGGATTACCCCACATGCGACATTCACCGTTGTTCAGCCCACGCGCACCTTGGGACGTGCAATTGCCGGTTCCGTTAGCCCAGTTCCACCCGGTGTCCCCCCCCGTATTGTCGGTAACTCCTCCCGCGTAACCGCCGCCGATCATTCGAAACTCGCTGATCGAATTGGCAATGCCGTTCACCGTCGACTTGAACCGGCCGGTGTTGCTGTCGATCTCGTCTCCAAAACTACCCATGTTCCGGCGCAGCACGCCGCCTTCGAGATTGTTGGACTGTGAACCCGTGATCAAACCGAAATTCATTCGAGTCGTTTCACCGTAGTCGTGCAGGATGCCGGTCGGCTTGTACTGCCCGTTCGGGTAAGCCTTGCAGGTGGATTCGCGCAATGCGGCATCGCTCGCTGGGCAAGTTTGGACGCGAACTTGGTAATCGGTCAGAGTGACGACCGCACCAGGTGTCAGGCGTAGCAAGCCCCAGTTGTCACCGCCACTTCCCTCTTGATGGCGAAATTCAATTGGGTGGCTCCCAGCGCTCAAGGTGACTTGAGCGGAGTAGGTCATCAGATTGGCAGAACTTCGATTACTGCCGTTTGGGCCGTACCGACCCACGATCACGTTGCCATCGATTGCAACATCGACAGCATCATCGCCATCGACCGCAAAGCGGTACGTCCCGGCGGTAGCGATCACCAAATTGCCACTGATGCGAGTGAGGTAATTGTCCTGGCCGCAGCCGTTGGTCCCCGCGAACGGGTTGTTATTCGAGCCACTGGTATCAATCAGCGACACCGACCCGCTACCGCACTTATTCGGGTTCTTGGCGTAAGTTCCGAAGAACGAGTCCATTCCGGCAGTATTTGTCGGACTCGCGCCGGTGTGCTTCCAGGTGGTGATCGTCAGACCACTGAAATCACTGGACGGTGCCACATCCCAAGTGCCGCCGGCGGGAGGTACGCAGTCCGTCCGAACATTCCCGGTGGTAAAGCACTTATTGCCGGCGACCGGACCTTCGATCGATAGCCAGTTCCAGACCCTTTTGTCGGTATTGACCAGCACCCGAAGTGCTGGCGCCTGATAGTTGGGGTAGGCGTTGTTGTTGCCCTTGAGCCCGGTCACTGCGAACAGGATGTAACGTCCAGCCGGCGGCGCGGTCAGCGGGGCATAATCGGAAATGTTGTATCCATCACGAGCGAAACTCTGATACTCCTTGCCCCAACTATGCCCATCCTGCGGGAAATAGGCACCCTGCAATACGGTTTCCGTTGCAGTATCCACTTGCCGCCAGCCGCCGTAGAGCACTCGACGTAAAGCGTCCATACGCGACGTGGTTACGTAATTGAGGAAGTCTCCGCTCCACTTTCCCGAGCATTTCTTGTTCGCCGTCGCGCTGGACGGGACGAACTTGTCTGTAGACCAGACGTAGCAGACCTTCGAATTGAAGTTGCCGAAGTAGTCGATTTCCCCGGGCTTGTAGCCGATGTCGAGCTTGCCGTCGCCATTGAGGTCCGACGCATCGTTGTAGGATTGAAAGTAGTTCTTGGTGTCCTTACCCATCACCAGCATGTTCAACGGCGGTTCCGCAACCTGAGTAAATAGCGGCTGCTGCGACACATTGATGCCGCCGTTGGACGCCTGCGCGTCTACACGCGGGCTTACCGACAGCCCCGCCACTGCAGTCAGGATCAGCGCAAGCGCTACGGTTTTATTGGGGGACGTATTCATGAGGGCATTCCCGTGGTGAATCAGTAAACCTGGATGGTCTGGACCGCAGACCAGGCGGCATTGCTGGCAGTGCTACCCGGATCTTTTTCCTGCGTGGTCAGGATGTAGTAACGAATCAGTGGAACCTGTCCAACCTCACCGCCGAGGCGCCCTGGGCAGGCACCGCCACAAGCGCGAATGCGCGTGTCCGACCAACGTGTGTTGTCGCCCAACCGAGTGGCCCACGGCGAGGTATTGCCCGCCGCGAGTGGAAGTGTGGTGGGATCGACGGTGTCGTATGCGGCCAGCGGATCGCTGATCACGGTGCGGCTCTGCACCATCCGACCTTCGGCTCGCTCGAACGCACGTTGCAGCGCGCGGAAATTGCCGGACATGCGTTCCTGCAGCACGGTGACCTGGGCTGCCGTCACCGCCAACAGGCTGAGCACGATCAACAAGATCAGCGCTACGAACAGCACGGCGCCGCGGGACTGGTTTGGAGATGGGAGTCGTCGGACTTGCATCACGAAGGCCTAGTTGAGTAGCCGATTGCGAACGGCAATGGTGGTTTCGTAAACCTGGCGCATGCGGCCGTCATCAGGCGGCGTTACGGTGGTGCCAAGCACGTTATAGGTGCGTGCAGCACCGGCCACTTGTCCACTGACGCCAGCGCGTTCGCTGCTCCGCGCGAGCACGCCAACGCGAACACTGACCACCTGGCGCCAGGCATTGTCGAGTGCATCATCGCCCACGACACCGTTGATCACCTGCGCGGCCGTGCGATAGGCATCGATGACGTTGTCGCCATCGGTATCAACGCCGAAGCGCAGCAGCAGCGTCTCGACGCCTTCAGCCAGCTCTTCGGGATTGCCTACCGGTGCCAACCCAGTCGCAGCGCCGGCTCGTACGAAGCGACGCACGTACAGAGACGGAACCGCGGGAGTACTTCCATTGTTGCGTACATAGAGGCCGAGATATTCGGCGCGATGAATCTCGCCATTGAGCAGCGACGGGCCAACCAACGGCTTGGCGTTGAGGAAGGCATTGGAAATACGGAAATCCCATGGGCATCCGCCGCTGTTGTTGCTGCAATCGATGACTGATGGATCGCGGTACACGTTCGGCGAGGTCAATCCGTCAATGACCAGGTTGGTAGTGTTCAATTTGGCCTGGAACACATCGGCGGAACGGCAGTTCTGCATCGCGTAGATCGCATTGGACGCGCCTGCGGTAAAGATTGGAGACGTATCGTTGGCAACCCGAACTACGACTTGCAGATTGCCGGCGGCTTTGTCGAGGGCGATGACCGGGACGCTTTCCTCGCTAAGTATGCGCAAGACCAGCACATCAGTGTTGGCCAAGGGCGGATCGGCTGAAGCAGCTGTCGCCGTAAAGTCCGCGGTCGCCGTCATCGAACCCGCCGTGTAGGCCTCGATCGGTCGCTGAAACCGGTATTCGGCACCGGTACCTGCAGGCATGCTGCCAGTCGTATCGGAAAGATGGTTGACGAAGCTGGTCTGGTTGGCGCGACCGATGTCCGAACCACAGCCCATGAAGCCAACCATGCGCACAGAACGCTGCAGGTAGTCCATCGCGAAGCGGCCATTTTCCTGCACCCGCGACAGGCCTTCCTGCATCTGGAAGGTGACCCGCGAAGCCGAAAAAATCTGGTACATGCCGAGCAGCAGGATCGACGAAATCAGGATGCCGACCATCAGCTCGATCAGAGACAGGCCGCGCTGTGCTCGCATCCGGGCACCTGCCATTTTTAATGTTTTGGTTGGCATGTCAGAACCGTGTAGTGGTCACGAAAACAGTGAACTCGCCGTCGGTGCCACTGCCAGTTCCATTCAGCGCTTCGCCGGCATTGAAGGTGGCAACGTCAGCTAGGCAGCTGCCGCCGGATGCTGTGCCGCCTGTCACCCACCGTGTATCGCTCCAGCGGATACACACCGCCACTTCGTTCGCGTTGATTGGCGCGATCGCACCGCGCGCTTGCGGCAGTTGGCACGCCAGTTGCTGCAACCACACCTGGCGATCACGGGTCGCAATCGGGGTCGTAGCCGGCGTTCCCGTGCAGCTGAAGCTGGCATAGCCGTCGTCATAATAGCTTGCGAGATTGGATCGATTGGCCCGCATATTGTCGAGCGCCATGTTGGCCAGCACAACGGCTTGCGAGCGCATGTTGGCGCTCTGGTTGGTGCGGATCGAAAACGTTTGCAGTGCGGCCAGGCCGAGCATGCCGAAGCTGAAAATGACCAGCGCAATCAGCACTTCCAGCAAGGTAAAGCCACCGATGCGGCGGGATGCAAAGTTATTCATGGTCATGCGCATGTTTCGGGGCGACTGGTGCCCACTCGGCCAATCAAGCCGATGGTCACCACGCGGGTTTGGCTGGGCTTGCAGTTACTGGCCGGCTTCAGGGTCAAGGTCCGTTCGGCGTTTGCCAGCACTTCTCCACGTGATGAAAACCGGACAAATGCGGCATTGCCGGCCACGTCAATCGCAGCGTTGGCGACACCGGTTCGCAACACGCTGGCGGCGGTCACCGCGACGGGCGCACCGGTATTGGTGACTGTATCGACGAAGATCATCCAGCCTTGGTTCCATGCAGCCGCCGCACCGCATGCAGTGGGCGTTCCGCTGCTGGTATCGGCCGCACAGATGGTGACGGGCCGGTTTCGCGAGATGGCTTCGTTGCGGGCCAGATTGATCGCGGCAACGTAATCGTTTGCCTGCGAGCTGGCGCGATTGCCGTTGATGGTGTCGCGGAAGTTTGGCAAGGCAATGGCGAGCAGGATCGCGGCAATGCTGATGGTGACCATCAATTCGATCAGCCCGAAGCCTTGCTGCTTTCCCGCGCTACTGAAGGTAAATCGATTCCCCATCACCGCCCCACGGTTACCTGATAACAGTCGCGACCTTACTAATGGTGTGGCCTGGGAAGAAGCGGCGCGGTCACCTGTGGCGCCTATTTGCCGACGAGCGGTTCAGGCATGCAGTGCGGGTGATACCCCGCCCATGTGCTTCTACCCGATGGCCGGCACACGGCGAGACCGCCTCGGTCGTTCTAGTTGATCACGCTCAAACGCAATTCCTTTGGCAATGCGAAGGTGACGTTCTCCGGTTCGCCGGACAAGTTCTCGACCTTGCTCGCGCCCCATTCGCAAAGTCGCTCGACGACGCCTTGGACCAGGCTTTCGGGCGCTGACGCACCGGCGGTAACTCCCACGCATTGCCGTCCGTCGATCCATGCGCGATCAATGTCATCAGCGCCATCAATCAGGTAAGCGGGCACGCCCTGCTTCTCGGCCAGCTCGCGCAAGCGGTTGGAATTGGAGCTGTTCGGCGAACCAACCACCAGCACCACGTCACATTGCTGACCAAGCAGGCGCACGGCGTCCTGGCGATTCTGGGTGGCGTAGCAGATGTCGTCGTGGAGTGGCCCGAAGATCGCAGGAAAGCGCTCACGCAAGGTTTCGATCACAACGCGCGTATCGTCGACCGATAGCGTGGTCTGACTGACGTACGCGAGCTGATCGGGATCGCGTGGCACAAGTCTGGCGACGCATTCGGATGTTTCGACGAGATGTATCGAACCGGTGTTGGTGCTGCTCCACTGCCCCATCGTGCCTTCGACTTCAGGATGGCCGGCATGACCGATCAAGACGACGTCGCGACCGGCCTTGCCATGTCGTGCCACTTCGATGTGGACCTTGGTGACCAATGGACAGGTTGCATCGAAAACGCTCAAGCCACGTCGATCGGCTTCACGGCGCACATCGCGGGAGACGCCGTGGGCACTGAAAATAACGGTGGCTCCGTCGGGTACTTCATCCAGTTCCTCGACGAACACGGCACCACGATCACGCAACCGATCGACTACAAAACGGTTATGGACCACTTCATGGCGCACATGGATGGGCGCGCCGAAGGTGTCGATGGCGCGTTCGACGATCTCGATCGCGCGATCAACACCGGCACAGAAACCACGCGGATTGGCGAGAAGGACTTGCATGTTCGGATTATCGCCGAGCGGGCTCGGCTTTCCCACCGAAAAGGCTGAACGCAACCAG
>JBBSTF010000079.1:0-10070 GCA_038236135.1 Lysobacterales bacterium
ATCGCCGCACGTGGCGATCGTGCGCGCTGCGAAGTCGACGCAATTCTGTCGCGTTCGAAATAAAAACGGCGGCCTTGGCCGCCGTTTCTCACGCATTGAATGACTGCTCAGTCGACCTTGTAGGATTGCAAGGTGACTGGCAACGTTCGACCTAGCAGCTGGAAGATCATGTTGGGATCAGTGGATCCAAGACCGCAGCCGGCGATCGCAGTGAACGCCGTACAGCCGTTAGCGAAGCCGCCACCGGGATTGCGGAATACCCCCGAGCTACCAATAACCGGCGCGGGGAACGCGCTCCAATATGATTGTCCGTTCGGGGTGAAATCCAGTCTAGCCTGAGCGGAAAACCAATGAATACCTGCGGTCAGGTTGCACTGGGTTGGCAACGTAACGGTAATGGTGCCGCCAGCGGCGGTCCCGCCGGCTCCAGCGAGTGCTGAATAACTACAACCGGCATCAGCCGCACCGGGGACGCCCGCGTTGTTCGCGTAAAACCTGATGTTCCACGTAGCTGCCGCAACGTTAGCTCCGCCTGAGCCAGTAACGGCAAAATTGACCGAGTTGACGCCCCATCCGCCGACGGGTACGGTGAAATCATCAGCAAGTTCGCTATCGTAAGCGTCATTCGCAGTTTCGAAATCCTGCGCCGAATATCCGTTCGTCGATGCTCCTGTCTGCGTGTAGAGGATGGTCGATCCAGCCGGCACGGGGGCTGGCGCAGCAGGTTGCGAAGGCGCTCTCACCGTTATCGCAGCGTGCGCAGCATCGGTCGCCGCTACCGCAAAAACCAAGCCCACGGCTGCACAAAGCAGAGTCTTGTTGAACATGTTAGTCCTCGAGTTTGGGAGTTGACCTACAAACGTTAGTACGAAGTTGCTCCTAACACAATATCTAATGTTGCAAAGCGAGCGTGGACGCGAATCGGTAACTGGGCTGATACGCGTGAAATCAGTCGATTCCAAAAAAGGTGAACGTTCAACATTGACATTGGCAATACGTCAAGAGGTTTCAATCGCTCTTCGACGCAAACGTCGCTTACCGGAATCTGCGACCACCCTGCGCAGCCAACCTCGGCTGTCGTCGAGCAGCGAATAGATCACCGGCATAGCGAGCAAGGTGACGATGGTCGAGAAGACCAAGCCGCCGACAATTGCACGAGCCATCGGGTAGTACGGCGGGCCGTCGCCGCCGACCTGCACGGTGCCAATGCACAACGGAACCATTCCGAGAATCGCCGTGCCCATCGTCATCAGTACCGGTCGCAGGCGATCGCGCGAGCCCTGGATGAGCGCTTGCGTGCGCAGGACGCCTTCGTGGCGCAGGTCGTTGATGTGCACCAGCATGACGATGCCGTTATTCACGACCACGCCCATCAAGATCAATATCCCGATCATTGCCATGAACGAGAAGATAGTACTGGTGAGCCAGAACATCCAGAACACGCCAAAGATCGAGAAGATGAAAGTAGTCATGATCGCGGCCGGGTAAATCAACGATTCAAACATGGCGCACATCACCACGTAGACCAGCACCAGGGCGATCAGCAGATTGAAGCCCATACGTTTGCCAGTGTCGTCGGATTGTTGGAAGCTCGAACCGAATGTCCACGCGTAACCCGCCGGTAGTGCGGCGCTCTCCATTGCGGATTCGATCAATTTTCGCGCTTCGTCAGGGGTCACATCCTTGGCAAGGTTGGTCTTTATCTGCAAAGAGGTCTGACGGTTTTCACGACGTATCTGCGCGGCGGAAGACTGCGTGCCGACATTGACCATTGCCAGCAGAGGGACTTGGCTGCCGTCGGGAGCGCTCAGCTTGAAATCCTGCAGCCCCTGAATGCTTTGCGTGTCGGCATTCTGGAATCGCAGCCAGGTCGGAATCTGGGTGTCACCTCGCCGGAAGTCCTTCAGTTGCGCGCCGCGAAGGGCGATGGATACATAACGCGCTACGTCGTCTGCACTGAAACCGTAATAGCGTGCGCGCTCCCGGTCGACTCGCACCGCAATCTCCTGGTCCGCTGCAGCGTCGGCTAATCGCACATCGACAAGGCCGGGAACACGAGTCAGCAGTGGCATTACAGCCGTGGACAGTTCTCGTAGACGATCACCGGAATCGCCAACCAGCGACAGCGTGATGCCATCACCGCTATCTCCCCCGCCGCCCCCGTTTTGGCGGTCGAAGGTCGTCGTTCCGATCGCCACCTTGGGAATGCCCTTGCGGATGTCGTCGAGAATTTCGCTGGCCGCGCGTTTGGCTGTCGAATCCTCCGTCAGCATCACGGTCGTCTGCGCGTCGCCGGTTTCGTTGTAGTAGGTGTAGACACTTCGTATTTCGAAGGCTTCCTTGTTCGCCAGCAAGTATTCCTCGACCTTGGCAATCGAGCGCGACAGCTCAGGCAAAAGGTAGTTACCGTTGAGCTCGTACTTGATGGAAACCTGTCTCGTTTCGCCGGACGGGAACATGTCGGTCTTGGTCTGTGTCATCGGAATGATGCTGAGCGCCAGAAGCGCGCCAAGACTAAGCATGGTCGGACCTCGATGGGCCAGCGACCAAGCGATGAATCGCGCGTAGCGATCCTGCATACGCGTTATCGCCGTGTCCTTCCCCACTCCGTGTGGGGTCGGCAACTTCGACGAGATCATCGGAATCAGGCTGATAGCGATCAGCCACGACGCCACGTGCGCTATCGACATGGCGACTGCGACCTGGGTCAGGTAAATGGCGATGGGCGTGGGTTCGCCGAACACATTGGGCAGGAACACGATGATGCTGGTCAGCGTTCCAGCAGTGATCGCCATGCCGACGACACGAGTTCCCTCGATGGCGCAATACCAGGGTCGATCAGGATATTTTTCGCGGTACTGATAGATGCTTTCGACGGCGACCACGGCGTTGTCGACCAGCATGCCGACAGCGAGCAGCAAGCCCATCATCGAGAGGACGTTCAGCGACAGTCCAAGGAAATACATGCAACCCAAGGTCATCACGAAACAGACCGGAATCGCCAGCGACACCATCGCCGTGGAACGCCAGTCGCGCAGAAAGAAGAACAGCACCAGTACCGAAAGGAACGTCCCTTCCAGACCCGCCTTACCCAGCGCTCCAAGAGAGTCGGTGACGCCCTTGGCCTGGTTCTGCAGGAAGTACAGCGACAGACCTTTCATCTCAGGGTCTTGGCCGATGCGCTCGACCTCTTCAAGTACCAGTCGGCCGACTTCAACGAGGTTGGCGCTACGCTCCCGGCTGATGTCAACCGCGATGGCGGGTCGTCCATCCAGGCGTCGCTCGTAGTTAAGTTTTTCCGGGCGCAGCGTGACGTCGGCGATATCGCTGAGTTTCAAGCCATCGGCGTTGATCGGCAGCTCGCGGATTTCCTCCAGCGAACGCCATTCACCGATCGGCTGGACGCGATAGCGCAAGCCACTGTCATGGATCAGTCCGGCCGAAGTCGAGAAGTTCGACGCGGAAAGTTTCCGGGCCAGCTCATTGAGATTAATGTTGTGCGCAGTGAGCCGATCCGACGATAGTTCGATCTGCACTTCCGGCGGTGCAACGCCATTCAACTGCACGCGGGCAACGCCGGGAACGCGTTCAAGCGGTCGCTTCAACTTGCGATCCAGCATCTCGTAGGCACCGGAAAGATCGCGATCACCCGAGATGCGAAGTTGCAACACCGGCTGGTCCGAGGTCGCGAACTTCAGCACAAAGGTTCTACGCAAATCGTCAGGCAATTCGTCACGAATGGCATCGAGCTTGTCGCGTGCTTCGACCGCCTTGGTGGCTACGCTTTGGCCCCATTTAAACTCCATGAAAATCTCGGCGCTGTCGGCGCGCGAGTTGGAATTCATCGACTGGATGCCGGCGATCGTCGCGAGCGCTTCCTCGACAGGCCGCGTGATGGTGCGTTCGATCTCGGCCGGCGTCGAACCGGCATAAGGAATCTGCACGAACAAGAACGGTGCCTCGATGTCGGGCATGTATTCCAGCGGCAGGCGCGTCGCTGCGAGCAGGCCGACTACGGTCAGCGAGACGAAGAACATCACCGCCGTGACCGGTCGCTTGAGGCTAAGCTCGGCGAGCGTCATGCTCGGGCGCCTTCACCATCCAGCAGTCGATCCTCAATCGACCGATGTCGGCGCTGGCCGCGCTCAACGTAGTAAGCGTCGCCACGTCGATCCAACAGTTCGTAGACGATCGGGATCACGATCAGCGTCAGCAAGGTCGACACGGCAAGACCGCCCATCACGGTAATCGCCATCGGCGAGCGCACTTCGGAACCTTCGCCCAAACCAAGCGCCAGCGGCAGGAATCCGAGCAAGGTTGCCAGCGTCGTCATCACGATGGGCCGCAGACGTGACTCGGCAGCCAGCACAATAGCCTCGCGTTTCGGATGGCCTTCCTCACGCAACTGATTGACGCGGTCGATCAACACGATGGCGTTCTTGACGACTATGCCGACCAGCATGATCAAGCCGATAAAGACGACGACAGAAATCGGATTGCCGCTTAGCCACAAGGCGGCAACGGCTCCGACCAAAGCGAGGGGAATGGAGAACATGATCACGAACGGATGCAGCAATGACTCGAACTGGGATGCCATGACCAGGTAGACCAGGAACAACGCCAGCCCGAAGGCGAACATCATCGACTTGGTCGAGTTGTCCATCTCCTCGCCCTGCCCGCCGATGTGCACGCTGACGCCGGCGCCGAGCGGGTTTTCCGCAAGAATCGAACGCACGTCGGCAACCGCGCTGCCAAGGTCGCCGTAGTGCAGGTTTGACGACACGATGGCGACCCGTTCCTGACTGATCCGATGGATTTCGCTGGGGCCTTGCGTCGCCGTGATGTCCGCCACGGCGGACAAGCGAACCGGTTTGTTGGTGGCCACGGATGCTGCGTCAGATGAAGGCGATGTTCCAGCAGCTGTCGCTAACGCAAATGCGGAATCGCCCTGGTTGACGATTAGATTGCGGATGTCGTCAACGCTGGCACGATCACTTTCGCGTACCCGGGCCAGTACGTCGATCTTGCGATCACGAAAGTTGTAGCGCGTTGCCACCGCGCCACGCACCTTTCCGACCACGGCATCCGATATCTGTCGCGTCGTCAGGCCAAGCGCGGCGGCACGTTCCTGGTCGAAACGGATCTGCACTTCCGGGAAGCCATCCTCGACTGTCGATTTCACGTCGGCGAATCGATCATTGGCTTGCATAAGGCGGGTCAGCTTTTTGCCGGCGGCGGTCAGTACGTCGAGATCGTAACCACGAATTTCGATTTCCAGCGGCGTCGCGAAAGAGAACAGTGCCGGTCGCGCAAATTTCACCTGCGCGTTTGGCGTCGCTGCCAACGACTTGCGCAGCGCATCCATCGCCGCGCGCTCTCCATCGTCGCCAACACCCGGTTTGAGCGTGACCAACAGACGCGCGATGTTCTCTCCGGACTCGGTCGGGTTCGCGTCCAGCCGTGTACCGCTGCCAGCAACGCCGTAGATCGAACGGATATTGGGATTTTCCGCATGCTGCCGCTGCAACTGCGCGACCAGTGCATCGGTGTCACGCAATGGCGTGCCTGGCGGCAACTTGATCGTCGTTTCAAAACGACCTTGCGCAAGGCTCGGGATCAGGTCGGCGCCCAAGGTTGGCAACACCAGCACGCTGACGGCGAACAGGGCAGCGGCAATCACCAGCACGATCAACGGCCGGTCCATCGCCTTGGGCAATACGCCGTGATAGGACGCTGCCGCGCGGTCGTAACCGCCGCTGACGATGCGACCGAAAAAGCCAAGCACCATGCCGAGAAGACGCCCAACCCAATGGGATACAAAACTGATCGATCCACCAATCGCACGCGGAAGAATCTGGAACAGCCCTTCGCCAAGCCCGCGCCAAACACGCGCGCAGCCGCGCATAAATCGATTCGTTGGTAGCGGCTTGGCCGGCACGGGCGCTTCATCCCGGAAAGCCATCGGTGCGCGGCCTTCCAGCGAAGCCAGCATGGGAATCAAGGTCATCGCGACGACCAGCGAAATGATCATCGCGAACGTGATCGTCAACGCTTGATCGCGGAACAACTGCCCGGCAACGCCTTCAACAAAAACCAGCGGGAAGAACACGGCGACTGTTGTCAGTGTCGACGCCGTCACCGCCATTCCCACTTCGCGGGTGCCCTTGATCGCCGCTTCGATCGCGCCCATACCTTGCTCACGCAAGCGGGCGATGTTTTCCAGCACGACAATCGAGTCATCGACCACCATGCCGGTCGCCAGTGCGAGCCCACCCAGCGACATCACGTTAAGGCTTAAACCCGCCTGGCCCATGAAGAAGAATGTCGCGATCAACGACACCGGCAGCGAGAGCGCAATGATGAAGGTGCTACGCGCGTGGTTGAGGAAGAAATAGATCATCAAGACCGCGAGCAATCCGCCGATCAGCGCATCGTTCCGCACCTCGTCCAGCGAGTGCTGGATAAATTCCGACTGGTCGTCGATGGTCGTCAGCTTCGCGCCAGCCGGCAGCGACTTGGTAATTTTTTCCAGCGCAACCTTCAGGGCGTCGGCGACCGCCACCGTGTTGCCGTCGCCTTCCTTGTAGATCGCCAGCTCGATCGCTTCGCGGCCATCGATACGAACGATGCCTTCGCGCTCCTTGTAGCCCTGACGCACTTCGGCGATGTCGGAAAGTCGAATCGGGACGCCATTGTCGACTTTGACGAGCATGTCGCGCATCTGGTTGAGCGTGGTGAACTGGTTGATGGTGCGAACCAGATAGCGCTGACTGCCTTCCTCTATCCGACCGGCCGAGACGTTGACGTTTTCCTTGCTCAGGCGATCGGATACCGCCGCGACGGTCAGGCCAAGCTGTGCCAGTTTCTGCTGGTCAAGCGCGACCTCGATTTCGTCTTCCAAGCCACCGCCGACCTTGACTGCAGCGACACCCGCGACCGGCTCCAATCGTTTCTTCAGTTCATCGTCGGCATAGCGACGCAATTGCTTGAGTTCCGCTTCGTTGAAACGGGTGCCAGTGCCCGGCCCGGTCAGGCCGAGTCGCATGATCGGATCAGTCGACGGATTGAAGCGCAGCAGGATCGGCTTCTTCGCTTCCAGCGGCAGCACCAGCACATCGAGCTTGTCGCGAACGTCGACGCTCGCGAGCTCCATATTAGTGCCCCAGGCGAACTCGAGAATCACGTCGGCTTGGCCGGTGCGAGATACCGAATGGATCTTGCGTACGTTCTTGACGACGCCGAGCGCTTCTTCCACTGGCTGCGAGATCAGATTCTCGACTTCAGCCGGAGCCGCACCTTCCAACTCCGTACGAACCGTCAGCGTTGGGTAAGAAAGATCCGGCAGCAGATTCACCTTCAAGCCCGACAGCGCAATGAAGCCGAACAGAATCAGGGTCAGCGTCGTCATGCCGACGGTGACTCGTCGGCGTGTGCAGAACTCGACAAGATTCATTGCACGCCCTCCAACACCTGGATGGCGGTGCCGTCACGGACTGCACTACGACCGACCGTGACGACCCGATCGCCCTCGGCCAAACCATCAAGAATTTCAACGTGATCGCTGTTACGAAAACCAACCTTCACCGAACGACGTTGCGCGACCCATTCGGGCGTTTTCTTGACTGGCTTGTCGTCATCCTCGACCTTCTTTGATTCATCGGCCATTGATGCTTCCTTCGCGTCAGCTGCGCGCTCTTCCACCGGTGGCGGCGCGATGCTCGAACCGGCTACCACCACGAACACCGCTGCTTCGCCGTCTTCTTCCATCAAGGCAGGCTGCGGCACCGTGAGCGCGTCGGCGCGCTCGCCGTAGGTAATTTCCAGTCGGGCGAACATTCCGGACTTCAGTCGGTTACTGTCGTCGCGAAACTCGCAGGTCACCCTGAATGTGCCGGTGCCGGGATCGACAACGGGCGAAATACGCTGGATCGCGCCCTTGAACGAAGTTCCCGGCAACGCATCAACCTGCAACGTGACCGGCTGATCCGCAGACAGGGTATGCAATTCGCGCTCGGGCACGTTGAGCACGGCCAGCAACGGATCGAAATTGTCGATCCGAAACAGGATCTGGTTGAGCTGGATGTAGTTGCCCTCCTTGACCAGCCGACGCGAGATCACGCCGCTGATGGGCGCGGTCACGGTGGAATACGACAACTCCAGCTTGGCCAAGTCGTTGATGGCGCGCTGGGTTTCCAGGTCGTAGCGGATCTTGTCGTTCTGTTCCGCCGACAACAACTTGCGGCTGAACATTTCGCCTGAGCGACGGTAGTCCGATTCCAGCTTGGCCAAGGTCGCAGCTGACTTGGCCAAATTCAGGCGGGCGTTCTCGCTGTCCAGCCGAGCCAAGGCTTGCCCCGCTTTCACCGTGTCGCCCTCCTCCACGAGCAGCTTGATCAGAATGCCGCTGGTCTTGCCAACCACATCGGCCTCGGCTTCCGGTTCCAGTGTTGCCGTGCCGCTGTAATTGGCCGTCATCATCCGGCGTTCGGCTTTAACTGCCTCGACCGGAATGGCGTCATTTCCTGCGATTCTGTCTTCATCCTTCTTGTTATCGCAGCCCTGAAGTAGCAGCGAGAGGGCAAGCGTGGCGATGCAATAGAAGCGCACGCAGCGGAACACAGGAAACGAAAAGTGCATGATAAAGAAGCCCTGAATGACATGGTGTTATACTAAACTACATCACTATTTATTGACAAGCCCTCTAGTCGCGAAGCGTTGTCGCGTCCGCTATGCCAACGTTTTCCGCAGCATTCAGTTCTATTGGTGAAATTGCGACGCCCACAGGTCACGAACGCAGGTTTGTCGACAACGCCGATGCATCGATCGATCTGCGTACGCGGTTCGATGGCGCTGCGTCATCCGGTCCTGAGCAAACATCGATGGATGCAAAAGCGCTGCGAACGGTTGCCACACCGTGGTCGGATTGTCAGTGCATCGACTCGACAGGCATAATTGGATGATTGCCTACCGCCTCTGCCGGACCCGGAAACCGACGATGACCCGTGCTTTTCTGCTTGCATCTTCACTGTTTGCGATGGGGCTGTTTGCCTCATCAACCGCATTGGCTCAAGCCGCTGCCACCGGCGATGCCACCGCAGGCAAAATCAAGGGTTATACCTGCACGGGTTGCCACGGCATAACCGGCTGGCGCAATGTCTACCCGAGCTATCACGTGCCAAAAATCGGCGGTCAGAATTACGACTATATCGTCGCCGCGTTGACCGAGTACAAGGGCGGGCAGCGCAAACATCCAACCATGCAGGCGCAGGGCGAGAGCCTTTCCGAACAGGACATCCGCGACATCGCGGCCTGGATTTCCAGCGTGGGGGTAAAGTGATGTCGTTCCGTGCAATCTTTTTTGCGTCGGCCTTGGCCGCGCTTGCCACCGTCGCCGTGCCCGCCATTGCCAAAGGCGATATTGAAGCCGGCAAGACCAAGTCGGTAACGTGTCAGGCATGTCATGGTGCTGACGGCGCCGCCAATGTTGATCCCCAGTACCCGCGGTTGGCTGGACAATATCGCGACTACCTGTCACGCGCACTTCACGAGTACAAAGCCGGCAAGCGCGAAAATGCGATCATGGCGGGCTTTGTCGCCGCCTTGTCTGAGGAGGACATGGAAGACCTCGCCGCCTACTTCGCCAGCCTTCCCGCAGCGGTGACGGATCTCGCGCACGCCGAGTGATTCGGCGCGCGCCGCAGCCCTTCGCGCTTGTTTTTCGCTTCTCTCGTCTCGGCTCTAACCACACTGGTTAAGTGTGTTTCACGCCTGCCAGCGCGCGAGTCACTTCTTTGTGATTGTCGGCTGACGCCAGACTGATCAAGCGTTTCTCGCGGCTCATGGCGCGTGTCACCTCTTAGTGCTTGTTGGCTGTCGCCAGACTGGTCAAGCGTTTCGCCGGGCTGCCGCCCGCCGCCCTACCTTTCTCCTCGCAGAGAAACGTAGGCCAAAGATGCGCCCTTGGCGGGTCGGTCGTGCGATGAAGCCGCACGACTTCGCGAGCTGGCTACGGGGTTCGCTGAAGGCGCATCCCTGCACCTGCAGCGAACTGGCCGAATCCATTCGGCCAC
>JBBSTF010000080.1:0-10038 GCA_038236135.1 Lysobacterales bacterium
GATTTCGCCGGGATCTGTCACCGCAAGTGACATTTCAATGGGCGCCTCACCATCGGTGGTATCTCCTGCGGAGGTACCACCCTACGAGTCTGCATTTCCGCATCGAAGACAACGGCGTTCAGGTGGTGATGCTTACCACCTGCCACGCCCAACCGCATCGCCACTCAAGAAAAAGCCCCGCTTTCGCGAGGCTTTCGGTGGTCACATTGTTGCCGAGATATTCAGCGACATTCGGCCGGGTAGTATTGCGGCGCGCTGCCGCTGCCTTGGCACGTCCAGGTCGTGCCGACCGCCGCGTCACCTGGGGGTACGGCAGGTGTGAACGTCAGCGTGGTGTCCTTTGCAAGCGCGGTTCCGGTCACACCTACTTCGCCATTGGTGTCGTCGCAGGTCATGCTCGCTGTGTTTGTGGTGGCTGCTGCCACCAGGTCAACGCCCGTGCAATTACCCGTGGCGTTGATGGCACCCCCGGAATTTATGATGTTCTCGGCTACCGTGTTTTTCGCGGCCCCCGCCAGCACGGCGAGTTCGGAAACGCGGGCGCGAACGGTGTACATCTGATACGCAGGCAGCGCGATGGCGGCGAGGATGGCGATGATCGCGATCACGATCATCAATTCGATGAGGGTGAATCCTTTGCTACGGCGGGTAGTCATGGGAAGCCCCGTTCTGGAGTTCAGGCTGGGAGGATGTAGTCGCCTCCAACCAGCCGGGTTGATACCAAGTTGGCGTCAACGGGTGATTGCAGGTAGCGTGAATCGGTTCTGCATAGCCCATGCCAAATGCGACAGGGTTTGCATGTCGGCGCGGCGGGATATGGAAACTGTGAACTGGTTCACGAATAGGTGGCACCACGTGCCTTTGCAGGGTCTTGAACCTGCATGGCCCGTTCCAGCCCAACGTGCCACCCCTGCAAGCGCGGCCAACTTTGTTTCAATAGATAGGCCACCCCATTTCATTTCCCTTATGTAGGCACTGACTTCGCTTCCATTGCGAAGTCCCCTCACTTCGTTTCCCCGGCGCTGGCCGGGGTCCAGTGGGCAAAGGCTTTTTTTATTCTTTTGGGCGACGATGCAAACAAGTAGTCAGAAGCCAAAGAGTGCCAACTGTCTCTACTCACTGGACCCCGGCCTGCGCCGGGGAAGCGAAGCGTGCGTTCTTCTTCGGGGATTCTTGGCGCGCTGGCGGCGGTGAAACGACGTGGTGCGCCTTCGCATGTGAAACGAAGAGCGAACGTATCGCGGCGCAAACGTGATTCAGCGAGCTCGGCCCTTGCCCGGGCTCCAAAGTCAGAATGTTTGTTTGCGGCCTGCGGAATGGCAAGGCCATCGCGCGGCGACGCACACAAAAAAAGCCCCGCTTTCGCGGGGCCTGTATTCATCCAGATGTTGCCGGAATGATTATGGGCGGCACTCGGCTGGCCAGTACTTCGGAAGACTGACGCTGCCCAAGCAAGCCCACGTGGTGCCAACGCTGGAGCCAGCGGCGGCAATAGTAGGCGTGAACGTAAGGACGGTGTCCTTGGCGAGAGCGCTGCCGGTCACAGCGATCTCGCCAGTGGCCGAGTCGCACGTGTGACTTGCCATATTGGTAGTCGCAGTGGAGGCGCCAAGCCCAGCGCAAACATCGCGAGGAGCGAATGCTCCACTGTTGTTCTCAATGGCCTCACCAACGCTGTTCTTCATGGCGCCAGCCATTACAGCCAGCTCAGAAACGCGAGCGCGGACGGTGTAGTCCTGGTAAGCCGGCAGCGCGATGGCGGCCAGGATGGCGATGATCGCGATGACGATCATCAGTTCGATAAGCGTGAAGCCCTTGGTGTTCTTGACGTTCATGGGTGCATCCTCATTTTGATTGTGGGTTTGGTCTTTCATCGTTTCCGGCCGCTCGGGTAAACCCCCTACCTGGTCGCCGCTTCGACAACTGCCGGAAGCGTGGGAACTCTTTTGCACGGGCCGTGCCAACCGTGCCAACGGGTGACACATTGCGGCTCGCCCGCGACGGGTGGCAAAACTGGGACGGCCGTCACGTTTGGACGGCGTTTGCGGCGATTCGCTATCGGGTGGCTGGCTGGCACAGGTGGGCGCTGGGGTTTGCGTTCTCTTTGCCGATCAAGGATTTGGGAAACAAAGCTCACGTTGGAATGTCGACGTTGGATCGCTGATCGGCGAACTCGAACGCAGGCGTACAGCGCAACCCTTCGCGCAAACGCGCTCCAAAGCGACGGCGATATCGGCCATCGGGTTTTGCGAACTGTGACCCCGTTGGCGCTTCTTCCCCAACCCGATGCGCCATTGCCCACGCCCCGCCTCCGCAAGCCCCGCGCCCGTTCCCGCCGCGCGTAGTCACTTTCTGACGGTTGTTGTGCAGATGCGGCGAGTGGGGGGAGTTTTGATGGGGAGTGACCATCGGTTGACCTTCGTGGAGAGGCGGCACCACCGGTGGAATCTCCTGCGGAGGTTGACCAGCTCCGCTGTTGAAGATCGCCCCAACCCTACGAGGGTGGATCTTCGTCATCGAAGGCAATCGATGCCTTTGTAGGGTGGTACCTCCGCAGGAGATACCACCGCACGCCGTGACGGCGCGTCGCTTTTCGTCGGGCGTTTGGATCAGGGTTCAATAACGATGTGAAGCATCACGCACGATGGGATTTCGATGGCCGCTTCTCCATCGGTGGTATCTCCTTCGGAGGTACCACCCTACGAGGGTGCGTCTTCGTCCATTGAGGCGCCCCATGACTCTGGGTAGACGCCTCGCGCAACGTATTCGTGGAAGCTCGAATGTGGCCATTCGCGGGGTGTGGACGCCAGCCCGTGCTTCACCGGGTTGAAGTGGATGTAGTCCATGTGACGGCGAAAGTCGTTGTCGTCTTTGATTCGGTGTTCCCAGAAGCGTCGCTGCCAGATTCCGCGCTCGCCCCGCGCTATCCGGCTGTCGCTTTTGGGTTCCACATTGGGCAGGAGAACGCTGAAATCGGTCTTGATCCTTCGCCAGCGCGTCGAGTAGTCCGAGTCGTCAGTTGGCAGTCTCCACAACCAATGCATGTGATCGGGCAGCACCACCCAGCCGGCAATCACGAACGGTCGACGCGTGCGTTCGGCAGCGACGCAATTGCGGAGCAAGGCGATGTTTCGCACCAGCATTGGATCGTGTCGACGGTCATGCAGATTCACGGTGAAAAACCATGTCGATCCGTCGTTTCGCAAGCGTCGATAGTTGGACACGGCATCCATCCGTTGATGACCTTGCGCGATCATGCGCCAGAATTTCGTGGGCGGGAAGCACCGAAAAAGCAGACGTTGCGAAGGATGGACGTGCGATGCGGGAATGCGCCAACGATGAAATTTCGATGGGCGCTTCACCAACGGTGGTATCTCCTTCCGAGGTACCACCCCACGAGGGTGCATCTGCGTATCCGAAGGTGACAGCTGCCTTTGTAGGGTGGTACCTCCGCAGGAGATACCTCCGCAAACCGTGACGGCGCTTTGATTTTCGTTGGGCGCGGCACCATCGGTGCAATTTCGTTCGGTGTTTCACCACGGGTGAAATATCAGTGGAGGTTTCACCCTCGGTGGAATCTCCAGAGGAGGTTGACCAGCTCCGCTGTTGTAAAGCGCCTCACCCTACAACGGCAAAAACGCCGAGATCGCATCGCCATCAAACGGCCAGCCCAGCTCCTTGCCGCTGCTGTTATCACGCAGCACCGGCAGCCGGTCGCCGTAGCGCATTTCCAGCGCATCATCCCCATCAATCCACACGCTTTCAAAATCCGGGACGCCCGCGGTGGCGAGCAACGCGATAGCCTGATCGCAGAGGTGGCAGTCGTCGCGTGTGTAGAGGATCAGCATGGCGCGCTCATGAGTCGCGCACCTTGGGCGCGGATTTTTCGGCGAGGCGACGGCGTAGTTCGTCGCTTTCGTTTTCATCGAGGCCGGATTCGCTTTTTTTCTGCAGTAAGTCATCGAGGCGTTGCTGGGCGATTTGCACATCGAGCTGTTCGATGGCGCCGACAAACTCGGTGCGCCATTCGGCTTCGCCACCGGGAAACGATTGCACGGCGAGTTTTTGCAGTGCGGCGCTTTCTTCGCGCTCGGCGTAGTACTCCAGCAGCGATGCGGTGCTGATGTCGGGGCGCTCGCGGCAGCGTTCGATCAGTTCGATCAGCAGGGCAATGCCAGGTTGGCGTAGATCGGCAAACGACCATGGCGGCGAGATGGCACTTGCTGCGCCGGGGTGCTGGACCAGCAAGGCGACGGCAGTGCGGACCAGCGAGCGCTGTTGTGGCCTCGCTTTCATGGCGGCACGTGCGGGTGGCGACTGCGCGATCTGCACGCGCACGCCGCTGATGCGGTCTAGTTCGCCGAGCATCAAGTCACGAAATGCGCCGTCCGGAATTTGGGTGAGCAGTGGCCGTGCGCGTTCGGCGAGACGGGCCTTGCCATCGAGGCTGCTGACGTTGACGTTTTTTGATTGCTCGGCAAAAAAGAATTCGCTTAGCGGCGTGGCTTCTTTCAGGCGTTGTTCGAAACCATCGAGGCCTTCCTGGCGGATCAGCGAATCGGGATCTTCGCCATCGGGCACGAACAGGAACCAGGCCTGGCGCCCATCGCGCATACGCGGCAATACTGATTCCACCGCGCGCCATGCAGCTTGCCGACCAGCGCGATCGCCATCGAAACAGAAGTACACGTCAGCGGCGTTGCGGAACAGCGTTTCAGCATGGTCGCCAGTGGTGGCGGTGCCAAGCGTCGCCACGGCTTGGGTGACGCCGTATTGATGCAGCGCGATCACGTCCATATAACCTTCGACGACGAGCAGGCGCGCGATCTTCTGGTTGGCCTCGCGCACCTGCCACATGCCGAACAACTCGCGGCCCTTGTGAAACAGCGGCGTCTCGGGCGAGTTGAGGTATTTCGGGTTGTCTTCCGGTGACAACACGCGACCACCGAAAGCAATGGTGCGGCCGCGTCGATCAAGAATCGGGAACATGACGCGATTGCGAAAACGGTCGTATTTCCGACCGCCTTCGCCGCCCGTCAACATGCCGGTTTTTTCGAGCAAGGCGTTGCGTTGCGGCGTGGTACCGAGCGCGCTTTTCAGGTTGTCCCAACCGTCCGGCGCGAATCCGAGGCGAAAGCGCTGCTGAATGTCGGCGTTCAAACCGCGCTGCTCGAAATACGTTTGCGCGATTTCGTTGTTGGCCAGTTCCTTGGTGAAAAAATTCGCGGATGCGTCGAGAATTTTGTACAGATCGGTAGCGTCGTCGCGCTCGGTTCGCGCGGCTTCACGAGGAATTTGCACGCCTACGCTGGTGGCCAGTTCCTCGACCGCATCGAGGAATTCCAGGCGGTCGTAGTCCATCAAGAACTTGATTGCGCTGCCATGCGCGCCGCAACCGAAGCAGTGAAAGAACTGCTTGGCAGGGCTGACCGTGAACGAGGGCGAACGCTCGTCATGGAACGGGCAACGCGCACTCCAGTCGCGGCCCGCTTTTTTCATCACCACGCGCTGCCCGATCACGTCGACGATATCGACACGAGCCAGCAGGTCGTCAAGAAATGAGTCAGGGATTCGGCCGCGCATGAGCCGGTTAGGATGCCACGTTCGAGCTAGCCGCGAAAAATATAACCGCCTCGTCATTCCCGCGAAGGCGGGAACCCATTTTGATCTCCGCGATGGGGCACTTCCCGCTCGCCACCCACGATCTCCACCCAAAGATCCCGCCACTCAGCGTTACTCTCTTCAATCAACCGCAGCTTCCAAGCCCGATTCCACTTCTTGATCGCCTTTTCGCGCTTGATCGCACTTTCCATGGTCAGGTGGAGTTGGTACCAGACCAGAGTCTTGACGTCATAGTGCGCGCTGAATCCCTTTACTGCGCCATCACGGTGCTGGCAGACGCGCCGAACTAGGTCGGACGTGACGCCGGTGTAGATAGTCCCTCGACATTGGCTCGCCATTATTTAGACGGCTGGCTGGATGAGGCGTTTCATTGCCCCGGAAGTTTAAGATCAAAATGGGTTCCCGCGTGACCAGCCGTTCGGCTGTTGAAAGACGCGGGAATGACGAGGGTTTTTACCTACTCCCCCGCCCGATGCCTCCGCGCCGGCACGTGGGTCGACCGGCCCTTTACCGGCACATCAACCCCCTTCACATCGATCATCGAATCGAACATCGCGATGGCGGTGGCTCCGACGCGGCGGCTGTCGTACCAGGCGTAGGCGGCGACGCCGGCGGCGCCTATCAACGGCACCCAACGCGCTACGCCCTTTGCGACGGTGCGCTTGGAAAAGTGGATCCCGACCTGACCGGCCAGCGTGCGTAACGCGTGTGACGACAGCGCCTGGACCACGCCGCGCTCGCCCATTCGCACGCCGATGTCGCGAAATGCCTGCGCGGCGGTGTGGCGGTACAGGCAGTACAACATCTGTTCGCGGCTGACCGGCGCGCGGCGGCCGAATGCGGCGGCAATGTCGGTCACCATCTGCGCCTGGATGCGCCAGATCAAGGTGAGTTCCGGGATCAAGGTGAGCCAGCCGAGCGGGCCGACCGGCAGCGACAGCGAACCAGCGGCGAGTGCCGACTTGCGTGCGGCGGCGTCGGCGATGGCGCGCGCTCGCGCTCGTGGCTGGCCACTGGCGGGTTCGAAGGTGCCGGGTACATTGCCAACGAAATCCAGGACCATGCTGCTGATGGTATTCCCCGCTTCGGCCACGGTGATGGCTTTGGACGGCTTGCTGGACTTCCTTGCTGCCGGAGTTTTGCGAGTAGCGGATTTGCGTGCGGGAGCTTTGTCTGGGGGATTTTTACGTGCGGTCATCGTGATCGTCAGTTCGCGAATAAGTCGAAAACTATGCAGGCGCTTTCCTGTACGGATTACACCGTAAGGCTGC
Source organism: Lysobacterales bacterium (assembly GCA_038236135.1). GTDB lineage: Bacteria > Pseudomonadota > Gammaproteobacteria > Xanthomonadales > Rhodanobacteraceae > Dokdonella. Next base: position 6,894 of record JBBSTF010000080.1, read on the forward strand.
GGCCGCCGTCTACGCGAATAACCTGACCGGTCATGAAACCGGCGTCGCGCAACAACCACAACACGGTATTCGCGATTTCCTCGGCGCTGCCGGCGCGGGCCAAGGGCGTGCGCGCGATGATGTCTTCGCGGCGTTTGTCGGATGCCGGATTTTCGGGCCACAAGATCGCGCCAGGCGCGACGGCGTTGACGCGAACATCCGGTGCCATATCGAGCGCCAACGATTGCGTCATCGCGACCAGCGCGGCCTTGCTCATTCCGTAAACAGGGTGTTCGGCCAACGGGCGTTCGGCGTAGATATCGACAAGATTGACGATGGCGCCATTGGCCTTGCCCAATGCCTGCGCGGCCGCTTGCGCGAGCAGCAAGGGTGCGCGCGCGTTGACGTTGAACAAGTTATCCCATTGCGTGGCGTCGATGCTGCCGAGCGGTGTGGGGAAGAACGAGGAAGCGTTGTTGACGAGAGCGTCAAGTCGACCGAAACAGCCGAGCGTTGCTGATACCAGTAAGTCGGCCGCTGGCACATCGGCAAGGTCGGCATGCACGGCGAGCGTGCTGGCAGGACGAACGCTTTCCAGCTCCGCAAGCAGCGACGCAAGTTCGGCCCGCGAATGATTGGCGTGCGCGGCGATGTCGAAACCCGCAGCGTGTAGCGTTCGCGCAATCGACGCGCCAATGCGGCGGCCAGCTCCGGTGACGAGAGCGACGGGGTTTGCGTTGGATGGCATGCGTGCATCACTCCAATGGATTTAACTAGCGCTGCGTTATTCTGCTCGCCGTCGAGAGTGCCGCTTTAACGGCGCCGAGCCAAGAGGCAGTGAACAAGCCCGCATGAAAATTTCCCTGCCACCGCCCGATGCCGACCAGCAGGCGTACAGCGCGCGCCTGATTGCGGCCTTGCGGGAGGAAATCCTCAGCAATGGGCCAATGCCGTTTTCACGCTGGATGGAGCGCTGCCTGTATGCGCCGGGCTTGGGTTACTACAGTGCCGGATCGACGAAATTCGGCGCGGCCGGCGATTTCATCACCGCGCCGGAATTGGGCCCGTTGTTCGCGCAATGCGTCTCGACGTCGGTGTTGCCGGTATTTGCTGCACTGGGCGGCAGATGCTGCTTTCTTGAGCTGGGCGCTGGCAGCGGCGCGTTCGCCGAAGCGGCCTTGATTGAGCTGGCACTTCACGAATCCGCGCTCGACGAATACGCGATTCTGGAGCCGTCCGCTGATTTGCGCGAGCGTCAGCGCGAGAGATTGCTCGCCTCTTTGCCAGCCAAACTGCTTACGATAGTCCGTTGGCTTGATCGACCACCCACGCAGAACTGGCAGGGCGTGATATTTGCGAACGAAGTGATCGACGCGCTGCCGGTAACGCGTTTTGCGATCAACGACGGCAAGGTATTCGAGGAACACGTAGCGTTGGAGGGAGAGCGTTTCGTCCTCCGCGATGTCGAGGCAAGCGTGCCACTGGTCTCTGCCGTTCGCGCGCTGGAAAAAAAGTTGGGTCGAGACTTTGACGATGGCTACCGCAGCGAGATCGCGATGCAGTTGCCGTCGTGGATTTCCTCGGTCACCGAAACGCTGCAACGTGGCGTCGCCTTGTTCGTCGACTACGGGCACACGCGTAACGAGTACTACGGACGGGAGCGTTCCAGCGGCACGCTGCAGTGCTACTACCAACATCGCGTCCATGCCGATTCCCTGGCCCTGCCCGGCTTGCAGGACATCACCGCGTCGGTTGATTTCAGCGCCGTCGCCGATGCCGCGATCGCGACCGGTCTCGATGTGCTGGGCTATGCCAGCCAAGCGCAATTCCTGCTCGACAACGGATTGGTGGAGTTGCATCAGCGCCACATGGAAAAAGCCGATCCAAGGGAAATCTACGAACTTTCGCGGCAAATCAAGCACCTCACGCTGCCCGATCAGATGGGCGAGCGGTTCCAGGCATTGTTGCTCGGTCGAGGTCTCGATGCGGCGCTTTTGCCAGGGTGGAAAGACATCGACCGGAGTGCACGCCTTTGATTTTTTCCTGGTTGATGTCGCCGTTGCGCGGCGGTCTTTTGCTGGCACTTCTGCTTTGGTTGCTGTGGCGATGGCTGCCACGCTGGCTGCGCGCGATCGGAATTTCCGGCCTCGCCATCGCGGGCGTGCTGGCGACGCCGTTAGGCGCGAATGCGCTCATTGCGGCAGTCGAATCGCGCGCGCCGACGCCCGCTGATTGCAGTGGCGCCCCGCCCCCGACCATCGTCCTGCTTGGCGGCGGCGTATTGGTATCCACCGACGATCCGCTCGACTATCGGGTGCTGTCGCCGATCAGCATTCAGAGGGTCTTTGCGGCGGCGCGATTGGCACGGCTGCAACCGGATGCAAAGATCCTCATCACCGGCGAGAGTTTCCGGGGCGTACCGGAAAGCACGCTGATGGCGCGGCTGCTGGTCGAACTGGGCGTCTCACCCAATCGCATTCGCGAAGAGCCAACGGCACGCACAACCTGGCAGAACGCCCGATCGACTGCCGCGCTACTACCACCGTTTGATCGCCGCATCTGGCTGGTGACGTCGGCCCTGCACCTGCCCCGAGCGCTATACGCATTCGAGCAAGCAGGATTCGACACCTGCACCTGGCCCGCCGACAGCCGCTACGCCGGATGGATTGGCTGGGGTTATCTGCTGCCCGCCAGTAGCGCGATCGTGAAGTCCGAAGCTGCTTTGCACGAACTGCTCGGCGAATTTGCCTATCGGCATGGATTCCTGCGCCAAGCTGATCGCAGTCCCTCACCGGATTCCGGCGAAGGCTGACTCACTCTTTCGTTTTGGTCGTTTAGACGACCACGTGCGCGATCGCCAGACGTGTTAAGCATTTCGCCGGGCTGCCGCTTGCCGCTTCACTGTCGATGGCTGTCGATGGCTGTCGCCAGGTTTGTAAAGCGTTTCGCTGGGCTGCGTCTGGTCGCTTCGCTCGTATTGGGCTAACGCCAGGTTTGTAAAGCGTTTCTCTCGCCTGCCGGCGAGCGCCCCACCTTTCTCCTCGCAGAGAAACGTGGGCCAAAGATGCGACCCGATGGCCTGTCGCCCGCACGGTGAAGCCGTGCGGGTGCGCAAGCACTGGCCGGGTTCGGCTGAAGGCACATCCTGTGCCGCAGCCGAAGACGC
>JBBSTF010000081.1:0-10033 GCA_038236135.1 Lysobacterales bacterium
AGCGTCGCGTTGCTCTACGCGGCATGGGCTTTCGCGGGCGCACGCCAGCCAAGGCGCTCAGTCCATGAGCCGCCGCGGACTTCTCGATGCGGTGATTGTTGGCGCCGGTCCGGTCGGTGCCGCTTTGGCATTGGCCTTGGCGCGGGATGGTCTATCGATTGCGCTGATCGAAGCGAACGAGCCATCGCCGTGGCAAGCCGATGCCGAGGTCGATGCGCGCGTCGTCGCGCTGGCGTCGGATTCCATCGCGCTGCTATCCAATCTTAGTGTGTGGCGCGATATCGCAAACCTGCGCGCTTCACCGTACCGACGCATGACGGTCTGGGACGGGCTGGCGCCGGGCGAGCTGACCTTCGATTCGGCCGAACGGGGCGAGGCGGCACTGGGCGCCATTGTCGAAAACGGGTTGATCCAGCACGTGCTGTGGGAAACCTTGCAGCAGCAATCGACTGGTGCATCCGCCAACCCTGTGCAACTGCGTTGCCCATCGCGCGTCGTGAGCATCGATTCGAACGACGACAACGTCAGCGTGCAACTTGACGACGACGAAACCGTGCGCTGCAAAGTCCTGATTGCCGCCGATGGCGCGGGATCGGGCCTGCGCGAGCTGGCCGGCATCGGCACCCGTGGCCACGCCTACGATCAGCGCGCCGTTGTGGCCCATGTCAGCACCACGCGATCGCATGAGGACACCGCATGGCAGCGCTTCCTGCCCGGTGGTCCGCTCGCATTCCTACCACTCGCCGATGGGCGGTCGTCAGTCGTGTGGTCACTGCCGGATGACGAAGCGCAGCGAATACTCGCGCTCGACGATGATCAATTCCGCGCGGAACTCGGCTGCGCGCTCGACATGCGGCTTGGTCCGATTACCGCGACCACGCCGCGTGCCGCGTTTCCGTTGCGCCTAAAACTTGCCGATCGCTATGTGGCCGGACGTTGCGTGTTGGTCGGCGATGCCGCGCACGTGGTCCATCCGCTGGCCGGGCAGGGCATGAATCTTGGGTTCCGCGACGTGATGTGCCTTCGCCGCGAGCTGGCAGGCGCGGTCAAGCGTGGCGTCGATCCGGGCAGCGCCCATGTGCTGCGCCGCTACGAACGCGAGCGGCGCAGCGAAAACACCCTCGGCGCCTATGGATTCGATTTGATCGGCAAGGTGTACGCGCGCGATTCGCTGGCACTTGGCACGTTGCGCGGTGCCGCACTGGGACTTGCCGGCAAATTTGCGCCGCTGCGCCGACGCTTGGCCGATGCCGCTTCAGGTCGGCTTTGACCTTAAGCGATAGGGTGGCATTATTTCGCAAGTCGTTGAAATATCGAGTTTTCGTGACGAAATATGGTTGGTTTCGCTGAGCAGGAACGCAGCCAACCCAACCCCGACAACGCCGTCGTCAACCATTCAATAGGGACGAGGAAAAATCGAAATAGCTTTGTGCGCGCCGCACGAGCGCCCCGGAACTGGCCCTCCGAGCTTGTTCGCAGCCCCTTCAGCCCGCTAAAATAGCGAGCTAAGTCCGTTTTACGTCAATCCCAAGTCCGTCAACCCCTCGCGAGATTTGTGGTTGCCCATGACCCGTCGTGGTCAACCGCAAGTCTCGTATTCGCATTCAAGGATTCAAACCCATGTCGCTCAACGCAGAACAAACCGGCAAGATCATCGCCGACCACGCCCGCGCCGCCAACGATACCGGCTCGCCGGAAGTCCAGGTGGCGTTGCTGTCCGCTCGTATCGAACAGCTCGCCCCGCATTTCGCCAGCCACAACAAAGACCACCACTCGCGTCGTGGCTTGTTGAAGCTGGTCAACCAGCGCCGTCGTCTGCTGGCCTATCTCAAGGCCAAGGACAACGATCGCTACAAGTCGCTGATCGAACGTCTCGGCCTGCGCCGTTAAGCCACATCCACCCAATCAGGAGAAGGCAGTTGGCAAAGGTCACCAAGACGTTCCAGTACGGAGCGCATGAAGTCACCATCGAGACGGGCGAAGTCGCTCGTCAGGCATCCGGCGCTGTATTGGTCCACATGGCAGGTACTGTCGTGCTGGTGACCGCGGTTGCTGCTACCAAGCAGCGCGAAGGCCAGGATTTTTTCCCGCTCACCGTCGACTACGTGGAGAAGTTCTATTCCGCCGGTCGCATTCCGGGTGGATTCTTCAAGCGTGAAGGCCGTCCGACCGAGAAGGAAACGCTGACCTCGCGTTTGATCGATCGTCCGATCCGCCCTCTGTTCCCGGAAGAGTTCAAGAACGAAGTGCAGGTCATCGCACAGGTCGTTTCGATGAACCCGGAAGTGGACGGTGACATCGTCGCTCTGCTCGGCGCTTCGGCTGCCTTGTGCCTCGCCGGCGTTCCCTTCAAGGGCCCGATCGGCGCAGCGCGCGTTGGTTACGCCAACGGTCAATATCTGCTCAACCCGACCGCGACCGAACTGAAAGACTCCGAGCTCGACCTCGTCGTCGCCGGCACCACCGGTGCCGTGCTGATGGTGGAATCGGAAGCCAAGCTGCTCAGCGAAGACGTGATGCTCGGCGCTGTGATGTTCGGCCACAAGCACATGCAAGTCGCGATCAACGCCATTGCGGAACTCGCCAAAGAAGCCGGCAAGCCATCGTGGGATTGGAAAGCACCGGCACGCAATGATGCACTGGTCAGCGCCATCACCAGCGCCGTCGGCAGCCGCCTCGACGAAGCGTTCCAGGTTCGCGACAAGCTGCAGCGTCGTGACGCCATCTCGGCGATCAAGAAAGACGTGATGGAGTCGCTGAAGGACAGCATCGAATCCAATGGCTGGAACCCTGCCGATGCCGGCAAGGAATTCGGCGAGCTGGAATATTCGACGATGCGCGGCAGCGTGCTGAAGACCAAGGTCCGCATCGACGGTCGCAACCTCGACGACGTGCGCCCGATCACGGTTCGCGTTGGCGTGTTGCCACGCACCCACGGCTCGGCCCTGTTCACTCGTGGCGAAACCCAGGCGCTGGTCACGGTCACGCTGGGCACCAGCCGCGACGCACAGGTCATCGACGCGCCCGGTGGGGAGTCGAAAGACCCATTCCTGTTCCACTACAACTTCCCGCCGTTCTCGGTCGGTGAAGCCGGTCGCTTCGGCGCGCCGAAGCGTCGCGAAATCGGCCACGGCCGCCTCGCCAAGCGCGGCGTGCAGGCGGTGAAGCCGAGCATGGAATCGTTCCCGTACGTTGTTCGCGTGGTTTCGGAAATCACCGAGTCCAACGGTTCCTCGTCGATGGCCTCGGTCTGCGGCTCGTCGCTGGCGATGATGGATGCCGGCGTGCCGCTGACGGCTCCCGTCGCCGGCATCGCGATGGGTCTGGTCAAGGAAGGCAACGAGTTTGTCGTGCTGTCCGACATTCTCGGCGACGAAGATCATCTCGGCGACATGGACTTCAAGGTAGCCGGTACCGAAACCGGTATCAGCGCCTTGCAGATGGACATCAAGATCGAAGGCATCACCGAAGAGATCATGCGCAGCGCGTTGACCCAGGCTCAGGCCGGACGCCTGTACATCCTCGGTGAAATGAACAAGGTCATCTCGACCAATCGTACCGAGATGAGTGAGTTCGCACCGCGCTTGCTGACCATCAAGATCCACCCGGACAAGATTCGCGAAGTCATCGGCAAGGGCGGCGCCACGATCCGCTCGATCACCGAAGAAACCGGCACGCAGATCGACATCCAGGACGACGGCACCATCATCATCGCCTCGGTCAACCGTGAAGCCGCCGAAGCTGCCAAGGCACGCATCGAGCAGATCACGTCCGATGTCGAACCTGGTCGCATCTACGAAGGCAAGGTCGCCAAGTTGATGGACTTCGGTGCGTTCGTCACCATCCTGCCGGGCAAGGACGGTCTCGTCCACGTCTCGCAGATCTCCAACGAGCGCGTCGAAAAGGTTTCCGACAAACTCAAGGAAGGCGACATCGTCAAGGTGAAGGTGCTCGAAGTCGACAAGCAAGGCCGCATCCGCCTGTCGATGAAGGCCGTCGAAGAAGGCGAGGAAGTTACTCCCTGATTGACGCGATCCTTACTTGATCGATCAATGATCGATTGAACTGAAAAGGCGAGCCGCGAGGCTCGCCTTTTTGTTGGCGGTTCCGTATTCACGCAAATGGATCAAGAATCAAATACTCTCCGTGAAATCGGATCACACTGAGTGGGCCGATGAGCTGTTGCTTGGAGCAGATCCGAGAATCTCAATGGAAATCCAAATGTTGTCTAACTGTATCGATCCGATCATCAAGCGCGCTGGCCGGTTCATCGCGGTGTGCGCTCTCGTATTCTCGGCCTCGACGGCGAACGCCCAGAACGAATATTGGCCGATTGCGAACCTGCAGCCCCCGGGACTTGGCGCACAAAGCACGCCGATCGCAGGTGTCGCGCTAGCCGGCGACGTTGCCGTTACGGTCTACAAGCAAACCCAGACCATCGGCTATCGCGTGTTCCTGCGTACGCGCAACGCGCAGCAGGCCTGGGACGCACCGCAGTTGCTAGTGCAAGGCCAGCCGGGCGAGGGGGACGGGGTCACGGTCAGCGCTGACGCCGGCTATATCGCGATCGGTCTGCCGAAATCCGATACGTATGGTCGGGTAGATGTTTATACCCGCAACGGGACCACGTGGACGCTACAGCAGGTTATTCCAGCTGCTCCCAGAATAGGTTTCGGTGGCGGTACCACACCAAATTTCGGCTACGTGATTTCTTTACGCCAGTCGCTGCTGGTGGTCTCATCCGGGTTGCAAGCGTTTTCCCAAAGCCAGTTCGACACCTACCGTTTTGACACAGCGACGGGAAATTGGATATTGGGCGGCCACTCGATTGCCACACTCTCCCAATCGGTGATCGGCAAGACTGACGGCCAGCGCGTCGCATCTTGTTTCAACAATCTTTGCGGGTCCGTTTTACACGATGGAAACGGGCATTTTTCGGCCGAAGGCGGATTCTCTGAGCAGAACGTGCCGGCATTCGAGATTGATGGCGCATGGATTTTTGTCAAACCCAATACTGGCGAGCTGAGCGCATACCAGCGCAGCGGCACGACGTGGACTCTGCGCCAGCAATTTGGCCAGACAGGAAGTTTCGCCGTGTCGGCCGGGAATCTCATCGTCGCGAATTCATCGATGGTGAATTTCTATAGCGTCGATGGCGCGGGCGTCTGGCAACCGACAGCGACTCGAGAAAGCCCCAGCGCCAATGGGGGGATTACGGTCAACCAGAGTTACGCGCTGGGTGGCATCCAGAGTTTCATTGGCCCGAATGGACCATGGTTGCCGTCCGGCACAGTTGAAGGCGTTGCAGACGTCGCGAGTTTCGGATTCGGAACGGCAGTGAGTCTCGCTTCCAATCGTGTCTGGGTTGGCAGCCCGCGCTACAACAATGATTTTGGCTCCGGCGCCGTGTGGATGGATCCGCTGGACGGGAATTCGCCAGCGACGCCACGTTTCTTGGACGCGCCGTCGTTTTCCGCGTCAAACGTAGGGTTCGGCCAAACAGTTGTCACCGACGGAGTGCGCGTTGCGGTCGCATCCGTGCCGGCAATCAACTCATTGGCACCAGTGAAAGTTCGGGTTTATTCAGCCGGTTCGATTTCGCCGATCATCGCGGAGATCACTGCGCCGCTCAGTTCTTTTCGGTCCACCGGTGTAGACGTTTCGATTCAGGGAGATACGATAGCGTTGTTTCGTCGGACGAATGGCGTGGCTGAGGCGTTGATCTACGTCGACTCAGGCGCGGGATATGTCTTGAATCAGACGCTTACTCTGCCGCCAACTGCCGTGAGCAAAGTCCTGTTGCAAGGAGACGTTCTGATCGTTGGGCAAATGCAGTTCCAGCGTAGTGGTGGCGCGACTGGCAATTTTTCCGCCATCGACCCCATCGTTAATCCACCCGGCGTCGTTCTGAATTTTTCTCGCATGTCGCGCTATGGGACTCTTCTCGTCATCGCGGCAAACTTCCCGGACGCCAGCGAGCCTTTAGCTCGCGTTTTCGCACTTACCCCAACCGGCTGGACCTATTCTGGCGACATAAGTCGCGGCGCCTTCCCAAGTGCTTCGTGCTTTTATCCTGCCGCAAGCCCCTTGGCCTCCAATGGCCCAGAAACTATCGCATGCATGAGTGGAACAACGTTAAGCATCGCAACTCCAAACCCCGTCGGAAACGGTTGGACGGTCACGCGATCCGCTAGCGTTCCAGGCCTGACGACTGGCCCATTCAATATCAATGGGGTGGCTATTGATGGGGAACATGTCGCAATCGGCGAGCCCGGTCAATCTCGAGTTGTCGTTGTAGACCTCACTGAATCCATATTCAGCGCGGGATTCGACGAATAGTTTGGTTGTCGGGCAGACCGATCCGAGATCGGCGCAACATCAAGGGCACAAAAAAAGGCGATGCATTGCTGCATCGCCTTGATTCATTTGGCTCCCCGAGACGGACTCGAACCGCCGACCCAGTGATTAACAGTCACTTGCTCTACCAGCTGAGCTATCGGGGAATTGAGCCGCGCATTTTGCCGAGCGGGGCAGGCTCCGTCAAGCCGTAGTGGTTGGTTGAGGCCATCCAGCTCGGGTTATGCGCCGCCGGCGAGCAGTGCGCAGGTCTGCGCCGCGGAAGCGCTGGTTGGCGTACCGCTTCGGATCCGGCCGGGGTTGCTTACGACCAGACTGGTGGCGTTGCTGGTGCCGCGACGGTCGCAGATGGTGAAGGAGGCGTTGTTGCCGGCGGAGCTGCCATCTGTGCGGAAGCTGACACGGTCGCGTCCGACGGTCGATGAGATGACCACGCCGGTGCGGACGGCATTGGCGATGCTGATGACCGCGTCGTTGCCATCGCGCAGTCCGTTTTCGTTATTGTCGACAAAGACGATCCAGCCGTGGTCCCAGCGCAAGCCACCGCTGCAATTGGCGTGGTCGGTCGATGGGCAAATCACGTGGCGTCGATTGCCGGTAACGGCGCCGGCGCGGGCGACGTTCAGTGCGGTCCACAGTTCCTGCCGCGCGGCGCGCGATTCGGATGAGCTGACCAGGCTGCCCATGGAAGGCAGGCCGATCGCGAGCAGGATCGCCGCGATAGCGATGGTCATCATCAGTTCGATGAGTGTGAATCCGTGCTGGTGGCGGGCTTGGCGTTGCATGGCGTTGCTCCTGGTTGGCAGTGATCGCTAGGCTATGCTTGGCCTGTTCGCGCCGCGTCCGGCTTGTGTCGCTGCGCGTTGTAGGAAATCCGCTACCCGTGGGGTGCGACGACTTCGGTTTGGTTGATTCGACCCCATCTGGAAAGTCCCGGATTCGGTACGCGCCGAACCAGCCCACGCTTCGAGAAAACGATGTCCGAACGCCAGTCCGAAAAAGCAAAACCCGAACGTTTCAAGCTGGTGTCGCCTTATTCGCCTGCGGGCGATCAGGCACCGGCGATTGAACGGCTGGTCGATGGTTTTGAGGCGGGATTGGCGCACCAGACCCTGCTTGGCGTTACCGGTTCGGGCAAGACCTTCACCATCGCCAACATGGTCGAGCGCATCCAGAAACCGACTTTGGTGCTGGCGCCGAACAAGACGCTGGCCGCGCAGTTGTATGGCGAGTTCAAGGAGTTTTTCCCGAACAACGCGGTCGAGTATTTCGTCAGCTACTACGACTACTACCAGCCCGAGGCCTACATTCCAGGGAGCGACACCTACATCGAGAAAGATTCCAACATCAACGAACATATCGAGCAGATGCGCCTGGCCGCGACCAAGGCGTTGCTGTCGCGATCCGATGCGCTGATCGTGGCGACGGTATCGGCAATCTACGGTCTTGGCGACCCCGAAGATTATTTGCAGATGCGCCTGATCCTGGCGCGTGGCGAACGCACCGACCAACGCAAGCTGATGCGCCATTTGAGTGACCTGCAATACACGCGCGGTGACATGGAATTGCGACGCGGCACCTACCGCGTGCGCGGCGACGTCATCGATGTTTTCCCGGCCGAATCCGATGCCGAAGCGTTGCGCATCGAGTTATTCGATGGCGAAGTCGAGCAGCTTTCGATTTTCGATCCGCTGACCGGCGAAGTGCGACGCAAGGTGCCGCGTTATGTCGTCTATCCGAAAACGCACTACGCGACGACGCGCGAGAGCGTGCTCAATGCCATCGAAACGATCAAGGTGGAATTGCAGGATCGGCTTGAGCAGTTGTATGCGTCGAACAAATTGCTCGAAGCGCAGCGGCTGAAACAGCGCACCCAGTTCGATCTTGAAATGATGGCCGAGGTCGGCTTCTGCCAAGGCATCGAAAATTATTCGCGGCATCTGACCGGCAAAGCCCCAGGCGAGCCACCGCCGACCTTGTTCGATTATTTGCCGCCGGACGCGCTGTTGGTTGTCGACGAGGCGCACGTCACCATTCCGCAGCTAGGCGCCATGTACAAAGGCGACCGCTCGCGTAAGGAAACCTTGGTTGAGTTCGGTTTCCGTTTGCCATCGGCGCTCGACAACCGCCCATTGCGCTTCGACGAATGGGAGCAGCGCGCGCCGCGCACCGTGTTCGTGTCGGCGACGCCGGGCAAGTACGAGAAGGAGAAGTCCGGCGATCAGGTGATCGAACTGGTGGTGCGCCCGACGGGTTTGATCGATCCGGAAATCGAGATTCGGCCGGTTCGTACCCAGGTCGACGACCTGCTTTCCGAAGCACACCTTCGCATCGCGATGGGCGACCGCGTGCTGGTTACCACGCTGACCAAACGCATGTCCGAAAACCTCACGGAGTACCTCGCCGACCATGGCATCCGAGTGCGTTATCTGCACTCGGACATCGACACAGTGGAGCGCGTCGAAATCATCCGAGACCTGCGTCTCGGCAAGTTCGACGTCCTCGTAGGCATCAACCTGCTGCGCGAAGGCCTGGACATGCCCGAGGTGTCGCTGGTCGCGATCCTTGATGCCGACAAGGAAGGCTTCCTGCGTTCGAGCGGGTCTCTGATCCAGACCATCGGTCGTGCCGCCCGGAATGTTCGCGGCAAGGCGATTCTTTATGGCGACCGCATCACCAACTCGATGCAGATTGCGATCGACGAAACCGACCGTCGCCGTGCCAAGCAGGTTGAACACAATCTTGAGAACGGCATCACCCCGAAATCGATTCAACGCCGGATCATGGACGTGATGGAAGGTGCCCGCACCGAGGCCGCCAACGATGCCGCCGCAAACAAGCGCGGACGCGGCAGCACGACCACGCGCAAGGTGGCCGAACCGGAAGCCGAATATCACCTGATGACGCCCGCCCAGATCAGCAAACGCATCGATCAGATGGAGGCGCGCATGTACAAACACGCGCAGGACCTGGAGTTCGAGGAAGCCGGCAAGCTGCGTGACGAGATCCGCAACTTGCGCGAGCAAACGCTGCGGCTTTCCTGACGCGCCTGCGGCACCGGCCGAGTCGAGCGTTCTTGGCAAGTGGTGAGTGCTTGTCGAAGCGCTTTTCCGTCACGGGAAGTCGATGCTGGGCCGAGCAGGCAAAGCGTCGCATCTGGGCCCGATCGCACCGGAACCGTTGTGCTACCGGACCGACTCCGTTATCCTTCGCGCCCCTCGAATGAGGGCGCGTAGCTCAGCGGTAGAGCACTTCCTTGACATGGAAGGGGTCACAGGTTCGATCCCTGTCGCGCCCACCAGATGCACCCGGCGGCGCAGGTCTTTCGACCCGCGCCGCTTTCTTTTGGGCTGGATTGCCGCCATCCTTTGCGGCTTCTCTTATCGGGCAGTCGCCCGACGGTCCGCTTTGATCGGCTGTCGCCAGACTGGTTAGTCCCCCCGCGTCGTCATCCCCGCGTAGGCGAGGACCCATTCTGATTTGGCTTCCGACGCTGGGCCTACGGCTTGTCAGCTACCGCCAGACTTGTCAGGCGTTTCGCCGGGCTGCCGCCCGCCGCCCTACCTTTCTCCTCGCAGAGAAACGTAGGCCAAAGATGCGACCCGATGGCCTGTCGCCCGCACGGTGAAGCCGTGCGGGTGCGCAAGCACTGGCCGGGTTCGGCTGAAGGCACATC
>JBBSTF010000082.1:0-9302 GCA_038236135.1 Lysobacterales bacterium
CTGCCTTCGCAGGAATGACGAAGGAACAGGGAGTGACAAGAGTGCGCAGGCATAATATCCCGAAGCAGGGGAGATCTACCGCCACATGACGCCGCACGAATTCATTACCAAGTGGCGCGACGGTGGGGACGAGCGTCGCGATGCGCAGCCATTCTTTGAAGACCTCTGCAAGCTCATCGGCCATCCCACGCCGCGCGAGGCCGATCCCGAGCACACCTGGTTCACCTACGAATACGGCGCCAGCAAAACCACGGGCGGCGACGGTTGGGCCGATGTCTGGAAAAAGGGTTTCTTCGGTTGGGAAGCCAAGGGCACCCACAAAAGCCTTGAGCGTGCCTACGAACAATTGAAGATGTACGCCGATGCGCTGCAGAACCCGCCGCTGCTGGTGGTGACCGACCTGCGCAGCATCGTGGTGCATACCAACTTCACCAATGCGGTGAAGCGCGAAATCCGGTTCACCGTCGACCAGCTCGATGACTACGCAACACGGCAAATCCTTGACGCGGTGTTCAACAATCCCGAAGCCTTGCGTCCCGGCATCACGCGCACCGCGATCACCCAGGAAGCGGCGGAAAAATTCACCCGCCTCGCGCAGGCCTTGCGCGCACGCAAGCACGATCCGCAAGCCGTCGCGCACTTTCTCAATCGCCTGGTGTTCTGCATGTTCGCGGAGGACATTGGTCTGCTGCCCAGCAAGTTGTTCACGCGCATGGTCACCAGCTCGCTGACTGACCCGGCCGTGTTCGAAAAGCGCAGCGGCGAACTGTTCGCGGCCATGCACACCGGCGGCGATGTGGCATTCGAGAATGTCGACTGGTTCAACGGCGGCCTGTTCGATGACGACGCCACGCTGCGTCTTGAAACCGATGAACTGAAGCTGCTCGCGGAAGCCGCGCGGCTGGACTGGTCCGAGATTGAGCCAAGCATCTTCGGCACCTTGTTCGAGCGCGGCCTGGACCCGACCAAGCGCAGCCAGTTGGGCGCGCACTACACCGATCCCGACACCATCATGAAGCTGATCAACCCGGTGATCGTCGAGCCGTGGTTGCGCGAGTGGGAAGAAGAAAAAACAGCGTTGGCGAAGATGGCCAGCCGCGCCACCAAAAAACTGTCCCCCGCCGCGACCAAGCGCTTCACCACGTTCCTGGAACGCCTGCGTGCGTTCACCGTGCTCGATCCGGCCTGCGGCTCCGGCAACTTTCTATACCTCGCATTGCGTGCGCTGAAAGACATCGAAAAGCGCGTGCTGATCGAAGCCGAAGCAATCGGCCTTGGCCGCCAGTTTCCTGGCGTCGGCCCAGCCAGCGTGCGTGGCATCGAGATCAACACGTATGCCGCCGAACTGGCCCGCATCACCGTGTGGATCGGCGAAATCCAGTGGATGGTCCAGAACGGCTACGGCGCGAAGAAGAGCCCGATTCTCGAAAGGCTCGACCAGATCGAGAACCGCGATGCCTTGCTCAATGCAGATGGCAGTGAAGCGGTCTGGCCGAAAGCTGATGTCATCGTCGGCAATCCTCCGTTCCTAGGCGGATCGAAAATGTTGCGTGAGTTGGAAGAGCCATATGTTGAAAGGCTTCGGCAGGCCTATCACGATCGAGTTCCGGGAGGGGCAGACCTGGTTTGCTACTGGTTCGAGAAAGCAAACGACCTGGTTCGAAGTGGAACCTCGTCCTATGCAGGACTGGTGGCAACAAACAGTATCCGCGGAGGATTGAATCGAACGGTACTCAATCACATCAGCCAATCTGGTCGCATCTATGAAGCGTGGAGCGACGAGGAGTGGTTCAACGAAGGGGCAGGCGTCCGTGTTTCCCTGATTTGCTTTTCGACTGACACGAAACAAGATGCGCGAATCGACGGACGACCGGTCGTTTCAATCTATCCGGACCTGACCGGAGAAGACGGCGTTGGAAGTGTCGATCTCACCAAGTCGAAGAAGCTACGCGAGAATTCGCAAGCTACATTCTCGGGTACTAAGAAAGGCGGAAATTTTGAAGTTGCCGGCGACGTGGCGCGATTCTGGTTGGGACAGCCGAATGCAAATGGAAGGCCGAACGCTGATGTCGTGCGGCCGTGGGTCAATGGAAATTGGCTGGTTCGCAGGCCTCACGACACTTGGATCATTGACTACGGCACGGCTATGACGGAGAACGCGGCAAGTCAGTACGAGTTGCCATATGCGTGGATAGACGAGCGAGTGCGCCCTGTTCGCGAGACAAATCGACGAGCGTCGCGACGTGATAATTGGTGGCTCCACTCCGAAACCTGCGTCGGCATGCGGCGGGCCTTGAATCCGTTGCCGAGGTACATCGCTACGCCACGCGTTTCCAAACATCGCTTGTTCTGTTGGCTACATCCGGCGTACTTGATCGATGATGGCGTTTATTCCATAGCGAAAGACGACGACACGACCTTCGGCATCCTGCATTCTAGATTCCACGAACTCTGGTCACTGCGCACGGGAACGAGTCTTGAAGATCGCCCGCGCTACACCCCAACAACCTGCTTCGAAACCTTCCCATTCCCGGAAGGCCTCACCCCAAACATTCCCGCCGCCGACTACGCGAGCGACCCACGCGCGCAACGCATCGCGAGCGCGGCGCAGGCGCTTGTGGAAGCGCGCGACCGCTGGTTGAACCCGCCCGAGTGGACCGAACGCGTGCCCGAAGTGGTGGCCGGTTATCCCAATCGCATCATCGCCAAAGCCGGCCACGAAGCCGACCTCAAGAAGCGCACCCTCACCAACCTCTACAACACCCGTCCAACCTGGCTCGCCAACCTGCACAACGACCTCGACACCGCCGTCGCCACCGCCTATGGCTGGCCATGGCCCCTAACCGACGACGAAATCCTCCGCCACCTGTTCGAGTTGAATCAGTCGCGCAGCGCTGCGCAGTAACCGCGTCTGGTGATATCAAGCGCTATCTCGTAGGCCCGGCACGCGCAGCGCGCCGGCGGGCGCAACGCCTTCATCGCGCATCGGTATCGTTCTTACAATCCTAGTCCCGGCGCGCATCGCGTGCCGGGCTACGGTACTGCTACCAGCACGCCATCTGGGCACGGAACCTGCAAATAGAACTCGGCTGCGACCCGCGGGTGTGGACACCTTTCACGTCCGGATCTGGCGGCATAAAGCATGCTATGTTCCCCAACCGCACCGTTGGTACAACGCAGCCGACGAAGGCAAGCTCGCTTCGCTATGCCCGCGGTTGAAACGGCGAAATTTACCCGATATCCCAGTGACGATTGAGTCGACGGGTGCTTCAATTTTGATAAAGTAGCAAGTCTTGGTGAGCAGCACTCTTGAAAGAGTCGCACGCGCGCGCGTCGTTGCTGTCGAGACATGGATTTTTACGGGTGATCAGAGCGCGGGAAAAGGTTCAAAGACCGACGCAAGGTTGCGATTAGCTCAGCCTGGAATTCTGGCGTACCTCCCGCCGTCCACATGACCGTCGTACAGTGGTTGGTGTCGAAATGCGTTTTAGCGCGATCAAATTTGCTGGCCTCGCACAGGTAGATGACCGGCTTCCCTAATCCTTCGGCATAGCCCGCTTCCCAATACGCGCCTGCGTTGTCATGTGTCAAGTCAACGAGCACGAAAGCCGCGTCGCGGATTTGTTGACGGAGGATGTTGTCAATGATGCCGGCACGCGCGACGTTGCGCATGTCGACCACGTCGTACCCAATCTCTCGTTTTACTACGGGTTTAATGTTTGTTGCGATCAGCTGCTCCAGTGCGGTGTCGCCGAATTTCAGCGCGATGAAGCCGTAGTGAGCGGCCAATCGACCTTGGGCTTCCTCGTCATATCGCGACCATCCACGTAGACTGAGTCCGTAGCTCGCAGGCGCAACAAAACTCGCGTTTCCAGTGATCATCGCTGCGCCGGCAGAGAGAACTTTTAGCGACCCTTCCTCGACCAATTCGTCACGCAATTCGTGCAGGCGGTCTGGATTGAAAGCGCCGATACGTGCAGCATCAGGTGGATCGTCGAACTCATATCCTTCGCCGTTTTCACGAAGATGATCACCAACGATTCGAATCAGATTCATGGTCTGCTGCGCAGCGCTGGGGAGCCGCGCCTCTTGCAAGAAACTGTTCAGCCACTCGTCGGTGATCAGTGGAATCGCCGAGCCGGCGGTCGCTCGCAGCTGGTATGAAAGCGCGGCACGTTGTACCGCCGAGGGCACAAACCGCGGTGATTTCCAGTTGACCAATGCCTCCTCTGTCATCTCGAACGTGCCACAAGTCGAGCATTGGTATTGAGTGGCATCCCAAGTAGCTACGCCGGTTCGACATGATGCGCCATGGGAGTTTCGACAGATAGGGCATTCGGATGTCATGTTCGAAATCGCACGTTCAGTTGTGTGGGTTGACGACAAATGAGTGCGCGGATTCAGTTGAAAGTTCGGTGAGAATGTTGTCGTCAAGAATGAAAATGCGCTCGAAGATCGGCCACGCCGCTATGGCATCCAGCCGATTCTTGAGCACAGGAACCGCTCTATCGTGATCGAGCATGGGGGCTGTCCACATGTCGTAAATCAGAAGCCAGTTGTGCTCCATCAACTGAAAACCTGGTCGCGTGGCGACAACTATTTTTTCCGAAACAAAGTGTGCCATTGCATCAATCCATGAGCGTTCCACAGAGTCACCACACCACCCTGTGCCGAATTTGTCGGATTTGATCTCAGCGATTAGCTGCCCGCTCGACTTACTAAGTTCGCCCAAGACCATTAGTCGCGGAAAGTAGATATCTGACCCGTACCCCATCGAACGCAGCGCCGCTTCCTTGGCCCCGTTCGTCGTGATGGCCTCCGTATGTTCGATGCCAATCCATCCGCTGCCACACGACAGCGCGAAGTCGGGACGCTCACTTTTGTACAGTTTCAGAGGGAAGTCGTTGGCGTGCCAGGGCAACGTTCCGAGCAGCCGTACGATCGAGTAGGTTTCCACATGATCGTTAGTTCGACCCTCCGCGCGTCCCGGGACTTCTACGTTCAATGCGCGAAGCGCCGGCTGCAGTTTCCCAGTCGCAGCCGCAGTTAGCAGCAACCGTTCCGTTGTAAAGGGCGCTTCCTTTGGTGTCGTTTTCATAGTGCTTATGCTATGAATTTAGTGCCTTGATGACAAACGCACGCTGCACCGCAAATAATCTAAATGTACTCGCTGGCCGTGGACTGCTCTATCGAGGGTCGAGCCTCGACTCGACGCCTAATTTGTCCATTAAAACAGCAGTCGCGACTCGTGTTCAGTTGTCTCCTGAGGCCTTGACGACACTACGGTTGAAGCACGTGTGTCCGACGCCATGCATCCATTCCGCTGCGAATGGCGTGTACGGGGGCGGTGGATCGACAGCCGTGTCCAGTGCAAAGTCCGCGCAAATCTTGTACGTCAATTCGCCTGTTGGCGAGTACTCGTACGCTGCGGCCGTTTGCGGGTCCAACGGCACACGCCAGCCGGGTAAGGTCGCGAGCTCGACAAGATCGGTCGGAAGCTTGTTGTTTGCTTTCCAATAGATCCCCACCAGCTGCGCCAACTGCGAAAGGTCGTTAGTACGCTGCTGGTCCATTTTGCGGTCGCGTTGAAGCGTAGGTGAGCCGAGTGCAACAAGCCCAACAACAACGCTTGTGATGACGACGAGCGTCGCTACGCCGACCAACATTCGTATACGACCGGCCGAAGTCATGACTCGCGTTCGTCCTGACGAAGATCCCAGAGGTAGTAGCCGAAGATGGTGCCGGAGATAACTCCGGCAACGATGACCTTCAGAACGAATCGTATAGTGAGCTCGCCACCCAAAACATTGAATACAAGGGTGATCAGATCGCCGATCAGGAAGCCTGCAGCAACAAAGAGGGTCAGATAGGTTAGCCAGCGCCGAACCGCAGAGAGCCGCTTCGCCGGGCTACGCAGCAGTTCGCGATTGAGGTAGCGCCCAACGAAAAGGAAGACTGGAAACGCAATCACGATGGAGGCAATAGACCAGCGAATACTCTCTTCCGGTGAGCGCCACCCTGGATTCATGGCCGGGTCGGGCCATGCGCGATTGATCAGATCAAACAGCAAGCTGCCGAGGTGATACGCGCTCAAGTAGAGCGCCGTAAAAAGTACAAGGTAATGAAACGCATCTCGCGCAGAGAGCTGAGGCCTTGGTTTGGGGACCGGAACGAGGAAGTCCAGGTCGGCATACGAATCGAGTGCGTTCTGCGTTTGCTCCGCCGTCCAACCCGCTTCCAGCAGTGTTTGTCGAACACTCGGCCTGCTTGCTCCCCGCAACAGAGCCTCGCGGACGAATGCATCGAGTTCAAAAGTTGGCGACGCCATTTGCTCTCTCCGGTTGTGGGGGAGTATGGCAAACGTGGAAAAGCAAGAATAGGGAAGGCGACTAGAGATGCAAGCGTCGCTTCGACCAGCACGCCCGCCAGTTGATGGCGGAACGTTGTGGCGATGTCGCGTCACTTGTCGACCATCCGGACTTCGCAATCTCTGCTCCGACCGACGAGCACTTCCTGCCGCTGCTTTACATTGCAGATGCGCCCGCCGCTGTCGGAAAACCGGCAGAGATTCTGGTTGACGGTTATGCATTCGGCTCGCTTTCGATGACGAGCTACGGCGTCGGAGCGACCTGTCCGAAACCCGACCAAAACCTCGCCGGCTCCGTAACGTTGTCGACGGACTTCCCAGCCGATGAAAGCAATATCTGAGACATCTCGCTCGCAAGCGGCGAATCCGAGCACCGTGTGTGGAACGGGCACGCGCAGCCGGGCACATGGCAATGTGTGGGCGCGATGACGATCCTTCGAATCAGGGGCGGTGGCGATGTCCGGTGGGACTTCGTTCCCAACATTGCCGCTTGCCTCGTAGACTAAGCGAAGGCGGGGGATGACGAGATGAGTGAGTTGAAAGCCATTAGCGGCGACGGTCACATGCAGGAGGTGCGTTGCCTCAACTGCGGCACGTTGCTGGCCGGCGACTACTGCAGCCAATGCGGGCAGCACGCACATGCTCATCGCACCGTCTCGGCGTTTCTGCACGATCTGGCACACGGCGTGCTGCACTTCGAGGGCAAGGTGTGGCGCACGCTACCTATGCTGCTGTGGCATCCGGGCGAGCTGACGCGTGACTATGTCGAAGGCAAGCGTGCGCGGTTCGTATCGCCGATGGCGTTGTTCCTGTTCTCGGTGTTCCTGATGTTCGCGGTGCTCGGCATGTCGGGTTCGATCACTGCGCCGGATTCGGGCAAGGTTCGCGACGAAATGGTGAGCAACGTTGCCAAGGACGAGGCCAAGCTGACCGAATTGACTGCCGAGAGAACTGAGCTGGTCGCGCAAGGCACGCCGACCGATGATGTCGACAGCCGCATCACGGATGTTGAGGGTGAGCTCGGGTTGGAGCGCGCCATGGTGTCGAAAGGAATGGCCGCGGGCGCGGTGGCGCGTGTTTCCGACGATGTACCGGCTTGGCTGCGGGAACCGATCCAGAAGGCCGGGGCCAACCCCCAGTTGCTGCTCTACAAGATCAAATCGAGCGCCTACAAATGGAGTTGGGCCGTCATTCCGCTGTCGGTCCCTTTCCTGTGGTTGCTGTTTCCATTCAGCCGCCGCTACCGGGTCTACGACCATCTGGTCTTCATCACTTACTCACTGAGCTTCATGACATTGCTGGTGTGTATCGCCACATTGATCGGGCTTGCAGGACTGAGCGCAGTCGCAAAATTCGCGATGCTGATGGCGCCCATCCATATGTATCGCCAGTTGCGTGGCGCGTATTCACTTGGCCCTTGGGGCGCGCTCTGGCGGACAGCAGCGCTGGTCTTTGCAGCAACCTTGGTGCTCGGCGTATTCGTAATCGGACTGTTCGGGATGGGGCTGTTCGATTAGTCCTGGCGCCCATGAATCTCGCCAGCGGAGCTGCTCTGGCGAGCATGTTGGATAGCCTGGGCTTCGTATCGGTGAGCTAGCCACTGCGCACGGCGCGCACGTAACGTTTGCCGCCGACCGCAGACTCGAGGCGCTTGCTGTTGCCTCGCTCCAGATCGGCCTCTCCTTGCGAGTGGTCGCCTTGGGCACCTTCACGGCAAGGGGAAAAGCGCCGTCAGCGGCGACCCGCACCAGCAGCAATCGAATGGCGTCGGAGATGGACAGACCCATCGATGCCAAGGCTTCCGCAGCGCGATCCTTGGTTTCGGTATCGATTCGGGCACGCGCAACGTTGTCGCTGGCCATTTCGGTTCTTGCATTGGTCTTGAGGCGAAAGCGTAGCTACATCAAGGAAACTCTTCTGAACTGCACCACCCGGATGTCTCAGCGCTTCTAGAGCGTATGCGCCGAGCGGGAGGGGTTGCATTGCGAATAAGAATGATTATCATTGCCTGTATCGAGAGTCGCGACAGGAGTGCAGCA
Source organism: Lysobacterales bacterium (assembly GCA_038236135.1). Classification (GTDB taxonomy): domain Bacteria; phylum Pseudomonadota; class Gammaproteobacteria; order Xanthomonadales; family Rhodanobacteraceae; genus Dokdonella. Next base: position 8,407 of record JBBSTF010000082.1, read on the forward strand.
GGTGCTTGGCAATTTGATTCTGGTTTTTCGCGAGGTGCTGGAAGCGGCGCTGATCATCAGCATCGTCGCGGCGGCAACGCGCGGCTTGCCGGGCAGGGCCCGCTGGATTAGCGGCGGCGTGGGTCTGGGCATTGTCGGTGCGGCCATCGTGGCAGCTTTCGCGAGCGCCATTGGCGACGCCATGAGCGGGATGGGTCAGGAGTGGTTCAATGCCGGCGTTCTGTTTGCTGCGGTGCTGATGATCGGCTGGCACGTCATCTGGATGGCACGGCATTCGCGCGAACTTGCGCAACAGATGAGGGAAGTCGGTAATGCCGTCATCAGCGGGCATCGACCGATCACCGCCTTGATGTTGGTGGTGGCGCTGGCCGTGCTGCGGGAAGGATCGGAAGTGGTTCTTTTTGGTTATGGCATGGTGGCCAGCGGGTCCTCGATTGCTGACTTGTTGACGGGTGGCATGCTTGGCCTGCTGCTTGGGTCGGCACTCGGCGTCGCATTGTATTTCGGACTGCTGAAGGTTCCGGTGCGGTATTTTTTCACTGCCACCAACGCCTTGTTGGTCCTGCTCGCGGCGGGTCTTTCCAGCACCGCTGCCGGCAAACTGGTTCAGGCTGATGCGCTGCCCACGCTGGCGAATCCAATCTGGGATTCGTCCTGGTTGCTGGGCGACCAGAGCGTGCTCGGACAAACCCTGCACATCCTGATCGGCTACACCGCCAGGCCCATGGGCATCCAGATGGTGTTTTACGCCGCGGCCGTGCTGCTTCTCTTGCTGGGTATTCGGTTGTCGAGGCTTCCGGCCCCGAAAGCCTTGGCCAGGTCCATGCCGGCTGGCGGAGCAACTGCGTGATTTCCCATTCCTTCCTGGAGTACACCTCGTGATTCGCATCGCCCAG
>JBBSTF010000083.1:0-8700 GCA_038236135.1 Lysobacterales bacterium
CGATGGCCGCCTCGACTTTGTGTGGAGCAGTCTATCGAGGGCCAGCGTTCCGGTGACGCGCATGTGGACGGCCTATGGCGAAGGGTTTTCGGTATTTGCACCAATGCAGCAGCCGGCACTCGGATGGGATGTGATTGCCGGGGGCGAAGTCAATGCCGACGGCAAGTCCGACCTCATTCTGCAGAATGCCGAAGGCTCAGCCTACTGGCTAATGGACGGAACCCAGGTCGTCCACTTCTCACCCGGATTCGTTACCGGGCGCATTGACGTGGTTGGCGACTACAACGGCGACAGTCGGATCGACTTGATGCGCTTCACCGGGTTCACATGCTTCTCTATCCCCAGAGTGGAAATGTGGTTCGGTGATGGGAGCGGATTGCTGCCGCGCTTTGCATTGCCAAGCGCGGGATATGACAGTTCACCCACTTGTGCCAACGCGACAGTCCCTTCTTCACTTTTTTCGCGCTAGCCCCTGGTGGCGGATGGCTCATGAGCAACGACCAGGCGAATGCGTTGATCGATGCATTGGCACGCGTGCGCGCGCTGATGCCTTCGGCGGCGGCGCTGGATGGACAGGATTTCAGCCGTTTCAGCGCGGAATGGCACGCGCTGACCGAGGCGATGAAGGATGCCGTGTTCCAGGCGAACCCGAAGAATTCGCAGCCCGACCGACGCAAGTTCGAATATGCCTCGGGTGCGCAGTCGATCCAGTTCATGGCCGACCTGCTGCCGTTCCTGCATGAAAAGATGGTGCGCCACTACGATCGTTGCGATGAGCTTGGCGTGCTCGACGTGGGCGCGGGTTCCGCTGCTGGAACCCAGCTGTTGGCGCAGCTCCACAGTGACGATCTGATCTGGTCGCGCCTGCGCGTGGAAGCCGTGGACCACGTGCCATGGCGACAGCGCTGGGTGGCGATGCACTACCCGCAGGTGCATTACCAGGTGCTCGCCTCGGCGGCGCTACCTTCCCGGCATTGGGACTTTGTTGTCTGCAGCCATGTGGTCGAACACCTCGTCGATCCCAGCCAGATGATCGATGATGTCCTGCGCGCGTGCCGCGGATTTGCATTCCTCTATGCGCCGTACTACGAAGTCGAACTGAGCCCCGGACATTTGTCGGTGATCACCGAGGAGACATTTCTCCGTCATGGCGCATGCGAGATCCACTTGATGGACAGCATGGGGTTCCACGGCCCCGGTCGCCGCTGCATTCTCGCGGTCTTCGATCGGCGCGAGACTGTGTGACGCCACGTGGTGCCAGCAGGAAAAAGGCGGGAACTTGAATCTGGCGGCGCTAGTGTCAGGCCGGGTGTCGGCCAACTACGGCGCACAGGTCAGCGGGTCGCATCCGGCGCTGCCGGCGAATCTGGCGCTGTGTCCGTGTTTGCATCCCAGGACCAGTCCGGGACGCGCGTGTGGACGAGGTTTTCAGGAATTGCCGCGAACCGCACGTGGTCGGGTTCGCTCAATGGCCAGCCTTCGTCATGCTCACCCGCCTGCAGACCGGCCGCTCTGGACGGCATGTCGGGTAATCGCTATCCGATTTCGGTGTCGCTGACGGTCACTGGCGAGCAGCGCAGCGGATGCGCGGAGTCGGGGAGCGTCTACGCTTCCTCCGGCGTCCCCTGCGCGGGATCGGCGGCGCGATAGACCGGAAACTCGGCATCATGCAAATGCCGCATTGCCTCCTGCATCGCTGGCGGGAGCCGCTCGAGTTCCAGGATCACCTTGCCGAAGTGGACGTCGCGCACCGCGTCGGTCGAGATGACGAAATCTCCGCCGCTTTCGACGTCGACCACGAGATCGCCCGCATCCTTCACCTCACGCACGGCGCCGGCCGCGGCGTGGCCGTCGGCGAGAAACACCATGAAACCGGGTTGGATGGTCTGGGGCATGAAGGAATCTCCTGGAAGCGGAGCTGCAGCATCGACGCCCGGCGGTTAGGACGCGGTGAATCGGGGGATGCATACCACTCCAGCATCATCTTGAGTTGGCGGGACACCCAACATCGGCACCCGGGATTTCCAGATGTGCAAAAATATCGTTTCGGGCAGTTTCTAGAGTTTCTCAGGGGAGATGATCATGAAATCGACGATTCTTGCGCTTGCTGCAGCGGCGCTCGTGGCAGGTCCGGTAGCGGCGCAGGTGCCGACCGGTACGATGGACGCGCTGCGTCCCGACCAGCAGCAATTCTTCGCGCTGTACAAGGAGCTGGTCGAAACCGATACCACCGTCACCAATGGCGATTGCACCTTGGCCGCCGCCCAAATCGCAGCGCGCTTGAAAGCGGCGGGATTTGCCGATGACCAGATCACCCTGTTCTCGGTGCCCGAGCACCCCAAGGAAGGCGGGATCGTTGCTGTCTATCAAGGCACGTCGAAGACGCTGGAACCGATCCTGCTGCTCGCCCATATCGACGTGGTCGCAGCCAAGCGCGCCGACTGGGTGCGCGACCCGTTCACCTTGATCGAGGAGAACGGCTACTACTACGCCCGTGGGATTGCCGACGACAAGATGATGGCAGCGACCTGGGCAGACACCTTGATCCGCTTCAAGCAGGACGGCTACAAACCCGCGCGCACGGTCAAGATGGCGCTGACCTGCGGTGAGGAAACCGATAAAGCGTTCAACGGCGCGCAGTACCTGGCCAACAACAAGCGTGACCTGATCGATGCGGCCTTTGCCCTCAACGAAGGGGGAGGTGGCGACACCGACGGCAGGGGCAAGATCGTGTCGCAATCGATCCAGGTCGGCGAAAAGATTTATCAGGACTACACGTTGGTTGCCACCAATCCGGGTGGGCACAGTTCCACCCCGGTGCGTGAGAACGCGATCTACGCAATGTCCGATGCACTACTGAAGATCCGCGACCACGAATTCCCGATGGAATTCTCCGATACCACACGCGCGTATTTCGCCAAGGCGGGCGCGGCGCGCAGCGACGATATGGGCAAGGCGATGGTCGCGCTGTCGAAGAACCCCGGCGATGCCAAGGCGCAGGCGATGCTCAATACCGATCGCTATTTCCACTCAGTCCTGCGCACGACCTGCGTCGGCACGATGATCGATGGCGGCCACGCGCTGAATGCCTTGCCGCAGAAAGTGTCCGCCAACGTCAATTGCCGTATCTTCCCGGGTCATGACCCGGTCAAGATCGGCCAGGAACTGGCGGGGATCATTGGCAATCCAGACATCACGATCAGCCGCGTCCGCGAAGACAAGCCGCTGGCCTCCTCACCGCCCCTCGACCCCAAGATCATCGGCCCGATGGAGGCATTGAGCGAAAAGTACTGGCCCGCGGTGCCGGTGATCCCGTCGATGTCCACCGGCGCGACCGACGGGCTGTATTTCGCCGCGGTCGGCATTCCGACCTACGGCGTGCCAGGTGCTTGGGGCGATCCCGACGGCAATGGCGTGCACGGCCTCAACGAACGACTCGAGATGCGTGCCGTCTACGTCGGCCGCGATTACCTGTTTCACCTGGTCAAGGCGCTGGCGGAGTAACGAGCGAAACCCCGACCCTGGACCGCGTTTCGTGAACCGGCAAGGGCTGACGCCGCTGCGTCTCAGCCCTTGCCCAGTCGAACCTTTGCCACGTCATCCCGAGAATCGCTTTTGGGATCGATGCCGACCAGCATCTTGATCCCGGCCAGCAGGCTGGAGGCGTTCTGCCAGATTTCCGCCGAGTCCGGGTCAAAACGCAGCAGGCGCAGCTTGGGGTCGTTCTTGCCCGTGTACCAGGCGGCGACGAAGGGATTCCACAGGCGCTCGATCACCTTGCGGTCATTGTCCTGGCGCAGGGTGCCGCCGACGGTGGCGAACAATTCGTGATCCTTGCTGGTGAACATCATCAGACCCTGCTGCGACTTGCGCGTGGTGGCTTCGGCCAAGTCGTTATCACGTGCGGTGAAAAACCAGATCGGCCCGTTGCCGTCCTCGATCTGCGCGGTCATCGGCTTCGGGTAGACCCCGCTGCAGCCGAGCATCGCCGTGCGTTCCTTGTGCAGGGCCTCCCAGAATTTCGCCTTGAGTTCTTGCTGTGTGGTCATCACCATCTTCCATTGGGGTGGGTGGTTTCGTGGCGGTTCCGGAGTGAGCGCCAAGTCATGTAATGGCCGAGTCGTTGCGGAATTCCCGGTTCAATGGACGTGCTTGCGCGATCACATGTCCTGTGCAGTGCCGAACGCTTCGCGCAGGCGGCTGGCGGCGAACTCCTCGGCCTGTTTCGCCTTGTCGTTCACCGCGGCCATGCCGAAAAACTCGTGGGTTACGCCGTCGTACTGCTTGACGCTGACGGGCACACCGGCCTTCTGCAGCGCGTCGGCATAGGCCTGGCCTTCAGATCGCAGCGGGTCGATCTGGGCAAGGATTACCGTCGCTGGCGCTACGCCTGCGAGATCCGTACGGTCCACCAGGTTGATGCGCGGGTCGGCCGCATCCTGCGGCGAGGCAAACGTGTGCTTGATGAACCATTCCATCGCGGGCTTGCTCAGCGGCTTGGCGTTGGCGTTCTCGAGGTAAGACGGCGTGTTGGTGTCATTGCCGGCCACCGGGTAGACCAGCACCTGGGCCAATGGTGCCTGCAGTTTCTGGTCGCGCGCAGCGAGCGCGATGTACGCGGCCATGTTGCCGCCGGCGCTTTCACCCACCACCGCGATGCGCGTGGGATCGCCGCCCAGCTTGGCGGCATTGGCAAGCACCCATTTGTATGCCGCCAGCGTGTCTTCATGGGCCGCAGGAAACTTGTTTTCCGGCGCCTGTCGATAGTGGGTGGACACGACGATCGCCTTGCTGAGGTTGGCAAGCGCGCGCGGGCTGGCGTCATAGGTATCGAGGTCGGCGATTACCCATCCACCACCGTGGATGTAGAGCACGACGGGCATCGGACCGCTGCCGGTGGGTGTGTAGATGCGGATAGGAACCGGGCCTGCCGGGCCGGGAAACGTGGAATCCCTGACGCTGGCGACGGCCTCGGGCGTGGTCGATTTGCCTTTGGCTTCGAGCACGGCTTTCACGGCATCGGCCGGACTGGCCTGCGCACGTGCTTGCTCGGGCGCCAGCGTTTCAAGCGGCTTGGCACCCAGCGCGGCGAGCTGGTCAAGCACCGACTGCATCTGCGCGTCGGGCTGTGCCATCTCCGCCACTTGCGGCGCCGCCGGAGCTGCGCGCGGAGCAACCACATCAGCGGTGGGTGCTGGCGTGACGGGCTCTGGCCGATTGCAGGCGGCGAGGGAGGTGATGGCTGCAAGACTGGCTGCGGCGAAGACACCGCGGTGAGGAAGATTGGTTGACATGGTCTTTCCTTGAGAGCCGCTTGATGCGGATTGACTCAAGCTAGCCATCCGCGTGTCTTGATCGCGTGATTCATTGAGCCCGCCGCCCACTGGCGACTCAAGGCAGGAAACCCACGCCAATGACCCGGCGTTCACGACGTGTGGGTGCATATGGATGCACTCAAGACACTGGGAGCATTCCATGAATGACACGATCCGCGGAATCGGACTGTTGCTGACCACGGGCATCCTGCTGCTGCTCGCGGGCTGCGTGACCCCGGGGGGTTATGGCACTCCGGGAGGTTATGGCGGCGGCTATGGCAGCAATCCTGGCGGCTACGGACAACCCTCACCGGGCTACCCCTCGCAGTACGGCAGCCAGCTGCAAGGCACGGTCGAGCGCGTCGATCCCGGCTACAACCGCATTTTCCTGGTCGTGGACGACCCGCGCTCCGGCCGCGCGCGGCGGATGGAAGTGCGGTATGACCAACGCACGCGCCTGATCTACCAAGGGCGCGAGCAATCTGTCGAAGGCCTGGAGCGTGGTGACGTCATCCGATTCGATGCCGTGCAGTCGGGGCGGGAAGTCCTGGCGCGCACGATCGAAGTGATACGCAACGCCCGCGACGGCGGTAACGGTAACGATTACGGCAGCGGATACGGCAACGACCTGCGCGGGTCGGTCGCCGTGGTCGATACGCGGTCGCGACTGATCCGCCTCAACGGCGCCGGTTATGGCACCGACGTGCAAGTGGGGTACGACGCACGCACCACGGTCGAGTTCCAGGGCCGCAGCTACCGTCCACAGGACCTGCAGCGCGGTGACATCGTGCGAATCCAGGCGCGAGAGGTGGGCATCAATCAATGGTTGGCTGTACGCATCCTCGTAGAGCGCTCAGTCGGGCGGTATTAGTCTGTCAGCGCGCTACTTGGGTAGCTGATCGCCCTAATCGAGGCGAAAACCGCGGTTAGGCCACCTGTGGTTACTCAGGTTCAACGGCTGGCAGGACTACGCGGTCTCGGATAGGGTGGGTGTCACGTCGATAACGTATCGCGTGCGCTTACGCTGGGTATTCCGCGCATCGCTTAAAGTGTTTTTTGATGGCACGTTCCAGACGACTGGAGACTCCATGAAACCCGCCTATATTCCGCTTCTGCTCGCCATCATCGCGTCCTTGCTGTTGCTCATGTCAGGCCCGGGTGCGCGCATGGAGCTGTGGGAATTCCGTACCGGCTTTCAGCTGATGAGGTGGGCGGCGTACATCGGGTTGATTGCATCCGCAATCTCGGTGGTGATGCTGTTGCTGCCCCGCGTCCGTCGACAGGGGCGGGCAAGCCTGTTGGTGGCGGTGGCGCTGGGACTCGTTGTCGCGTTCGTACCATGGAGCGGGATGCAACGGGCCCGCTCGGTGCCGCCCATCCATGACATCAGCACCGACACCAAGCGTCCGCCTGAATTCGTCGCGATATTGCCGTTGCGCGTCGATGCGTCCAATCCCGTCGACTACGGTGGGCCGGAGGTCGCGGCGGCGCAACTCGGCGCATACCCCGACCTGCAAACTCATCGAATGGACGCTCCGCCCGCGCAGGCGTTCGCGCGCGCGCAACAGGCCGCAAGCGGGTTTGGTTGGGAGATCGTGTCGGCCGATCCCGCCACCGGTCGCATCGAGGCCACCGACACCACGTTCTGGTTCGGTTTCAAGGACGACGTGGTGATCCGGATCGAGCCCGACGCTGCGGGCAGCCGGGTCGACGTACGTTCGCTTTCCCGGGTCGGTGGTAGCGACGTGGGCGCCAACGCCGCGCGAATTCGCGCGTTCCTCAAGGCTCTGGGCGCGTAGCCGCAACGACCTAGTACGTTTCGTTTAGCGGTTTTGCTTTTCGCTGGCGCCTAGCGGATGTCGCTTCGTACCTGTGCGTGGCTGATCAGGGCAAAGATCAGGCTGCCTCCGACCACGTTGCCGGCCAGCGTCGGCAGACCGAAGCGCAGGACTGCATCGGCGAGCGAGATCTCGCCAGCAAATACCATATACATCGCCTCGGCGGAACCGACGACGATATGGGTGAAGCCGCCGATCGCAATCAGGTAGGTGCAAATGACGATGATCAGCAGACGCGAGTGTTCGGTGGCGGCCATCATCCAGACCATCATCGCGATGATCCAGCCCGCGAGCACGCCTTTGCTGAACATCTCGAATGGGGTGTTGTGCATCAGCTCTCGACCGATGTCGACAAACGACCCCTTCGTGGCGGCATCGAACTGATCCAGGTTCAGCAGCCCCAGCGCGAACAGCGTCACTCCGACCAGGTTACCGGCCAGCACCACGCCCCACAGTCGGAACAGTCGGCTCAAGTTGCGCCAGCTGGGTGCGGTCATGACCGGCAGCACCACGGTCAGCGTGTTCTCGGTGAACAGTTGCTGGCGGGCAATGATTACCACGATGAAGCCGAAGGTGTAGCCGAACCCTTCGATCAGGAATCCCGCCGGAACGTCCTGCACGTAGCGGTGCAGCAAGGCCCGTGCCACGAATGAAAAACCCATCGACAAGCCGGCTGCGACCGCCGACCAGGCGAGCGCCGCGACCCCGCGTGACAGCTCCTCCTGGCCGCGACGACGGATGATCTCGTGCAGCACCGCCGCGCGCGGCGGGCTGCTGTCCTCCACCGTTTCGTGTTCATCGTCAGACAGGGAGAAACCGCTGCCGGACGCCTCTTCGAGGTTTTCCCGGACCACCGCTTCCTCGTGCGCGTCTACCTGTTCCTTGGCCCGCTCCGGGTCCTGCTCTTCGGCCAATCTATCGGCGTTCCTGCTTGCGTCACTCGGCTCATCGCTGTGCATGGATGTTTGTCTTTAAGGGCCAAGCGCGGCACCCATGGGATGCGCAACCAAGGGTCACTTACGGTTGCGGGGACACCAAGCCATCGGATTTCTCGCGGATCAGCTCAGCGTGGGCGGCTCAGTCCTGGTGACCCTTGCGGTCTGCCTCCGGCGTCCCTGATTCCTGGTATTTACGTCGCAGCTCTTCGGTTTCCCGGTTGAGCTCTTTCTCCAGCTCATCGGTGCGTGCGTTCACCGCGTTGCCGGTGTATTCGCGATTAAGGCGCGCCGCTTCGTCATGGTCGTTTTCGGTTTTCTTGCTCATGTGAGTCTCCTTGTGTTGTGGCTTACGTCTTACGTCTTGGCTGCGCTGACCCAATGCCGGCGTTCACCGTCGCTTTCGGCGTCAGCTCTTCTTGCCCCAGACTTCCTCCAGTCGCGCATCGCGCCCACAGTTGAAGCGGTAGAACTTGTAGCGCACCGCATTCTTCTTGTAGTAATCCTGGTGGTACTCCTCCGCCGGATAAAATGCGGTGGCGTCGGTGATTTCGGTGACGATTGATTGATTGAAGCGCGCGGCGAGTGCCTGCCTGCTTGCTTCGGCAAGAC
>JBBSTF010000084.1:0-8672 GCA_038236135.1 Lysobacterales bacterium
CCTCAGATGACGCAATCTACGACGTGTACTTCCTGCACCATCGGCTGATGACGATCAACCTGAGAGACCCCTTACACTCCACATAAATGTGTCCACCATGTCCTCGCACAGGTGTCCACCATGTCTCCGGTCAAAACACCTTCTACAGAAACACATCCGCAGCCACCGCAAACCTGTCACGTAGCGCGACGATCTGCCGGGTCGTCAGTTCGCGTTTGCCGGACAGTATTTCCGAGATCACGCCTTGCGTTGCCACATCGCGCAGATCGGCTTGCTTAAGGTTGTGCTGGGCCATGAGGAACTGCAAGGCCGCTACGCCGGTCGCTTCAGGCACGGCCACATGGCTGGATTCGTAGGACTCGATCAGTGTGCCAAGTGTCTCCACGATGTCCGCCAGCGCGTTATTCTCGTCAGCGCCACCTTGATCCAGCAGGCGGTTCATGGTGGCCACCGCCTCGTCGTAGGCGCGCGCGTCGCGGATGGGGCGCAGCGGAACCGCCTCGTTCATCCTTTCGTAGCGATACGCAATCTCGGTTGCTTCGTAGCGAACTGCGTTCATTGGGCTGTCCAGTTGTCGTATTCGGCGTGGGTCAAAACGTGCCGTATGTAAAGCTTCTGCGTGTTGAAGTGGATTGCGGCGATGATCCGGTACTTGTTGCCACCAATGTCGAAGACGAAGTAATCGCCTGCGGTATCGACGGAACGGAAAGAAGCCCGCAGGGCTGCGAAATGCGGAAAATCAGACTTGCTGACGATCCTAAACCAGGCGTCGAAGGGAGCGCTGTCGAGCTTGTTGGTCTCAGCGAAGTCTTGTAGAGCCTTTCGGCTGATTACGCGCACTTGGCTCCCTCAATCTCAAGATGCGATAACGTATCTCACGACGAGATACGTGTAAAGCATCTCTATGCAAGGCCATGGGTTGGGTTACGCCCATGAAGCCTGAGCCTTCGCCGGACAGGAAAGTCAGGGCGGGAAGTGAACCTGACCCCGTTCTTGGCGACACGGTTTGCGCCGAGGCCGACCCCGCTGAGCCGACGATCAGCAAGCCTACGATCAAACCGCGAATCTGCGGCGTTAGCATTGATGCGGCCTCCCGTTGGAACCCCGAAAGAATCCATGCCGGATCGCGACATCGAAACCTGCACCGTTGTGTGCCCAGCACGAGTCACCGATTTCAACTGCCACCGGCGAGCCAGCGCCCGATCATACTCCTCGCGCGCTCGACCGCGATGCGGCGAAATCCCCGGTCAAATCCCAAGTTAAAGTTCACTTCTTGAAGGCCGGTTTGAGCTGCGGTGCGAATGCAGCGCGCAGACGGATCGAGAAGTGTGAGTGGGCATTCACGGCAAGGACTCGACCATGCCACGCCAGCCCTACATCGACCCGCCCGGCATCCCGCAGCACATCGAGCAGCGAAGCAACGAACGCCAGCCGTCGTTCTTCGCCGATGCGGATCGGGTGCGCTAGCTGATCGAACTCAACCTGACCCCGTTATCTGACCCGGTTATCTGAGGAGAGAACGTTGGTTGAGTTCTATGGCTCGAAGCCGCTGGCGAAGATGTCAGTCACCACTTGGGTCAAGATCGACGAGGTGCTGGTGGCATTCCTGCTGTCGCCCGAATACACCGCCGTCATGTTGTGACTGCCCACAGTCAGTGCCCCGCTGATGCACTGCGCCTGCCCAGTAGTCAGGGCCACCGCGCTGCACAAGGCCGTCGCACCATCGTTGAACGTCACCGTACCCGTCGGCGTCAGCCCGGTCACCGTCGCAGTAAAGGTTACGCTCTGCCCAAACGCGCTCGGGTTGGCCGATGCGCCCAGTACGGTGCTGGTGCTATTTATGTTGACCGTGTGAGACACCCCCGGCGATGTGCTGCCATTGAAGCTGCCGTTGCCCGAATAAATGGCCGTCAGCGTCTTCGCGCCGGTGCTCGTTGGCGTCAGATTGCAACTCGTCGCCGGCAGCGTGATCACACAGTTCGCCGTGCCGTCACTGACCGTGATCGTCCCGCCCGTTGTGCCTGCCCCCGGTGCTGTCACGCTCACTGTCGCCGCTACGGCAATTGGCAAACCCACTGTCGACGGGTTCGGCGTATGCGTTCCGATCACCGTCGTCGTGTTGGCCTTATTCACCACCTGGTTCACGATCGACGAGGTGCTGTTGGCATTGGTGCTGTCGCCCGAGTACACCGCCGTCATGCTATGACTGCCCACCGCGAGCGCCCCGCTGATGCACTGCGCCTGCCCAGTAGTCAGTGCCACTGCGCTGCACAAGGCCGTCGCCCCATCTTTGAATGTCACCGTCCCCGTCGGCGTCGCCCCGGTCACCGTCGCGGTAAAGGTGACGCTCTGTCCAAACACGCTGGGGTTCGTCGCGGACCCGAGCGACGTGGTGGTGGCCGTCCGGGTATAAGTAAATACGTCGTAGTCGGTTCCCGTGCCGTGAGGAGAATTCACGTCCACATTAACCGTGCCGAACGCATGGGCGGGCGTGGTCGCCGTGATGGTCCCAGCATTGACGATGTTTACATTAGTCGCCGGCACCCCGCCGAAATTGACCGACGTCGTACCCGTGAGGAACGTTCCTGTAATGGACACGTTCGTTCCGCCCGCGACGGGGCCACTAGCAGGTGTGACATTCGTGATGGTTGGGGGTGCGATCAGGATAAAGGCCGCCCCCACAGAGCCGCTCTCGCCGGGCCCACCGAGTATTGCAGTGCTGCCATTTTGAGCGAGCGCGACAGAGAAGCCTTGCACAGCCGTTCCAACGCTCGAGTATCCCCTTATCTGACCCTGCAACCCCCAGACGCCAGCGGTACGGCGAAAAATAGCTGCCGCGCCGATGTTGTTGAAGTAATAAGGTATGCCGGTCAGTGCGGTATTTCCGTCCGCGGAAAGTGAGACGGAGTAGCCTAGTCGCTCCCCGCTAAATCCGCTGTTGGAGAGCTTTAGGCCTTGCTGGGACCAAACGCCGGCGGTGCGGGTGAAGACCCAGACCGCCCCGACGCTATTGTTGTCGTTCGGGGCACCGATCAGGGCCGTATTGCCGTCGCTGGACAGCGCGACGGCCCCACCTTGCTTGGACCCCGGCACAGCGTCGCTGCCGCTCAGCTTCGCGCCCTGCTGGCTCCAACTACCGCCGCTACGGGTGTAAACGAACGCCGTTCCGGTATTGTTGTTGTCGGTGGGCGCACCTACGATGGCGGTATTGCCGTCCGCGGACAGTGCGACAGCAAAACCTTGCTGGGTTCCCCCAACCGCGTCGCTTCCTCGCAAAGCACCAACACTCTGCTGCGTCCAAGCGCCACCGCTGCGGACGAAAACAAAGGCAGCCCCCAACGAGCCCGCTTGTCCAGGCCCGCCTACGAGCGCTGTGTTGCCGTCGGCCGACAGGGCGACGGAGTTGCCCTGCCAAAAATAATTCGACGGGTGCCAGCCGTCGACGCCGACCAGCTTCGGTCCCTGCTGGGTCCAAACGTTGCCACTGCGCGTGAAAATTCTCACCACCCCGTACGAGGTGTCGTCTTTTGCGCCCACGATGATGGTGTTGCCGTCGGCAGACAGCGCGACGGAAGAACCTTGGCGCGATGTTCCAACAGAGTCATTGCCCACCAGTTTCTGAAGAAACGTCCAGGTCCCGTTGTTGCTACGGGTAAAGATCCACGCCGCGCCAACGTTTGTGTTGTCCCCGACGCCACCGACGACCACGGTGTTGCCGTCCGGCGAGGTCGCGACGGAAGTGCCTTGTTGGGCGGTTCCCGTAGAACTGGCAGCGACAAGTCTCGCTTGCTCCTGGCTAAACCCACCGTCCTGGGCGCTCGCTGGTTGCGCGAGAATACTCAACGCCAAAACGGCGAAAAAATGCAAACGCAATCGCTGCGAGAGTCTTCTGATCATCATAATTTGGATCCCCGGTTTCCACAAAATCATAGCATCAGAATCGGAAATCCCGTGACAATCGACAACCCGGTTCAGAGGGCACTTTCGTACAGCGGTTAGAGTGCAGTTACGACTGCAGCAAGTAGACGAATTGGGAAGTCTGATCGGGCATGCAACGTAAGGATTGGACAATGTCTCGCCAGCCCCCGCATCGACCTGCCCGTTATCGCGCCAGTAACGGGGTCATTTCAGTTCCCGACGATCTCCACGTCGTCAACCAGACCTTCATTTTGATCTTGGGTCAGCTATCAGCGCATGAGCGTTTTGGTGCTCTAAGGCGACGGAATTTTGATTTGGCCGAATGACTTTTAGCCCAAGTACCAGCAGACTCAGCCTGCCAGACTCACCCGCATTCTTTCATTCACTCGGACACTCCCATGGCCTTCAATCGCCTGCTGTTTGCTCTTGCTATCACCACCTTGCTCGCCGCCTGCGGGTTGCATCGCGCTAACGTTACGGGATCTCCAGAAATGACCAATACCGAAGCTGCGACGCGCACGAGCGAGGGCGTACTGCCCGCGCCACCTGTCGCTGCAACCAAGCCTTACGCCGTGACCGCGCCACACGGCGCTAGTCGCCAAGACGAGTACTACTGGCTGCGTGACGACACGCGCAAGAACCCGGAGATGCTGGCTTACCTTGCGGCCGAGAATCAGTACGCCGATGCGGTGATGAAGCCGCAGGCGGCACTGGAAGACACGCTCTACGCCGACATCGTTGGCCGCATCAAGCAGGACGATTCCACGGTGCCGTATCAGGACAAGGGCTACTGGTACTACACGCGCTACGAGGAAGGTAAGGACTACCCGATCCACGCTCGCCGCAAGGGCTCGTTGGATGCGTCGGAACAGGTGATGCTGGATCTCAACGTGCTTGCCACCGGCCATAACTTCTATCAGGTCGGCGATTTTGAGGTGAGCCCAAATCAAAACCTGCTGGCCTATGCCGAAGACGCGGTCGGTCGCCGTCAGTACGTGTTGAAGGTGAAAGACCTTTCCACTGGCACGGTGATGAAGGATGAAGTAACCGGTGCGTCGGCCAATGTAGTCTGGACCAACGACAGCAAGAGCTTCTATTACGTCGAGAACGATCCCGTCACGCTGTTGACCAAGCGTGTGAAGCGGCATGTGTTGGGAACGGACGCGGCCAGCGATCCGGTGGTCTATGAAGAAACCGATCCGAGCTACTACATGGGCGTGGCGCGGACACGCTCTGACGAGTACATCTGCATTGGCGTCCGCAGCACGGTGTCCAGCGAAATGCGCTGCACCTCGGCCGACAAGCCTGGTGAATTCCGCGTGCTCGCCCAGCGCGAACGCGATTTCGAATATTCCGCCGATCATCTGGATGGCCGTTGGGTAATCCGCACCGATTGGAACGCGCCTAACTTCAAGCTAATGCAGGCTCGCGGCAACGCTGTTTTTGATCGTAGCAAGTGGACCGATCTGGTGCCGCATGACCCCAAGGTGTTCATCAGCGGCGTCGAGCTGTTCAAGGATTTCTCTGCCATCTCCGAGCGTTCGGATGGACTTTCACGCATCCGCGTGATGCCGGTCAAGGGCGATTCCCGCTACGTCGGTGCAGACGAGTCGGCCTACGCGATGGGCTTGGCAACGAATGCGGAACCCAGTTCTGATTGGCTGCGCTACACCTACAGTTCGTTGGCCACACCACCTTCAACGTTCGAGATGAATGTGAAAACCGGCGAACGCAGGTTGCTGAAAGAGGATCCCGTGCTCGGCGGCTTCGACAAGTCGAACTATGTGGTCGAGCGCAGTTGGGCACCGGCGCGCGATGGCGTGACGAAGATCCCGGTCAGCATCGTCTACCGCAAGGGCTTCAAGAAGGACGGCACGGCCGCGCTTTGGCAAGCCGCCTATGGCAGCTACGGCATCAATTCCGAACCCGTGTTCAGCGCGACGGCAGTCAACCTGCTGGATCGCGGCATGGTCTACGCGGTAGCGCATATCCGCGGCGGCCAGGAGATGGGTCGCGCCTGGTATGAAGATGGAAAGATGTTCCACAAGATCAACACGTTTACCGACTTCATCGACGTCACCGACCATCTGGTGAAAGAAGGCTACGCCGCGAAAGGTCGCGTCGCTGCACTCGGTGGATCAGCGGGCGGCTTGCTGATGGGCGCGATTGCCAACATGGCGCCGGATCGCTATCGCGTCATCGTCAGCCAAGTGCCGTTCGTGGACGTGGTGACCACGATGCTCGACGAATCGATTCCGCTGACCACCAACGAATTCGACGAATGGGGCAACCCGAAAGACGCCAAATCGTACGCGTACATGCTGAGCTACTCGCCCTACGATCAGTTGAAGGCCCAGGACTACCCGGCCATGTTCGTCGGCACCGGCCTGTGGGATTCGCAGGTGCAGTATTTCGAACCTGCCAAGTACGTCGCCCGCCTGCGTGCGCTGAAAACCGACAGCCACCCGCTGGTGTTCCGCGTCAACATGGAAGCCGGCCACGGCGGCAAATCCGGCCGCCTGCAGCGCTATCACGACACCGCCGAATACCAGGCGTTTGCGTTGAAGCAGTTGGGCGTGGCGGAGTAGGTTGGTTCTGGGTTCCGCGATTTCGCTAAGTAGCTCCGCTGTTCGGAGCGTGCTCGCCAGCGTCGTTCGGCAACAATAAAAAAACCCGTCGTCATCCTCGCGAAGGCGGAGACCCATTCTAATTTTTGGTTTGAATTCGTGGGCTTCAGAAGATTCGGGGCTATTGGCATAAACGACATCGACGGACCAGAGTATGGTCCGCCAGACCGAACGTGGTCGGCCCTCGTGTGGCGTTCTAAGACGCTGGCGTCGACTCGCGCTCTCCAAGTTAGACATCGACGCTCGCCATCTCCACCATTTTCCTGTTCAACGTCGTGGCGGTTTTGCTGTTCCCGATGCTCGGCCATCTGATGAAAATGACCGACGCGGGGTTGGGGCTGTGCGCCGGTACCGCAATCAACGACACTTGTTCCGTAGTGGGCGCCGGTTAAAGCTACATCCAGGCCGCCGGCGACAACGCCATGCAGCGAGAAACCATTGGAACTGCCCACTGCCAGAGACAGTCAAATCGTCTGATAAAACGTATTGAAGAAATTGGGGGGTAAAGGTGTCCTTGATCGTGCATTTAGATTGCATGGCGATCGTGAAGGGCGCCGCGCCGCAGCTGCCGTCGACTCGCGCGTATATGCCGGTCGCAGCATCGACTGCGGTCACCGTTACTGACTGGTTGCCGTTGTTGCGGAACGTTGTCGCCATCGGCGGCATGGTCGAGTTGACGCGTTGATACTGGAAATCCACCGGTGAAGGCGGCGCAACGAGCTGGGCGTTGGCACGGACGGCACTGCACAGCAGCAGCTTCCCGAGAACAGAAGGATGGCAGAGTTCATGGGCAACCTGCCAATCCGCGAGGCCGCTGCGGTAACTGTTATCGAAGGAACGAAGGACGCCAAAAGAGGCGCGAACCGACTGGCCCGGATTAAAGTTGCGGGATTGGAGGTAGGCGACGACGTTTTCATGGCGGAGTTTCGAGAGGAGGGGACAACTCCTTGTATATGCATGAACGACACAACGGGCAGAAAACTGCCATCCACGTTCGCTGACGCATCAAATGCTGTCATGGCCAAAACGCTGCGGTGAAGCAGCGCCTGCAACGCCAGCGCGACTGGCAAGGTGAACACGCCCTCGTGACGTTCGGCGACGAATTCTGCGTCGTAGTTGGGCTGCCAAAGCCCTTTCGCCGCGCAAAAAAAACCGGCTCCGTTGTCGGTACGCGAACCATGGCAGGTAAGCGTGCACTTCGTCGTTTGTCGTGTGGGACCACCGCCGCTTACGACAACGCGGTAAATTTCGATAGCTACTTTTCAATGTGCTTAAATGCATCCGCTGGCTGATGAAGTCATGCGCGGCTTGTGCAGAACGTAATTGGAGAAACCGATGCTTGCTTCATCAAGATGCCCCAAGCTGATTAGCGCCTCTTCGCTGTTGCTGCTGGCCTTGGGCGTGCCGATCCACGCCGCGACGCTGACGGTCACCGGCTCCGCCGAGCCGGCAACCGTCACAACAATGGATTGCGTCGGCCTGCAATGCGCAACGCTGCGCGGCGCGATCAATTCGGCAACATCGGGTGACACGATCGTTTTCGATCCTTTGGCGCTCGATGGCAAGACGATTTATCTGACCCTTTCTACAAACGATCTAAGCCCCGGCAGTACGGCGTTCGGCCCTTCGGCATTCTTCCTATCCGGCGGCAAGACGCTGACCATCGACGCGTCCGCCAACGGCCTGACCCAAGGTGTTGTCATTGCCCGATCCGGCGCCGCTGGCATTGCCAACTTTCGACTTTTTGATGTCGATAGCTCTGCGACGCTGAACCTGCGCGGGCTGACGCTGCGCAATGGATTCGCGCTGGGCGGAGATTCCAGACTAGGCGGGGGTGCGCTCGGTGCCGGAGGGGCAATCTTCAACCGCGGTACGTTGAACGTCACGCGATGCGCACTTGTGGGCAACGCCGCACAAGGTGGCAGTACGGATGGGGCATCCGGGGCGGGCTATGGGGGCGGTGGAGTCGGTGAGACGCCGGTCGGTGGCGTCGGAAACGGGGGCGGGCCAAACGGCGGGCTCTTAGGCGGTGGGGCATTTGGCGCGGGTGGACCGGGCGGAATGGGTGGTGGTGGGGCCAAAGGATTGGATAATGGCATGGGGTCATTTGTTGGAAAGGGAGGTCTC
>JBBSTF010000085.1:0-8599 GCA_038236135.1 Lysobacterales bacterium
AGGTGGTAAGCATCACCACCTGAACGCCGTTGTCTTCGATGCGGAAATGCAGACTCGTAGGGTGGTACCTCCGCAGGAGATACCACCGATGGTGAGGCGCCCATTGAAATGTCACTTGCGGTGACAGATCCCGGCGAAATCTCGCCGTTGGTCAAACCCTAAACGGGAATCGAAGCGGTGTTACGGCGCGTGGTGGTATCTCCTGCGGAGGTACCACCCTACAAAGGCATCTGACGCCTTCGATAGCGGTGGAATTCACGTCACCAACTGACGCTGGGCATAATTTGCGACACTTTCTTTCCACGTTCCCACGCCGACCAGCCATGTCCGCACGAATTCGCGCTTTCCTTATCCACCTCGCCGCTTCCGGGTTGATGGCCTGTGTCGCGATGGCTTTGGTTTTCCTGGTCTGGTATCCCGCGCCGTTGGCAACGGCAACCGGGGTAACGCCAATCTTTCTGTTGATGCTTGGTATCGACGTAACGATGGGTCCCTTGCTGACTTTGCTGGTCTACAAGCCGCGCAAGAAATCCCTGCGCATGGACCTGACCGTCATCGTGCTGCTGCAAGTTGCTGCGCTGGCTTACGGCATCCACACCATGGCGGTAGCGCGGCCGGCGTGGCTGGTATTCAACAAGGATCGGTTTGACGTGGCATTGGCGAATGAGCTGGACATCACGCGCATGGAGCAGGCCAAGCCTGAATTTCGATATGCGCCATGGACCGGGCCGCGCTGGGTGGCCTCGGCGGCACCTTCCGACCCGACCGCGAGTTTCGACCTGATGATGGAATCCGGCGGAGGCGGCCCCGACCTGCCGCAGCGCATCGACCTGTATTTCCCGATCGAGCAATCCGCCGACGCGATTCGCGCCAAGGCATTGCCGTTGGCCGACCTCGACAAATACAACCCGCCTGCCGATGTGGCGAAGGTTTTGAAGCAATGGCCCGACGCCGATGCCTTCCTGCCGCTGATGGCCAAGGTCCAAGCCATGACCGTGCTGGTGCGCAAGGCTGACAGCAAGGTTATTGCCATCGTGAACTTGAACCCGTGGTTGTAGGTACAGACTCGTAGGGTGGAACCTCCGCAGGAGATTCCACCGGTGGTGAAGCGCTTCACAACAGCGGAGCTGGTCAACCGCGACCAAAATGTAGTCCGTCGTGAAACGCCCGACAAATTCGCACCGATGGCGGAGTGCTCAACGAAAATCGAAGCGCGTTTATGGCGTGTGGTGGTATCTCCTGCGGAGGTACCACCCTACAACTGCAGCTGTTGAGTTCGATGGACGGTGGCGATGCTCAGCGCCGCACGCGGCCTTCGCCTTCGTTGTCCCAATACCCGAACAGCCGTCGCGCAACCAATTTGTAGACGCGTTTGCCGGTGGCGTTCCAAGTGCCGGCGATCCAAGAGCGTTTCGCCAGTACGCGGCGTTCGACGTGTGTGATGGCCTGCGGGCAGTACGTGCGTTTGTGCTTCAGCAAATGGCGCAGGTCTTCGCGGGCGAGCAGGCGGAACAGGCCGCCGCGCCGCTGCGTGGCCCAGGCAATCTGGAAGTCGACCACAGCCGGCGTGCCGTCTTCGCGGACCAGCCAGTTGGGTTCCTTGGCGAGATCGTTATGGACCACGCCGCGATCACGCAAGGCACGAATCAATCGATGGGCGCGGCGGAAGTAGTCCACATCACGCGGCTGCCCGATCTGCATTGGCTGGCCGGCGATGTAACTGCGGTCGAGTGTTTCGCCATCCCATTTAAGCAAAGCCGGAACGCCATCGACACCTTCCAGCGCCCGCAATACCCGCGCCTCCCGCCCCGCCGCCCATCGTGCGAGACCCCGCAACCACCAGTGTGCCGGTGTGATGTCGCGACGAATGCACACGCTCTCGCGATCACGAACGATGGCGATGCTGCCGAAGGCGTCGGACTTGAGGATGTGGGGTTGGGGTGTCGTGGATTGCATGCGAGCAGGATACGCGGTGCCAGTTGCTCGTTCATTCGAACCGGTACGATGTGCCATTACGCATCAGCCGCGTTTTGAAAGTGAAGCCCATGAACATCGACATCCTTCTCTACATCCTTTCCGTCATCCTGATCATCGTCGGCATTGCGGGCACTGTTCTGCCGGCACTGCCCGGGGTCACGTTGGTGTATGGGGGCATGGTGCTGGCGGCTTGGGTAGGTGGATTCGCCTACATAGGCGTGGTGACGTTGCTGATTCTCGGCATGCTCACCTTGCTTGCGCTGGTGGTCGATTTCATCGCCGGCCTACTCGGCGCGAAACGCCTGGGTGCAAGTAAGCGCAGCCTGTGGGGTGCGCTGATCGGCACGATCGTCGGCATGTTCTTTTTTCCTGTCGGCCTGTTCGTCGGTCCGTTCGCCGGTGCGCTGATCGGCGAACTGTTCGCCGGCGGTACCTTGCGCAAATCGACCAGCGTGGGGATCGGCGCGCTGCTCGGTTTCATCTTTGGAACCTTGGCGAAGATCGCTCTGTGCTTTGCGATGCTGGGGATTTTCGTGGGGGCTTGGTTGATGAACTGACTCGGATGTAGGGCGTCGGTGCGTTCTCCATCTCGCGTCACTCCCGCGAACGCGCCCCGTCCTCGTCATTCCTGCGGAGGCAGGAATCCATTTTGATGTTGCTGTTTTTTCGCCTCGTGACGAAGATCAAAATGGATTCCAGCCTCCGCAGGAATGACGAAAAAAAGACTACCCGCGATGCTCGCTCGCCAGGTAATCCTCGCTTTGCATTTCAATCAGTCGTGATTCTGTGCGGGCGAAGGCGACGCGCAGGCGCTGGCCGTCGTAGAGCTTGGTAATGGGGGCGGCGGCGGTCAGGACCAGCTTGACGCCGCGGTCGTAGAGTTCGTCGACCAGTTCCACGAAGCGGCGGGCGGCGTCTTCGGTTTGGCGAGTGAATTGGGGGACGCCGGACACCAGCAGGGTGCTGTAGCTACGGGCGAGTTCAATGTAGTCGGCGACGCCGCGCGGGCCTTCGCACAACGCGGCGAAGTCGAACCAGATGACGCCGTTGGTTTCGCGCCGGACGCTCACCTGACGGTCGTTGAGCGTCATCGAGAAATTCTCACGATCAGTCCCGCCGGCAACGCGATGGAACGTCTCCTGCATTTGCGCTTCAGCGGCAGCATCGAGCGGGCAGTGGTACACCGGCGCCTGCTTGAGCGCGCGCAAACGCCAGTCGGTAGCCGACACCAGTTCGACCGTTTCGCAATGCTGTTCCAGCGAGTCGATCGCCGGCAAAAAACTCTCACGCTGCAGGCCATCTTTATAGAGATTCCGCGGCGCGGTGTTCGATGTGGTGACCAGCACCACGCCGCGCTCGAACAGTGCTTTCAACAGATTTCCCAGGATCATCGCGTCGCCGATATCGAGCACGAAGAATTCGTCGAGGCAGATAACGCGATGCTGGTCGGCAATCTGCTGGGCGACGGTGACCAGCGGGTCGCTCTGCCCGGACAAGTCACGCAAGCGCGCGTGGATGTCCTGCATGAAGCGATGGAAATGCACGCGCAATGCCGTGCCTTCGGGCAACGATTGCTGGAACATGTCCATCAGAAACGTCTTGCCGCGACCGACGCTGCCCCACAGGTAGAGACCGCACACGGTTGCAGGCTGTACACCGCGCAGGCGTTGCCACAGCGATGGCGTTTCGACGTTTTCGAGATCGGTAAAGATGCGGTCGAAATGCGCAAGCGCGGCCGTTTGCGCTTCGTCGCGCTGCCATTCGCCGGCATCGACGCCGACGGCGTAGCGTGCGCTGGGGAGGGTACTGCCTTGAGCGACCGTCATGCCGCGCTGCGCGGCTCCGGCAGGAACGGCTTTACGGCATTTTTGATCGCACCGCGCAGATCCATCAATCGGCGATGGAAGAAGTGCGAAGTCTGCGGCATGCGGACAAGGTTGGGCGCGGGTTGCAACGTTTCGACCCACGCGAAAACGCCGGCGGGATCGACCACTTCATCGTCCTCGCCCTGCACGATCAGCCACGGGCAGGTGGGGATACTTATGCCGTCGAATCCCCAGCGCCCGACCGGCGGTGCGACAGTGACCAGCGCGGCGGCATCGAGCGCGACTGCCTTCTTCAATGCCACGTAGCTGCCGAACGAGAATCCAGCCAGCCAGACCGCGTCGCCGGGTTTCTGCTCGCGCACCCAGTCGACGATCGCGGCGAGGTCGTCGCCTTCGCCATTACCGTCATCGAACTCGCCCGCGCTGTCACCCACGCCTCGGAAGTTGAAACGCACCGTGTCCAGACCCAACTCGCGCAGGGAACGCTCGATCATCGTCACCACCTTGTTGTGCATGGTGCCGCCCTGCAATGGATGCGGATGGCAGATCACAACGGTACCGGCGCGTGAATCTTCGCCGGCGATGCCGGTGACCAGCTCGACCGCCCCAACCGGACCGGGGAAGTTCACGCCATCGCTGGCCGCGGAAAAGCTGGGTTTGCTGTCGTTTGGACTCATGGCGGCATGATAGCGTCCCTGCCGTTGTTGTCGCGAAGGATCGAATGAATCACCTCGCCCACGCCCTCGTTTCCGGCAACGATGAAGACCTGATCCTGGGCAGCATGCTTGGAGATTTCGTGCACGGGCGTATCGACACGGCGTTGCCGCTCGGTGTGCAACAAGGCTTGGCACTGCATCGCGCGGTGGACGTGTTCACTGACATCCATCCGGTCGTGGTCGCCGCGCGCGGGTTGTTCCAGCCACCGTTTCGACGCTATGCCGGAATCATTCTCGACATCTGGTTCGATCACTTGCTGGCACGTAATTTCGGGCGCTGGAGTGGGGAGTCGCTGGAGACTTACAGCACGGAGTTGCGCGACATTCTGCAACGGCATTCCGACAGCCTGCCGCCTGCACTGAACGGATTCCTGCGCTACATGCAGATGCACGATCTACCGTTGGCCTATCGCAATGAGGCGCGGATTGAGAAAGTGCTGGCAGGTGTCGGCACGCGTTTGAAGCGGGCCAATCCGTTGGCAGAAAGCATGTCCGAGATTGAGCGGCTGAAGCCGGAATTGCAGATTGCGTTCGACGCGTTTTTCCCTGACTTGGTCGCGTTTGGGGCGAGCCGTCGAGGGTGATGTCACCTCAAGATTCTCGTCATTCCCGCGAAGGCGGGAACCCATTTTGACTCTGCTGTTCTAGCAGTGACATGCCGAAGATCAAAATGGGTTCCCGCCTTCGCGGGAATGACGAGGGGAGACGTGTTCGCGGGTGCGAACGGGTACTTACTTCGTTTTCTGCAACTGACTCAACAAGGTTTCGCAGCGGTTGTCGCGTTCTTCGTGGCTGGGAGCGATCAGTGGAATCAGCGCGGCGGCCGGGGCGGCGACGGCGCCGAGTAACACGGCCGCGGCGCCCTTGGCGATCAACTTCCCCGCTTCTACGCCAACATCGGGATTGGCGAGCGTGCCCTTCACGTAAAGCGGCGAGCGCAGTGAGAAGATGCGCAGGCCCTTGGTTTTCGGCACGACCCTCAAATCCATTCGCTCGTTCTTGAGATTGATCGCGCCGCTAATGTCGATGGTGGCGTTGTCGGTGTCGAAGATGGCCAAGCGTGTCTTCATCAGGCCGTCCGAGACGCCGAAATTGCCCGCTGCGCATTCGATGATCACCTGCTTGTCGCCGAACAGTTTGGTGATGAGGTAGTTGCCAACGTTCAAACCGGCCAATTCCATCAATTCCTTGCTGATCGCGCCGTCGTTCATCAACAGCATGACATTGCCGTCCGACTTGGCCATCAGGCCAGCGACCGATTGGCCCGTCGCATTCAGCAGGATGTCGCCGTTGATTTCGCCGAAACTGGCCTGCATCGCTTCAACCTTCGGAAACAGTTGCTTCAGGCCAAGCCCACGCGCCTTTAGATCAATCGTTCCGATCATCGGCTGCTTGCGTGCGTCCAGCACCACCTTGCCGCTGAGCTTGCCGTTGGCGAGGCCGACGCCCAGAGGGTCCAGTGTCAACTTGGCGTTGTCCATGACGACGTGAGTGGACAGCGCGGAAATCGGCAGGCCCGCATCCTGCACAATCTTCTTGCCGTCAAACTTGATATCCGCATCCATGGCCTTCCAGCGATCGGTGCGGAACTCGTCGGAGGGCAGCAATTTGTCGCTCGACGTAGCGGTGACGGTGGCGCTCTTTTTGTCGCTGGTATTGGCACCGATCAGCGGGCCCAGGTCGGCCAGACGCAACTTTTCCGAATGCATCTTGCCTTCAAGCTTCGGCCGGTCGCCCCCGTTGGTGTAGGTCAGCGTGCCGGCCAAATCGCTGTCTCCAACCTTGCCTACGAATTTTTCGTACTGGTAACGACTGTCGTTCGGTTGGATGCGAGCGGTCAGATGGCCCGATGTGGAGAACGGTGGCGTATCGGGTAGCGCAATGCCCGTGTACGGGAACAGTTGCGCCATCGAACCGCCCGACAGTTTCAGGCGGACGTTGAGGCCGGAGGGATCGGTCGGGTCGGTCAGCGTTCCGGTTGCCCGAACGTGCAACTCGCCGAGCTTTGCGTCGACCTGCAACGGGAACGGGCGCTTGCCCTGGCGCAGGGTCAAAACGCTGCCGATCTTGCCGCTGCCATTCATCGGCGAGCCGCGATATTTCCCTTTCGCCGTCCATGCATACGCGAACGACTGCGCATTGGAAGGGGCGGGCGTGTCGTCGTCATCGCCGACCAGTTCGGAAAATGGAATTTCCTTGTCCAGTGGTTCCACCGTGATTGCCAAATCGGCCTTGGTCACCTTGTCGTTGATGTCGATGTTTGCCTTGGCGACGTGCAGCTGATCAAGGTCAACGGTCCAACTGCTGGGCTTGTCGCGGGAACCGAATTTCCACGTGGCGTGTTCGGCATCGCGGCGCAGTAGATTGACCGATGGACCGGTCAGGCGCACATATGGCAGCGAAACGTGATGGCCGAGCAGGGGCAAAAGATGTACCGCCACTTCGGCCTGGTCGACCGTCGCGAATCCATCGTCCGATTTATCACCGACCCATTCCGGATTGCCGACCTTGATGTCGTCGGCGCGGATCACCGGCATAGGAATCCAACTTCGCCAGCCGGCCAGATCGTCAGCGCGGCCCCAGTGAACCGACAGATCACCATTGATGGCGAACGGACGCTCAAGCGCTGCACTGGCACGCTCGTTGATGGTCGGTTTCAACCGGTTCCAGTCGAATAAGGCGATGACGGCGACCAGCAGAAGGATCAGCAAGACGATGCTGCCAATCACCCATGCGAGCACACGCTGCCAGCGAGGCCATCGACGTTTGCGGCGTGGCGCAGAACGGATCGGGCCGGGTCGACTCATCGAATTGCTGCTCATTCAATCACCGGTTGTCGTGGTTTGGAGGCGTTCTGATCGCGACGCCGTCGCGACCGGATTTTTCATCGCGTGCGGAATGTAGCCAAGCGATCATGCAGTAAGTCTGAATTGATGCCGACGGTGTCTGTCGGCGGCGAACAAGCGTTGAGTCGGATGAACAACTTACCGAGCAATCGCGGCTAGAGTGCCACTCCGCCGTCGTTCGAACAGCCCCGTTTCCATGGATAAACCCGATGTCATCGTCGTTGGCGCCGGTCACAATGGCTTGGTTTGTGCCAATTATCTGGCCAAGGCCGGTCTGAAGGTGACCGTTCTGGAGCGGCGAGCCGTGGTTGGCGGCGCGGCGGTCACCGAGGAGTTCCATCCGGGATTCCGTAATTCGGTTGCGGCTTACACCGTCTCGCTGTTACAGCCGAAAGTCATCGCTGACCTGGCGCTGGGTTCGCATGGTCTGCGCATCGTGTCACGACGTTTGAACAACTTCCTGCCACTACCGGATGGCGATTGCCTGCGCGTCGGCGCGGGCATCACAGCTGATGAAGTGGCCCGCTTCTCGCGCCGCGATGCCGAGCGTCTGCCGGAATACGAGCGCCGGCTTGAGATCTACGCCGACGTGCTGCGGGCTTTGGCTTTGCAGGCGCCGCCGAACGTGGTCGATGGCGGTTGGTTAAAGGCGTTGCCGGAGCTGATCCGCACCGCGAAACTTGGCCAGCGTCTGAGTGCGCTCGACATTGATTTACGCCAGGACCTGCTCGACCTTTTCACCATTTCCGCAGCCGAATATCTCGACCGCTGGTTCGAGAGCGAGCCGATCAAGGCGGTGCTGGGCTTCGATGGCGTGGTCGGCAATTTCGCCAGCCCGTACACGCCGGGCTCCGCCTACGTGTTGTTGCATCACGTTTTCGGTGAGGTCAACGGCGTCAAAGGTGCGTGGGGTCACGCGATCGGCGGCATGGGCGCAATCACGCAGGCGATGGCGCGTTCCGCGCAGGCGCAAGGCGTCGAGATCGTCACCGATCGGGGCGTGCGCGAAATCATCGTCGAGCGCGGCAGGGCAGTCGGCGTGATTGATGCAAACGGTGTCGAGCGGCGGGCCCGTGCGGTCGTTGCCAACGTTAATCCGAAGTTGCTTTACCAGCAGTTGTTGAAACCCGAGCAGGTGCCTGCGCCAACACGCGAACGGATGGAAAACTGGCGTTGTGGCTCGGGTACGTTTCGGATGAATGTTGCGCTGTCTGGATTGCCGCGTCTTACCGCG
>JBBSTF010000086.1:0-8598 GCA_038236135.1 Lysobacterales bacterium
CAATCTACGACGTGTACTTCCTGCACCATCGGCTGATGACGATCAACCTGAGAGACCCCTTACACTCCACATAAATGTGTCCACCATGTCCTCGCACAGGTGTCCACCATGTCTCCGGTCAAAACAGCGAGGAGAAAGGTGGGGCGGCGGGCGGCAGCCCGGCGAAACGCTTGACCAGGCTGGCGAAACCCAACATGCAGCAAGAAGCCGGCGGCAGCCCGACGAACCGCTTTACCAGTTTGGCGAAAGCCAACGAACAATAACTGTATCTAGAGCCAGATCAAAATGGGTCCCCGCCTTCGCGGGGATGACGAGACATCGGGGCCGACCAGTCTGGCGACAGCAAACATGAGCGAAGCGAACAAGAAGTGATGCGGCGGGCGCAGTCCGACAAGACTCCAAACCCTGTCAGCGCGACGCCGACGCGCGAACCAATTCCAGCGCGAGATCAGCCGCAGCGATCAAGCTGCCGGCATCGGCGCTACCTTTGCCGGCAAGGTCCAGCGCAGTTCCGTGGTCGACCGACGTGCGAATCCACGGCAAGCCCAGCGTCACGTTCACCGCGTGTCCGAAACCGGCGTGCTTGAGCACTGGCAAGCCTTGGTCGTGGTACATCGCCAGCACGGCGTCGAAGTGCGCAAGGTGACGCGGAACGAAGGCGGTGTCCGCGGGTAGCGGGCCGATCAGGTCGATGCCTTCGCCACGCAAGGTTCCCAGCGCAGGAATGATGGTGTCGATTTCCTCGCGCCCCATGTGGCCACTCTCGCCGGCGTGGGGGTTCAATCCCAGCACGGCAATACGCGGTTTGGCGATGCCGAAACGCTGGCGCAGGTCGCGATCGAGTATGCGTATGGTTTCAAGCAACGCGGATTGCGTGATTGCATCGGGCACTGCGCGTAATGCCAGATGCGTGGTCAGCAAAGCGACCCGCAGTTGCTCGGCCACCAGCATCATTACTACTGTGCAATTGGAGCGTTCGGCAAAAAATTCGGTATGCCCGGTGAACGCAACACCCGCATCATTGATGACGCCCTTGTGCACCGGCGCGGTGACGATGGCATCGAATTCACCACTGGCAGCGCCACTCGCGGCGCGCTCAAGCATCGCAAGCACGTGGTCGGCATTACGGCGATCAAGTTGGCCGGCAACGACGTTGGCGGCGAGCGGAGTCGTGATGACTTGCAACTCGCCGGGTTGTCGAACGGCAATCGTTTCAGATGGCTCGTAGTCCCGGATCAGAACATCGACGCCGGCCGCACTTGCGCCCGCTTCTATTAACCCGCGGTCACCAATTGCAACCAGGTTGGCAGCCAGCGACGTTGCCGCGAGACGCGCGATCAGCTCGCTGCCAATGCCAGCCGGCTCACCGGCAGTCAGCGCCAGCGTGGGCAATCGATCAGGGCGCTGCGCCACCGGGCAGGCGGACCTCAACGTAGGCCTCGGCACGCATCTGGCGCAGGTACGACTGATATTCCTCGTCAGCCTTGCGCGCAATCAGGGCTTGGCGCGCTTGGGTGCGTTGGACTTCCTGCGAGCGATCAGCCTGGCGTTCGCCGAGCAGTTGCATGACGTGCCAACCCAACTCGGTCTGGAAAGGCTCGCTGATCTGGTCGGTTTTCAAGCTGCCCACTTCCTGCGCGACTCGTGTGCCGTAGCCATCTTGCTGGAACCAGCCCATGTCGCCTGACAGGTTCGCGGTAGCCGCGTCCTGCGAGTACTCCTTGGCCAGCTTGCCGAAATCGTCACCGGCAACAGCACGCTTTCGTAGCGCCGTTGCCTGGGCCTTGGCCTGGTCGGAACTGACCAGTTCGGATTGCTTGATAAGGATGTGACGTGCGTGATACTCGGTGACCAGTTCGGTGCCCAGGGCACGGCGGTCGACCAGCTTGATGATGTGGAAGCCGGCTGGGCCGCGCATCGGCACCGAGACTTCGCCTTTCTCCATCGTCGCTGCGCGTTCCGCAAATTCCTGCGGCAACGTGTCGGCGCTGCGCCAGCCGAGCTTGCCGCCGTCCAGCGCATTCGGCGCATCGGAAAAACGAATGGCCGCTGCGGAAAAATCCAGGCCTTGGTCGATCTGGTGCTTGACGTCTTCGGCCTTGCTGCGTGCCGCTTCGATCTTTGTCGCATCGGCGCCGTCTGGCAGCGCGATCAGGATGTGTTGCAGATCCAGTTCACCGAGTACGCGCTTGTCGTTCTTGAGGAAACTGTCGATTTCGGCATCGCTGACCTGCGCACGATTCCGGATCACGCCCTGTTGCAGGCGTTGCACGACCACTTCATCGTGGACGTTGCGTCGAAACTGCTCGAAGCTCTGGCCCTGTTGCTCCACGGCGGAGCGCAGGCCCGCGACATCCATCTTGTTTTGTGCGGCGATCTGGGCGACGGTCTGATCCACTTCGGCATCGGACACCTTCACCCCTGACGTGTCGGCGCGGGCAACCTGAAGCTTGGTCATGATCAGGCGCTCCAGCACCTGCTTCTCGATCACATCGCGCGGCGGCAACTGCTGCGGATTGTCGCGATACTGGACCAGGATAGCCTCGACCGCTGCATTAAGTTCGCTCTTTAGAACAATGTCCTCGTTGACCACCGCGGCAATGCCGTCAATCGGCTCGGGCGCAAGAGACTGCGCTTGGAGGTTGGTGAGCACGCCGCACAGGGCGACGCAAACGGCGAAGATTGGCTTGATCATGGAGTGATTCCGTCGGTACACACATGGCGCGGGGCGCGCGATGTGTCTTGGGCAACAGGGCCGCAGAAAAGTTGCTTGGGCTTGGCAGAGCCCGGTTTTATTGACGATAACCCAGAATAGCACGGCGCAGGAAATCATCCGTTTTCTGGCCGAACGAACCGACACCCTTGAATTCGATCTCGAAGTAGAGCGCCTTGTCGACCTGGTTCTGGTTTTCCCGCGTGTTGCGGATCCAGCGACGCGCCAACACGCGCCACGCCGTGCAGCAGCTATCGCGCTCGATACCGGCAAAGGTTTCCAGCGCCTTGTTGTCGAATAATGAGTAGGTATGGCGGCCGACCAGCCGCCATTCGCGATTCAGCGGGATCAGCGCGGAAATGTCTGCCTGCTCCAGATAATTGCGGCGGAACCGGTAGGAAAGATTGACGGCCCCATCAAGCCCAAACCGATTTTGCAGGCTGACTGCCGACAAATCGGTCTGCTCGCTGTTTGGGCTGTATTGCTGGTCCAGCCGCAGTCGCCAGCGCTGGCCCAGGCGGACATCCAGCGATCCGACGTAGGCCGATCCGTCGAAATCGGTCGGCGAAACCCCCGGTAGCTGCACGCGTTGCCCATCGAAATAGCGAATCTGGCCGATCGTCGCTGACAGTCGATCTTCGCCGGTGCTGTCTTCGATCAGGCGCGTCGTAAGCGCCAGCGTCAGGTTGTTGGCATCGGACTGCCGGTCAGCCCCGACAAATTGATTGGGGCGGAACAGCTGGCCGTAACTGATGGGCACCGAGTAGGTGTCGAACAACGGCAGGTCGTCCTGGTTGCGATAGGGAACGCGCAAATAATAGGCGCGCGGCTCGAAGGTCTGGATGAAGGCGTTGCCAAAAATCGACGTGTCACGCTCGAAGATCAAGCCGCCGTCGACGCTGGCGATAGGCGTGCCGCGACTGGGCGACGCATTGTTGTCGCGATCAATGTCATATCGCGTGTAGCGGTACCCAAGTTCCGGGCGCAGGAACCAGCCGGCTGCCTGCAACGGTAGGGCGATATAAGGATAGAAGTCGCCACGCGTGGCTTCCACTGCGTCGGTTTTCGAGAACGCAACAAACTCGGATTTGATGCCGCCGGTAAACCCGGCGAACAGCGGATGTTCGCCTTCAAAGGTTGCGCGCGGCAGGCGACGATAGGGTTCGCCGGAATCGGGAATATTCGGATCCGTGATCTGGTAGCGGTCGCCGCCGAGACTGGCGTTCCACCAACTACCTCGACCTTCCAGGTAGGCGCGCGATCCGAGCAGGCTGATCGCGGACTGGTTCAAGCCGCGCCCGAAATCCTCGAAGTAGAACTTGTCGGAAGCGTTGTTGAGATCGGCGACCAGACCCCAGTTAGGGCTGAGCGTAGTGCGATTATCGAAGTGGAACAGGCCACGATCGCGACCGGTCTTGTCATCGCTCGGCAGGTAGGTGAAATTGAGTTTGCCGACGCTGCTGTTGGTCAGGTAGCGAAACTCGCCGCCCAGCATAAGGCCGCGCTCGGTGAGCAGGCGCGGGATCAGTGTGGCGTCGTAGTTTGGCGCAAGGTTCAGGTAATAAGGCAGCGACAGATCAAAGCCACGTCGCTCGGAATAACCGACTTCGGGATAGAGAAAACCCGAAACGCGTCGGTCATCCAGCGGAAAGCGTGCGAATGGCAGCCAGAAGATCGGCACGTCGCCGAAACGGAACGTGACGTCCTTGCCTGTTCCGATGCCCGTGGCCTGGTCCAGATGCATTTCCCGCGCCCGGAATTCCCATTGCGGATCGCCGATGTCGCAGGTGGTGAAGCTGGCGCCGGTCAGGTCGGCGTGATCCGCATCAGGCAGCACTGCGCGCGCCGCGACACCATTGCCACGCGAATCGAGCAATTGGTAACGCACGCCATCCAGCGCGCTCACGCTGGGCGACGTGGTGCCCTCACCGTGATCGGCCGACAGCAACATGCTGCGATCCTGGTACTGAATGTTGCCGTCGGCGATCCACTTCGTTGAATCGCGCATGTAGTCAAAGCGGTCGGCGCGTATCAGCTGATCCAGTTGCTGGATACGCGCACCACCTTGCAGCACGTAGTGGTTGCCGTCGCCCGATTCGGCGAGATCGCCCTGAACATCCATTGGCGCCTCGTTGCGGGCGCCGGTGGTCGGTAAGCTGGGATCGTAGAAATCCATCAGCGCATTGCGCTTGCACAACGACCAGGCAGGCAAGCTACCGGAACATTGCAGGATGCCGACCGGACACAGCGGCCCCGAACTCGCCGTGGCGAGCACGGCGTCGTCGGCCAGTGCGCTGAGCGGCAACATGAACACGGCCGAAAACAGCAGCGGTGACCGGCGAAGGACGGGGCGAGGCACGGCGGCGTGGATCGTCAAGTGAGTCGGCCAGCGGAAACAGCGTGCTAGCTTGCCGCAAGCGGTCGCGTCGGGCAACGTCGGACCGTTCACCACCGTGGCCGTTGCATCGTTTCCGCGGCGCCGCTGTAATGGGCGACCCTTGGCTTATGGAAAATCTCGATGACCATCGTCCGCATGACCGACCTGGACCTATCCGGCAAACGGGTGTTGATCCGGCAGGACCTGAATGTGCCGATCGACGATGGCGAGATCACGTCTGACCTGCGCATCCAGGCGTCGCTGCCCACTTTGCGGCTGGCGCTGGAAAAGAATGCAGCGGTCATGGTCATGTCGCACCTGGGTCGCCCCAAGGAAGGCGAGTGGTCGGTTGAAAATTCGTTGGCTCCCGTGGCTAAGCGACTTTCGCAACTGCTTGGCCGCGACGTTCCGTTGATCGCCAACTGGGTTGATGGCGTGGAGGTTGAACCCGGTCAGATCGTGCTACTCGAAAACTGCCGAATGAACGAAGGCGAGGCCGCTGACCTCGACAAACTCGCGGAGAAGTACGCCGCGCTGTGCGACGTATTCGTGATGGATGCTTTTGGCACGGCGCATCGCGCGCAAGCGTCCACGCATGGCGTGATCAAATTTGCTCCGATTGCTGCCGGTGGACCGTTGCTGATGGAGGAACTGGATGCGTTGGCGAAAGCACTCGACAAGCCAGCGCGCCCGTTGCTGGCGATCGTCGCCGGGTCCAAGGTGTCGACCAAGCTGGCACTACTGGAAAGCCTGATCGGCAAGGTCGATCAGTTGATCGTTGGCGGCGGCATTGCGAATACTTTCATCGCGGCGACCGGCCACGGTGTCGGCAAGTCGCTGTACGAGCACGATCTGATTCCCACCGCACACCGCATCATCGCGGCGGCGCGGGCGCGTGACGCCGATGTGCCGATTCCATCCGATGTCGTTGTCGCGTCCGAGTTCAAGGCCGACGCGGAAGCGACCGTAAAAGCAGTCAGCGACGTTGATGTCGACGACATGATCCTCGACATCGGTCCCGATACCGCACGCCGCTATGCCGATCTGATCGCCAATGCAGGAACTGTAGTCTGGAACGGTCCGGTCGGCGTCTTCGAGTTCGACGCGTTCGGTCACGGAACACAGACCTTGGCACGCGCGATTGCCGACTCGTCTGCGTTTTCGATTGCCGGTGGTGGCGATACTCTGGCGGCAGTCGACAAGTACGGCATCGCAGACCAGATCAGCTACATTTCGACCGGTGGCGGCGCTTTCCTGGAGTTCCTCGAAGGAAAGGATTTGCCTGCCGTGGTAGCGCTCAACTCACGCGGTTAAGTAGTTACGCGGGCGCGCAACCAGCGCGCACGGACGCTGGCAGCACGACTGATTTTCCATTCTGCGGATTGATCCAGACGACGACCACGCAGCCGTCGCAATACAGCGCATCGGCATCGTTCGCATCGACAATGCGATGCGCAATCGTTACCGACGAATTGCCGAGTCGCTGGCAATAAAGTTCCACGACAATATCCGTCGGCCAACCCAACTGGCGACGGTAGTTGGCTGTCACTGAAGCCAGCACCGGCGCCGCCACGTCGCTGTGCCAACCTTCGCATTCTGCTTCAAGCCAGCGCAAACGCGCTTCCTCAAGAAACGTGAGGAAACTTGCGTTGTTCACATGGTTGTAAGCGTCGAGGTCACGCCAGCGCAGGGCGATGGGAACACGGATCAGTACGGTGCCGGCGCTTGTTGGTATCGCAGCATTCGTGTCGGTCATAGACGTTGTGATTCCATCGCAGTCGCTGCGATCAAACGATGCAGTTCATCCAGACCATCGAACAATGCGGCGGGCCCCGGTTGCAGAATGATCGGCGATTTGATCTCGTGAATCTGGCCATTTCGCACCGCCGGGATCGCATCCCAACCTCGACGCGCGGCTACCTGCTCGGGGCGGAATTTCTTGCCGCACCACGAGCCGATGATGAGATCAGGCGCACGCCGGATCACTGCATCGGGATCGGCGAGGATGCGCGCCTTGCCCAGCGATTCGGCGGCGAGTTCCGGAAAAATGTCGTGGCCACCGGCAATGCGGATCAGTTCTGCGACCCACTGAATCGCGCTGATCGGCGGCTCGTCCCATTCCTCGAAATACACTTTGGGACGGTATGGCAAGCTTTCGGCGGCATCCTGAATTTTCGAAATGTGCGCTTCCGCCTCGCGCGCGTAAATCTCCGCGCGCTCCGCAGCACCCACCATGCCGCCGAGCCGGCGGATGTAGCCGAGGATGCCATCGACGCTGCGATGGTTGGCGATCCACACCTCGACACCGGCCTTGATCAGCGCCTGCGCGATGTCGGCCTGGATGTCGGAAAAACCAATCGCCAGATCAGGTTCCAGCGCAAGTATTTTGTCGATCTTCGCGCTGATGAAGGCCGACACCTTCGGCTTGTCGCGCCTCGCCTCGCGCGGGCGCACCGTGAAGCCGGAAATGCCGACGATGCGATCCTGCTCGCCGAGTGCGTAGAGCACCTCAGTCGGCTCCTCAGTCAGGCAGACGATGCGACGCGGATAGTGATCGATGACGACAGCGATCACGGATACAGCATCTGTTTCGACCAAGTCTCGTCATGTCGCGTGTACTGCCAGCGCTCGTGCAACCGGTAGCGAGCGCCGTACCAGATTTCGATGCGGTCGGGCGTCAGCAGATAGCCGCCCCAATGCGCTGGGCGCGGAATTTCAACGCCATCAAATTTTGCTTCGAACTCGGCAATACGTTGCTCGAATGTTTCGCGATCCGGCAACGGCTGCGATTGCAGCGATGCCCACGCGCCCAACTGGCTGCCGCGCGGACGCGTCGAGAAATACGCATCCGAATCGGCATTCGGCAACTCCGCGACGGTGCCTTCGATGCGTACCTGCACGCCATCGCGCAAATGCTTCCAGTGGAAACATAGCGCGGCTTGGTGATGCGCATCCAGCTGCTTGCCCTTGGCACTGGTGCGGTTGGTAAAGAAGCGGAATCCATCGTCGCCGTGGCCCTTCAGCAACACCACGCGCGCGGAAACGCGGCCGTTTCCGTCAGCCGTCGACAGGGTCATCGCGGTCGGCTCGGGATCAATCGAAGCCTTGGCTTCTTCAAGCAATTCGCTGAAGGTTTGTAGGGCTTCTTGAAGCAGGGGATCGATGGTGTTTTTCATTTCGTCATCCTACCGCAGCAGTGCTGTTGCGCCCTCGTCGGGCGCTTTTTATTCGCCCGGCTGGCGAGCTGACTCGTCCGGCGGACGCGCTATATTGTTTTCTCGGCTGCCGTCCGCCGCTTCGCTGGTGATGGCTGTCGCCAGCTTTGTAAAGCGTTTCGCCGGGCTGCCGCCCGCCGCCCTACCTTTCTCCTCGCAGAGAAACGTAGGCCAAAGATGCGCCCGTGGCGGGTCGGTCGTGCGATGAAGCCGCACGACTACGCGAGCTGTCTCCGGGGTTCGCTGAAGGCGCATCCCTGCACCTGCAGCGAACTGGCCGAATCCATTCGGCC
>JBBSTF010000087.1:0-8153 GCA_038236135.1 Lysobacterales bacterium
CGGCTAGTTCGCTGCAGGCGCAGGGACCCGCCTTCAGCGAACCCCGTAGCCAACTCGCGTAGGCGTGCGGATTCATCGCACGACCGACCCGCCTAGGGCGCATCTTTGGCCTACGTTTCTCTGCGAGGAGAAAGGTAGGGCGGCGGGCGGCAGCCCGGCGAAACGCTTGACCAGTCTGGCGTCAGCGAAACAGAAGATAAGGATCGTCAATGCCAGATCAAAATGGGTCCCCGCCTTCGCGAGGATGACGACGGGAGGGGGTCGACCAGTCTGGCGACAGCCAATAACAACGCAGCGGTGGGCGGCAGCCCGGCGAAAAGCTTGGCCAGTCTGGCGACAGCCAGTAATCCGGGCGAGGCTACAATGCCATCCATCGCAAAAGATGGAGCAGCCGTGCGGATTGCCTTGGGCGTGGAGTACGACGGCACCGCTTATTCCGGCTGGCAGCGGCTGAGTCATCGGAGGACGGTGCAAGGCGCGTTGGAGCAGGCGCTGTCGTTTGTCGCCAATGAGGCGGTCACGGTCGGCTGTGCCGGGCGCACGGATGCAGGCGTGCACGCGCGCTGTCAGGTGGCGCATTTCGACAGTGCGGTCGAGCGTGGCGATGGCTGGTTGCGCGGCACCAATTCCAACTTGCCCGATGATGTCGCGGTGCGCTGGACGCAAGTGGTCGATGGCGAATTCCATTCGCGCTACTCGGCGACGGCGCGCAGCTATCGATACACCATCATCAATCGAGCGGTTCGACCGGCGCTGGATGCGCGATTCGCGACATGGATACGCGCACCCCTCGACGCCATCGCGATGCATGGCGCTGCGCAGGGATTGATCGGCGAGAATGATTTCAGCGCATTTCGCACCATTGCCTGCCAGTCGCGGACGCCGATGCGCAACGTCCACGCGATCACCGTCAGGCGTGATGAGGACCGGGTGATAATCGACATCCAGGCCAATGCCTTCCTGCATCACATGGTCCGCAACATCGTCGGTTCGCTGCTACCGATTGGACGCGGTGAAAGGCCGCAGGAATGGCTCGTGGAACTGCTGGCAGGCAAGAATCGTGATCTTGCCGGACCGACGGCACCCGCGTCCGGCCTTTGTTTCCTCGGGCCGAGCTATCCCAGTCGGTTTGGCCTTCCATCTGAAGTGAGTCGCTGAAGTGAGAGTGCGTATCAAATTTTGCGGAATCACCCGCGCCGAAGATGCCGACGCTGCCGTCGCTGCTGGGGTGGACGCGCTGGGGTTTGTGTTGACCAGGCATAGTCGGCGCCACATCGGGCCTGCCGAGGCGGCGAAGATCGTGCGCTCCCTGCCGCCCTTCATCAGCACCGTCGCGTTGTTCATGGACGATGATCCGAACTGGATCGACGAAGCCATCGACGATCTCAATCCTGACCTCTTGCAGTTCCACGGCAACGAATCGCCGGAAGACTGCGAGCGTCATGCATGTCCGTATCTAAAAGCCGTACCGATGGGTTCGATCAACGACGTGTCGAGCTATGTTGCTGCCTACAGGGATGCGACAGGTTTGCTGCTCGACGCCAACGCGATCGGCGAAGCGGGAGGTAGCGGACATTCTTTCGACTGGACGCGTGTGCCTGATTTGCCGAAGCCGATGATTCTTGCAGGCGGACTCGACGCCATGAACGTGGGTCGCGCGATTCGACTCACGCGGCCTTACGGCGTGGATGTGTCCAGCGGTATTGAAGCATCGCCGGGCGTTAAAGACGCTCGCAAGATGCGTGATTTCGTCGCCGCAGTTCGTGGCGCGAACCAACCATGAAGGATGAAATGAACCAGGAATACGAGCGCGACGTGATCGAAGTCAGCGACTACAACGCGTACCCCGACGTAAACGGTCGCTTCGGCGATTTCGGCGGTGTCTACATGCCGGAAACGCTGATGCCTCCGCTCGAGGAATTGACGGCCGCGTATCTGTCGATGCGCGAAGACCCCGCTTTCATCGCGGAATTCGAGCATGACCTGAAGCATTACGTTGGTCGTCCCTCGCCGATCTACCACGCAGAAAGACTGTCGAAAAAAATCGGTGGCGCGCGGATCCTGCTCAAGCGCGAAGACCTGAATCACACCGGTGCGCACAAGATCAACAACACGATTGGCCAAGCCATGGTGGCGCGGCGGATGGGCAAGAAACGCATCATCGCCGAAACCGGCGCCGGCCAGCACGGCGTTGCGACGGCAACGATTTGCGCACGCTTCGGCCTGGACTGCGTGGTCTATATGGGCGAAGTCGATATCGAACGCCAGAAGATCAACGTCTACCGAATGAAATTGCTCGGTGCGACGGTGATTCCGGTCTCGTCGGGATCGCGCACTTTGAAGGACGCGCTCAACGAGGCAATGCGCGATTGGGTGACGAATGTGGAAGACACGTTCTACATCATCGGCACCGTCGCCGGCCCGCATCCTTATCCGATGATGGTGCGTGATTTCAATGCCGTTGTAGGTCGCGAAGCGCGTGCGCAGATGCTTGAGCAATACGGTCGCTTGCCTGATGTTTTGACGGCCTGCGTCGGTGGTGGATCGAACGCCATCGGATTGTTCCACGCCTTTCTCAATGATCGCGAAGTGAGGATGGTCGGTGCAGAGGCAGCGGGCGATGGCATCGAGACGGGCCGCCACGCGGCGTCGCTTGCGGCCGGCCGACGCGGCGTTTTGCATGGCAATCGGACGTATGTACTTTGCGATGACAACGGTCAGGTCACTGAAACGCATTCCATTTCGGCGGGCCTGGACTATCCCGGTGTCGGCCCGGAACACGCCTTCCTGAAGGATTCCAGCCGCGCCACCTATGTCGGCATCACCGACGACGAAGCCTTGGCTGCATTCCACGAGCTGGCCCGCACTGAAGGCATTCTTGCCGCGCTGGAATCCAGCCACGCCATTGCGCAGGCGATGAAGATGGCGCGCGAATTGCCGAAGGATCAGTTGATCCTGTGCAACCTTTCCGGCCGTGGCGACAAGGATGTGCACACGATTGCTGCGCGTGAAGGTATCGATCTGTGAGCGGCATCAATCGAATTGACGCTCGCTTTGCTCAGATGAAGTCGTCTGGCCGCAAAGGGCTGATTCCGTTCATGACGGCAGGTGATCCGTTGCCCGATGCAACGGTGGCGATCATGCATGCGCTGGTCGCTGCCGGCGCTGACGTGCTTGAGCTTGGCATGCCGTACTCCGACCCCGTCGCCGATGGCCCGGTGATCCAGCATGCTGGTGAACGCGCGATTGCCAACGGTGTTGGCCTGCGCGACGTGCTTGGATGGGTGCGCGAGTTTCGTCTGAGCGATACGCTCACGCCGGTCGTGCTGATGGGTTATCTCAATCCGATCGAGTTCTATGGCTACACCGCTTTCGGGAGCGATTCGGTCGACGCCGGTGTTGACGGTGTGCTGGTGGTCGATGTGCCGGTAGAGGAAGCCGAGACGCTGGCGCCGTTGCGCGACGCCGGATTGCGCCAAATCTTTCTGGTTGCACCGACGACGACTGAACAACGTCTGGCAACAATTCGCGCGATGGCCCAAGGATTCGTCTATTACGTGTCGTTCAACGGCATCACCGGCGCCAACCGGATCGATCCGGATGCTGTGCGCGCCAAGGTCGAAACCATCAAGGCGGGCGGCGACATACCTGTCGCGGTGGGCTTCGGCGTTCGCGACGCCGCAACCGCCTCCAGCATTGCCGCATTCGCCGATGCAGTGGTAATTGGCAGTGCCCTCGTTGCACGCCTTGCCGAATGTTCGAGCGCGGAAACCGCATGCAAGGCCGCGAGCGATTTCCTGGCCCCAATCCGCGCTGCGCTGGACCTCACCTCGCCAGTTGTGGCTCACTGACCATCAATGCTTGGATTGATCGCATGAACTGGCTACAAAAAATCATGGCTCCGCGAGCCCGAACCGACGGCACTTCGAACAAGACCAAGGTACCTGAAGGCCTCTGGGAAAAGTGTGGCGGCTGCGCGGCGGTCCTGTATGGGCCGGAGCTGGAAGCAAACCTGATGGTCTGCCCGAAGTGCGGCTTCCACCACGCAATACGTGCTCGCGTTCGACTCGCGGTATTGTTTGACGAAGGTAGCAGCCGCGAGTTGTTCGCTGCGCTGGAACCGACCGATGCTTTGAAATTTCGGGATACCAAGAAGTATCGCGACCGCATCGTGGCCGCGCAAAAAGCGACCGGCGAAAAAGACGCGATGGTCGTGATGCACGGCCAGCTCAAGGACAACCCGCTGATTGCCGCGGCGTTCGACTTCGCCTACATGGGTGGTTCGATGGGCTCGGTAGTCGGCGAGAAATTTACTCGTGGCGCGGAGCGTGCGCTGGAAGAACGCTGTCCTTTCGTGTGCTTTTCGGCGACGGGCGGCGCGCGCATGCAGGAAGGTCTCTTCTCGTTGATGCAGATGGCGAAAACGTCGGCTGCGCTGGGTCGATTGCGCAACGCTGGTTTGCCCTACATATCGGTGTTGACCAATCCAACGACCGGCGGCGTTTCGGCCAGCCTCGGTATGTTGGGCGATATCAATATCGCTGAACCAAAGGCGTTGATCGGTTTCGCCGGCCCGCGTGTTATCGAACAAACCGTGCGCGAGACCCTGCCGGAAGGCTTCCAACGCTCGGAGTTCCTCGTCGAGCATGGTGCCGTCGATGTAATCGTCGACCGTCGGGAAATGCGCGACAAGTTGGCCGCGATGCTGGCTCTGCTGATGCGGCAACCGCGCGCTGCGTGAACGGTCGCGCGTCCCGGCCTTCAGCTG
The DNA here is from genome assembly GCA_038236135.1 of Lysobacterales bacterium. Classification (GTDB taxonomy): domain Bacteria; phylum Pseudomonadota; class Gammaproteobacteria; order Xanthomonadales; family Rhodanobacteraceae; genus Dokdonella. Next base: position 4,769 of record JBBSTF010000087.1, read on the forward strand.
CGGCGAAACGGGTACTGCCTTCAATGGCGTCGGTCGATTAAGATAGGCAACGATCCGGCTTGGCAACGTGGCGCTGCATTCGCGTAGCTGGCGGCCGGTTCAGCCCGCCGGCGTGCGCTTGGCGGCGTCCGCATCTTTACTACGGGGAGAATAAGAATGTCGAAAGGACAATCACTGCAAGATCCATTCCTCAATGCACTTCGCCGTGAGCGCGTGCCCGTCTCGGTATTCCTCGTCAACGGTATCAAGTTGCAAGGCACCATCGAATCGTTCGATCAGTTCGTCGTGCTGTTACGCAACACCGTCAGCCAGATGGTCTACAAGCACGCGATTTCGACGGTGGTTCCGAGCCGCAACGTTCGTATTGCTGGCCCCGATGGTCCGGTCGGCGGCCCCGAGTCCGACCACCACGACAACGCGGAGTAAAGCTCCTGTTCGAACGATCAAAAGGTGGCGAGCGCGCCCTGCTGTTGCAGCCGCTCGGGCAAGACGAAGCCGTCCTCGACGAATTCTCGGAATTGGCCCGCTCGGCCGGTGCCGAGGTGGTCGGAACACTCACTGCACGCATGGATCAGCCCAGTCCGCGCTACTTCGTCGGCAGCGGCAAGGCCGAGGAACTCAGGCAACAGCGTCATGCCGACGGCGCCGATCTGATCCTGGTCAACCATTCGCTGTCGCCGGTGCAGGAACGCAATCTCGAGAAGCTCTGCGAATGCCGGGTCGTTGATCGCACCGGACTGATTCTCGACATATTTGCCCAACGCGCGCGTTCGCACGAGGGTAAATTGCAGGTCGAGCTGGCCCAGCTCAAGCACATGTCCACTCGTCTGGTGCGCGGTTGGACCCATCTGGAGCGCCAGCGCGGCGGTGGCATTGGCCTGACCGGTCCTGGCGAAACCCAGTTGGAACTGGACCGGCGCTTGCTCGCTGACCGGGTCAAGCAACTCAACAAGCGTCTGGACAAGGTGGAAGTCCAGCGCAAGCAGTCCCGGCGTTCGCGCCAGCGTGCGGAGACGCCCGTGGTTGCGCTAGTCGGTTACACCAATGCCGGGAAATCGACGTTGTTCAATGCGATGACGCGTGGCGAGGTCTACGCCGCCGACCAGTTGTTCGCGACGCTGGACCCGACCTTGCGACGTCTCGAAGGTCTGGATTGCGGGCCAGTATTGCTGGCCGATACGGTCGGCTTCGTTCGCGACCTGCCGCATGACCTGGTTGCGGCGTTCCGGTCCACTTTGGCTGAAGCGCGCGATGCCGATTTATTACTCCATGTGATTGATGCAGCCGACCCCGAACGCGACCGCCGTATCGCTGATGTCGCGGCCGTACTGGAAGATATCGGCGCCGGCGACGTGCCGCAGCTTGCCGTGTTCAACAAGGTCGACAATCTTGACGAGCCGATCCTGCGTACCGACCACGATGGCGAGGGCGTGCCGATTCGGGTCTGGCTGTCCGCACTGAAAGCTAATGGCATCGACGGCTTGCGCGATGCGATCGCGATGCGTCTTGGCAACGAACGCATCGAAGCGGTACTCGACCTGCCATTGAGCGCAGGCCGCTTGCGTGCGCGCTTGCATGAGCAGGCACTGGTGCTGGAAGAAACCGCGACCGACGGCGGCTGGAGCATTCGCATCGACGCGCCACGCGCAATGATCGAACCGTTGTTCGGCTTGCCGGGAGGTGACGGTGCTTGGCTGCGATCGCAACTTCAAGCTCCACCGAGCGACGACTGGCTGGACTGACCTAAGGCTCTCGCGGTTGCCCGCTATCGCCACGAAATCTACAATCGACGCCTGATCTCACGCGTATTCGCTTGAATTTTGCGACCGCGCCTCGAAGTCTGCACAGCATCCAACGCGAGCCGACTTGGTCGGCAGCGCAATTCGATCCGCATTCCCCCGCACGCGATCAACGATCCGATCCTGGATCGCGCAGCAGGATGGAACGGCATCAACGAGGTACATGGCATGGCTTGGAACGAACCTGGTAGCGGCAAACAAAAAGATCCTTGGCGCGACCGCGGTGGTGGTGGCGGCGGCAAGAGCGACGGCCCCGATTTGGATGCCGCGATGCGCCGCGTCAAGAACTGGTTTGGCCAACTCGGGGGTGGTGCTGGCGGCTTCGGCATGGCGGCACTTGGCTTGTTGCTGGCCTGGTTGTTGTTCGATTCCTGGGTACAAGTCAACGCCAACCAGTCCGGTGTGGTGTTGCGATTCGGCGAGTTCAATCGCCTGTTGCCGCCTGGCTTCAACATCAAATGGCCAGGTCCAGTCGAAACAGTGATGAAAGTCGAAGCCAAGAACATCCGCTCGACCTCGGACCAGGTTCGCATGCTGAGTAACGACGAGAACATTGTCGTCGTCGATTTCAACGTTCAGTACGAAGTGAACGATCCGCGCAAGTTCCTGTTCGGCGTGAAGGACCCTGATAGTTCGCTGGCCGCTGCGGCTGAGAGCGCGGTGCGTACCGTGGTGGGCGCCAGCACGATGGACATGATCCTGTCCGGTCAGCGCGCCGAGTTGATGATCAACGCCAAGCGCCTGCTGCAGGAAACCATGGACCAGTACGGCACCGGCCTGTCGATTACCGAACTCAACTTCCAGAACATTCGTCCGCCGCAGGAAGTACGGGAGGCGTTCGACGACGCCAACCGTGCATTGCAGGACAAGCAGCGCGCCGAGGAACTGGCCAAGGCCTATGCCAGCCAGATCCTGCCCGAAGCGCGAGGCGATGCGTCCAAAACCCGTGTCGAGGCGGAAGGTTACAAGGCCGCGCGGGTCGCGCGAGCCAAGGGTGAAGCCGATCGCTTTAGCCTCATCGAACAACAGTTCCGCGCCGCGCCAGACGTAACGCGCAAACGCCTGTACTTGGAAACGATGCAGCAGGTGGTCGCCGATACACCGAAGATCATCGATGGCAGCAATGGCAAGAACGTGCTTTATGTGCCGGTTCCCGGGGAGGGAAAGATTTCGCCTGCCCCATCTCCCGCCGTTGCGGGCGTCGTTGGCGAAGCCACCGTTGCCGAAACCAAGGAGAGCCACTGATGCGCAAGTTAACGATTGTTGTTGCCGTCGCCGCCGTGCTGGCGATGCTCAGCTGCTTCTTCATCGTGCGCGAAAGCCAGACTGCGCTAGTCACCCAGTTTGGGCGAATTGAACGCACGGGATTCGCGCCGGGTTTGCATTTCAAGTTACCAGTAGTGCAACAGGTGGTCCGTTTCGACAAGCGCGTGCTGACTTTGGAGTCGGCGCCGGAGCGCTACCTCACGTCCGAGCGCAAGGACGTCAACATTGACTTCTTCGTGAAGTGGCGGATCGCCGATCCTTCGAAGTTTTACACGTCGGTCGGCGGCGACCAAAGCCGGGCCGAGCAGCGCCTTGGCCCG
>JBBSTF010000088.1:0-7905 GCA_038236135.1 Lysobacterales bacterium
CAACGCCGATGCATTGACCACGCTCGGCTGGATGCTGCAACTGTGCGGTTGCCAGGTGCTGGAAGCGGGCAGCGGCGCAGAGGCGTTGGAGAAGGCAGCGGGTTTTGCCGCGCATGTCGCGGTGCTGGACCTCGGCATGCCGGATATGGACGGCCTGACGCTCGCGCGCCACTTACGCACGCGCTTGGGCAGTGCCACACCGCAGCTGGTTGCGCTCACCGGGTTTGGCCAATCCGCGGACCGCACGCGGGCCGAGGAAGCCGGGTTCGACGCGTTTCTGGTCAAGCCGGTGAGCCCGGCTGAGCTGGAGCAGACGATCCGCAAACTTCGAAAAACAGCGGCGCTCTGAGTCGAGTCAAGGCGGTAGAAAGAGGTCTGCGTCAATTTGCTGCCGGTGAAGCGCGGTCGTTCGGAAATGGTGGCCAGGCGCCCGTTGAAATGGGCGCAGCATCGACTTGAACCCGACGGTCAGGCTCAAAATGTGTTCGGTCCCGATTACGCCGCCTTGCGATGCTCGTAGTACGGATGCCGCTTGTCGTCGAAGATCGCCTGCATCGCGGCCACGTCGCCGGCCGGAGCCAGCCACGCATCCACGTGTCCGGGTTTGAGGTTGATGATGGTGCGGTCGTGGCCCGCCGCCGCCACTTCGGGTTCGGGCGCATCGGTGATCGCCGCGAAGCTCAGCAAGTCGGGCGCCTGCCCGGCCAGGTCGCGCCAATGCGACCACAGGCACGCGATCAACATGTCCTCCCCGGTGCGCGGGGTGAACTGCAGTTCCATGCTGCCGCCATGGCCGTCGTCCACGTTCTCGTAAAACACGCTGGCCACCATCAGGCCCTGGGTGTGGGCGAACTGGTGCCGCCAGAACCGGGTCAGGTTGTCGCGGCGCGCGTTGTAGGTGCCACTGACCTGGCCGGTGCGGGTGCGGTCGATGGACGCATCCATGCCCGCGGGGCGGCAGTGGTAGCGCATCGGCCGGATGATGCGCTGGCCACCTTCCTCCACCAGCAGCGGCGCATACCAGTCCGGAAAGATGCGATCGTCGCGCGCGGGCTCGGCATCGGTGCGCTTGGCATCGGCGATCCAGCGCTTGAGCTGTTTGATCTTGTTGCCGGCGATGCGTTGCTCGTTGAGCGCGGTCTTGGTGGGCTTCACTGCCAGCTTACGTTCCGCGTCGGCCAGGCGCCTGGCCTGTTTGAACAGCTCCTGCTCGCTGCTGGTCACCAGCTCGGCGTTCCACGCCGCAATGTGCTCGCGGATTTCGCGGACGCCCGCAGAATCGTCTTTCAAGAAAGCGGCATCCATGCCCTTCGGGATGCGCACCCGCGGATCACCCGAGCGCGCCTCGTACAGCCGCACAAAGGCCTTGATGTCGACGTCGGCGCCGAACGCCTTCTGGTACTTCAGGTAGCTCGACCATACGAGCGCGGAGTAGCACATCGATGGATCCTCACAGGCTTTGCGGCGAGCATGCCACAGGCCGATAGCGGACGCCGATAAGGCACCAAGGAAACCAAGGCGCCTTGATTCCTTCCGCCCCCATTTCCCTTGTCGAATCGAAGCCTGTCCGGGTGACGTTGCCGGCGAGCAAGTCGGTGAAATTGGCAATTGGCGCCCCTGTAGGAGCGGGCCTTGCCCGCGATGCTCTTGCCGTCACCTCGTGCGCGAAGCGCAGCGCTTGCGCCTTTACTCCTCCCCTTGCGCGAAGCGGAGGGGGAGGTTGGGAGGGGGTTGCTTTGCTTGAATTCGACGCGCGCCAGATTCAGCCTTGCATTTCCTTCCCCAGCCAGTGGCGCCCGAAGAGAGTGCAAAGCTGGGAAGGTGGCGAAGGCGGATGGGGGCGTTTCGGTGGGAGATGTCGTTAATGCCATTTGCAACTCAAGTGCGACTTGAGCCATCCCACTTCTTGAAGAACGACTTCAACCGCTCCACCGTATGCCGCCATCTGGGTGCAGTCGGTTGGCAGACGGTGTTCTTGTTGCCGAACAGTCCCACTTCGCCAAAGGCATCCGCCACCCGCACAGGGTGAAAAGCCGACTCTGATCCCACTTCCGAACACGCTGCCATCGCGTGCTTCGGCCCGCGTTAACGCCGCCAACATGTCCAGCGACAAATCCCTCTTTCATGCGCCACCGGCAGCCAAGCAGTTTTCCGCGGGTAACTGTCTGTGACGTGCGGTACCGGCTATCCGACAACGGGATTGGCGACGCCCGCCCGGAGCCGTCGACGTCCCTGATCCCTTTTCCCGACCGACTACAATGCGCGGCCATGCCGTATCGCCTGCTCAAACTCTTGCTCGGATTGATTGCCTACGGCGTGTCCATGGTGATGATGCTGCAATCCGGGCTCGGCCTGATGCCCTGGGACGTGCTGCACCAGGGCATCGCTGTACAGGGCGGCTGGCCGATGGGCCGGGTGACCATGGCGGTGAGCTTCGTGGTCCTGCTGCTGTGGATCCCTATCCGGCAGAAGCCTGGCTTCGGGACCCTTTGCAATGCCATTGTCATCGGGCTCGTGTTCGACGCGGTCAACGGGTTGATCGACCAGCAACTGGCGGATCTCACGCTGGCACCGCGCGCCGCACTGCTGCTCGGCGGCATCGTGCTGAACGCCGTGGCCACGGCGGCCTACCTTGGCGCACGGCTGGGTCCCGGCCCGCGCGATGGCCTGATGACCGGCCTGGTGCGGCGCACCGGCCGGTCCATACGGCTGGTGCGCACCCTCATTGAAGGTGGCGTGGTCCTGGTTGGCTTCCTGCTTGGCGGCACACTTGGACTGGGTACGGTCGTCTACCTGCTGCTGATCGGCCCGCTGATCCAGGCCACGCTGCCGTGGTTCGATCCGCATTTGCGCGGGGCCGCCACCGCGTCTGCGCGCACCGGGTAACTATGGCAGAGAACATTTCCAAACCCCAGACCAACACGGTGCGATTCAAGCGGAAATGTTCTTTGACCGCTTTTCCCGAAGGAAATTGAGACGCCTTAATTCCCTCCGCCCCATTTGCCATGTCGATTCGAAGCCTGTCCGGGTGACGTCGCCGGCGAGCAAGCCGCTGGAGTTGGCAATTGGCGCGCCCCTGTAGGAGCGGGCCTTGCCCGCGATGCTCTTGCCGTCACCTATTGCGCGGATCGGAGCACTTGCGCCCTTACTCCTGCCCTTGCGCGAAGCGCAGGGGAAGGTTGGGAGGGGGTCGCTTTGCGGGAAATGGAATCACAGTGGATTTCCTCCGACGCAAAGCGGTCGTTACGGAATGATGCTCAGGAAACTTCACTCTGATCCCTTTTCACATTTCAGGCGTACTCGCTTCCAGAATGCGCACCGCCTCGTCCGATTGACGCTCTGATTCGCGCCTCTCGGCAGCCGTCGGCGGATGCAATGCAGGCGTGCCAGTTGAACTGTCTTGGATCGTCGTAGTAGTTGGCGGGCGCGTCGTTTGCAACACCGCAGTGCCTGGCGTTTGATGCGGCACCGGCAACGCATTGCGTGCTGGCGTATCTACAGCACCGCCACCTAGCGCCCGTTGAAATGGGCGCAGCACCGACTTAAGCCCAACGGTCAGGCTCAACACGATGACCAAGCCGACCACCAGCTTGAGCAGCACGATCCCCAAGCCGGCATCCATCGCATTGCGAAAGGCACCAGAACCGCGTTTGCTTGGTGATGGCTTCTGGCCATGCCGACGATTCAGATCAGCGATGTGCGCTTTGCGGGTGGCATGAGTAGAAGCCAGCCGACTGCCCTCGATCTTCCTGCAGATTTCGTCGACGTCCTGCTGGCTTAGGACTGGCGCCATGAACGAACGGATATACGCATCAAAGTTACGCAACATGCAGACGTTGGCCGGCATGTCAGTTTTCAACGTCGCATTGCCGGTGAACACGACCAAGGGATGAAAACGGGCCGGCGGCAGGTGAAGCAGTGTTTCCAACGCCTTGGTGTGGCGGATGTTCTGCCTCAGGGGATTCTGGAAGCGCGACTTCTTCCTATAGATGGTCTGCGTCCACTCGGCATCGCGTTCACCCCCGAAGATCCAACCGGTCATGTGCTTCGTCTCGATGACAAAGACGCCGAAGGTCGACACATACACATGGTCGATCTGCGTGGTGCCGACGTCATCGCTCAGCGTGACGTCATGGAACGGACGATAGATGGATGAGGGCAGCGTTCGTTCCCCCTTGCCGGCGACGCGCCTTTCACCAAACCAACCCTTGACTGCGGGCAGCTTGAATATCTGGAGGAGTGCAATCAACGGCAGCAGCCACAAGAGTGGCTTGATGAACTCGCCGAGTAACGTGAATGTGTCCATTGAGGTTGTAGGGATTCCTACATCTCCAGCGTCGACGTCGTGAGGATTCTCGCGCTTTCACCGGTTTCATTTTCCCGCGCCTGCTGCGCCTGCGCCCACGCAGCATTGGCACGATGTTGGGCCCGCGTTGCCGGATCAATGGCATCGACCAAGCGAGCGCGCTGCATCATGGCCCGGTCACCGGGTGCCAGCTTGCAATTTCGACTCAGGATTTCGAGTTCGTCACCGGTGCGCGCTGCCCCACTCTGCAGGTTCACCACCACGCCGAGCGTGTCGCCAAGTGGTTCCAGTTGCATGCAGATCGCATCGATGGTCGCCTCGCTGCGCTGATCCTTGCTGGTCACGATGGCCAACAGGTTCTCGTGGTCGATCCATACCAACGAGCGAACGCCATCCACGTTGCGCGCCGCAGTGCGCGCGGCTTCGCGGTCCACGCGGCGGGACGGATCGGCCAGCTTGATCGACTTGCGAAAGTCCTCGTTCAAGTCATCCATGCCGCGTTGCACGCCTTCCTGATTGCCGACCACGGCATTGCCTCGGATTGCGGCAAGCCGCGCTGCGGTGGTCACCGGATCTAGCGGCTGCCCGGCTAGTTGCGGGCGCTTCGCTTCAGGAGGCGAAGGGGCCGGGCTGCAGGCTGACAGCAGAAGGAGGATGGGAATGATCAGACGGGTCATGGTGTGGATTCGAAAGGTGGCAGCCGAAAGCCGGCGACTTCATATCGCCTTAACGACTGAAATGGTCCCTGACACCATTTTACTGTTGTCCGGTCAGCGCATCTCTGGCTGTAACGCGGTTGAGTTCCATGAGGCTATGTAGGCGACCTGATTTGCCGTGAGGTGCGTAACCAGGGCCGAATTGATTAATGAGCTCGCGGGCTAAATCGAACTTTCGTGGATCATCAACGGTGAATGGGTCTCCTCCAAGGACCTTGTAACGGTGTTCAATCGCTTGAAACCCGTAATTTATGTCTCTCATGTTCCAGTGAATAAAGCTGTAACCATGCCTTGATTTTATAAAATCAAAGTATTCATTAAGCATGTGATTCTCAAGCTCGTCATACCGCTGGCTAATGTTCGCAACGGGTACTGCAAGCTGCTCGGCGGACTTGTGTATAGAGAAGGATGCAGTCTGGCCCGTGGTGAAATGTCTTGCAGCAATAGAGGTGACTCGTGGTGTTCTGCCGTCTTTGATGTCGTAGAAGGACTCGCACGAATAGTGCAAGACAATGTACATGTCTCTGCGTTTGTCCAAGTCTTCAAAGGACTTGCGCGCAGCCCTTCGACGTCTGAACTTAGTAATTTGCTCTCCCATAAATCCCCCCGATCTGTTCAAACACCTATTAGTTCCACACTCTGTTGGACAGTCCGTACCTGCAACACCTACCCCGCCACATAAGCATCCCCGCGCGCCTCCGCCCGACCCAACGCCACCAACATCTCCAACAGCTGCGGCAGCCGCTTCTTCCACGGCCCGCGGCCAGTAAACCGGTTGCCAATCTCATCAAGTGAGAGTGGTACGGGGCTGGACGCGAGCAGGTCGGCGACGGCGCGGACTTGCTCCACGGCGTCTTTGGGCCATGCAATGGGTTTGGCGGCGGCGATAGGCAAGGTCGCTGTCTCGTCAGCGTCGCTGGTGGTGTCGAGGGTGGCTTGCTCGGGAGCGGCGTGGGCTTGCGGGTTCTGGAACTCCGGGCGTAGCCAGCGAATGTGGCCGCGGGCTTCTTCGGCGGCGCGTTCGGCGTTGAGGACAACCAGGCGTTCGAGGATGGTTTCGTCGAAGGCGCGCTTGGCTTCTTCCCTTCCCCCGCTGGCGGGGGAAGGTGCCGAAGGCGGATGGGGGTAGTCGGGCGACGCGGCGGTTTCGCCCCCACCCCAACCCTCCCCCGCACGCGGGGGAGGGAGTACAGCGTCATTGCCGTGGGGCCGCTCCTGCGCATCCTGCGCCCGCGGCACTCGGGCATCCGTGCCCATCGCGATGCGCAGCAGTGGCAGCAGGTCGGACCAGCCGTAGGCATCGAGGACGGCGGCGTCCAGGTCATCGTGGAGTTGGCGCAGCACGGACAACAGCCCGTGTTCGTGGATGGTGCGTTCCTTGGGGGTCAGTAGTTCGCCGCTGCGCAGTTTTTCCAGCACGTTGTACGTGCCGGTCAAGGTGAGGTCTGGGTGGGCGGCTTGTTGGCGTTTGCGGTGGGCGTCGAGTTGTTCGGCGAGGGCGCGGATGTTTGCGGCTTGTTCGGTAACGGCGGGAAATGGGAATGGTGAAAAGCATTTCGAGTTGACGTAAACGGGCCTGTCTTCCAAGGTTCCACCAGTAGCTAAGGCCCATGAAACATGAACCGAAGACGAGCAGACACCGAGAACGAAACCATCATCCGACGCCGCCACTCGGAGCTTCTGATCGGGGATGATGTTTCCGTCGAGGAATTGGAATACTCGGTGCTTTGCCGTCTCGGCTGTAGCGATGTATCTGCCCAATCCACGAAGCGCTCTCCGCATCTCGCTGCGCGCTTCGGCAAATATCCACCAGTTGCGGCGATAGCTTTCCCGCTTGTTCTGGTCTCGCTCGGGCTTGACTGTCTCCAAAACATGCTGATAAACCGCCGGAAATTGCTCACGCACATCTTTGGCTTCATAGCCATACAGATCAATGAGTAATACGTCACGCGGGCTGTCGGTCAAATCTCGACCGTTTCGATAAGAGCGCAGCGGCGCATTCTTCTCGAATTTTGCGGAAATCGCAGGAGAGACGACGAATCCCATGCCATGAAGCTTTACGCCCATGTGAATCAGGCCACTATTTGCGGCCAACATCTGTGCCGAAAGTAGTGATACGCCGATCCGCAAGTTCGCATGAATAACCCCGTCAACATGGGTTAATTCGACGGCAACCTCTTCATTATCTTCGATGGTTTCCCGCGAGAGTTGTGAAAGTGCTCCCTTCATGATCCCTGCAGCGCCGACTGTCATTGCGATTCGCACCGCCGCCCCGTCGCCGGTATCCACCCATGGGTGGTCAGGAATCGCGAATACCAGCGACAGTGGCTGTTTCTTGTCCGCCAAGTGCGGCTCCAGCACACGCCGATTGAATGTTTGTCGGATCGAATTCGTTGTAATCAATCCGAATCGTTGCAACGCGCCACGCCGCGTCAGCTGCGCCGCATGGTGCCACCAATACATGACGAAATCCGCCGACTCCGGCACGTCATTCCAAACACCACGCAATGCTTCGACATAGCCATCGCCCAGTGCCGCACGCATCGTGCTTGCGCCAATAAACGGCGGATTCCCCACCACAAAATCCGCCTGCGGCCACTCGGCCTTCCGCGGCTTGATATAGCGCTCGATCGGCTTGCGCGCGGACTCGTCGGGAATCTTCTCGCCAGTGACCGGCGAGTCCTTCATGGTCTCGCCATCCCAGCGCGTGACCGGCACGCCAGCATCGTCCAGCAGGTATTCCATGCGGTCGTAGGCCAGCACCGCGTCGCGGTTCTCGATATTGCGGAAGTCGCGGATCACCGGGGTTGGCGGATTTACGTCGCCACGGGTGCGGAAGTGCCATTGCAGGTAGCCGATCCACAACACCACTTCGGCAATGGC
>JBBSTF010000089.1:0-7684 GCA_038236135.1 Lysobacterales bacterium
ATCTACGACGTGTACTTCCTGCACCATCGGCTGATGACGATCAACCTGAGAGACCCCTTACACTCCACATAAATGTGTCCACCATGTCCTCGCACAGGTGTCCACCATGTCTCCGGTCAAAACAGCGAGGAGAAAGGTAGGTCGCTCGCCGGCAGGCGAGAGAAACGCTTGACCAGTCTGGCGATAGCCAATCAAAAGAGCGAAGCGAATCAAAAGAGGCGGCCGGCAGCCCGGCGAAGCGCTTGACCAGATTGGTTGTACGACACTGCAACAAAAAGTAACTGGCGCGCTGATAGGCGAGAGCCAACAACCCCAGCCCTACTCCCGAGCGGAGCGCGAAGAAGAAGGCCGTCGCAGGCGTTCGACGAGCAACGGCGTCAAGGCGAGCACGGCCAGCGCGACACTGGGCAACAAGATGCCCGGCGAGAGCAGCGCGCGTGGTGACCAGCCGCCGTCGCGGGCGAGCAGCTCAACCAGATTCGCGCCAATCATCGACTGCAGCGACAACATGGCAAGACTGCCAAGCAGAGTAGTCACGAGAAACAGCCGCAGCGGACAACGCAACCAGGCCAGCGCCAATGTCACTGCGCCAAACGGGAGTACGGGCACGAGCCGCAGAAACATCGTGTAGCTCCAAGGGTGCGCGTGGTAGCGCTCGCGGATGCGTTCGACCAGCGCGGGCGCGGAGCGCGTGCCGCCTTCAAATGCGCGTCGGCTGGCGAAGAACAGGACGATTGCACCGAGGCATACGCCTACCAGCGATTGCAAGGTTCCGGCGATGGCGCCAAACAACAGTCCGCCTGCCAATACCAGCAACAGGGCACCCGGCATTGCAGTTGCCACCATCACGGCCAGTCCCAACACATGGATCACACCCGCTTGGAGGCGGTGGCTTTGAACTTGTTGCTGCAATTGCGCATGCGTGGCGACCAGCGCTTCCGGCCGCAGGCGGTCGAGCCAGCCGCTGGCAAGAACCACGACACCCGCGGCAACCAGCAGCAGCAATGGTAATACGCGCTTTAGTCGTGATGGCATGAATCGCGCTCCAAAAACATTCGGCTGCAAAATTTACCACTCAAAAAAATGGGCCCCGGTAAGGGGGCCCAAGTCTGACATTGGATGCCCCGGCTTGCGCCGGGACAGTACCGCTACACCGGGTATTTCTAGAAACGCTGCGTGTATCGAGCGTAGTAGAAACGACCGATATCGAAGCCGCCGTAGTACGAAGTGTTCGCACTCGGCTGCGAGTAAAGCACCGGACCAACCTTGCCAAACACATTGTTCGCGCCTACCGACACCGTCGCGTTCCACGGAGCCTTCCAGCGGAACTGGATGTCGTTGAACGTGACTGCACCGCTGCGGTTGCGACGCGACAGGCCACTGGCCGGGCTGCCATCTGCCAGTAATCCACCAGTCGGAGCGAACGTGATCGAGTTGCACTCCAGATGCGGGTCGGTTACGAGCGGAGCGCCGACGGCGCTCGGGGTGAAGTAGGTGCAGCTTTCCTTGATCGACGAGAAGTAGCGCGATGTCCAACTCACACCGAAATCGCCGATCTCCCAACCCACATTGAGGTTGGAGCGGATCCGGAAATCAGTACCGAGGCCAATTGACGACACCGGAAATTGCGGATCGTTGGTGGAAATGCCAATGTCGCTGGACGTGTAGGTAGTGGTCGACCCGACGTTGAACGCGCCCCAGTTGTCGGTAGCAAATCGATAGCTGAGGTCGAGATCGTAGCCTTCAACCTCACGGTAACCCGCGTTGCGGCCGCCGAATGTCACGATCGGAATGTTGCCTTGGCTTGGATCACGCACGAACAACGCAGGCGAACAACGGCTGGCGATGCCCTGGATGTAGCAGTCTTCGAGAATGGTGGTCGGGCTGTCGCCAACGATGGTGTTTTCGATGCGGATTTTCCACCAGTCCAGTCCCAATGTCAGACCCGGCACAAAGTCCGGGCTGTAGACCACGCCGAGCGTCTTGGACACGGCCGTTTCCGGTGTCAGAGTCGGGTTGGAACCACTGGTGAACGGCACCGGCGTTTGGTCCCTGGCAACGGTGGTCGGGACAAAGCCTTGGCGAAGCTGGCGATAGGTGTTGCCCGCTGCGCCCAAGGCACCTTGGCCACCAACACCGTTGATGCAGTTGGCGCGGGTGGTGGCGTTATTGGCCGAGCTGCCGAACACGACATCGCAAGGGTCGGTGAAGAACGAGAACGTCTGCGAGCCGCCGCCGAACAGATCAGAGATGGTTGGCGCACGGAAACCTTCAGCGTAAGTGCCGCGGAACAGCAACGACTCGATCGGACGCCACTTGAAGCCGAACTTGCTGTTGGTGGTCTTGCCGAAGGTGTTGTAGTCCGAGTGGCGGGTGGCCAGGTTGACCGACAGTTCTTGGGCGAACGGAATATCGGCGAGGATCGGCACCTGCAGCTCCGCGTAAACCTCATCGACGCTGTAACCGCCACTGGTCGGGCCGGCGGAGAGCGTGCTCGAGGCGCCGGTCACTGCCAGTGCATCGGGTACGAACGCTCCATTTTCGTTACGGTGCTCGTAACCAACTGCCGCGCTGAGATCGCCAGCCGGAAGAGTGAAGAGCGAACCGGAAATGTTGGCGGCCATCACCGTGGTTTCGGTCTTGCCAGTGCTATGCAGCTCCTGGAAGAAGAAGTTTTGCAAGTCCCGGTTATCGGTCAGACCACCAGGGCCAACGGTACCGAACGGCAGGAACGGGTTGAACGGTACGCACTCGTTGAACCCGATGGGCGCGGCGGCAGTGCCGCACTGGACCCGACCTTGGGAGTTCAGGAACGATGGGCCGACCGCCTTGCGCACATTCGGCAGGTTGAAGTCGCCAAATCCGGTCTGGATCAGCTTGTTGGTGTTGTTGAGGTAAGAGACATCCCAATCGTAGGCACGGTCGCCGATCTCGAAGCTGCCCTCGAACGCACCGCTGAAACGATACGTGGTCAGCTCACTGCCGGACACGCGCGGAACTTCAAAGCCACGGCGAAACCAATTGCTGATCGGCGCACCGGTCGGATTGAAGTAGCTGTTAGCTGCCAGCGCATAGGGTCCGCCGAGGGCGGCCGACGGTGCGTTGGTTGTTGCCTGCAACGGATAGCCAGCGACTTGACGGTCGGTAAAGCGATTGCTGTAAAGCAGGTTGGTGCGGAAGCGAATGTCGTCGGTGATCTTGAAGATGCCGTCAACGTACAAAGCCTTACGCTCCTGCGCCGTACGCAGGTCGGTCTGACTGTTGGTATTGGTTTTGCCGTCAATGCTGCCCGGGAGGCACTCCTGAGGACCAGGGATGAGGACCGTGGCCGAAGTACACCGGCCTGTGAACGTGTCCTGGCGGATGTAATCGGTGATGACCCGCGGATCACCACCGGGACGAAGGATTACGCGAGTACCGCTGGGCAAGCCGGGCACGGCCGTGGTAGCGGTGGTAGTGAAGCCGCCAAATTGGCCAACGGTGGTAAAGCCATCGGTTGGGTGCTTGCTGGAGCGCGGAAAGGCGCTGTAAGGGCGGTCTGACGAGCGGACTGGATCTTCCTTCGCCCACTCGGCCGCCATGGTCAGCGAGCCGCGATCGCCGCTGAAACCCATGACCAGATCACCCTTGGTGACTGCGCCATCGTCTTGGTCATACTGGCCGTAGTAGGCGCTTGCCGCTGCGCCTTGGTAGTTGGAACGAGTGATGATGTTGATGACGCCAGCGACGGCATCAGAACCATAGATCGACGAGGCGCCGTCTTTCAGCACTTCGATGCGTTCGATGGCTGCGGTCGGGATGGTCGAAATGTCGGACAGGCCGCTGGTCGAAATGCCCAAGCGCTTGCCGTTGATCAGAACCAGTGTGCGCGCAGCACCGAGGTTACGCAGGCTGATAAAGGTACCGCCGGCGTTTTCACCGGCTGACAATGGCGAGGCGCGGCTGAGAGGCGGCGTACCAACGGCACTGATGTTCTGCAGGATGTCGGAAACGGACTGGAAGCCCTGTTTTTCGATGTCGGCACGGGTGATGGTGAGTACCGGCCGTTCGGTCTCAAGCTGGACCTGGCGAATGCGCGAACCGGTAACGACGACCGTTTCCAGCTTCTTGCTGGAATCGACTGGCGCGATTTCCTGCGCGAAGGCGCTGGAACCGACCATTGCTGCAGTTGCGGCGCCGGCGTAAAGCGCGAAACGCACCGCGGCGAGCAGTTTGTTGTGTGTCATTGAATCACTCCCAAGAAATTTTATGATCCGGCTGCCTGCGATGCGTCTGGTTGCGACGTGCCGTAGAACTGCCCCCACTGATGAGCCGACATCGCAACAGCGATGACTTAACGAGCGGTCAGCTAACGTTAAGAAAGTGGAAAGTAGCAGTAAATTTCCGGGAAGGGAATAGGCCATCGGGCAGTTGCCCCAATTGCGCTGGAAGCAAGCCAGCGCCTACCTCCGGGATTAATACGAAATCTGACGTACGAGGCGTCGCGTAGCGAAGAAATTCGTCTTTCCCAAAAAAGCTACGCCGAAGTCGTCGTTCATGCGATCGCGGTCAAAACCGGGTGCGCAGCGTCACCCGACCGCGCCGCGATCCACGCTGCAATCATCGCGGACACGTACGGAATGGTCTGCGCCGACAGGATGGCGATCCACAACTTTCCCTCCATGTACTGCACGCCAATCGCATTGCTCATGCCGATGATTCCCAGCACCAGCGCGACCACCATCAACGTCTCCTCGCGCACGCAGGCGAAAGGATTGGGCTTGCGACCCACGCGGCGACTTTTGGCAGTCACCACAAACACACCCTTCTTTTTCCAAAGCCCGGTGAAAATGCCGCGGGCAATCGCATGGCTGAGCGCCATGCTGGCAATCGACGCCATGATGGTGTCCTTCCAGTTGCAAGGCACGCGGACGCGATAGAGCACGATGCCGAAGATCGCCTTGCTCAGAAAGAAGCCGATGATCGGAACCAGGAACAATTGCAGAGGCAACGTGAAATATTGCGGCCAGCCGATCATGCCGATGGTCCAACCGATCGACATCAGGGTGAATACCAGATGCAGGGCATCGGCGAACCACGAGAACCAGCCGGTCAGAAAGTGGAATTTCTGACCCACAGTCAGCCCGCCAGCAACGCCGCGACCATCACGCGGATCGGCATTCAGGCTTCGCCGGCTGCTGCGCACTCGCGCCCGAGCAGGCACAACGCCAGCGATCATCGCGTCTTCGTCCATCGCTGCGATGCTGGTGCGGCTGTCGCCACGCGCGCGCTCGAATGTCATCCAGCGCAGCCGTGCCTTCATGATCTGCATGGCGCCAAACGCCCAGCGGAAACGTTGTGACTTATAGGCGGTGAAGTCGGCCGGAGTCAGGCCCTTGCCCATCAGTTCGTCGACATAGATCAACTCGTAGCCCGCGTGCATCAATCGAAGCCCCAGTTCGGCGTCTTCGCAGATGGTCCATTCCGACCACTTGCCGGTGGCCTCCAGAACTTCGCGACGAACCATCGTCATCGTGCCGTGCTGGATGATGGCGTTGCGCTCGTTGCGATGGTGCATGCCGATGCGGAAAAAGCCGTCGTACTCCCAGTTGGCCATGCGTCGAAACGCGTTGTGCTCCCAGTCGCGATGAGCTTGTGGGCACTGCACGACGGCGACCCTGGGATTGGCGAAGTAGCCAGTCAGCGCGCGCAGCCAGTCCCGGCGCACTTCGTAATCCGCATCCACGACGGCGACGACTTCGGCACGCGGGTCGGTCTGCTCCAGCCCGTAGTTGAGCGCGCCCGCCTTGAAGCCTGGCCATGGCGCCAAATGGAAGAACCGAAAACGTGGGCCGAGCAACTCGCAGTATTCCTGCACCGGCTTCCAGACTGCTTCGTCCTTGGTGTTGTTGTCGATGACCAACACTTCGAAGTTTTCGTAGTCGAGCGCAGCCAGCGAATCCAGGGTCAGTTTCACCATCTCAGGTGGCTCGTTGTAACAAGCCAGGTGGACCGAAACAAACCGTTGCGGCTCGCCCGGTTCGGGCGTCAGCAATCCGGCGTGTCGCAACCAACGCCGATTCCAGATCACCTCGGTGAACTCGAAGCCATTGATCAGCAAGACAAGAATGATCGCAACCTGCGCGGGCAGCAGCAGGGTCAACATCAGCCAGTCGAATGGTTTCAAGTAGAAGTCATACGGCAAGGTCGCCGACCAGATCAGCACCGATGAACTCAGCTGCATCATCACCAGAAAAAACAGCAAACCAGTGATGCGAAAGCGGATGAAATGGCGCGCGAACCAGTACATCGGGAGCAGTGCCAGAAGGATCGCGGCGATGGTCTTGATCGGCCACGATGGATCGGAAACGACAGCACCGGTCAGCGAAAACTTCTGTGCGCGATCAGCGTTGAACATGCCCCAGTAGGCTCCCGCGCGGCCTTCGTGGGCTTCCTTCCACGGCTGGTCGATCGCTTCCATCACGTAATAGTCGATCTTGTTGCCGGCAGCCACGTTGAACCATTCGCGCAAAAATTGCGCCTCGTCGGCAATGGTCGGAAAAGCGTAGTCCTTGCGATCACCGTTGGACGGCCAACCGACTTCGCCGATGACGATGGGTTTGTCCGGATACAGGCGTTTCATCTCGTTGTACTGACCGAGGACGAAGTCGATCGAATCCTTACGGGCGATTTTTTCCCAATACGGCAGTAAATGGATGGTGATGAAATCCACGTGCTGGGCCAGCACCGGGTAACGCAACCAGACGAACATCGGCTCGGCAGTGGAAACCGGAATCTTCAGATGGGCACGCGCGCGATCAATGTATCCAATCAGCTGTTCCACGCTCATGTCGTTACGCAGTAGAACTTCGTTGCCGACGATCGCGCGCGTGATGTTGTCGTATTTGCCGGCCAGCGCTTCGAGTGCATCAAGCTCTCGCTCATTGCGGTCAAAGCGGCGATCCAGATAGACACCCTGCATTACATCCATGCCATGCAATCGCGCCAGCCGTGGAACTTGGGGATTTTCCAGCGCGGAGTAGGTGCGCAGGCGATTGGTGATCGTCGACATCAGACGCACGTCTTCGGCCAGATCGTCCTCGTTAGGAAAAATGTTCTTGGTCGGATCGCCGTAACGCTGGAACGCGGTAAAGGCAAGACCACCAACCGGTCCGGTCCAGTCTGCAATCGGTGTCGGCCGGTTCAGCCAACCCCACAGCAGGAAGTTGAGCGTCGCCACCAGCGCCGTCAGCGCCAGCGCCCGCCAGAAGGATTTACGCAGTTCCGATGGATGCGCGGTGGAGAGGATGGTCAAACGTGCAGTTCCGCCAGACGGCGCAGGATGCGCAGCGCCGCGCAGAATAGCTGGACAAATCCATCGTGGCGACGATTTCGCTTTCTATCTGGCTGTCGCCAGCCGGTCTCCTCTTTCCTCTCGGACGAGAGTTCGGGAGTGAGGGTCCCGCGTCCGCCGCTTCTCTTCCGTCGGCTGTCGCCAGACTGGTCAAGCGTTTCTCTCGCCTGCCGGCGAGCGCCCTACCTTTCTCCTCGCAGAGAAACGTAGGCCAAAGATGCGACCCGATGGCCTGTCGCCCGCACGGTGAAGCCGTGCGGGTTCGCAAGCACTGGCCGGGTTCGGCTGAAGGCACATCCTGTGCCGCAGCCGAAGACGCGCTCCCAGCGCGTCCCGCAAGCGGCTGGTCCG
>JBBSTF010000090.1:0-7282 GCA_038236135.1 Lysobacterales bacterium
GACGGATCAGCCGCTTGCGGGACGCGCTGGGAGCGCGTCTTCGGCTGCGGCACAGGATGTGCCTTCAGCCGAACCCGGCCAGTGCTTGCGCACCCGCACGGCTTCACCGTGCGGGCGACAGGCCATCGGGTCGCATCTTTTGGTTACTTTTCTTTGCGAGCAGAAAAGTGACTGGGTCGGCGGCAGCCGAACCATACGCTTGACACACCTGGCGACAGCCAAACACCGCGAACATGAAATCTTCGCAAAAACGAAAACTGGCACTAGGGCCGGACCCTCACTCCGGCCCTCTCCCGACGGGAGAGGGAGACCAGCGCCAGCTCTTCTCCCGACGGAGGAAGGCTTGGCAGTGCGGGCGCAGATAACGGCGCCGATGCGCCAGCATCGAAATCGGATGAATCGGCGATGATCCGATTCGAGAATGTCGCCAAGAAGTATTGGACGGGTCACGAAGCCCTGGCCGATGTCAGTTTCGAAATCGACCCCGGCGAGATGGTGTTCTTAACCGGCCGCTCCGGCGCTGGCAAGAGCACGGTGTTGCGCTTGCTCAGCTTGGTAGCGAAACCATCACGCGGCAAGGTTTTCGTCGATGGCCAGGCGCTCGCAACGGTACGCCGCAGCGGCATTGCGAAACTGCGACGTGGCATCGGCATGGTGTTCCAGGATCACCGCCTGCTGCTGGATCGCAGCGTGTTCGATAACGTGGCACTGCCGCTGTTGATTCGCGGCTTGCGCAAGGACGAAATCGCCAAGCGCGTGAGGGCTGCGCTGGACAAGGTGAGCCTGCTCGAGAAGGAGCGCGCTGCGCCAGTGACGCTTTCGACCGGTGAGCAACAACGCGTCGGCATTGCCCGCGCCATTGTCGCCAAGCCAGCGTTGATCATCGCCGATGAACCGACCGGCAATCTCGATCCGCAGTTGTCGATGGAGATCATGCAGTTGTTCGCCGAGTTCGCGCAGGTCGGCACCACGGTGCTGATTGCCAGCCATGACCTGCACCAGATCAAGCGCATGAACAAGCGTGTTTTGGTGCTCGACAACGGAAAGTTGATCGATGATTTTCGACCGGAGCGGGTGCCATGATTGGCCGCCGTCCAACTGGCAATCAGCGCGTCGCGGCCACACGACCACTGGTCGAAGCCGTGTCGGCAAACACCAAGGCCCAGCCGCGCGCACGTCGCGACAACGAGGTTTCCGCATCGCGCGCCTGGCGCCAGCAGCATCGCCACAGCATTCGCGCGAGCCTCGCGCGAATCGCATCCAAGCCGGTCGGGCTGATCTTGACTGTGCTGGTGCTCGGTGTTGCTATCGCGTTGCCGCTGTTGTTCTGGGTAGTGATCGACAATGCGCGCGGCCTGTCGTCGGGATTGCGCGACGCTGGCCAGGTAACGATGTTCCTGAAGCCATCAGTGAACGATCGCGATGCGGCCAGCTACGCGGATCAGTTGCGAGGCAATGCCGCAATTTCGGCCGTTACCTTCCGTTCCCCTGCGCAAGGACTGGAAGAGTTTCGCAGTCTTTCCGGTTTTGGCGACGCGCTGGATGCGCTCGACGGCAATCCATTGCCGAGCGTACTGATAGTGACTCCGCAGGAAATTGCTGCTGGCACGACAGCGGCTGCACGTGATGCGACCCTGATCGCCACGTTGCGCAGCGATAGCCGCGTTGACCTGGTCCAGTACGACGTGGAATGGCGCAGTCGACTCGCCGCAATTCTCGGCTTCGGCACAATGGCGTTGAACGCGCTGGCGGCATTGCTCGGCGTTGCCGGTCTACTGATCATCGGCAACACGATTCGTGTCGATATTCAGTCGCGGCTTGAAGAAATCGAGGTGATGCAACTGATCGGTGCATCGCGCGGATTCATTCGCCGTCCGTTCCTGTACGCGGGTGGCTGGTATGGATTGTTCGGAGGCGCGGCAGCTGTCGTTATCGTCATTGTGATCGAACTCACAGTTGCACCCGCACTCGGCCAGTTGCTGGAGAGTTATGCTCACCGTTTCGAGGTGCACGGGTTGGGTCCTTTGGTGGCTCTGCCGGTAATTCTCGGTAGCGCGGGATTGGGTTGGATTGGCGCGTGGCTGGCAACCGCGCGACCATTGGCATCCGGGTACCACATTGAGTAGGCAAGTCAGCATGAACACGTCCGCCGATATATCCCCTTCCATTCCGCCGCAGAGAGACGGCGCGCGAGCGCGCGTGCTGGTCGTCGACGGCTCTCGTGTCGTTCGTATGTTGATCGGTAGCCTGCTGCGTCGCTCGCTAACCGAGGTTGACGTAGTCGCCGAAGACAGTGGCGCGGCCGCGCTCGCTCGTCTCGCGACGGAGAAAGTGGATCTGGTGACGATCTCATTGCGCTTGCCGGACATGGATGGACTGGAGTTGGCGAAACAAATTCGCGCTGGCACGACCCAGCATTTCGTGCCGATCATCGTGGTCTCCGGTGACGTGCAACCGCGACTGGAATCGCGATCGCTGGGCGATGATGTAACCGACTATTTTGACAAGTCCCTGGGTCTGGATGCCTTGTCCGAATTCATCCGTGGCTATGTGTCGCCGCAGCGGCGCGAAGAAGGCACCGTGCTCTACATCGAGGACAGCCAGGTTGTCACGTTGGCGACGCGACGCATACTGGAACAGCACGGCTTGAAAGTGCTGCATTTCGTCAGTGTCGAAGATGCGCTGGAGTACTACGACGAAGTTTCCCAACTCGGGGGGGAGACGCCATTCGATTTGGTGTTGACCGATGCCCGCTTGAAGGGCGAACTGGCTGGTGTGGATCTGGTCGGTCACCTGCGCGGCAAGTTCGACCTCGGCCGCGATGTGATGCCAATCATTGTCATGACCGGCGACGAAAATCCCGGCAAACAGGCGCAATTGTTGCGCGGCGGCGCCAACGACCTGGTCACCAAGCCGGTCGACGATCAGTTGCTGATGACCAAGATCCTGTTCCAGTTGCGGGTCGCGCGCCGCGTGCGGGAACGACGCCGCGGTAGTGCATGAGCGATGCCGCTGCCGCAGCAACGGCGAGGGACCGGGTCAAGCTTGAAGCGTCCTGGAAGTTGCGGCTCGGCAGCCAGTTCGACACACCAGAAATGCTCGCCCTCGCGGACTTCCTGCGCGCCGAAAAAGCTGCCGGAAAGATCGTGTTTCCGCGTGGCAACGACATCTTCGCGGCGCTGGACGCGACGCCGTTCGAGAGCGTGAAGGTCGTCATCCTTGGACAGGATCCTTACCACGGTCCCGGCCAGGCGCATGGCTTGAGTTTTTCGGTGCGGCCGGGCGTGCATGTTCCGCCGTCGCTGGACAATATGTTCAAGGAGATCGCACGCGACCTGGCTCTGCCGCGACCCAACCATGGCTACCTGCAGGCTTGGGCCGAACAGGGCGTGTTGCTGCTCAATTCCGTGCTGACCGTGCAGCAGGGCCACGCAGGCTCTCACCAGGGCAAGGGGTGGGAAGGGTTCACCGATGCGGTTATCGACACCCTCAATCTTGAGCGCGAACAGGTGGTGTTCCTGCTCTGGGGCAGCTACGCGCAGTCCAAAGGCAAGCTGATCGACACGAAGCGCCATCTGGTGCTGAAGGCACCGCATCCTTCACCGCTGTCCGCCCACCGTGGCTTCATGGGTTGCGGGCATTTCAGTCGTGCCAACGACTACCTGGAACAACATGGCATAACGCCGATTGACTGGTCATTGCCGGCGCTTGTTTCGGCCTGAGTCACTACCAGCCCGTCATTGACGACTGCGACAATTGTTCACGCGTTCCGACGCTTCCCATTACATCCCGTTCACCCGATCTGGCGTAGGATACCGGCCAGTTCAGTAATTCCCATAGCGCTTTCAACGCTTGCCAAAAGCGGGAACTCTGGACCAATTTAGCACTCTCATACGGCGAGTGCTAAAATGTCTGAAACGGGAGTTAGATCGATGACAGCTGCTTTGGTCGCCAACAATTTGCCTATTCCGAGCCCGCTCGGAAGTCTGGACGCGTACATTTCCGCGGTCCATCAAGTGCCAATGCTGACGCCGGAAGAGGAACAGGCGCTGGCCCGCCAGTACACTGACGACGATAACCTTGATGCGGCCAAACGATTGGTGATGTCGCATCTGCGTTTCGTCGTCCACGTGGCGCGCGGCTATTCCGGTTACGGCCTGCAACTGGGCGATCTGGTCCAGGAAGGCAACATCGGCCTGATGAAGGCCGTCAAGCGCTTCGACCCTGACCACGGAGTGCGTCTGGTGTCGTTCGCAGTGCACTGGATCCGTGCCGAAATGCACGAGTTCATCCTGCGCAACTGGCGCATCGTGAAGGTTGCCACCACCAAAGCGCAGCGCAAGCTGTTCTTCAACCTTCGCAAGTCGAAAAAGCGCCTGGGCTGGATGAATCATGCCGAGGTCAACACGATCGCCCAGGAACTGGGCGTGCCGGCGGCTACGGTGCTGGAAATGGAAGCGCGTCTCTCCGGCAAGGACGTTACGTTTGATCCGCCAAGCGACAGCGAAGACGATGCGCGGCCTTCACCAGCGGCGTTCCTGGTCGACGTGACCGCCAATCCGTATGGCGACGTGGAAGCTGCTGACGAGGAAAGCTCGAAGCTCAACACGCTTAATCAGGGGCTGGCGACACTGGATGCACGTTCACGCGACATCATCTCGCGGCGCTGGTTGGACGACGATTCCAAGGCAACATTGCAGGAACTGGCTGACGAGTACGGCGTTTCCGCCGAACGTATTCGGCAGATTGAAGCAAACGCAATGAAGAAAATGCGCGGAATGTTCGACGCCTGACGGAACACCCGCCCCACATCCTGATCGGACTCCCTCCCTGCCCGATCTGGACCCGAAAACGGCCCCATGGGGCCGTTTTCTTTGATGGGAATCCTGCGGCTCCTTGGGCCGTTTTTTTTGCCAGGTGACGTCAATTCCAATCAGCTGCAGCAGCCGTCATCACCCTTGTGCGTGTGTGCAGCAGTAGCCGCAACGCCGCGAGTCAGGCCCTGGTTGCTGGCGACGTGATGATCGGCCAGCACCTGAGCGACACAGGCGGTCACGCGCTTGCCGGTCGGGATATGCAGGAACTCGTTCGGTCCATGGGCATTGGAGTGCGGACCGAGGACGCCGGTGATCAAGAACTGTGCGCCAGGAAATTTCTCACCGAGCATGCCCATGAAGGGAATCGATCCGCCTTCACCGTTGTACGCGACCGGTGCGCCGAAGTAGGTTTTCGACGCGCGATCAACCGATTGTTCCAGCCACTGCGCCAGCGGCGGCGAGTCCCAGCCGCTGCCAGCTTTCTCGACCTCGAACGTGACCTTCGCGCCATACGGTGGATCGGCTTCAAGCAGCTTCTTCACGAATTCGCCAGCCTTGATGGCATCGAGCGTCGGCGGTAAGCGCAGGCTGAGCTTGGCCGCCGTGAATGGACGCAGCACGTTGCCGGCCGAGTCCAGCGTCGGCAAACCGGCAATGCCAGTGACCGAAAGTGCTGGACGCCAAGTACGGTTGAGAACCAGCTCGGCAAGATCCTCCGTGACCGGCTTCATGCCGTCGACGAACGGGAATTTTGAGTACACCTCGTCACCTAGCACCTCGGCAGTGCGGGTAGCTTGAACACGACGTTCTTCGGGGATTTCCGCCTGCAATTCGGCCGGCTTGATCAATCCAGTCTGCTCATCTTCCAGGCGTGAAAGAATCTGGCGAAGAATACGGAAGCTTGAAGCGACCACACCCGATGCATCGCCCGAGTGAACGCCTTCGTCGAGTACGTTGACGGTAAGATTGCCGCCCGTCATGCCGCGCAGTGACGTGGTCAACCACATCTGATCGTAATTGCCGCAACCCGAATCCAGGCATACGATCAACGATGGCATGCCGATGCGATCGGCAAGGTGATCCACGTAATACGGCAGGTCGTAGCTGCCCGATTCCTCGCAGGCCTCGATCATTACCACGCAACGCGAATGCGCGATGCCCTGCTTCTGCAATGCCATGATCGCGGTGAGAGAGCCAAAGATTGCGTAGCCATCATCGGCGCCGCCGCGACCGTACAAACGATCACCCTCGATGACAGGCTTCCACGGACCCAGGTGCTCGGACCAGCCGGTCATTTCTGGTTGCTTGTCGAGATGTCCATAAAGTAGAACGGTGTCGTCGCCGGTGCCGGGAATTTCGATGAAGATCAGCGGCGTGCGGCCTTCAAGCCGAACTACTTCGATATTTATACCCGGAACCGACTGCGACTTGGCCCAGTTTTCCATAAGCACGACGGCCTGCTCCATGTAGCCGTGCGCGACCCAGTCGGCATCAAACATGGGCGACTTGTTCGGGATGCGGATGTAGTCGACCAGTTGCGGAACGATCTGCTCGTCCCAGACGCCATCGACGAAGCCGGTGATCTCAAGAGATTCCATGGATATTCCACTGCGCGCGGTCGCAACCGCAAGACCGTGAAGTCTACCGCCAAGCCCCTGAAAACCGGCTGCATCGACGAATTCCTACAAACCATGATGGCGAGCGACGACATCGCGTAGCGGCGTTTTGCGCTGATGCGATCGCGATGGGAAGCGGAGACTTTCCATCACCGGGGAACATCCTCCCCGGCCCAACCAAACCAGGAGAAACACCATGAACTTCAAGACCTTGCTCGCTACCCTCGCCCTCGGCCTCGCACTCAGCTTCAGCGCTTTCGGCGCCGGAACCGTCGACATCAACAGCGCCGACGCACCCACCCTCGCCGCCGGCCTCAACGGCGTCGGCATGAAGAAAGCCGAAGCGATCATTGCCTACCGTGAAGCCAACGGCCCGTTTGCCGACGCGGATGCACTGGCCAACGTCAAGGGAATCGGTGAAAAGACCGTCGAGCACAACCGCGAGTCAATCAGCGTCAGCAGCACGGCTACAGCCAAGCCAGCAGCGCAAACCAGCAAGAAGTAAGTTCGCGCCAAGGCGCAACTTGAAAGGGGCGGTCCCTCATGGACCGCCCCTGCTTCTTTTCTCCCTGTTTTTGGCTGCCGCCAATTTTTCCCTTTGCTGGCTATCGCCAGACTGGTCAAGCGTTTTTCCGGACTGCCGACAGCCGCTTTTCTCGTGTTGGCTAACGCAAGGTTTGTAAAGCGTTTCTCTCGCCTGCCGGCGAGCGCCCTACCTTTCTCCTCGCCGGTATGTGTCAAGGTAGTTGTCGCCTCGCCGGTCATGCTGCTTTGGCCTGGATGAGGTCGAGTCTTTCAGGGTTGAGGGTGACCACATCGGCCAGGTGCCAGTTGCGCGTCTTTCCGCTC
>JBBSTF010000091.1:0-7188 GCA_038236135.1 Lysobacterales bacterium
GAGCGGAAAGACGCGCAACTGGCACCTGGCCGATGTGGTCACCCTCAACCCTGAAAGACTCGACCTCATCCAGGCCAAAGCAGCATGACCGGCGAGGCGACAACTACCTTGACACATACCGGCGAGGAGAAAGGTAGGGCGGCGGGCGGCAGCCCCGGCGAAACGCTTGACCAGTCTGGCGACAGCCAACCAACTCGATGACTTGACTTCTGCGCCACTAGGCGCGAGAAACGCTTGACCAGTCTGGAGACAGCCAACCAAGAAGGTACGCGGCGGCCCGGCGAAACGCTTGTAACGTCGGGTGACAACCACCGAAGTGAATACCGCACAAAGGCAACCGCGTTAACAAGCGGATTGACGCGATCAAGCCGCGTTGGCCTGCGCGAGTCAGGGTCAAACTGGTATAAAGCAAGACCACACCCCACGACGAACGTACGTATGCGACTACGCATTCCGCTCGCCGCGCTGCTGTTTCTTGCCGGCCCGGCGTGGCTGTCGGAATCCGCGTTGGCCGCGAAAATCAGGGTTGATGTCAGCGGTCTTGAGCCACCTCTCGACGAAGCCGCCATTGCTGCAGTCGAAATCACCCAATATGCCGATCGCGATGTTTCGGCTGCGCAGGCGCAGCGACTGCATGATCGCGCGCAAGGGCAGATCCAGACCGCGCTGGAAGCCTACGGCTACTACCACGTAAAGGTGGAGAGTGAGCTACGCAAGGTCGGCGAAGACTTCGTGTCGGAACTGAAGGTCGATCACGGGAAACCGGTGACGATCGCTGAATCCAAAATTGTCGTCGACGGCGATGCAATGGATCGCAAGCGCGTGATGAAGGCGGTCAACGGATTCCTTCCAAAGGACGGCGAGGTGCTCGATCACGCCGTATACGAACGCAGCAAGACGGAAATTACTGTTGCATTGTTCAGTGCCGGATATCTGGACGCACTCCTGGAACGCCACCGCGTCGAGGTGACCCGCGATGCCAACAGCGCCGCCATCGATCTCTACTGGAAGGCCGGCCCGCGCTACAAATTCGGCGAGACCACGTTCGACGCAAGCCAGTTCGATGAACATTTCCTTGAGCGCTACGTCCCTTACAAGCGTGGCGACTGGTACTCGCAAGAAGAGTTGTTGCAGTTGCAACAAGGCTTGATCGACGCCAACTATTTCTCGATTGTCCAGGTCCAGCCCGACTCCGAAAAAGCTGTCGATGGTGTGGTTCCCATCAACGTATTGCTCGCGCCCGCCAAGCGCAATGTCTATACCGGCGGCGTGTTCGTTGGTACTGACACCGGCCCCGGCGTGCGTGGCGGCGTCGAGCGGCGTTGGGTGAATCGGCAGGGCCACAAAGCGAAAATCGAAGCACTTTTGGCGCAGCGACTTAAAACGCTCACGGGTCTGTACACCATTCCCAAACCCGGCAAGGACAACCACAGCTGGAACTTCGGCGCGAAATATCGGGACGAAAACACCGACACCAGCAAATCGAAAACCCTGCGCCTTGCCGCCACCGATTCACGGATCTGGCGTGGTTGGACGCGTACCTACGGTTTGCAATTCCTGGCGGGTAATTTCGAGGTCGCCGACGTCAAGGGCAAGACGACGCTGCTCTATCCCGAAGCATCGCTGGCGAAGAAATATGCCGACAATCCCAATTTCCCACGCAATGGCTGGTCGTTGACCTTCGCCGCACGCGCCGGTCTGGAAGGTGTCTTGTCCGATACCAATTTCACCCAGATCACGGCCGACGGAAAGTGGATCACCGGCGTTGGAAAATTGGATCGATTCGTTGCTCGCGGTTCC
Organism: Lysobacterales bacterium; assembly: GCA_038236135.1. Classification (GTDB taxonomy): domain Bacteria; phylum Pseudomonadota; class Gammaproteobacteria; order Xanthomonadales; family Rhodanobacteraceae; genus Dokdonella. The sequence goes on from JBBSTF010000091.1 coordinate 1,801, forward strand.
ATCGGCTACACGCAGGTTGGCGATTTCAACGCCTTGCCGCCGGAGCTTCGCTTCTTCGCTGGCGGCGATCGCTCGATCCGCGGCTTCGGTTACCAGACGGTTGGACCGCTCAATGCTGATGCAAAAGTCATCGGCGGTGAAACGCTGTTGGTTGGCAGTGCCGAGTACGAACATTACTTCACGCCGACTTGGGGCATGGCCGGGTTTATCGATGCCGGCGACGCCTTTAGTGGCACCGGATTCAAGGCAAAAGTTGGAGCTGGCTTCGGTGTGCGCTGGCGCTCACCGGTGGGCATGGTGCGCGTCGATCTTGGTACACCGATACGAGGCCGTGGCCCGAATGATTCGCGCATTCAATTGCACGTCGTGATTGGACCCGACCTGTGAAGGGCTCGCGCGGCATGAAATGGTTGAAGTGGTTCGGCGTTTTTTTGGCCAGCCTGATCCTGATCATCGTCCTGGTGCTGTCGTGGGTGTTGTTTACGCAGTCGGGCGCGAGGTTTGCGCTGGAGCGTGCGGTTGGTTCGATGCAAGGCAAGCTCAGTTACGAGAAGGCGACTGGCACTCTGGTCAGTCCGCTGCGGCTGGAAGGCATACGTTTCAACGATCCGGTGAAAGGTGTCGATGCCCGGGTGGCCAGTGCCGAGGTGAAGGTTTCGCTGAGTCGGCTGTTTTCCGGTCGTGTCCAGATCGACGAGGTGGCGGTTAATGGCATCGACCTGCAGTTGACCACGGTCGCGCCGCAACCGGTGGAGCCCTCCGATCCGTTCACGCTGAAGCCGCCGATTGATATCGTGATTGATCGCCTGCGCATCGACAATGCAAAAGTCACCCAGGACGGAAAACTGGTGTTCGCCGCCGATTCGTTCCAGACCGGCGTTGCCTGGACCAGCGACGGCATCGCCGTGAACGAATTGGCCTTGCGCTCTCCGGATGGCTCGGTCGATGTCGATGGCACGCTGACAACAGCATCCGGCTATGGCGGCAAGGGCAAGGCCGGGTTTTCGTGGAAGGTCGGCGATGCAACTTACGCTGGGGAACTCAATGCCGACAGCGATGGCGACAAGGGAAATATCTCATTGGCGTTGAGCCAACCGATCGCCGCTACGCTCAACGGCACCATCGTCCAGAACAACGATCTGCCGTGGACCTTGCAACTGGACGCGCCCGAGTTCAGCGCCGACAAGCTGATCGCCGACAGCACCATCAAGACCTTGTCTGCATCGATGCAAGGCACGGGCGATCTCAAGCAGGGAACCGTCAACGGCGTGATCGCTGTCGATGGTCGCCGCATCCAGATCGTGCCGCTGCGTTACGGGCTTGCTGACGATGTGTTGACAATCGAAACGTTAACGCTGAAATCGCCCGATGTCGCCGGCGTGATCAACGCGACCGGAAAGGTGCAGCTGAAGGCCGAACCGATTTCAGCAGAGCTGGTGCTGGACTGGAACGATCTTGTACTTCCCGAAGACCTGGCCGGACAGGTGATCGCCAGCCACGGAAAGTTGAACGCAGGTGGCAGTGCAGACGCTTATCACGCAGACGGGACGATTTCGATCGGGCCACCGGGCGAGCTTTCCGATCTCGTCATCAAGCTCAGCGGTACGCCGAAACAGATATTGCTCGACACCCTCGCGTTGAAGCAGGCCAATGGCGGCCTAGACGCCAGCGGCACCGTCACACTGCAACCGCAGATTGGTTGGGACATCAAAGCGAAAGCCAGCAAGCTCAATCCCGGTGCCTTCGCGAAAGACTGGAAAGGCGCGCTCGACTTTGATCTTGCCAGCAGTGGCAGCATTGGCGACAACGGCCCGACGGCAATCATAAAACTCGATCGCCTCGGCGGCACGCTGCGCCAACGCCCGGTGTCTGGCCAGGCCGATCTCACGATCAAGCCCGAATTCATCGTCGATGGTTCGCTCGACCTGCGCTCCGGCAAAAGCACGGTCGCCATTGTTGGCCGCGGCGGCAACCAGACCGACGCCAATATCAAGCTGGCGATCGGCGATCTGGGCGATTGGATGCCAGACGCGTCCGGTGAGTTGAATGGCGATTTTCGCGTGCAGGGCAAGTGGCCAAGCCTGGACATAAACGGCGTCGCCAACGGCAGCGCACTGCGCTTTGGCGATACGCGCGTCGCCGCGCTTGATGTAATCGCCGGCATCAATAATCTAGACAAGCCATCCGGCAAGCTCGACGTGAAGGCGGCTGGCGTGACCAGTGGCAGCGCCAGTTACCAATCGATCAATCTGCAAGCCGAAGGCAGCCAAGCATCACACAAGGTGACCCTGCGCGCGACCGGCACGCCGGCAAACGTATCCCTCCGACTGGATGGCAGCAGCAAAGGTGATCGATGGAACGGATCCCTGACGCAATTGATACTTGATGCCAAGGATGTGCCCACCTTCAACCTTGCCGCGCCGGCGCAACTGGCTTGGGATGGAAAGAAATTTACCGCCAGCGATACCTGCCTGGTGGGCGACACGACCCGCCTGTGCGTTGTCGGCGGCGGTGGCGCGGATGGGAGCATCGATGCGCGGTATCGGCTCGAAGAATTGCCGCTGGCCTTGATCATTAAGCTCGCTGCCAGCGACGCGCCGATCCGTGCAACCGGAACCATCCGCGGCAGCGGCAGCATCCAGCGCACGACCAAAGGCGCATTGAGTGGCAACGCAAACATCGGTTCGGCCACGGGTCGCATCGACTGGGTTGGTGCCGACGGTGCCGAGCCGCGCGAAATGCTGAGCTACACCGCTTTCACGATCAATGCGGATCTCGGCACCAATGCCACGACGGCGACGGTCAAGGCGAATCTGGATCACCAAGGCACCATTGACGGACGGATCGCGGTCAACGGGCCGCTGGTAGCAACCTCGGTCTTGTCCGGCCAGTTGAGCATGAAACTCAACAGCCTCGAATTCATCGAGCTTTTCACCAGCGAAGTCGCCAACGTCAAGGGCAGGGTCGAGGCCGACTACAGCATCGCCGGCACGCTGGGTCAGCCCGCGTTGAAAGGCGTGCTGCGGTTGCGCGACTTCGCCTCCGAAGTACCGATTGCGGGTTTGAAACTCAGCAACGGCGACTTCAGCGTGCGTGCGCTCGACGGACAGCAATTTGTCGTCGAAGGCTCGATCAAATCCGGCAAGGGCACGCTGACGTTTGGCGGTAACGGCGGGCTTGCCAGTGACGCGCCGATCAAGGTCACCATCAAGGGCACCGACGTGACGGCGGCCAATATTCCGGCCGCAAAAGTTGTCGTTTCACCCGATCTGGTCATTGAGCGCAGTTCCGAAGGTTTGCTGATCACCGGCAACGTTGCGATTCCCAGCGCCGATGTTGATCTTGAAAAGCTGCCCGGCGGTGGACCTACCGGCAATGCGCGCTCGGCCGACGTGGTGATCGTCGATGAGGAAACTTCGGCAAGCGCGACAGCACTGCCAATCACGGCGCGGGTCACGGTGTCGTTTGGTGACAACGTCAAACTGGTCGGGCTCGGGTTCGACGGCACCGTCAAGGGCCAGCTATCAGTCATTGATATTCCCGGTCGCACTACGGTCGGCACTGGAACGCTCAACGTCGGTGGAACCTATAAAGCGTACGGGCAAGATCTGAAAATCGAGCGTGGCCGTGTGTTGTTTGCCGGGACTCAGATTGATAATCCAGGTCTCGACATTCGTGCTGTCCGCGAGATTCGCGGCGAAAGCATCAAGGTTGGACTGAACGTGCGAGGCACCGCGCAGCTTCCGGTGCTGACTGTGTTTTCCGATCCCGCGATGGAGCAATCCGAAGCGCTTTCCTACCTTCTCACCGGCAAGCCTTTGTCTGGCTTGAACAGCGGCGAAGGCGACATGCTTGGCTCGGCGGCGCGCGCGCTCGGTACGGCAGGTGGCGACTTGCTGGCCAAGAACATCGGCTCCAAGCTGGGCGTCGACGACATTGGCGTAGCCGATAACGACACGCTTGGCGGTGCGGCGTTCACGGTTGGCAAATACCTGTCTCCCAAGTTATATCTAAGCTACGGCGTCGGAATTTTCGATCCGGGTGAAGTCGTTACCCTGCGTTACATCTTCAGTCCTCGCTGGAATTTCGAAACAGAGAACTCCACCAAGGGCAGCCGCGCCGGTCTCAATTATCGCCTCGAGAACTGACGATCCACCTCTTGAGCGCACGAATATCTCCATGACGGTTGCCATTTTTTCTCATCCCGCCTGCTTGGAACACGTGTTGTTGCCCGGCCATCCCGAATCGCCGGATCGCCTGCGTGCGGTGCTGGGGGCGCTCGATCACGCGCGTTACGCCGCGCTACCCCGAGTCGAAGCGCCGAAGGCGACGCGTGAGCAACTGGCGCGCGTGCACCACGCAACCCTGATCGCGGACGTGCTAGACGGTCCTGATCTGCCCTCCCGGCAGCTCGATCCCGATACGGCGATGACTAGCGGTTCCGCCGAGGCCGCCTTGCGTGCTGCGGGCGCAGTGTGCGCAGCCATCGACCGGGTGATGACTGGCGACAGTCGTCGCGCATTCTGTGCGGTCAGGCCGCCCGGCCATCACGCCACCGCCGATACCGCGATGGGCTTTTGCCTGTTCAACAGCGTTGCTGTTGGTGCCGCGCATGCCATCGCCGCGCATGGTCTCTCACGCGTGGCGATCATGGATTTCGATGTCCACCATGGCAATGGAACTCAAGACATATTCTGGAACGAACCACGCGTACTCTACGCATCCACCCACCAGTCGCCGCTGTACCCCGACACCGGACGCGTTGATGAGCATGGCAGTGCAGACAACATCGTCAATGCGCCGCTGCCACCCGGTGCGGGCTCTGTCGAATTCCGCGCTGCCATCGAATCGGTCGTGCTGCCTGCGCTGGATGCATTCGCGCCCGAGTTGCTGATCGTTTCCGCCGGGTTCGACGCGCATCGACTCGATCCACTTGCCAACTTGAACGTGGAAGGCGATGACTATCGCTGGGTCACCGAGCAACTTGTCGCGCTCGCCGAACGACACTGTGGCGGACGCATAGTGTCCAGCCTCGAAGGCGGCTACAGTCTGGCGGCGCTGCGTGAGTGCACGCAGGCGCACGTGGATGCGCTGATGCGCTGACGCTTCCGCCGGTTTGCGCCGGCATGCGCACAGTGCAAGTTTTTCCTGTTTCGCTATCGCCAGACTGGTCAAGCGTTTCTCTCGCCTGTCGACCGCCGCTTCTTTTTTTTTGCTTCGCTGTTGTCGGCCGTCGCCAGATTTGTAAAGCGTTTCTCTCGCCTGCCGGCGAGCGACCTACCTTTCTCCTCGCTGTATGGACTGGACACATAGCTGACAGGTGTGCGGAGACATGGTTGACACTTTCCCTCAGCGCCGCTGTGGGGAATCACCATGCCTTGGGATGTA
>JBBSTF010000092.1:0-7121 GCA_038236135.1 Lysobacterales bacterium
GATGCATTGCCAAACCAGAACGACTGGTCGAATTGGCTTTGTGCGTCTCTCTCGGGCAGTGCAAAAGGTTGCTTGAACGACACGCTGCCTGCTGGCGACGTTTTCATCACGCAAGGTTTCATCGCAGGCAACGCGACGGGTCAAACCGTGGTACTGGGACGGGGTGGATCGGATACTTCAGCGGCTGGGTTCGGTGCGTTGCTGAATGCCGAAGCAGTCGAAATCTGGACGGACGTGCCGGGTCTGTTTACCGCCAATCCACGACAGGTTCCCGACGCCCGTCTAGTAGCGCGTCTTGACTATGCCGAAGCGCAGGAGATTGCGACGACTGGCGCCAAGGTGCTGCATCCGCGTTGCATCCATCCGGCCCGAGAGCGGCGCATTCCGTTGCTGATCCGTGACACCAACCATCCACAGCTACCCGGCACGATGATCGCTGCCGACACGGCACAGACCGCGCCCAGCGTGAAGGCGATCAGTTCGCGGCGCGGCATCACCCTGGTGTCGATGGAGTCGATCGGCATGTGGCAGCAGGTCGGCTTCCTTGCCGACGTGTTCGAGGTATTTCGTCGCCATGGCTTGTCGATTGATCTGATTGGCTCAGCCGAAACCAATGTCACGGTATCGCTGGACCCGTCCGACAATTTATTGACGACAGACGTGCTGGCCCGGCTTTGCGAAGACCTTGCACCGTCGTGCCGCGTCAAGGTGATCGCACCCTGTGCGGCCATTACGCTGGTCGGCCGCGGAATGCGCTCGATGTTGCACCGCTTGTCCGGCGTTCTGGCTGAATTTGGCGCGCTCGATGTGCATTTGATTTCGCAATCATCGAACAACCTCAACCTGACCTTTGTTGTCGACGAAGCGCTCGTTGATCCGCTGATCCCGCGACTGCATGAATTGCTGATCCATGCGGAGGCGATGCGCGTCGACGACGCGCGAATATTCGGTCCCAGTTGGCGAGAATTGGTCGGTGCAGCCGTCGCGACGCCGCAAAAATGGTGGCAGTCGCGCCGATCCGAATTGCTCGATATCGCCGCGATGGAAACGCCGACCTACGTTTACAGTCTTGACGACGTGGGCAATCAGGCAGCGCGCCTGACGGCCATCGCGAGTGTCGATCGTTGGCACTACGCGCTGAAGGCCAATCCCCATCCCGACATTCTTCGACGCCTCTATTCAAACGGCTTTGCATTCGAATGCGTATCGCTGGCCGAGGTGAGAAACGCGCTCGACAACGTTCCCGGTTTGACTGCTGACCGAGTGCTGTTCACGCCGAACTTCGCACCGCGAAGGGAATATCGCGAGGCGATCACTCTTGGCGTGAATCTGACCGTCGATGCGTTACATCCCTTGCGTGAGTGGGGCGAGGATTTCCGAGGTCGCGACTTGTTTTTGCGGGTGGACCTCGGACAGGGTCGTGGCCATCACGAAAAAGTGCGTACCGGTGGCAAGGAATCAAAGTTTGGTGTCTCGCTGGACGATCTGCGCACGGTTCGCGAGCTGGCGCGCCGCCACGATATCCGCATCGTTGGCCTGCATGCGCATTTGGGTTCCGGCGTACGTGATGCCGGCCATTGGCGCAGCGTCTACGCACAGCTGGCCAGCGTTGCCGAGCAATTTGAAGGCGTTCGTACGCTTGATATCGGCGGCGGTCTTGGCGTGCCGTCGCGAGCAGGCGAGCAGGCGCTCGACCTCAACGAGCTTTCGTCCGTGTTGGCCGAAGTTCGCACTGCCTATCCTCAGTTCGCGCTGTGGATGGAACCCGGTCGATATCTGGTGGCGGAGGCGGGCGTATTGCTCGCTCGCGTCACCCAGCTCAAGCGCAAGTCCGACGTGAACTATGTCGGCGTCGACGCGGGCATGAATTCGCTGTTGCGGCCAGCGCTGTATGAGGCCTGGCACGAGATCGTCAACCTCACTCGCTTTGCCGAGGACGCGACCGAACTGGTACAGGTCGTCGGGCCAATCTGCGAGAGCGGCGACATCCTCGGCCACAATCGCCGATTACCCGTTTGCAGGGAAAACGACGTGATTTTGATCGCCGAGGCCGGTGCGTATGGCGCGGTGATGAGCTCGCACTACAACTTGCGCCAGCCAGCACGCGAGGTGGTGTTGTGAACTCGACGAACGCGTTGCGTAACCCGCGCGAGGCGCAGGCGTTCCGCTTCGTGCGGCATGGGTATCGCGATGGTCAAATCGAGTTGGTCTATGCCTTCGACGACGGCCCCGAGCTGATCGAGCGCATTGGATTTCCCGATGCGCCAGTACTGCTGCCGGAGCGCGAGTCGTCATTTGCTCAGGCGTTACGCATGCTGCATTGGATCGCCGGCGTCAGCTATTTCAAGGCAGGGGTTCCGCCGGAAATTTACATCGAAGGTGACCCGCCGGATACAACTTCCGCCGCGTTTCTTGATCGACTTTACTTGCACGGATTGGGCGAGTTCGGCTGGCACAACGGCATCGATTTGCGCGGCAAGATCCGTTTCCCGAGTTCGACAACTTCCGCGACCAATGCGTCGAGCGCCGGGCTGCAACGGCGCAGCCTCGTGCCGATTGGTGGCGGCAAAGATTCGCTGGTCAGCATCGAATCGCTCAAGAGTACAGGCGACCCCGCCCACGTAGTCTGGATCGGCAGCTCGCCGTTGATCGCCGCTTGTGCAGCGCGCACCGGTTTGCCGATGCTCAATATCAGCCGGCAGGTATCGCCGGTGTTGTTCGACTACAACCGCCACGGCGCACTCAACGGCCACGTGCCGGTCACCGCGATCAATTCGGCGATTCTCGTCGTCGCCGCGCTCTTGTACGACTTTGATGCGATCGTATTTTCCAACGAACGTTCGGCATCCAGCGCGACGCTCGAATACGACGGGCAGCAGATCAACCACCAGTGGAGCAAGGGCTGGGAATTTGAGCGCGACTTCGGCGAGTGGGTGACTAACCACGTCGCTGCCGATCTGCACTATTACTCGCTGCTGCGTCCATGGTCGGAACTTGCTATCGCCAAACGCTTCGCCAGCTTCAGGGGCTACGACGACGTGTTTTCCAGTTGCAATCGCAACTTCCGCTTGCTTGGCCCCAAACCCGCCGACCGTTGGTGCGGGCACTGCCCAAAATGCCACTTCGTGTTTCTTGCGTTGGCGCCGTTCATGCCGAAGCCCCGCTTGCTGGCAATCTTCGGGCGCAACCTGCTTGACGATGCTTCGCAAGCGGCGGGATTCGACGCCTTGCTCGAATTTCGCGATCACAAGCCGTTCGAGTGCGTCGGCGAAGGTCGTGAATCGCGCGCTGCCATGACGGCGCTCGCCGCGCGTGCCGAGTGGCGTGAAGATGCGCTGGTGCGTCGCTTCGCGAAAGAAATCCAGCCGCAACTCGTCGACAATATTTCGTTGCCAGAGCTGCTTGAAGCGGAAGGCACGCATCGAATTCCATCCGGGTTACTCCAAATCGGTGGCCTCGACTAGCCATGCGAATCGTCGATCTCGCGAGTCAGCGCGTTGCCATCTGGGGTTTGGGTCGCGAGGGCAGGGCGGCCCTGGCAGCCTTGAGAAAGCGCTTGCCCGAACTGGCAATCACGCTGTTCTGCAATGAAATGGAAGCGGCGAGTTTCGACGGTGAGCCTTCGCTTCGACTCGTTACGCAAGCCCCCAGCGCTGCAGACCTGTCGAACTTCGATGTCATTATCAAATCACCCGGCATCAGTGACTATCGCCTCGAGTTGATCGAGGCGCAGCGCAACGGCACGCGTTTCACTTCCGGGACAGCGCTGTGGTTTGCCGAGAACCCCGACGCCCGCGTCGTGGCCGTCACCGGCACGAAAGGCAAAAGCACCACGTCGGCGTTGATCGCGCATTTGTTGCGCGGATTGGGCCACCGTGTCGCACTCGCTGGAAACATCGGTCTACCGCTGCTCGACCTGCTCGATCAGCACGCCGATTTTTGGGTCGTCGAATTGTCGAGCTATCAGACTCGCAGCGCAGGCCCGGTCGAATTGGCGGTTGTAACCAATGTCGAGGAAGAGCATCTCGACTGGCACGGTAGCCGTGAGCGCTACGTGGATGACAAGTTGGCGTTGGCCGATAAGGCGGGCACCTTGCTGGTTGGCGACGGCACGCCAACCTTGCGCAACCTGGCTACGGGGCATGCCAACGGCCACCTCGTCGGCGAGGACAATGGTTGGCAAGTGAGCGACACCGCGGTGACGTTTGCGGGTCGTGCAGTTCTGCTGCGATCAACCTTGCCATTGCCCGGAGCACACAACGCGCAAAACCTCTGCACGGCGCTGACAGCGCTCGACCTGCTCGGCGAAAATGCTGCTCACGCGGCGGCGTCGGTCGAAAGCTTTCGCGCATTGCCGCATCGGCTGACCGAGTTGGGCGTAAGCGATGGTTTGCGATGGATCGACGACAGCATTTCAACCACACCTCAAGCGGCCGCGCAGGCATTGATGAGTTTGCATGGCCAGTCGGTGATCGTTTTGGTCGGCGGTTACGAGCGCGGACTGGACTATGAACATCTGATCGAGCACGTGCATGCGCATCCACCCAAGGCCATCGTCACGATGGGAGCAAATGGCCCCCGCATTGCGAGCGCGCTCCGCGAGTCGAACTCGACATGCGCCTTGCACCAAACCGCGACATTGGTCGACGCAGTTGACTGCGCGCGCAGTCTGGCGATGGAGGGTGACGTCATCCTGCTTTCACCCGGCGCGCCGAGTTTTGATCAGTTCAATGACTACGCCGAACGAGGTCGCGCATTTGCGAATTTGGCAGGCTGTAATCCAGGTGCTGAAACTATTGTCGGCCTGGCAATCCACTAAGCCGTCGCGTCGCTAGCGGCGGAATTCCTGACAACAGGCGGCTCTTCTTTCTGCACCATCTCATCGAGCGTTTCGTCGCTCCCTTCGCTGGCAGCGACGATCTCCGGCTTCAGTTGCAGCGACATGATTTCCCAGCCGCTTTTCGCTGAAGGTTCTGCGGCGGTGGTAAATGGGAACAGTCGCTTTTTAGGATCAATTGCGAACAACAAGATGGCATTTTCGCCAAAGTGAGATTTCAGGTTCGCCAGGGTGTAGCTGTCCTTGAGTTTGCTCGTCTTGATCACCGCGCCGCTGGTCAGTGCCTTCTCCAGACCGACATCATCGATCTGGTCACTGAACAACCAAGGCATTTTGAGGCTACCGGACAAGGTCATCTTGGCCTTGTCGTGATCCTCGCTGGTGCGCAGCGCGTAGACGCCATCGGTGCCGAGTTCTGAACGGTAGTGCAGGCACGACAGTGTGTTCTGCGCCGGTCGGTCGCTCATGGCGAGCAAGCGTGCGACACCGGTGAAATCCAGATGATGCTCGGCATGGTCGGAAACGACGCGGCCGAAGTAGGTCTTCAGACCGGCCATGCGCGCGCGCTTCAGGGCCTCCCAATTGCTGTCGGCCAGGGTCACGTCGAATCCGGCAATTTTCAATGCCTCACCGATCGCGAATGGTACTGACCCGGAGCCAACGATAATCACACCCGTCGGCTGTTCTTCCGCCAGTTTCCATCGTAAAGCCAGCTTGCGCGCTGTGAAGCTTTGCACCAGCACCGTCGAAATGATGATGCTGAAAATAGCCGGTACCAGTAGTTCGCCGCCCCGGATGTTTTCAGCTTCGAGACGAAGAGCAAACAACGACGCCACCGCCGCCGCGACAATACCGCGCGGTCCGATCCACGCAATAAGCCCGCGTTCGCGCAGGCTGAGCTTGGATCGCATGGTACTAACCGCAACCGCCAGCGGTCGTGCAACGAAGAAAATCGCAAGCAGAAATAACGGGAAGCCCCAACCGAGCTCAGCAAAACTTTGCAGATCCAGGCGCGCCGCAAGACCGATGAACAACAAGGACACTAAAAGCACGGTCAGGCTTTCCTTGAAGCTGAGTACGTCATCCATGTCGAGGTTGCGCGTGTTTGCCAGAGCAACGCCCATCACCGTGACAGCGAGCAGGCCCGCCTCATGAGCCAACACGTTGCTGATCGTGAACGCCATCATCACGAAGCCCAGCGTGATGACATTGCGCAGGTACCAGGGAACCAGGTGGCGCTTCAATAAAGCGCCGAGCACACCAGCGGTAATCAGTCCGATCACCAGACCTGAAGCGACCAGTTTCGCCAACACCCAGCCAATCTCGCTGTGATAGTCCTTGACCGCGAATTCCATCGCGATGACCGCCAAGATGGCGCCGATGGGATCGATGATGATGCCTTCCCAGCGCAACACCTTGTCCACAGCAGGCGTCGGACGGATCGCCCGCAACATCGGCCCGACCACGGTGGGTCCGGTCACACAGCCAATCGTACCTATCAACATCGCGATGCCGATGGGCGCCTTTAGAAAATAGTAGGCACAGGCCGTAATGATGACGATGTTGATTGCCGCACCGACGGTGACCAGATTCAGGATCGGCCCACGCAAGCCGTGGATCTCACGAAAGCGCAGGGTGAGGCTCCCCTCAAACAGGATTATCGCCACCGAAAGCGCCGTCATCGGGAACAAGAGGTCGCCGAATATCTTGTCCGGATCGAGCACGTGGAAAACCGGCCCGATAAAGATGCCGATGGCGAGCAACAGCACGATCGACGGCAGCTTGATGCGCCACGCGATCCACTGCGCAAGCACACCGAGGACGACGATGCCGGTAAGTGCGATGGGGATTGGAATCTGATCGATCATTCGCGGGGGGTTCGATGGTCGCTGACGTGGCGAGACATGATACCCACCCGCTCTCTTTTTCGGCTTGCGCCGTGCAAGTTCACAGTGCTGCGCTCTTCGCCGCTGACGCCAGACTGGTCAAGCGTTTCTCGTGCCTGCCCGCCACCGCTTCACTGTTGATGGCTTTCGCCAGACGGGACAAGCGTTTCTCTCGCCTGCCGGCGAGCGCCCTACCTTTCTCCTCGCAGAGAAACGTAGGCCAAAGATGCGACCCGATGGCCTGTCGCCCGCACGGTGAAGCCGGGCGGGTACGCAAGCACTGGCCGGGTTCGGCTGAAGGCACATCCTGTGCCGCAGCCGAAGCCACGCTCCCAGCGCGTCCCGCAAGCGGCTGATCCGTCCAGCACTTGCCGACAGGAACGGGCGGGTGGATCAAA
>JBBSTF010000093.1:0-7014 GCA_038236135.1 Lysobacterales bacterium
CCGCACGATGATCGACGCGCACTACATCACAACCTGCAAAACCAATGCCGTCGTGAGTGCCTTGCGAGCCCACAGCTGATTCGCAGCCACCCGTCATCGACACCAATGGAGTGACAACGCCATGAGCAGCACACCCAACCTATTCGACCTCACTGGCCGCAACGCGCTGGTGACCGGTGGTTCGCGTGGACTCGGCCTGCAGATTGCCGAAGCGCTCGGCGACTACGGCGCACGCATCCTGCTATCCGCACGCAAACAGTATGAGCTCGAGCAAGCGCAGTCTCATTTGAAAGCGCGTGGCATCGACGCCGACTGGGTGATCGCCGATGGCTCCAAACCCGAGTCGGTGCATGCGCTGGTCGACGCCGCGCTGGAACGCATGGGTCGGGTCGATGTGCTGGTCAACAACGCCGGCACCAGTTGGGGTGCGCCGGCGGAAGATCATCCGCTGGAAGCATGGGACAAGGTGTTCGATCTCAACGTGCGGGGTCTGTTCCTGCTCAGCCAGCAGGTCGCCAAGCGCTCGATGATTCCCAACCGCTACGGCCGCATCATCAACATTGCATCGATTGCCGGCTTGCGCGGCAATCCGCCAGGCACGATGCAGACCATCGCCTACAACAGCGCCAAGGGCGCGGTGGTGAATTTCACCCGCACGTTGGCGGGCGAATGGGGACCGTACGGAATTACCGTCAACGCTATCGCGCCGGGATTCTTTCCTTCCAAAATGACCGAGGGAATCATCAAGCAGGTCGGGGAAAACGCGCTGGCTCGCGGCGCTCCACTGCAACGCATAGGCGGTGACGAGGATTTGAAGGGCGCCGCACTATTGTTCGCTTCAGGCGCAGGCAGCCATATCACCGGCCAGATACTGGCGGTGGATGGCGGCGTGTCGGCGGTTTGAGCCATGGATGACTTCAAGAACAAGACAGCCGTGATCACGGGCGCCGGTTCGGGCTTCGGTTTGGAGTTCGCACGGCGCGCGGCATCACTGGGAATGAACGTGGTGCTGGCTGACGTGCAAGCGGATGCGCTCGACGCAGCGCGCAACGAAGTGCTGGCTGCCGGCGCTCGTGTCGAGGTTCGCGTGGTGGATGTGTCCAACGCCGCCCAGGTCGAGGCGCTGGCAGTTGCGGCAACGCAAGCGTTTGGCGACATCCATTTGCTGTTCAACAACGCCGGCGTCGGCACTGGCGGCCTGCTCTGGGAAAACAGCTTGGCCGACTGGGAATGGACGCTGGGCGTCAACCTGTGGGGCGTGATCCACGGCATCCGCGCCTTCGTCCCGCGCATGCTGGCGGCGGCAGCGGCAGCGCCGCACTACCGTGGCCACGTGGTCAACACGGCGTCGATGGCGGGGTTGATGAATCCGCCACTCAGCGGCGTTTATAACGTGTCCAAACACGCCGTGGTGTCGCTGTCGGAAACGCTGTACCACGATCTGTCGCTGGTCAGCGAGCAGGTGCATTGTTCCGTACTTTGCCCGTTCTACGTGCCCACCGGGATCAATCGATCGCATCGCAATCGTCCAGACACCACGGCGACACCAACCCATTCGCAACGGCTTGCCACCGCGATGACCGACAAAGCAGTTGGCTCGGGTCGCGTCAGCGCAGCCGAGGTCGCTGCAATGACATTCGAGGCCATCGGCGAAAACCGCTTCTACATCGCATCGCATCCCAAAGCGCTCGATGGCGTTCGCCAGCGCGCCGACGACATCGTCGCGCAACGAAATCCAACCGATCCCTTCGCCGCACGCGCGGGTACTCGTGACGCCCTGATCGACGCGTTGCGAACATGAGGCGGCGACTCAATCGAAAATTATCTCGTCTGGCGATTGCGCGGCGCGATGCTCGTGCCATTCGCCATGCGACCGCGCAGGAGTTTTTATGGACCTGAATTTCAATCCGCGGGAACTCGCCTTCCGCGACGAAGTGCGCGTGTTCCTGTGTGACCGCCTGCCCGACGACATTCGCGAGCGACTGCGCGCGGGTGACCACTCGGCCATCGATCAGGACATCACGCGCTGGCAGAAAATCCTGCACGAAAAAGGCTGGGGCGCGCCAGCCTGGCCGCTGGAATTCGGAGGCACTGGCTGGAGCAAGACGCAGCAGTACATCTTCGAAACGGCATGCGCACTGGCCGACGCGCCTACCCAACTACCGTTCGGCCTGAAGATGGTTGCGCCGGTGTTGATGCGCTTTGGCAGTCCCGAGCAACAACAGCGTTTCCTGCCGCGCATCATCGATGCCAGCGACTGGTGGTGTCAGGGATACTCGGAGCCAGGCTCCGGCTCCGACCTTGCTTCGTTGCGAATGCGCGCCGAGCGCGATGGCGACGTCTATGTCCTCAACGGCCAGAAGGCTTGGAACACGCTCGGCCAGTTCGCCGACTGGATTTTTTGCCTGGTGCGAACCGACCCGATCGCCAAGCCGCAGCGTGGTATTTCGTTTGTGCTGGTCGACATGAAGTCGCCCGGCATCACGGTGCGACCAACCCGGCTGTTGGACAGCTCGCACGAGGTCAACGAAATCTGGTTCGACGACGTGCGCATTCCTGTGGCCAATCGTGTCGGTGCCGAGAACGAAGGTTGGACCTACGCCAAGTTTCTGCTCGGCCACGAGCGCACCAACATTGCCGGCGTCGGCGCATCGCAGCGCGAACTGAAGCGGCTCAAGAAAATGGCCACGCGTTGCATTCGCGATGGCAAGCCACTCATCGAGGACGATGTTTTTGCGAGTCGGATTGCGCAAGTGGAAATGGAACTGACCGCGCTGGAGGTCACCAACCTGCGCGTGATTTTCGATGCGGAAAAAAACCACGCGCCGGGTCCCGAGGCGTCGATCCTGAAAGTTCGCGGCACCGAGATCATGCAACGACTAACCGAGTTGCAGGTCGAGGCATCGGGTCTCCATGCATTGGTCGTGTCCAGCCGCAAGAGCCAGGCTGACACGGACATGGCACGCGCCGCGCCGACCTACCTCAACCAGCGAAAGTTGAGCATCTATGGCGGATCCAACGAAATCCAACGCAACATCATCGCGCACATGATCTTGAATCTCAGGGGCTGACCGGTGGACTTTTCATTCAACGACGAGCAGCAGATGTTGCAAGACACCACGCGGCGTTTTCTTGCCAGCGAATACGGTTTCGAGAAGCGCGCCAGCGTGCTCCAGTCAGACGCCGGCTGGTCGAAAGCGGTCTGGAATGGCCTCGCCGAATTGGGCTTGCTTGCCATCGAACTCCCCGAGGAACACGGCGGCATCGGTGCCGATCCGGTGGCCGTGATGCTGGTCATGCAGGCCGTCGGCGAGCGGCTGTTGCTGGAACCCTTGCTCTCCAGCGCCATCGTGGCGACGCGCGTCATCCGCGAGCTGGGCAGCGACGAGCAACGCGTACGCTGGCTGCCAGTGCTGGCTGATGGATCGACCATTGCCGTGCTGGCCCATGACGAACCCGGCGCCACTATCCGCGTGGAAAATATCGTGACCACTGCGACGCCCGACGGCCACGGTTGGCGCTTGAGCGGATGTAAATCCGTCGTCTACCACGCGGCCATCGCCGATCTTTTGCTGGTGTCGGCACGCATCGAAGATGGCAGCGTTGGCGTGTTTGCGGTGACGCCCGATGCCGTTGGCGTGTCGCTCGACGCGCTGCTTACGATCGACGGTCAACGCGCTGCGGACATCACGCTCGACAACGTAGGCGTGGACGCGAGCGATCGCCTTCCTGGCGATGGCGGTCAACTGCAGGCCGTGGTCGACTATGCCGTCGCGATGTTCAGCGCCGAGGCATTGGGCAGCCTGCAACGCATCCTCGAAGCGACCATCGAATACTCGCGATCGCGCGTGCAATTCGGTGCACCCATCGGCAGCTTTCAAGCGCTGCAACACCGCATGGCTGACATGCTCATGCAGGTCGAACAGGCACGCTCGATGATCTACCGCGCGATTGCCCGCTGCACCGACGAAGACACCCGCGAGCGCCGCAAGGCCATTTCCGCGGCCAAGGTCATCGTCGGCCAGGCCGCACGCCATGTCTCGCAAGAAGCCATCCAACTTCACGGCGGCATGGGCATGACCGACGAGCTTGACGTAAGCCACCACGCCAAGCGCCTGCTGGCCTACGAACTACGTTTCGGCACCACCGACGAACACCACGCCATCTATCGAAACACGGTCGCAAGCCATACCTGAGCCATGACGCAATTGCAGGCAAACCGTTTTAGCTGGCAGATACGGATCCCTGCACCAAACGCTCCATGTAGTGCTCGTCTTCGTCAAAAAGGATGTTGCGGCTGGCCATTTGTTCGTTGGTGACGCCCCAGAGCAACGCCATTTCTCGCGCGGGTGTGACGGACACGATGAAGCTTTGTAGCGATACGTTGGCATCACCAAGACGCGCTTGGATGTCACGAACGGTCTGGTAGAAATCGAGCTTCGGCTCGTTGGCCCAGCTCAGGTTGCGGATGCCCTTCGGATCGACAAAGGTGATGCACTGCTTATCACCATCGATGCGCCAGACCAGGAAGTCGGGATGGAAGTTACCGGCCTCGAAGAATCCGACGCCACGACCACGGCTCATGTTTCGCAGCAGGAACAGCGGCTTGTCGACAAATTGTTCGGGGTGCTGCTGGCAGTAGTTTCTCAGATCGCGAACGAAGCGCATCTCGCCATCGTTCAGCGCTACCGGCTTCACGGTGATGGTTGCCCCGCTGGCCTTGATCAGCGGTTCGTAAAGATGTCCCTTGAACGAGATGACGTCGACAAAGGCGTTGCCACCCGACATGTGCGTGTCGGCAATAGCGACGCGTTTGCGTAGTTGATCACCCAGTTGTTTCAACTGTTCGATCAGCGCCGTTTCCGATTTCTCTACCGACACGCGATACACGCCTTCCTCTTCGCCCACGCCGTTGCCGGCGTCGGGGAAGTTGGGATCGTCGGCGGTCAGCTCGGCGTATTCCAGGTGCGGCTCTTCCCAACCTTTCTTGCGGAACGTGTAGTAGCGCTCGGCGTATTTCTTCAGCAGCGTTTCGGCGATTTCCTGCCACGTGGGCAGCTTGTCGAATCGGTCCAGCACCAATTCCTGCGCCGGGATCATCAAGTCGTACCAATCCTGATCGGCCAGCAGCTTGCTGATTGCCTCACGCGGAATATTGAAGTTGTGCCAGCCGCGCTCGTTCTTGTAGCGCAGCAACTCAAACCAGGCGTGGTCGATGTCGAGCAAGCCGACGATGCCGCGCGTCAGATTTCCGTGCTCAAGCGCAGAAGTGCCGTCGCCTCCCGCCAACCCCTTGGCCTTGAGCGCCTGGATCTTGGGATACCAGTTCAACTGCACCCTATTGCGTAGCAGCCACGCGTCTTCGTCACCATGGGGTGGAGCAAGCTGCGGCACTGGTGCCAACTGGCGGAATGCCGTCCCGAAGCTGGTCTGGACGCCGTTGATCTCCGGCTTCAGGCGAATCACCTTGAGCTTGTGCATGCCAAGGTTGCGGATCACCGGCAGCACGATTTCTTCAGTTTCGGCATTCGGCGGCAAGCCTTCTTCTTTGAGAAATGCCTCGAACTGCGCCATGTAATCGGCGTGGATTCCGAACACATTGAGTGTTTCCAGCAGGTCGATATGGCGTGGCCGCTCCACGCCAGTCGGCAGCCGCATCGCCTTGCTGCGCTTCAGGCTGAAACCATGTCCCTTCAAGCGCACGCCGCGACCGAACAACTGGATGATCTGCGCGCCCTCGCCTTGCCCGATCTTCATCAGCCCCAAGGTGCTGACGCGCCAACTGTTCCAACCTTCGGTGAACTTGCGCGAGCCAATCAGCAGGCTGATCGCGCTGTCGCGTGCATTGATGTTGCGAAAGTAGGACCCGGAAAAGTCACGTTCTTCGGCGATCAGTCCTTCGGTGGCATCGCACAAGTCGTACAGCTTCTTTGCATCACCCACGTTGATGACGCCGAACGGCTCGTTGTCGCCCAGCTTGACCGCCAGTTCGCCTTCCGCGCCTTTCAGGTATTCCACATGCAAAGCGCCGCCTGCCGGCGCGTTGAACAGACGCGCGCAGATGTCGGAAAACAATTCGGCCTTGGTTAGCTTCTGCTCGATCAAGTAGCCAAAGCGATTCGCGAACGGGTTCTGCCCTGCCGCGTTGGGCAGGCCCACACGCAGCATGTCTTCAATCATGCGTTCCGACTGGGCGCGATCAGAGACGAATCGCGCCAGGAACAAAAGGATTTCGGTCACGTCCGAAACCGGTCGCTTGTTGACGTTGCGGACGGCGTTGACGCTGCCGCCCACGAAAATCCACAACGGCCTTTCGATATTGAACGCCTGCACCTGCGCTTGCTTGTCGTCGAACAAGCGTCGCTGCTGGTAGGCGGCGAGCAGGCACGCGATCAGGTACTGGTCGAGTTTGTTCTGCTGCGTGCTGTCGTCCAGATTGAGTATCTGGAATTCCTTCCCATAGCCATCGGCATGGAAGTAGCGATAGGAATAGTCGAACAGGATGCTGCGTGCATAGCGGCGGGTCAGCGTGGTGTCGCCTTTTACCGCCTGCTTGAAGGTGGCGGAGTATTCGAACGAAAAACCTTTCTCGCAGAGCTGGTCGCGGCGTTTCAGCCACGTGCCTTCGGAGCCACCCGATGTGCCGCGATGGCCTTCATCGACCAGCACCAGGTTGCCACTTTCGAAGGCATCGACGGCCACCGTCCTGTCACCCATCTCATCGGCCAGCTTGTGGATGTCGATCACTTCCACGGCCTTGCCGGCGAACAGTCCGCGTGCGTTCTTGTCGAACAGTTCCGCTTCAATGCCGGCAGCGGCGAACTCTTCCAGATGCTGGTGGCTCAAGCCCTCGTTGGGCGTCAACAGCAATATCCGGTTAAGCGTTCCCGCCTTGCCATGCGCGGCCAGGTGGTGCTGGTACTGGCGCAGGTTCATGTGCATCAACAGCGTCTTGCCGCTGCCGGTGGCGCACCACAACGCCAGCTTGTTCAATCCCAGGGCGGCATCGCGGCC
>JBBSTF010000094.1:0-6836 GCA_038236135.1 Lysobacterales bacterium
AGCGCGTCTTCGGCTGCGGCACAGGATGTGCCTTCAGCCGAACCCGGCCAGTGCTTGCGTACCCGCACGGCTTCACCGTGCGGGCGACAGGCCATCGGGTCGCATCTTTGGCCTACGTTTCTCTGCGAGGAGAAAGGTAGGGCGGCGGGCGGCAGCCCGGCGAAACGCCTGTCCAGTCTGACGGTAGCCGCCATAAAACTGCGACAGAGCGCGAACCCGCCATCGCGCCGAATGGCGTCAATTGAGCTAGTTCAATCGCGCTGCCTGGTCACGCAAGCCTGCTATCGTCGTTGTGAAATCTGCGATGCGCTGGTTTTCCTGCGCGACGACTTCTGCTGGCGCGTTGGCGACGAAGTTCGCGTTCCCGAGTTTGCCGTGGCACTTCGCCAACTCGCCTTCGATGCGTTTGATCTCTTTTTCGATTCGCTGCTTTTCGGCCGATAGGTCGATCAGCCCTTCCAATGGAATCAATACGCGCAGTTCGCCTATAACGATGGCCGCCGACGCTGGTTCGACTTCGTCCGAGGTAAGCCAATGCTGCGATTGCGCGCGAGCGAGGAAACCAATCTGTGCGGCAAACTTGTCGGCGCGTGCGCGATCACGCGATGTGCCTTTCGCATAGAGCAGCGGGATTTGTTTGGCAGGCGGGATATTCATTTCGCTGCGGATGCGGCGCACGCCGCTCAACACGGCTTGCAACCATTGCACGTCCGCAATCGCGTCAGCATTGGCAACTGTGGAGAATTCGGTGGTCGTCGGGTACGACCGGCGCAGAACACTTCCGTCCTCCAAACCAAGACGTGGTGCCACGTGTTGCCAGATTTCTTCGGTGATGAAGGGCGTGATCGGGTGTAACGCACGCAGTATTGCTTCAAGAATGACAATCAACGTGTGCCGCGTTGAATCGGCCGCTGCCGCGTCGTCACCATTTAACGCCGGCTTGGTGAGTTCAAGAAACCAATCGCAATAGTCGTTCCATACGAATTCGTAAAGGGCTTGCGCGACCAGGTCGAATCGATAGAGGACGAACTGCTGGTCAACTTCACGCAGGGTCTCGGCAAGGCGCGCAAGGATCCAGTGCTCCGCATCGGTTACCGGTCGTGCCGGCGCCGCGACGCGGTCCGGAACGTTCATCAATACAAAGCGCGCAGCGTTCCAGAGTTTGTTGCAGAAATTCTTGTAACCCTCGGCGCGCTTCAGATCAAAATTGATCGTGCGTCCGTACGTGGCTAACGCAGCGAAGGTGAAGCGCATGGCGTCGGTGCCGACGGCGCTGATGCCATCGGGATAATCCTTGCGGATGCGCTTTTCAACTTTTTCGCGGACCTGCGGAATCAACAACGACGCCGTAGATTTTTCAACCAGCGCTTCCAGCCCGATGCCGTCGATCAGATCCAGCGGATCGATCGTGTTGCCCTTGGATTTGGACATCTTCTGGCCTTCGGCGTCGCGCACGATGGCATTGATGTAGACCTCCCGGAACGGCACCTTGCCGGTGAAATACTGCGTCGCCATCACCATGCGCGCGACCCAGAAGAAGATGATGTCAAAGCCGGTGACCAGAACCGCACTCGGAAGGAACGCCTGATCCTTTGACCAATCAGCAACCACCTTTCCGCCTTCGACGACCGGCTGCTCGTATGGCCAACCCATCGTCGAGAACGGCCAAAGTGCTGACGAAAACCAGGTATCGAGCACGTCTTCGTCCTGACGCAACGCGCCGACCGGCGGAATGTCGGAGTGGGCAACGGCGTCCTCCTCGTCCTCACCAACGAAGATATTGCCTTCTTCGTCGTACCAAGCCGGAATCTGGTGCCCCCACCAGAGCTGGCGACTGACGCACCAGTCCTGGATGTTTTCCAGCCACTGGTTGTAGGTGCTGGCCCAGTTTTCCGGAACGAATCGAATCTCGCCATTTCGGACGGCGGCGAGCGCGGGTTCGGTGATCGCCGCACGACCACCCGGGCCAGGCTTGCCGTCGACACGCGTGTCACTGGTCAGGTCGAGAAACCACTGGTCGGTCAGCATCGGCTCGATCACCGCGTCACTGCGCTGGCTGATTGGCACCTGCAGTTTGTGCTTGCGGGTTTCGATCAACAGTCCGTGCTTATCGAGGTCGGCGAGCATCTGCTTTCGCGCGACGAATCGATCCATCCCTCGATAGGCCTCGGGCGCTTCTTCGGCAATCTTTGCGTCCAGTGTCAGCATCACCAGCGGGGCCAACTTGTGCCGCGCTCCAACCTGCCAATCGTTGAAATCATGCGCCGGCGTGATCTTGACGCAGCCGGTCCCGAAATCGCGCTCGACGTAGTCATCGGCAATTACCGGAATAACGCGGTCGGTCAATGGCAAGTGCAGCATTTTCCCGAGCAGCAACTGGTAGCGCTCGTCTTCGGGATGCACGGCAACGGCAACGTCACCAAGCATGGTTTCCGGACGCGTTGTCGCGACCACCACATGGTCCAATCCGCCGGCAGCGGGATCGACCACGTTGTAGCGAATCAGCCATAGAAAGCCATCGCGCTCCTCGCTGTTGACCTCAAGGTCCGACACCGCCGTCATCAAGACCGGATCCCAATTGACCAACCGTCGCCCGCGATAGAGCAGGCCGTCGCGATACCACTGCACGAACACGCGACGCACGGCTTTCGACAGGCCATCGTCCATCGTGAATCGTTCGCGCGACCAGTCGACCGACGCGCCAAGGCGGCGCATCTGGTTGCTGATGGTGGAGCCGGATTCTTCCTTCCATTCCCAGACACGCTCGATAAAAGCCTTGCGCGCTTCGGTCTCGGTGCTGCCCAGGTCGTACTTGGTTTTTCCTTCGGCAGCCAGCTTGTTCTCGACGATCTTCTGGGTGGCGATGCCGGCGTGATCGGTGCCGCCCTGCCACAGCGTGCGCGCGCCTTTCATGCGCTGGTGTCGAATCAACGCGTCCATCACGGTTTGCTGGAAGGCGTGGCCCATGTGCAGGGTGCCGGTTACATTCGGCGGCGGCAGCAGGATGCAATACGGCTCGCCATCACCTGCCGGCTGGAACGCGCCGTCAGCCTGCCAGCGTGCATACCACTTCGGCTCGATCTGGCCGGGTTCAAAACTCTTGTCCATGCGGGAAAACGCTGTCGGGATCGCAGCGCGGGTCATCAAGGAAGAGGGGCGATTGTAAGGGATAGCCACCATTTCCCGGTCGCCAGACAAACGAAAGCCCGGCCGAAACCGGGCTTTGGAATACGCGACAGCCGATTACTTGATAACGAAAGTAATCCGCAGCATCACTCGCCACTCGGTGATTTCACCCGTTTCATCAGTGACAACCTTGGTCTCGCTGACCCACGCGCCCTTGATGCCCTTGATCGTCTCGGCGGCTTTCTTCAGACCACTGCGAACGGCATCTTCCACGCTGGTTTTGGACGACGAACTGATTTCAACAACTTTTGCTACTGACATTGCACTACTCCTTGGTCTCAGGCGGAAGCCGCCGGGCCACGCAGGGTAACGCCGCAAACGTTAACGCTACGCTAGCGGGACGAATCATCACCACGCGGTGCCACGTCCAAAACTTTGCCCGGGTTGAGTATTCCAAGCGGATCGAGCGCACATTTGATGGATTGCATCCACGCAATTTCCGCAGCGCTGCGCGTGCTGCCCAGGTACGGTTTCTTGACCAGACCGATGCCGTGTTCGGCGGAGATGCTGCCGCCGTGTTGTTCAAGGCAGCTGCAAAGCAGTTTGGTGACGTGCTCGCACTGTTCGACGAATTCGTCGTCCCTCAAACGCGCCGGCTTAAGCACGCTGATGTGCAAGTTGCCGTCGCCAATGTGGCCGAACCAGACGACCTCGAAATCAGGATATTCGCGAACAAGCAGATCCTGCGCGTCGTGCAGGAATGCAGGCACCGCCGACACGCGCACCGACACGTCGTTCTTGTAGGGCCGATGGCTGGCGATGCTTTCGGTGATGCCGTCACGCAGACGCCAGAGCGCAGCGGCTTGCGCGTCGCTCTGCGCGATCACGCCATCGCTGGCCCAACCCTGCCCAACACAGTGCTCAAACGCCTCCAAAGCCGCCTCTTGCTGCAACTCGTTCGCCGCATCAAATTCGCAAACGACGTAGTAGGGATGATCTTCAGCAAAGGGCTTTTGCGCGCCATTCGCGACCACGTGATGCAAGGCGCGGTTGGTAAAGAATTCGAATGCACTGAGCGACAGTCGACCGCGACAGCTCGCGAATACCTCCATCAGCGCGTCCATCGCCGGCACCGCGAAGAGCATTACCTGCGATGGTGGCGGCGCATCGGCGAGGATCAAAGTTGCTTCAACGATCAGGCCGAGCGTGCCTTCCGACCCGATCATCAACTGGCGTAGATCGTAGCCGCTGTTGTTCTTGACCAGGCCGCGATTGAGATCGAGCAAATCCCCACTCGCTGTGACCACTTTCAGCCC
The DNA here is from genome assembly GCA_038236135.1 of Lysobacterales bacterium. Classification (GTDB taxonomy): domain Bacteria; phylum Pseudomonadota; class Gammaproteobacteria; order Xanthomonadales; family Rhodanobacteraceae; genus Dokdonella. The sequence goes on from JBBSTF010000094.1 coordinate 4,443, forward strand.
GGCAATCCATTGTCGTGTCATGCCGTAGCGAATCACTCGAATGCCACCGGCGTTGGTCGCAATCGTTCCGCCGATAGCGCAGGAGCCCCTTGCGCCGAAATCAATCGGATAAATCAGTCCGTGCGATTCGGCGGTGCGCTGCACCGTTTCCAGGACGACGCCCGGTTGCACGGTCAAGGTTCGATCTACGGCATCGAACCCGAGCACTTTGTTCATGCGCTCGAAGCTGATGACCAGTTCGCCATTGGCGGCCACTGCACCGCCGGATAGACCGGTGCGACCACCCGATGGAACCAGTCCGATGCAGTGCTTTGTCGCCCAGCGCGCGATTTGCTGAACCTCGTCAATCGATGCCGGAAGTCCTATCGCGAGTGGAGCAGGAGTCCAGCGTCGGGTCCAATCACGGCCGTAATGCTCCAGGTCGGCAGCATCAGTCAGAAGACGCAGATGGGGTAGGTCACGCGCAAGTTTTGCTAGTGGGGAATCGGTCACGGCGGCATCCATCACAAGCCACGCAGACTGACATCGAGCGACGGTGGCGTCCAGTGTTGCGGCGCGTCAATTTGTAAACGTTCTGGCATAGTGTTTCGGATCTCCAACGGTTCGCTGCCATGAAAAAAACCTCGTTTCCCCGTGAAGACATCAAGGTGTTGCTACTGGAAGGCGTCAGCCAGAGCGCGCTCGATGTGTTCCACAAAGCCGGTTATTCGCAGATCGATTTTCACGAGAAATCGCTGCCCGATAACGAACTGAAGCAACGCATTGCCGATGCCCACATTGTCGGCATCCGATCGCGCACGCAACTCACGCCCGAGCTGCTGGAGCATGCGAAGCGACTGATGGCGATCGGCTGCTTCTGCATCGGCACCAATCAGGTCGATACCGCCGATGCCGGGCTACGAGGCGTGCCAGTGTTCAACGCGCCCTACTCCAACACACGTAGCGTCGCCGAACTGGTGATTGCCGAGGCGATCCTGCTGATGCGTGGGATCCCGCAGAAGAACGCCGAATGCCATCGCGGCGGATGGTCGAAATCCGCCGCTGGCAGTTACGAAGTGCGCGACAAGGTGCTCGGCATCGTTGGCTACGGCCACATCGGCACCCAGATAGGCGTGCTCGCCGAGGCACTCGGTATGCGTGTGATCTTCCACGACATAGAACCAAAGCTTTCGCTCGGAAATGCGCGTAGTGCCATCGGTCTCGACGAGCTGCTGGCGATCTCCGATGTCGTGACTTTGCACGTTCCGGAGAACGCATCAACGAATCAGATGATCGGCGATCGCGAAGTCGCATTGATGAAGCGAGGTGCTCATCTGATCAACGCGTCGCGTGGCAGCGTGGTCGACATCGACGCGCTGGCGTCAGCGTTGCGTGCAGGTCACATCGGCGGCGCTGCAGTCGATGTATTTCCGGTCGAGCCGAAAGGTAACGGTGAGGTGTTCGCGTCGCCCCTGCTCGGCATGGACAACGTCATCCTCACACCGCACGTCGGCGGTAGCACGCTGGAAGCGCAAGACAACATCGGCATCGAAGTTGCCGCAAAGCTGGTTCGCTACAGCGACAATGGCTCGACTCTGTCCGCCGTCAACTTCCCCGAAGTCTCCCTGCCTGGCCACCCCAACAGCCGCCGCATCCTGCACATCCACCGCAACGTGCCTGGCGTGATGTCGCAGATCAACGATGTCATCTCGCGCAGCCACGTCAACATCGACGCGCAGTTTCTGCAGACTAATACGCAGGTGGGTTACGTCGTCATCGACGTAACCGCGGATGCCGAGCAGGCAGCCCGCATCAAGGACGACATGCTCCAGATTACCGGGACGCTGCGGGCGCGCGTTTTGCATTGATCGCAATGCGGGCTCTCGTTTTTGCGCTGGCGCGCAGCCTTTTTTTGCTTCGCTGGTCGGGCTGTCGCCGGATTGGTGAAGCGATTCTCTCGCCTGCCGCCGCGTTCTCTTGTTCGGCTAACGCCAGACTGGTCAAGCGTTTCGCCGGGCTGCCGCCCGCCGCCCTACCTTTCTCATCGCAGAGAAACGTAGGCCAAAGATGCGCCCTAGGCGGGTCGGTCGTGCGATGAAGCCGCACGACTACGCGAGATGGCTACGGGGTTCGCTGAAGGCGCATCCCTGCACCTGCATCGAACTGGCCGAATCCATTCGGCCACCCTACGGGCTTTCCGGCGCCACCTCGCCTCCCCGAATCGGTATGAAGTTCAAAGGCACGCAGCGTCGCTGCGTTGTCCGCCGCTTTGCGGCGGATGCTTCGTCTTTTGATCCACCCGCCCGTTCCTGTCGGCAAGTGCTGGACGGATCAGCCGCTTGCGGGACGCGCTGGGAGCGCGTCTTCGGCTGCGGCACAGGATGTGCCTTCAGCCGAACCCGGCCAGTGCTTGCG
>JBBSTF010000095.1:0-6806 GCA_038236135.1 Lysobacterales bacterium
TCAAGCGCACAGGGCCAGGCCTCAGATACCGTTCGATCTCAATGAACACGATTGAAAGAGAGCGGCTAATCTGCGGGGCAAGCTCAAAGCCTAAGGGTGGCAACAGCCTGCTCTCTTCCCCCCGAGCGTCGTCGGGAACGATACCCGCAAAGGGAACCGTCAAGGTACAAGGGTGGCCGAATGGATTCGGGCCAGTTCGCTGCAGGTGCAGGGATGCGCCTTCAGCGAACCCCGTAGCCAGCTCGCGTAGTCGTGCGGCTTCATCGCACGACCGAGCCGTCCGGGTGCCATTTCTCTTGGTTACTTCTCTTTGGGCAAGCAAAGAGAAGTGACTCGCGCGCCGGCAGGCGCGAGAAGTGCTTGACCAATCTGGCGACCGCCGACCAAAAAAGAAGAGGCGGGCGGTAGCCCGGCGAAACGCTTGGCCAGTCTGGCGGAAGCCATCGAAAGAAAAGCGGCGTCAAAAGCCAGATCAAAATGGGTCCCCGCCGTCGCGGGGATGACGACATCGAACGATTGACCAGTCTGGCGACTGACAACAAGAGCACGAGGTGGCAGGCGACTCATGGCCGTATAGACGGCCAAACGATATCGAACGTGACATAAGAGTCGGACCCTAACACCGGCCCTCTTCCGAGGATAGAGGGAGCGAGAACATCCATCCGCAGAAGTGAGTCAAGCCAAGCGCCAGCGTAAAGAGAGAGCCGGATCAGAGTGACGCCAACTCCAAGCCGCTCGCGTCAAGACGAAGGACGCTGCCCTGCTCGTACCAGTCGCCGAGGACGATGCGCTGGGCGGGCTCGCCATCCAAGTCGAAGTCGTGGATTGCAGGCCGGTGGGTGTGGCCGTGGATCAGGCGGGTGACATGGTGTCCACGCATCGCCTGGTCTACGGATTCCACGTTCACGTCCATGATTGCGATGTCTTTTGTAGCGGTTTGGCGACGACTTTCGTCCCGGGCTTGCGCGGCGAAGGCGCTGCGTTCGGCGGAGCTGCGCGAGAGGAATTCGCGTTGCCATGTTGGCGCTCGAACCTGGTCTCGAAACGCCTGGTAGGCAATGTCGTCGGTGCATAGCAAGTCGCCGTGCATCAGCAACGTGGCGTGGCCTTCGATGTCGATCAGCGATGAATCGGACAGCAGGGTGACGCGTGCACGTCGCGCCCATGCGTCGCCGAGCAGGAAATCGCGATTGCCGTGGATGAAGTAAACCGGCACGCCGCCCTCCTGCAGTTCGGACAGCGCACTCGCGACCGTGTCTCCAACCGGATCGGCGACATCGTCGCCAATCCATGCCTCGAACAGATCGCCCAGAATGTACAAGGCGCGTGCTTTGCTCGCCTCGCCACGAATGAACTGGATGAACTGGTCGGTGACGTGCGGACGCGATGCGTCCAGATGCAAGTCGGAAACGAACAGCGTGGACATGCGTTAATTCACCGACCTTTTTCGACTGAGTTCAGCCGCCAGCCTTTTTTGCCACCGGCTTTTCGCTGGTCTTTTTTGCAGGAGCCTTGATCGCGCTCGGCGTGTCGGAAGCCTTGTCAGTTTTCGGCATCGTCCCATCCGGGCTGGCGGCCTTTACCAACGTCGCCTTCTGGATCACCGGCAGTGGCGTCGGCACTTCGCTAAGAAATGGCCCCATTGCGCCAGTTGGCAGCGCGCGAATCTTGTCGATCACGTCCATGCCGGAAATCACTTTGCCGAACACGCAGTAGCCCCACGTTTGCGCATTCTGGTCGCCGCTGTAATCGATACGCGGATTGTCGACCACGTTGACGAAGAACTGCGCGGTCGCCGAATGCGGATCCATCGTTCGCGCCATGGCCAACGTTCCGCGCAGATTGCTCAAGCCGTTGTTGGCTTCGTTCGCAATCGCCGGACGGGTCGGCTTGTGCTTGAGTTCAGCCGTGAAACCTCCGCCCTGAACCATGAAGTTGTCGACCACGCGATGGAACGCGGTGCCGTCATAGAAACCGCTGTTGACGTATTCGAGGAAGTTCTCGACGGTCTTTGGAGCTTTATCCGGGTACAGCTCAACGGTGAACTCGCCGACGCTGGTCGTGAACACGACTTTGGGTGCAGCAGCTTCGTTTGCGATGGTGGCGGCCGGCATCGACGCGGGCGTGGCTGCCGGTTGTGCCAAAGCGAACGTCGGCAGCAGCAAAAGACCAAGAAGGATTCGCTGGATCATGATGAATTCCAATCAGAAGGACGGCCATGATTCTACCAGTGCGGCATTGCGTAGCCGCTTTGACGACATCTTTTAGTCTTGTGCCGCCAGTTCGCGGCCGCGGTTCGTAGCGGCGTGCACGGCGCGATCGGTCAATTCACGCAGGCCGCCGGTTTCAAATGCCGTCACGGCAGCGTGTGTGGTGCCGTTTGGCGAGGTAACCCGCTTGCGCAGCGTCTCCGGCGATTCGCCCGATTCGACCAGCATGCGACCCGCACCCATGCAGGTTTGCGCGGCGAGTGTACGCGCGATCTCGCGTGGCAGACCCTGTTCGACACCTGCATTTTCCAGTGCCTCGACAAGCAGGAAGAAGTAGGCCGGCCCGGATCCGGAAACTGCGGTCACCACATCGATCAGCGCTTCGTCGTCAATCCATGCGGTGATTCCGGCGCAGCCCAGAATGGTTTCTGCCTGGTCACGTTGCGCATTGCTGGTCGCCGTGTTCGCATACAGACCGGTTGCGCCAGCGCCGATCAGTGCGGGTGTGTTTGGCATGCAACGCACGATGGCGTGACCGCCGCCGAGCCAGCGATCAATCTGGTCAGTGGTGATTCCGGCAGCGATTGAAATGAGCAACGGTTTGGCACCGGCCAAGGCTGTCGACAACTCCTCGCAGACCATGCGGAACAGTTGCGGCTTCACGGCGACCAATACGACGTCGACCTCAGCACAGGCCTGAGCGGCGTTGTCGAAGACGTCGACACCGAAGTCGCAACTCAGCTGTACGCGCAAGTCGGCGTTGGGTTCTGAAACCAGCAGCCGATCTGGACGATGGCCTGCCTGGATCAACGCGCCGATCAAGCTGCGAGCCATGTTGCCGCCACCAATGAATGCGATACGAAGCTCGCCTGCGTCGGCCATTTTTTTCTCCATGTCAGTTCTGTTGCGAATGTTTTTCACGTGCGCCAAACAGCGCCGTGCCGATGCGCACCAGGGTCGACCCTTGCGCAATGGCCAGTTCGAAATCCTCGGACATACCCATCGACAATGTATCTATGGACGGCATCGACACGCGTAACTCCTCGAACAGCGAGCGCATACGATGAAACGTTCTGGCACGCAATTGAAAGTCTGCAACCGGCGCGGGAATCGCCATCAGTCCTCGCAAGTGCAGCATCGGCAAAGCAACGATTTTCTCGGCCAGTACAGCGACCTCATGTACTGCACAACCGGATTTGCTGGATTCATCGTCGATGTTGACCTGGATCAGCACCGCGAGCGGCTCGCGAGTTGGCGGACGCCAACGTGCCAAAGGCTCCAGAAGGCGCTCGCGATCCAGCGTCTGCAACCAATCAAAATTCTCGGCGACGGCGCGGCACTTGTTCGATTGCAGCGGACCGATCATGTGCCACTCGATGTCCAGATCAGACAATTCGCGTTGCTTGTCGACTGCCTCTTGAACGTAATTCTCGCCAAATGCGGTTTGGCCCTGCCCGGCCAGGTCGCGGATGGCGTCAACCGGTTTGGTCTTGCTGACCGCCAACAGCTTGGCGGGATGGCCGGCATGCACCGCCGCAGCGACGACGCGCGCAGCGATGGAACGAAACGTGCTTTCGATTGGATCGTCTTGCATCATGGCGTGGTGGGGTCACTGTTCCTTTCGGCTGGCTATACTGCCAACATCCTTTCACGTTCGTCATCGCGACGGCAAACCATCACTGGGGAAATAATGGATATCGCCGAGCTGTTGGCTTTTTCGGTGAAGAACAAGGCGTCCGACCTGCACCTTTCCGCAGGGCTGCCACCGATGATCCGCGTCGATGGTGACGTTCGCCGCATCAACGTTCCGGCGTTCGACCACAAACAGGTCCACTCGTTGATGTACGACATCATGTCGGACAAGCAACGTCGCGATTATGAAGAATTCCTCGAAGTCGACTTCTCGTTCGAGATTCCCGGGCTGGCCCGTTTTCGTGTCAATGCGTTCAACCAGAACCGCGGCGCCGGCGGTGTGTTCCGAACCATTCCATCAGAGGTGCTTACCCTCGAAGACCTCGGCGCACCAAAAATTTTCCGCGAGCTGATCGATCAGCCACAGGGACTGATCCTGGTCACGGGACCGACCGGTTCGGGCAAGTCGACCACGCTGGCGGCGATGGTCGATCACATCAACAAATCAGAATACGGCCACATGCTGACGGTCGAAGACCCGATCGAATTCGTGCACACCTCGCAGAAATGCCTGATCAACCAGCGTGAGGTCCATCGCGATACACACGGATTCAACGAAGCGCTGCGCTCGGCGCTGCGCGAGGATCCCGACTTCATCCTGGTCGGCGAATTGCGCGATCTGGAAACTATTCGACTGGCACTGACCGCTGCCGAAACCGGACATCTGGTGTTCGGCACCTTGCACACCAGTTCGGCCTCGAAAACCATCGACCGCATCATCGACGTGTTCCCGGCCGGCGAAAAGCCGATGGTGCGATCGATGCTTTCTGAATCATTGCGTGCGGTGATTTCGCAGACGCTGCTCAAGAAAGTCGGCGGCGGCCGAATCGCCGCGCACGAGATCATGGTGGCGGTGCCGGCCATTCGAAACCTGATCCGCGAAGACAAGGTCGCGCAAATGTATTCGTCGATCCAGACGGGCCAGCAACATGGCATGCAGACACTCGATCAGTGCCTGCAGGACCTGGTTCGACGCGGCCTGATCACGCGCCAGCAGGCGATCAGCTACGCCAAGAACAAGGACACCTTCAAGTAGCCTTCGTGCAGCGCACTCCTTACATCGCGATGCAGCCCGACACGCCGGACCATCCCGACCTCAGCAATATCGGCTGGCAGGATCAGCCGTGGCCGATTGAAGTTCCAGTGTGTGGATTTGTCGCGCGGGTCATCGCCCAGCATCGAGTCGGCTATCAGGTCCACGACGGCGAACAGACGCATACCGCTCATCCCGCTCCGCGCTTTCTCAAGGCCAGCGTCGATCCGGTGGAACGTCCCGCCGTTGGCGATTTCGTCGTCGTGGTTCCAGGCCAATCGTTGGTGATTGATCGTATTCTGCCGCGCCGCACCCAGTTGATTCGTGCCGCGGCTGGCGAGCGCCATCGTCGCCAGGTAATCGCCACTAACATTGACGCTGTGCTGGTAATCACCGGGCTCGACGGCGATTTCAATCCGGCTCGCATCGAGCGTTACCTGTTGCTGGTTGCCGGCAGCGGCGCAACACCGGTCGTTGTTCTGACCAAGGCCGACAACGTTGACGAGCAATCTCTGGCCGATGCGATGGAAGTGATTCAAGCCCGCGTCCCCGGCGACGTCCATGTGCTGGCAGTCAACGGCAAATCCGCTGAAAGCGTCGCGCAGCTGCTTCCATGGCTTGGCGCTGGCGACAGCGCCGTGCTGGTTGGATCATCCGGTGCTGGCAAGTCGACCATCACCAACACCTTGCTCGGCGAGCAACGCCAATCAACCAACACGGTGCGCAACAACGACAGTCGCGGCCGCCATACCACGACCCATCGCGCCCTGATCCAGTTGCCCAGCGGCGCCTGCCTGATCGACACGCCGGGCATGCGCGAAATCAAGTTGACCGGGGAGGAACGAATCGATAAGGGACAGTTCGCCGACATCGACGAACTCGCCATGCAATGCCGCTTCAGCGACTGCGCGCACCTCAGCGAACCCGGCTGCGCTGTAAGCGCCGCAGTCGTCGATGGACAGCTCGACGAAGAGCACCTGCACAGCTTCCTCAAGCTGCGCGATGAACTCGCGATCGCCAGCGAAAGTGCCGAAGCGCAACTGCGCCGCAAGGCTGAAGCGCCTCGCCCGCATACGCGCGTGCTCGGCAAGCGCGCAGCACCCACCGACTGAGGCTGGATTCGCGCCGGCCGGCGCGCGCGTCCCTCTTTTGCTGTCGCCAGACTGACCCAGACTTGATTCGGTTTTTGGCCGGCTGACGCCGTCCTCTTAGATTTTTGGCTGGTGCCAGACTGGTTGAGTGTTTTGCCGGGCTGCCGCCCGCCGCGTCGATCGTCCGCTCCGCTCTGTCTGGCTGTCGCCAGATTGGTCAAGCGTTTTGCCGGGCTGCCGCCCGCCTCGTCGATCGTCCGCTTCGCTCTGTTTAGCTGCCGCCAGACTGGTCAAGCGTTTCGCCGGGCTGCCGCCCGCCGCCCTACCTTTCTCCTCGCAGAGAAACGTAGGCCAAAGATGCGCCCTTGGCGGGTCGGTCGTGCGGTGAAGCCGCACAACTACGCGAGCTGGCTACGGGGTTCGCTGAAGGCGCATCCATAAACCTGCAGCGAACTGGCCGAATCCATTCGGCCACCCTACGGGCTTTCCTGCGCCACCTCGCCTCCCCGAATCGGTATGAAGTTCATAGGCACGCAGCGTCGCTGCGTTGTCCGCCGCTTTGCGGCGGATGCTTCGTCTTTTGACTAACCCGCCCGTTCCTGTCGGCAAGTGCTGGACGGATCAGCCGCTTGCGGGACGCGCTGGGAGCGCGTCTTCGGCTGCGGCACAGGATGTGCCTTCTGCCGAACCCGGCCAGTGCTTTCGCACCCGCGCGGCTTCACCGTGCGGGCGACAGGCCATCGGGTCGCATATTTGGCCTACGTTTCTCTGCGAGGAGAA
>JBBSTF010000096.1:0-6715 GCA_038236135.1 Lysobacterales bacterium
CCCCGAATCGGGAGATAGGTCAAAAGCGAAAAGCAGCACAGCGTAGCGCGCTGCGCTGTGCCTTTGACTCACCCGCCCGTTCCTGTCGGCAAGTGCTGGACGGATCAGCCGCTTGCGGGACGCGCTGGGAGCGCGTCTTCGGCTGCGGCACAGGATGTGCCTTCAGCCGAACCCGGCCAGTACTTGCGCGCCCGCACGGCTTCACCGGGCGGGCGACAGGCCATCGGGTCGCATCTTTGGCCCACGTTTCTCTGCGAGGAGAAAGGTGGGGCGGCGGGCGGCAGCCCGGCGAAACGCTTGACCAGGCTAGCGTCAGCCAGCAAAGGAGCGAAGCGGCAGGCGGCAGCCCGGCGAAACGCTTGACAAGTCTGGCGAGAGCCAACAACAGAGATTCAGCGTCAAAAGCCAGATCAAAATGGATCCCCGCTTGACCAGCCATTCGGCTGTTGAAAGACGCGGGAAGGACGACATCGTGGAGATGGCACAAGTACCGGACAGTCCCTGCGGGAGAACGGAGCAGAACGTCGGCGAACATTCACGCGAGTGCGAAAAACGCGCCGGACGGCGCAAGAAAAAGACAATCAGAGCTTGCGGCGTGGCGGAATAAGTAAGTCGCCAAACAGCAGTCCAGCGACCAGCGCGATCAAGATCGCCACAAGGGTGGCCGCGGTATCCAGGCCCATCATCACGTCGCGTTCGAACACAAAATTGAGCGTTCGGAAGCCAACGCTGCCGGGAACCAGCAGGATGATGCCAGGTTCGCGAATCAGCGCGCCGGGTTGACCGGCCAGTCTCGCAAAAGCGTTGCTCAATGCTCCGATGATCAATCCACCGAGAAAAACGCCGAAACCAACCGGCAGGAATGTGCCACCAACGCGCGTGCAGACGTAGCCGAGGATGACCGATCCGATCACGATCGGAAAATAGCGTAGCGGGCTTCTGAAAATGACCGCCATCGCGACGGCAGCAATCGGCACGGCAATCCATTCCGTCCAGGGTGCAATCGAAATTGACGGAAAGTTTGGTGGGATCAACCCGAACACGGCCGCGAGTTGCGCAGCAGCAACGGTGCCGAAAGACAGTTTCAGCAGCGACGCCATCGCGCCAGCGATACGCGCACTTCCGGAGATCAAATGTTGACTGGACAATTCGCGTACCGCAGTGGTCAGACCGATACCGGGCAGCATCACGATCAGGCTGGCGATGACGACCGAGCGCACCTGCAGCGGTACCAGCCAAACCGCGACCATGGTCGCAACCAGGGTCGTTACCAACGCGGAAATGGCTTCGAATGCAGCAGAGATGGCCGGTCGGGTAGCCGCCAGCAAGCTGGTTGCGCCGATCAGCAATCCGATGAATCCTGCCGTGGCAACACCCGCCCAACCGGTCAGCAAAATGGCAGCGACAGACGCTGATGCCGCCCCGTAGGCGAGTACCCGCATCAATCGCGTGATCAGCCGCGGCTGACGAGCGCCGATGCTCTGTAACAGTCGATGGCCTTCGCCGATGTCCATCTTGCCGGCGATCACGTCGTCGGCGATGTCGTCGACGATGCACAAACGCTTCAGGTTGACCTCACCCGGTGGCAGGCGCACTACCTGGGTTACCTCGGCGAGGCGGTGCGCGGATGGATCGAGATCGGCGAACGACATCACGATCGAGGTCGGCGTCGACAGCACATTGCATTCCAGGTGCAGGCGTTGCGATACGAGGTTGATTGCGGCTTCCAGTCGCGGCGCGCTGGTACCGTATTCGTGCAGACGGCGCGCCAGTTCGACGACGAACTCCATGCGCACACGGATTGGCGCGCAAGGTTCGTTTGCATCAGGAAGCATGACAGCAGCGGTAGGCATGGGCATTGACAGCAGCGCAGGAGGTGGACCGGACGATTGGTCATCGTCCAATGCGAATCAAGTGGCGTGCGAATGGCGACCGCGTGGTCGTCCAGCGCCCGCATCGAACGGACGCAATGGTAGCCTAGCCTCATGACAGCCACCGCCAGCGCGACGATCTCCGCAGATGGCCGCCAACTCGCCGTGACGGGCGACTGGACGTTGCCGAATGCCGTGGCATTACAGGGCAAATTGGCGGCGGTTGCGTCGTGCGATGCGCGATCTCTGAAGATCGACGCGACCGGTATTAAACGAGTCGATACGGTGGGCGCCAGCCTGCTGCTCGAAATCGCGGGCGGTAACGCAGCTAGCTTGCAAGGGCTTGGTGAGCGTCAACGGCGCTTGGTCGATGCAGTCGCAAACGTTGAGCATGCACCGCGTGTGCACCTGAAGAAAACCAATGGTCTCATCGACGCACTGGCATCGGTCGGCATGGCCACCGTGCGCTTTCGTGATGATGCGTTGGCTTTGCTGGGCTTCATCGGCCAAATCCTCGAATCGATCACGGTCAATCTCCTACGGCCGCGGCGCTGGCGCATTACCGCGCTGGTCGCGCAAATCGAGCAGACCGGTCTGAACGCCGTGCCGATCGTTGCGCTGCTGTCTTTTCTGATCGGCTGCGTGATCGCATTCCTTGGTGCCACCGTACTACGCGATTTCGGCGCCACCCTGTTCACGGTCGAGCTGGTCAGCTACTCCTTCCTGCGCGAGTTCGGTGTGTTGCTGACCGCCATCATGATCGCTGGCCGTTCCGGAAGTGCGTTCACGGCGGCGCTGGGTTCGATGAAGTCACGCGAAGAGATTGACGCCATCCGCACGTTGGGCCTCGACCCCATTGAAGTGTTGGTGGTGCCGCGCACGCTCGCCCTGCTGGTATCGCTGCCGTTGCTCACCTTCGTCGGCATGATCGCTGGCATTGTCGGCGGTGGCGTGGTGTGTGCACTGGTGCTGGATATTTCGCCGACCTTGTTCATCACACGCCTGCATGAGACGACGGCGGTCAAGCATTTCTGGGTCGGCATGGTGAAAGCGCCGATCTTCGCGTTCCTGATCGCGGCCATCGGTTGCCTGGAAGGTTTCAAGGTCAGCGGCAGCGCAGAATCGGTCGGTACGCATACGACATCGAGCGTGGTGCAGTCGATCTTCGTGGTGATCCTGATCGATGCCATCGCGGCGATCTTCTGCATGGAGCTGGGAGTATGAGCGCGCGGCCAAGCGACTCGAAATCCGATGCAGATGATGTCGTCATCGACGTGCGCGGACTGCGCAACCAGTTTGGTTCGCAGGTTGTTCACGAGAACCTCGACCTCACGGTACGACGGGGTGAAATTATCGGCGTGGTTGGCGGGTCGGGTACCGGAAAATCGGTGCTGATGCGTTCGATCATCGGTCTCAATCGTCCCGCTGCCGGCAGCATCAAGGTGTTCGGCGATGAGATGATCGGCGCGAGCGTCGATGCGCGTCGCGCAGTTGAACTTCGTAGCGGCGTGTTGTTCCAGAACGGTGCGCTGTTCTCGTCGCTGACGGTTTCGGAAAATGTCGAGGTGCCGTTGGTCGAACATCACAACCTGCCCGAATCACTGGTTGATCGATTGTCGGCTTTGAAGATTGGATTGGTCGGGTTGCCCGAGCTTGCTGGCGATAAATATCCGTCGGAACTGTCGGGCGGAATGGTCAAGCGGGCCGCGCTGGCACGTGCGCTCGCGCTCGATCCTGATCTGCTGTTTCTCGACGAACCCACGGCAGGACTTGATCCCATCGGTGCCGCCGCGTTCGATCAACTGATCCTGACCCTGCGCAATAGTCTTGGCTTGACCGTGTTCCTGATTACGCATGATCTCGACACGCTGTATACGATCTGCGATCGCGTGGCGGTGCTGTCACAGCGCCGCGTGCTGGTTGCCGACTCGCTGGACGTGGTCGAGAACTTCGACGACGCCTGGATCCAGGAATATTTCAAGGGTCCGCGCGGCCGCGCTGCACAGTCGGCGAGGTCCGCAGCCGCATCACACACCACTTCCCAAAGCATCGCGAGTTGAGCCATGGAAACCCGAGCCCATCACGTCCTGATCGGCGTATTCACTCTGCTGGTGGCTGCTGCCGCGCTGGGCTTCGTATTGTGGTTGGCGAAGACCAGCAGCGAAGGCGAATACACCTACTACGACATCGTTTTCAACGAAGCCGTGACCGGCCTGTCGAAAGGCGGGCAGGTGCAATACAACGGCATCGGCGTTGGCGAAGTGAACCGCATCTGGCTGGCACCGGACGACCCGCGCAAGGTGATCGCGCGGATCCGGGTCAATGGTGGGACACCGGTCAAGGTAGACACGCACGCCAAGCTCGGCATCGCTGGCGTCACCGGAGTTGCCTACATCCAGCTGTCTGGCGGGACGCCGAATAGTCCGCCGTTGCGGCCGCAAGCTGACGAGGAGTTCGCGGTTATCGTCGCCGAGCCATCGGCACTCGCCGCGCTGCTGGCGTCGGGCGAAGACATCGTCACCAGTGTCAACGAATCTCTTTTGCGAATCGGCCAGCTACTCTCAGAAGACAACGTGAAACACGTGTCGACAATGTTGAGGAACGTTGATGCGTTGGTAGCATCGGTGTCGGATCGACGTGGCGACATCGGCGAAGCAATCGGCCATCTGGCGGGCGTCGCCATCGACCTCAAATCGGCCTTATCGAAACTCGACACACTGGCCGGATCGGCCAACGGGCTCGTTAACAAGGATGCCCGCGACTTGATCGTAACCTTGCAACAGGCGGTCGACGCGCTGAACAGCGCTGCCGCAAATGCGGATGGCCTGATCGCTGAGAACCGTGGCGCTGTCAACACCTTTGCAAACCAGAGCCTGCGCCAGATTGGACCCACGTTAGTTGAATTGCGCGAGACACTGAATTCGGTACAGAAGGTGGCTGACGTGCTGCGTCGATCAAACAGCCTTTTGCTTGGCAACCAGAAACCGAAGGAGTTTCGTTCGAAATGAAGGCGTCCAATGTTCTCAAGCGGGTGCTCAAGCACATCCTGCGCGCTGGCCGTGTGCTCGTGTGGGCTGGATCGGCGGCCGCGTTACTGACGGCGGCTGGTTGCGCCGTCCTGGGTGCTGGCTCGGAATATACCGTTTACGCGCCGCAACCGCAGTTCGCCGGACCGACCAAAAAAGAGCTGGTGGAATGGCAGTTGCAGGTGCAGCAACCTTACGCCGGCGAAACCATCACGGCACCGACCCTGCTGGTGATGCCGACGCCAGCGGTCTATGAAGTGTTTCCCGCAGCGCGCTGGCGTGATCCGCCCCCTATGTTGGTGGGCACGCTGTTACTGCAGGCGTTCGAGCAATCTGGCCGTATCGTCGGGGTTGATCGCGCGGCATCCGGCGTCAATACAGATTACGTATTGTCGAGTGAGTTGCGCGATTTCCAGATCGAGATCGTCGGCGGCGCTTCGCGTGCGAAGGTAACGTTGCATACTCGTCTGCTCGGATTTGCCGACAACCGCATCGTTGCTGCGAGAACGTTTGAAGCAACCGCGCCAGCCGCGGCGCAGGATGCGGCGAGCGCTTCGATGGCCATTGAAACGGCGTTGGCGCAGATGCTGCCACAGGTTCGCGATTGGACCTTCGATGCCGCAGAGAAAGCCTGGCAGCAACGCTCATCAACGACATCGACATCGCGGCAATGAACGATGTGGCGACAAATCGCGCTACCCGACGTGGCGCCCATCTTGGTTGGCGACTGGCCGCAATCGGCTACGACGTGATGCCGCTGATAGGCATCTGGATGCTGGTCGCGTTGCTGGCGATGGTTGGCCTGCAATCGGCCACCGGCAGCACCGACATCGTGATGACCGACGCTGTCAGCCATCGTGAGTGGATTTACTGGATCGCGCTGCGGCTCAGTCTGCTCGCCGCAACGGCGGCGTACTTCATCATTTCCTGGCGACGCGCCGGCCAGACCATCGGCATGCGCGCGTGGCGCTTGCACCTGGTTTCCAATGACGGTTCACGCATCTCGCAACGCCAGGCATGGCTGCGTTTTGGCATGGCGATTGTTTCATTGCTAGCGCTGGGGATTGGTTTTCTGTGGAGCCTGTTCGATCAAAAGCGCCGATGCTGGCACGACATTGTCTCCGGTACCCATTTGATCCGGGATGCACGCTTGCAGTCTTGATGCATCTTTGAAGCCGCCACGCGATCGTGTTACGCATTCCTGCGAAAGTACGTAACGATGGCGACCAACAGAATCAGCGGTGGAATCGCATTCGCCATCGCTGGATGCATGCCGTAAACGACTGCGAAGCTCACAATCGATCCGCGTAGCAAAAAGAAGGCGATTGCGACCACAAGGCCGAGGAACAGGCGCTTGCCGGCGCCGCCACTGCGCAGTGCGCCGAATGCGAAAGGCATGGCGCAGAGGGCCAGCAGCAACACGTTGAAGGGGTAGTAGATGCGCTCCCAGAACGCATTGCGGAACTGCGATGCATCCTGCTTGTTGCGGTCCATGTAGCGGATGCTGCGTTGCAGGTCGCTGGCCGACATGTAGTTGGGCCTGATGATGCTGTTGGCAAGCAAGCGTGGGTCGAGACGCGAGTTCCATTCCTGCTCGGCGACGTTGCTGGTGACGGCTTGTTCATCCTGGAACTCGGTGCGGCGCAGGCCGTGCAACGTCCACGCACGGCCGACCTGGCTCGCGCGTTCGGCCAGGCTGAGCACGCGCAAATGGCCGGTCTCGTCGAACTCGAAAATACGCACGCCGTACATTTCGATTTCGCTACCACCTTGTGGCAAGGCCCGGGTGACAGCGCGTCGCGCGTTGACGATGGTTTC
>JBBSTF010000097.1:0-6467 GCA_038236135.1 Lysobacterales bacterium
CAAGCCAACAAGAAAACAGCGGCGGGCGGCAGCCCGGCGAAACGCTTTACAAACCTTGGCACAAGCCAACAAGAGAACAGCGGCGGGCGGCAGCCCGGCGAAACGCTTTACAAACCTTGGCACAAGCCAACAAGAGAACAGCGGCGGGCGGCAGCCCGGCGAAACGCTTCACAAACCTTGGCATAAGCCAACAAGAGAACAGCGGCGGGCGGCAGCCCGACGAAACGCTTGACCCGTCTGGCGCCAGCGGGCAACAGATCGACGCGGCACTCCAGCCTACCTCTGGATCAGATTTGCGGAAGGCGCTTCTCCCGCCAAGGGAAGAAAGCGTCGCGCGTCGCGTTAGTCGCGATCTCGCTCTCGCGCCAAGCGGGAAGCAGCGTGAACCAGATGGGTCGCCAAACTCGCGGCCTGCACGCGCAGGTCGGGGATCGCGATGGACTCCCAAAGGCTGCCAATGCGCGTGCTGCCCAAGGTGTAGAGGTTTGCCTGCGCTGTTCCCGAGCGATCAAGCAGTCGTCCATCCGCGTCCGTGTCGAGTCCACGGCCGTGGGGGCCTGGCTTCGCAAAGCCACTGGCGAGCAGCGCACGAATCAGCGGATCGTTGGATTTTTCGAGATGGGTCTCCAGTCCTGTTGCATTGATGACGCAATCGACTCGAACACGCATAACGCGAGTCTCATGGCGGGTCACAAAATCCACCTCGATTCGACCGTCGATCTGGCGCAATGCCAGTGGCCGACCTGCGTGAAGAATGAGTTGTCCGGACTGACGCATCGCGTCCAGCGTCGCTGCAACGTGCGGAGCGATTCGATGCCTGTGAATGTCCCAGTAGCGCACCACGTGGCGCAGAAAGCGTTGCTGGTCTGATGCGCTGAGGCTTTGCCACAGGCGCTGTCCTGGTGCGCGCAAGCTGCGCATGACGGCTTGCCAGTGCCAATGCGGGTTTGCGGCGATGACTTGCCGTAGCTGATGCAGGCGCTGACGTAGCGGAAGTGCGACCAAGGCATCCACGTCGATATCGGCGATATCGTGAGCGTCGTCATGACCAAGCGGTGCCAGACCATGCCGCGAAAACACTTCGATGCGGCCACGATGACCATTCGCTGAAAGGGTCAATGCGGCATCGACCATGCTCAACCCGGCACCGACGATGGCGATGTCATCATCGATGGGAATCAATCCCAACGCTTCATCGTCCCAGCCTTCGACTACCCGGACGCCATCGTGCCGAACTGGCAATGCGTGAGGACTGTTTCCGATGGCCAGGATGACCGATTTTGCGGCGACGTTGCGTCCGCTGGCGAGGCCGATCCGATACGGCGCCACATCAGCGATATCGACGACGCGGTCACGGAGCATCTCGACGCCACACTGGGTCGCTTGCGCCAGTTGTGCCTCAAGGTACTGGCCGTACACGCGCCGAGGCAGGAAACGATGACCCAAACCGGCTTCCTTCTCACCGTGCTCAACCAGCCAGTCGACAAAGTGGTTCAACTGGTCGGGGAACGCACTCATCCCGGAGGCCGGGACATTGAGTACATGCTCCTCTCGCGCCGTGCCATAGGCGACGCCGCGACCGGGTTGGCGGTCTCCATCAATCAGCAACACCGAAGGCATCGCGACGCCAGCGGCTCGGGATTGGCGAACAATCTGCACAGCGACCATTACGCCAGATGCACCGGCGCCGACGATGGCGATATCGACTGAGCGCGATTCGGACAAGGGTCACTCGGTTTGGCAAAAGGGCCGCCATCATAGCGATCGGCGGCGGTTGAAGTGGAGTCAGGTGGCCCCGATATAGTGGCGTTCGCCCCGAATCGGAATCATCGTTTCCATGCCTCTGGACACCATCCGCATTCGCGGTGCGCGCACCCATAATCTCAAGAACATTGACCTCGACCTGCCGAGGGACAGCCTGATCGTGATCACGGGTTTGTCCGGGTCGGGCAAATCGTCGCTGGCGTTCGACACGATCTACGCGGAAGGCCAGCGACGTTACGTTGAGTCGCTGTCAGCTTACGCGCGCCAGTTTCTGTCGATCATGGAAAAGCCCGATGTCGATCACATCGAGGGTTTGTCGCCGGCGATCTCGATCGAGCAGAAATCGACCTCGCACAATCCGCGCTCGACGGTCGGCACCATCACCGAAATCCACGACTACCTGCGGCTGCTCTATGCGCGCGTCGGCACGCCGCGCTGCCCCGATCACGGCACGCCACTGGAAGCACAGACAATCAGCCAGATGGTCGATGCGACGTTGGCGCTCGATGCCGACAAGCGCTACATGCTACTGGCGCCAGTCATCCGCGAGCGCAAGGGCGAGCACGTCCAGGTGTTCGACCAGTTGCGTTCGCAAGGCTTCATCCGTGCGCGCGTCGACGGCGTGGTGCACGAACTGGATGCCGTGCCGCCGCTGACGCTGCGCCAGAAGCACACCATCGAAGTGGTCGTTGATCGCTTCCGCCCCAAGGACGACATCAAACAACGATTGGCCGAGTCGTTCGAAACGGCGTTGCGTCTCGGTGATGGCTTGGTGATCCTCGCCAATCTCGATGATCCCAAAGCGCCGCAGTCGCTGTTCTCGTCGCGCTACTCGTGTTCGATCTGCGACTACTCGTTGCCGGAGCTGGAACCACGCCTGTTTTCGTTCAACTCGCCGGTCGGCGCGTGTCCCAAATGCGACGGCCTCGGCATCACCCAGTTTTTCGATCCGGTGCGCATCGTTGGCCATCCAGAGAAGAGTCTTGCGCGTGGGGCGATCCGCGGCTGGGATCGACGCACCAACTATTACTTCCAGATGATTGGCGCGCTCGGAAAGCACTATAAATTCGACATCGAAGAACCGTGGAATGAGCTGTCCAAGGCGAATCGCGACAAGGTGTTGTACGGATCAGGTACCGAGGCGATTTCGTTCCGCTACGTCAACGATTCCGGTGGCACGGTGACGCGAAAGCATCGCTTTGAAGGCATCGTCAACAATCTTGAACGCCGCTACCGCGAAACCGAATCGGCGGCGGTGCGCGAAGAGCTTTCCAAATACATCAACAACCAGCCGTGCCCGGAATGTAGCGGCCAGCGCTTGAATCGCAGCGCGCGAAATGTATTTGTGACAGATCGCAATCTGCCCAGTATCAGCGCCTTGCCCATCGACCAGTCGCTGGCGTTCTTCGAGCAACTGACGATGCCAGGCTGGCGCGGCGAGATCGCCGTTAAGATCGTCAAGGAGATTCGGGAACGGCTGCACTTTCTCGATGACGTGGGTCTTGACTACCTCACGCTGGATCGACAGGCCGATTCGCTGTCTGGCGGCGAAGCGCAGCGCATTCGTCTGGCCAGCCAGATCGGTGCTGGTTTGGTTGGCGTCATGTACGTGCTCGATGAGCCATCGATCGGCCTGCACCAGCGCGACAACGAACGTCTGCTTGGAACGCTGACGCGACTGCGCGATCTGGGCAATACGGTCATTGTCGTCGAGCATGACGAAGACGCGATTCGCCTTGCCGATTACGTCGTGGACATCGGTCCCGGCGCAGGAGTCCACGGTGGCGAAATTGTTGCCCAAGGCAAGCTCAAGGACATCCTGAAAGCGCCGCGATCGTTGACTGGGCAATACCTGTCAGGCAAGCGCGAAATTCCCATGCCTGAGAAGCGGCGCAAACCCGATCCGGACCGGATGCTGAAGCTGCTCGGCGCAAGCGGCAATAACTTGAAGGATGTCGACCTCGAAATTCCCGCCGGGTTGTTTGTCTGCGTCACGGGCGTTTCCGGATCGGGAAAATCGACGCTGATCAACGACACCTTGCATCGACACACCGCTGCAGAACTCAACGGCGCGAACGACAAGGCTGCACCGTTCCGGGAAATCCAGGGCATCGAACTGTTCGACAAGGTCGTTGCCATCGATCAGAGTCCGATCGGTCGCACGCCGCGTTCGAACCCCGCGACCTACACGGGATTGTTCACACCACTGCGCGATCTGTTCGCGCAGGTTCCCGAGTCACGGGTGCGCGGCTACGGGCCGGGTCGTTTCAGTTTCAATGTACGAGGTGGTCGCTGCGAAGCCTGCGAAGGTGACGGCATGATCAAGGTGGAAATGCACTTTCTGCCGGACGTCTACGTGCCTTGCGATGTCTGCCAAGGCAAGCGCTATAACCGCGAAACGCTGGACATCACCTACAAGGGCCATACGATTGCGGACGTACTCGACATGACGATCGAGGACGCGGCAAAACTGTTCGCGCCGGTGCCGTCAATCTCGCGCAAGCTGGAAACGCTGGTCGATGTCGGGCTTAGCTACATAAAGCTTGGACAAAGCGCGACCACACTGTCTGGCGGCGAAGCACAACGTGTGAAACTCTCCCGCGAGCTGTCCAAACGCGACACCGGCAACACGCTGTACATCCTCGACGAGCCGACGACCGGCCTGCATTTTTTCGACATCGAGCAATTGCTCAAGGTGCTGCATCGGTTGACCGACCATGGCAACACAGTCGTCGTGATCGAGCACAACCTGGACGTCATCAAGACCGCGGACTGGGTGATCGATCTCGGTCCGGAAGGCGGCGGCAAAGGCGGCAAAATCATCGCAGTTGGGCCACCCGAAAAAGTCGCGAAGACCAAGGCATCGCATACCGGTCACTTCCTCAAGAAGGTGTTGGAACCGGGCAAGAAGAAGTGAGTACGGGCCTGGTCTGGTTTCGTCGTGACCTCAGGCTCGCTGACAACCCGGCGCTATTGGCTGCGCTGGAGCGCCACGACGAGATTATCTGCGTCTATATCCACGCGCCAGAGGAGGAGGCTCCGTGGCAACCGGGGGCGGCCAGCCGCTGGTGGTTGCATCATTCGTTGACTGTGCTCGACCAGGATTTGCGTGAGCGCGGCGCGAACTTGATTGTCCTCGCGGGTGAATCGCTGCCATCGCTGCAAGCGTTGGTCAAGACGTACAAAGTCGATGCGATTTACTGGAATCGACTCTACGAACCGGCGGCGATCAAGCGCGACAAGAAGATCAAGTCCGCACTGAGTGATGCCGGCACTACCACCGAGAGCTTCAACGGATCGCTACTGTTCGAACCTTGGCAGGTCGAGACCGGCCAAGGCGATCCGTATCGCGTGTTCACGCCGTTTTGGCGCAACGTTCGAGCACGCCTGCATCCGCAGGAACCCTTGCCTGCACCCAAGAAGATCGCAACTCCACCCATCAAGAACCAGATCACGATTGCCGATCTCGACCTGAAGCCGAGCATCGGCTGGGACAAGGAGTTCCACAGTGCATGGCGACCAGGGGAAGCCGGCGCGATGGAGTCACTGGCCGATTTCCAGTCATCCGCAATCGCCGATTACCCAACGGACCGCGACCGGCCGGACCGGCTCGGCACATCGCGTCTCTCGCCACATCTTCACTTCGGCGAGATTTCCGCAAAGCAGGTTGCATGGGCTTTGCAGAACGGCGACCGCCGCGCCGATGTCGAGAAAGGCTCTGAGTCGTACCTCCGCGAAATCGGCTGGCGTGAGTTTTCGCAGCACCTGCTCTATCACTTTCCGACGATGCCGAAGCAGAATCTCAATCCGCGCTTCGACGCGTTTCATTGGGATCGCCGCGATGCATCGGCGCTCAAACGCTGGCAGCAAGGTCGCACAGGCATTCCGATGGTCGACGCGGGAATGCGCGAGCTGTGGGCGACCGGCTGGATGCACAACCGCGTACGCATGCTGGTCGCCAGTTTTCTTACCAAGAACCTGCGTCAGCACTGGCATCACGGCGAGCGCTGGTTCTGGGACACGCTGGTCGATGCTGACCTTGCCAACAATTCGCAAGGCTGGCAGTGGACCGCGGGCTGTGGCGTCGACGCCTCACCATATTTCCGTATCTTCAACCCCGTGACGCAGGGTGAGAAATTCGATCCGCAAGGCTCGTACGTGCGGCGCTGGATTCCGGAATTGAAAGACGTGCCGGCACCGCTGGTACATCGACCTTGGGACGATCCTGGCCTGCTCAAACGAACCGGCTACCCGGCACCGATGGTTGATTTGAAGGCGTCGCGCGAAAACGCCTTGGTGGCGTATCAGGCGACCAAATAGCGCTACTGAATTGTCAACGTGGTCGTTGTGGTGCTGTCCGACATCTGGCCAAAGCCGGAGAACGTTTGACCACGTTTCTGCTTGACGACGACCAATCGTTCACCCACTTTTTGAAAAGTCGCGGTTTCACTGCTGCTGCCCTTGAAGCTGATCAACATGCGTCGGCCGCTGAAGACTTGCTCCTGATCGATGGCGAGTGGAATGCCGGCGTCATTCAGCCATACCTTCAGGCTGCCGGTGTATTCCTTCATCGACGCCTTGTCCTTGGCGGACGCATTCAGTGGAACCTCGAACACCAGCAGCCGTGCCGGCTTGCCATCCATCGTGTCGGCCTTGTCTTCTTTCAATGTCGCCTGCTCCAGCTTGCGTTTCAGCGAGCCGGC
>JBBSTF010000098.1:0-5519 GCA_038236135.1 Lysobacterales bacterium
ATGCAGCGTAGAGCGGAAAAGCCTCCATGGCACCCTGCGCGGGATTTGATTCATTATCGTTGCGGCTTAGGGGAGCTCCGTAGTGATTGGCCAGATCATGCGAGCTGGTGACTCCACGGGCAAGTTCCGCCCAGGAACTGATTAGGATGGCTCTGTCTGACAGCGCGGACCAGAATAAGGGTGCCAACTCGGCCGCTCGGGCGAGCCGATTCAACACCCGCGCCAAAGCCAGTAGGTTGGTTGGAACGCCAACGTCATTGAGTAGTTGAGTGCCTGCCGATCGCTGTGCCTCAGGCAAGAGCAAAAAGGCTTTGTGGTCGACACTGATCGCTGGCATACAAACTTGTTGCTTGGGGGTCATTCCCAATATTACGTTGTGCCAAAACTTACATCAATGGGCACCGTCGGCGGGACAATATGGCGACTGATGTAATAAACCGGTGCCAGTAAAAGAATCGCTATGAGCTAGATTCAAAGCCATTGCATCGATTAATGCGAGGTGGTACCGTTTGACAACGTTGAGTTGCTGCCGCCTACGAACTTGGGGGTCGGGAGTTCGAATCTCTCCGGGCGCACCACTGAAGATTGCAAAAGGGTCAATGGATCATCCCATTGGCCCTTTTTGTTTTTGGCACACAGGAAGCTACCAGCCCTTGGTACATGCGAATCCATGGGTGCCATCACATCGCGGTGACACGTGGTCGGCATCCTGATCACCAGCGGCTAGCGGAACACCAAGCCGGATCGTGCACGGAACATCGGTTTCGCCAAACAAGTAAGCATGCCAAGCGGTGGCGTGGGTTGCGACACGTCATGCCGCTGACAACGTCATATCTGATTTCGGCATCAGGAGTCACAGTCGCCCCATGAGTCGATCCCCATCCCCTGCCATATCCGATGCGCTCGTGTTGTTTGGGGCCACCGGCGACCTGGCCTTCAAGAAAATTTTCCCGGCGCTGCAGGCTCTGGTCCGAGCCGGTGAGCTGGACATGCCGGTGATCGGCGTCGCGCGTGCCGGCTGGAACGTCGATCAGCTGCGCGAGCGAGTCCGCGACAGTCTGGAGGATGCCGGCAACTTCGATGACGCGATTTTCCACAAACTGGCCGCGCAGTTGCGCTATGTCGATGGTGACTACAAGGATGCCGACACCTTCCAGCGTCTCAAGCAGGCGCTCGACCTTGAAGGCGTATCCCGCCCCCTGCATTACCTGGCGATCCCGCCGTCGCTGTTCGATGACGTGGTGCAGTCGCTCGGCAGCTCGGCCTGTGCCAACGGTGCACGCGTCGTCGTGGAAAAACCATTTGGTCGCGACCTGGTGTCGGCCCGTGCGCTGAACAGGATCTTGCACGACGTATTCGCCGAGGAGGCGATTTTCCGCATCGACCACTACCTGGGCAAGGAGGCGGTGCGCAACCTGCTGTATTTCCGTTTCGCCAACGCCTTCCTGGAGCCGGTTTGGAATCGCGATCATGTCAACAACGTGCAGATCACCATGGCCGAGCATTTCGGTGTGCAGGGCCGCGGCAGTTTCTACGACGGCGTCGGCGCGATCCGCGACGTGGTCCAGAATCATATGTTGGAAGTTGTCGCACTGCTGGCGATGGATGCTCCGGTCGGCGACGACGCCGAGGCCATCCACGCGGAGAAGCTGCGGCTGTTCCGGGCGATGCGACCGCTGGAAGCCGGCAACGTCGTACGCGGGCAGTTCCGGGGCTACCGCGACGAGGAGGGCGTGGCGAAGGACTCCAATGTGGAGACCTTTGCTGCGCTCAAGCTCGAGATCGACACTTGGCGATGGGCCGGGGTGCCGTTCTACATCCGCGCGGGCAAGCGCCTGCCAATCACCGCGACCGAGGTCACGGTGGACCTGAAAACCCCGCCGTTGGCGATTTTCCACGAGGACCAGCCGCAGGGCATGCAGCCAGCACATTCCAATTACTTCCGTTTCCGCCTCAGTCCGGAGGTGGTGATCGCCACCGGCGCGCGGGTCAAGCGTTCTGGCGAGGCCATGTGCGGCGAGGACGTGGAGCTGATCGCCCGCCACCAGCACATACGCGATGCGTCGCCCTACGAACGATTGCTTGGTGATGCGCTGACCGGTGACGCGACGCTGTTCACACATGACGAGGCGGTAGAGGAAGCATGGCGGGTGGTGGATCCGGTGCTGGACCTGGGCGAGCCCGTGCGGCCCTATGGGCCCGGCAGCTGGGGTCCCGAAGACGCACGCGCATTGGTCAGCTCGCCAGATGGTTGGCACGATCCGAAGCCGGAACGGAGCCCACCTTGTTGAGCCCGGCCCCGACCGCCATCACCTCCCGCTACAAGGCCACGCGATCCAATGCAGTGAAGCGGCGCAATCGTCCGTCGACGTCGCGCCCGTCATACGTCAAGGAGTCGACATGAATCATCCTCTGCAACAACTTCGTGCCACGGGCCAAAGCTTGTGGCTCGACAACATCACCCGGACCCTGCTCGACGACGGCACTCTGGCGCATTACATCGAGGACTACGGCATCACCGGCCTGACCTCCAATCCGACCATCTTCGACAAGGCGATCGGCGGCAGCGATGCCTACGATGCGGCGATCGCGCAGAAGACTGAAGCCGGGCTTCAGGACGAGGCATTGTTCATCGAGCTGGCGCTGGAGGACCTGCGCCGCGCTGCGCAGATGTTCGAGCCCGCGCACAAGGCCAGCGATGGCGTGGACGGCTGGGTGTCGATGGAGCTGTCGCCGCTGTTGGCCAGCGACACCGCCGGCAGTATTGCGGCCGCGGGGCGACTCCACACCCAAGCCGGCTGCGACAACCTCTATATCAAGATTCCCGGCACTGCCGAGGGCGTGCCAGCGATCGAGGAATCGATCTACAACGGCATCCCGATCAACGTCACCTTGCTGTTTTCCACCGAACAGTACGTCGCCGCCGCGCATGCCTACCTGCGCGGGATCGAGCGCAGGATCCAGGATGGTCGCGACCCCGTGGTGTCATCGGTGGCGTCGCTGTTCGTCAGCCGCTGGGACAAGGCGATCGCCGACACCGCACCGGAGCATTTGCACAACACGCTGGGGATCGCGGTGAGCCGCGACGCCTATCGCGCGTATCGCGAACTGTTGGCGTCGGAACGCTGGCAGAAACTCGCTGCTGCAGGTGCGCAGCCGCAGCGATTGCTGTGGGCCAGCACCAGCGCGAAGGATCCGAAGGCGCCGGACACGTTGTATGTCGCTGCACTGGCGGCGCCGGAAACGGTCGACACGATCCCCGAAAAGACGCTGCGTGCATTCGCCGACCACGGCGAGGTCGATAGCGTGCTTGAATCAGACGATGCGGCGAACGTGTTGCAGCCGTTCACCGAAGCCGGCATCGACGTCCATGCGTTGGCTGCGCAACTGCAGCACGAAGGAGCACAGTCCTTCGTCGAATCCTGGCAGCAGCTGATGCAGCGTATCAACGAGAAGGCCAAGCAGCTGGCATGAGCACAACGCGCAGGCAGGACGGCGTGCCGGCAGCGGACAACGGAGCGGCGGATTCCACCCTGTCGTTGACCAGCCGGCCGCAATGGCAGGCGTTGGTCCGGCACGCGAGCAACACCGCAGAGCGCTCGCTCCGCGACCTGTTCGCGACCGACCCGGAGCGGGGCACGCGCCTGTGCGTCGAGGCGGCCGGCCTGTACCTGGATTACGCCAAGCAGCGTGTCGACGACGACACCCTGCACCTGCTCGTGGCGCTGGGCGAGGCGTGCGGCCTGCGTGCTGCGATCAAGGCAATGTTCACGGGCGCGCGCATCAACACGACCGAAGATCGTCCCGCCCTGCACATCGCCCTGCGCGCCCCGGCTGGCATACGCATCGAAGTGGATGGCGTGGATGTCGTACCCGAGGTCCATGCCGTGCTCGAGCGGATGTCGGCGTTCGCCGAAAAGGTGCGCGACGGACGCTGGACCGGCGCCACGGGCAAGCGTATCCGCAACGTCGTCAACATCGGCATCGGCGGCTCGGATCTTGGTCCGGTAATGGCCTATGAAGCCCTGCGTCACTACAGCGATCGCGAGCTTCAGCTGCGTTTCATCTCAAATGTCGACCCGACCGATTTCATCGAGGCGACGCGCGACCTGGATCCGGCCGAGACGCTGTTCATCGTTTGCTCCAAGTCGTTCGGCACCCAGGAAACCCTGACCAATGCCCGCGATGCGCGCCAGTGGTGCCTGGAAGCGCTCAAGGACGACGCCGCGATCGGCAAGCACTTTGTCGCCGTGTCGACCAACGAGGCCGGGGTGCGCGAGTTCGGCATCGATCCGGCCAACATGTTCGGGTTCTGGGATTGGGTCGGCGGAAGATATTCGATGGATTCGGCGGTCGGCCTGTCGACCATGATCGCGATCGGTCCGGCGCGTTTCCGGGAGATGCTGTCGGGCTTCCACGCCATGGACACCCACTTCCACGACACGCCGCTGGAACGCAACCTGCCTGTATTGATGGGGCTGATCTCGATCTGGAACAACGATTTCCTCGGCGCCGACACGGTCGCGGTATTGCCGTACGCACAATATCTCAAGCGTTTCCCGGCCTATCTGCAGCAGCTGACGATGGAGAGCAATGGCAAGCACGTCACCCGCGACGGCAACCAAATCGAGGTGCAGACCAGCCCGATCTACTGGGGCGAGCCCGGCACCAATGGCCAGCATTCGTTCTACCAGTTGCTGCACCAGGGCACTCGGCTGGTGCCCTGCGATTTCATTGGTTTCTGCCAGCCCTTGAACGGATTCGATGCGCAGCACGACCTGCTGATGGCGAACCTGTTCGCCCAGGGCGAAGCACTGGCGTTCGGAACGGATGTGGATGCGGTGCGCGCCGAGGGCACGGCCGAGGCGGTCGTGCCGCATCGCGTATTCGACGGCAATCGCCCCAGCACGACGATTCTCGCTGACCGCTTGACGCCGCACAGCCTTGGGGCGCTGGTTGCGCTGTACGAGCACAGCGTGTTCGTGCAGGGCGTGATCTGGAACATCGACAGTTTCGACCAGTGGGGCGTGGAGCTCGGCAAGCAACTGGCCAAGACCACCGAGGCCGAGTTGGCCGACACCGACGCAGCCGGGCTTGGACATGACAGTTCCACCAATGCGCTGATCCGTTATTACCGCGCGCACCGGGACGGCCACGCATCCGCGAATGCCCGCGAGCGCAGTTGATCTTCTTTTCCCTTGCGCGCAGCGCAGGAACAAATTCGCAAGGAGCCTGATTTGATGAACGCCCAACTCGACCAACGCTGCATCGACACCCTGCGTTTTTTGGCCGTGGACATGGTGCAGAAGGCCGACAGCGGACATCCCGGCCTGCCCTTGGGCGCCGCGCCAATGGCCTATGTGCTGTGGCAGCGCTACCTCAAGTTCAACCCGAAAAACCCGAATTGGTCCGATCGCGACCGGTTCGTGCTGTCCGCTGGCCATGGCTCGGCATTGCTGTATGCGCTGCTGCACATGACCGGTTACGACGTGTCGATGGACGACATCAAGCAGTTCCGG
>JBBSTF010000099.1:0-5428 GCA_038236135.1 Lysobacterales bacterium
GCCGCAGCCGAAGCCGCGCTCCCAGCGCGTCCCGCAAGCGGCTGATCCGTCCAATACTTGCCGACAGGAACGGGCGGGTTAGTCAAAAGACGAAGCATCCGCCGCAGAGCGGCGGACACCGCAGCGGCGCTGCGTGCCGTTGACCTTCATCCCGTTTCGGGGAGGCGAGTTGGCGCAGGAAAGCCCGAAGGGTGGCCGAATGGATTCGGCCAGTTCGCTGCAGGTGCAGGGATGCGCCTTCAGCGAACCCCGTAGCCAGCTCGCGTAGTCGTGCAGCTTCACCGCACGACCGACCCGCCAAGGGCGCATCTTTGGCCTACGTTTCTCTGCGAGGAGAAAGGTAGGTCGCTCGCCGGCAGGCGAGCGAAACGCTTGACCAGTCTGGCGACAGCCATCAACAGCGAAACGGAGGGCGGCAGCCCGGCGAAACGCTTGTAACGTGTGGCAACAGCCGACAAGCAAAAAGCTGTGACTCGGCGCCGGCAGGCGCGAGAAACCCTAGACCTGTCTGGCGATCGCCAACGAGAATGAAGCCGCGCGGGGCAACCCGACGAAACGCCTGACCAGTCTGGCGACAGCCAAAAAAAGAAGTCGCAAAGCCTCGATCTAGGCGCGCAGCAAGTCGTTGATGGAGGTCTTGGAACGCGTCTGCTCGTCAACCTGCTTGACGATGATGGCTGCGTAGAGGCTGTGGCTGCCGTCAGTAGACGGCAGCGAACCGGCGACGACGACGCTGCCGGCGGGGACGCGGCCGTAACTTGTTTCGCCGGTGGCGCGGTTGTAGATGCGGGTGGACTGGCCAAGGAAGACGCCCATGCCGATCACGCTGCCACGTTCGACGACAACGCCTTCGACGACCTCGGATCGTGCGCCGATAAAGCAGTTGTCTTCGATGATGGTGGGGTTGGCTTGCAATGGCTCAAGTACACCACCGATGCCGACGCCACCTGAAATGTGGACATGTGAGCCGATTTGCGCGCATGAGCCCACTGTTGCCCACGTATCGACCATGGTCCCCGCGCCGACAAAAGCGCCAATGTTGACGTAGCTCGGCATCAGCACAACGTCGGCCGCGATGTGCGCGCCGCGTCGCACTAAGGCGCCAGGGACAACACGCGCACCCAGTTGCAAAAGTTCGGCCTCATCGCCGTGGCGAAAGCGCAGCGGCACCTTGTCGAACGCGGCCGCGGAGCCACCGGTCACGACGCGATTGCCGTGGCAACGAAAATACAGCAGCACCGCTTTCTTCAGCCACTGGTTGACCCGCCAACCGTCCTGCCCGTCGGGCTCGGCAACACGCAGGGTGCCGGCCTCAAGCAGGCCGAGGATTTCGTTGAGCTTATCGATAAACGAGTCATCGACGGTCGCCGGATCGAAGCTGGCGCGCCGCTCCCAAGCATCATCGATGAGGGGCTGCAGGAGAGTTGAATGTTCGGACATGCTGGGACTCATTAGACGTCGGAATTTGCTGACGGTGGCGGAGAAAGAATCGAATCGAATGATTCGGCTTCAATCTGCGCGATCAAGGTCTCGCGTAATTTTTCTTCGGTGGCTTCATCAAGCAGGCGACCATCATCGTCGGTCAGCTCGAAAAAGTCCTCGACGCGTTCACCAATTGTCGCAATCCGCGCGTCGTGTACGGTGATGAAACACAGCCGCAGAGCATGAGCAACGGCAGCGAGCAGACCGGGGCGATCCGAACACACCAAGGCCAATCGCGTGCGCGTGCCACTGGCATCGGTCCGAAAGCTGATCCGGGGCGACATGGTGAAATGGCGTTGTGCGCGGCTCATGATGCGGCGGGTGCGCAAGCCTTGTGGCGGCGGATTCTTCAACGCGTTCGCGATGCGCAGTTCGGCTTCGGCAATCAATTCCGGATCGGTGACGGTGTGACCTTCGCTGTCGAGCACGAAAAATGTGTTCAAGGCGCGTCCGAGTTTCGAGGTGACGATGCGCGCGTCGAGCACGTTCATCTGCAAGCGATCGAGCATCGCGGTGACCGTCGCGAACAGACCGTGACGGTCGCTGGTGTAGATGAAAATTTCGGTCGCGCCGCGCGGACCAACCGGACGAATACGTACCAGAGGCAACTCGGTTGCCGTCGCGATGGCTTGGGTCTGCCATGCAATCTGCTCTGCGCGATAACGTAGGAAACTGCGTTCGGCGAACTCGCTCCAGATCCGCTCGATGGTTTCCGCATCGATGCCACGCGCAGTCAGCAAGGTGCGTGCCTTGTCACGACAGACGCGCGCGCGATCCGACGCCAAGGGCAACTCGCTGCGCGTTTCACGCAATTCGAATCGCGTAGCCGTATAGAGGTCTGAGAGCAGTCGATCGCGCCACGAATTCCACAGTTTTGGACTGGTGCCATTGATGTCGGCGACAGTCAACAAATACAGGTAGGTCAAGCGCTCCCAGTCGGCAACTGCCGCCGCGAACCGGCGCACGACATCGGGATCACTGATGTCCTGGCGCTGCGCGGTCGAGCTCATCAACAGGTGCGAACGCACCAGCCAGGCGACCAGCTCAATATCGCTTTCGGGAAGATCGAGGCGCTGGCAAAACTCGCGTGCGTCCTCTTCGCCCAGCAGGGAATGATCGCCACCGCGTCCCTTCGCGATGTCATGGAACAAGCCAGCCAGCAACAGCAACGAAGGCTGCGACAAACGCGGAAAGAGATTGTGCGGTAGCGGATAGTCCGCCGCGCCACCGTCGCTCGCGAAGCGCGCCATGAACGACAGCACGCGCAAGGTGTGCTCGTCGACGGTGTAGACGTGGAACAGGTCGTACTGCATGCGACCGCTGACCTGCGCGAACGCGGGAATCAATCGCGCCAAAAACCCATGCTTCGCCAAGCCATCGATGGCAGCGACTGCGGCGTCGGTCGGACCTTCCAGCAGCTCCCGAAACGCCGCGAACACTTCAGGCCGCTCGACGTCGACATCCGGATCGGCCATCGCGTGACGAACGGCGCGCTTCGCGGCGGCGCGCAAGCCGATGACGTCCGGATTGCTGGCGACGATCGAGAACAGGCGAATCACTGCTTCCGGCTTTCTCGCAGGCACGCCGAAGTCATCAAATTCTATGGCGCTGCCGATCTGGATGATGCCCTCGCCCAGCGAAACCGGCGGCGCTTCCGGCGGCGCAAGCGCTTCTGCACAACGACTCAACACGTCGTCGTTGATCGCCGCGATTCGGCTTGCCGCGCGAAAATACGTTTGCATGAACTGCTCGACGGCCAGATTGCCTTCGCCATCGTCGTAACCCAGTTCGCCCGCGAGCGTCCGTTGGTGATCGAATACCAGACGCTCTTCCGGCCGTTTCGCCAACAGGTGCAAGGCGTAGCGGATGCGATAGAGATCAGCCTGCGCCGACTCCAACGCCGCCTGTCCACCCGCATCAATCAATCCATCGGCGGCCACCGGCTGGAGACGGCCGGCCATGATCTGGGTGAGCCAGTCGACCAGTTGCAGGTCGCGCAGACCACCCGGACTTTCCTTGATGTTCGGTTCCAGGTTGTAGGCGGTGCCGCCGTAGCGCTTGTGGCGCGCTTGCTGTTCCTTGCGCTTGCCTTCGAGGAATCGCGAAGGCGTCCAGTAGCCGGCATCGGGCAGCGCGTCGAGCAGCGCTTCGGCTTGGTCGGGATCGCCAGCAATGAATCGCGCGTCGAGTAGATTGGTGTAAACGCTGATGTCTTCCCGCCACAGAGTCCGCGTGGCGTCGAAGTCGCGCACGGCGTGGCCGGGTTTCAGACCGAGATCCCAAAGCACCGTAAAAAACGTTTCGATGGCGCGCAGCAACTTGCCGTCGGCGTTTGCTGCAGCCACAACCAGCAGGTCAACGTCGGATTCCGGAAACAATTCGGAACGACCAAACCCACCAACCGCGAACAACGTTGCCACTGGAAAGTCGCCCAGCAGCGCACGCCACAAATAGGTCAGCACGCCAGCAACCGCTTGCGAGCGCGATTCGATCAGTTCTGCGGTGGGCGCACCGCGCCGGAACGCGCCGGCCAGCTCGCGATCGTGGTCGCCAAGATACTGGCGCAAGGCCAGCTTCGCGGTGGCGTCGACACCGGAACGCGGCATCGGCATGCCCAGCCGCCGTAACTTGGGCACTGCGATGCGAGACTGCTCGTCGTGCACGATTTGGTTCACGCCGCCGCTCGCGACTTCGTTTGTTTGAGAGCGAGCCAGCTCAGGCCGCAGTCGGCCACGGCGTCAGGATTTCGTAGCCATCATCGGTGACGGCAATGGTGTGTTCCCACTGCGCCGACAACGAATGATCCTTGGTGACTACGGTCCAGCCGTCCGGCAGCAACCGCGTGTACGGCTTGCCTGCGTTGATCATCGGTTCGATGGTGAACACCATTCCTTTGGTCAGTTTCATTCCAGCACCGGCCTGACCGTAATGCAGTACCTGCGGATCTTCGTGATAGATCTGGCCGATGCCATGGCCGCAGTATTCACGCACCACCGAGAAGCCCGCACCTTCGGCATGACGCTGGATGGCGTTGCCGATATCTCCCAGGGTCGCCCCGGGCTTCACCTTTTCGATGGCGAGCAGCATCGCGTCGCGGGTGGTTTCCACGAGTCGTTTCGCCATCACGCTGGGCTCGCCGACGTAATACATCCGGCTGGTGTCGCCATGCCAGCCATCGCGGATCACGGTCACGTCGATGTTAACGATGTCGCCATCCTTGAGCAGCTTGTTCGGGTTCGGAATGCCGTGGCAGATGACATGGTTGACCGACGTGCACAGGGTCTTGGTGAAACCCTTGTAGCCGACGTTGGCCGGTATCGCTTGCTGCTGATTGACGATGTGGTCGTAAGCAATCTGATCCAGTTGCTCGGTGCTGACGCCCACTTTCACATGTGGCACGAGCATTTCCAGTACTTCCGCGGCAAGGCGTCCAGCGACGCGCATTTTCTCGATTTGCTCGGCGGTTTTGATCGTTACAGGCATAAAACTCTTCGGTATGGCTTGTGGCGCGGTTGGCGCCCGGGATAGAATTGTACGGTTACGCGGCCGGAAATTTCTTCATTTCCCGTTCGCGGACATCGCGTATTGGCGGGCAAACCGCTGGTCGCAACGGCAATCGTGCCGAATCCACACACAGATCGTCACCGCTTGCGGGGTGCCCACATAAGGGTCGCAGCCGGGGATCTGTGGAGGAATCAACCCCGGGTATTGCGTGCGCATGATCGCATGCTGCCCAACATTGGAGTTTTTCATGCCTCAAGTCACCATGCGTCAGATGCTCGAAGCGGGCGTCCATTTCGGCCATCAAACCCGTTACTGGAACCCGCGCATGGCGCCGTATATTTTCGGCGCTCGCGGAAAGATCCACATCATCAACCTCGAAAAGACCGTGCCGTTGTTCAACGACGCGATGAATTTCGTATCCGGCCTGGCGCAGAAGCGCGGC
>JBBSTF010000100.1:0-5316 GCA_038236135.1 Lysobacterales bacterium
ATTCGAAGTGCGCTTCGAGGGATTCGAAGTGCGCTTCGAGGGATTCGAAGTGCGCTTCGAGGGATTCGAAGTGCGCTTCGAGGGATTCGAAGTGCGCTTCATCGACCGGGTAGCCTTCCGCTTGCATGCTGTGCCCCCCAATTCATGTTACACATTGGTGAGCAGGAATTGACTCTTTTCGACCTCCACCTCTGCCCTCTGCTGACGAAACTCGACCGGCGATTTCATGCCCAGCGCGGAATGAGGGGCGACCGTATTGTAGTCGTCGATCCAATAGGGCAACAGCCGTAACACCTCCGCGCCATCAGCCAACGCCGTACATTCGGCGTAGTCTCGCTTGATCGTGTTCACCAGCGCCTCGCTCATGCCGTTCGACTGTGGGCTACATACCGGGGTCGTGATTGGCACCAGGTTCAGTCGCTCCGCTGTGATCAACGTCTCGGTCGCGGTGTACATCGAGCCGTTGTCGCTCAGCCACTCTATCGGATGCTCGGCTCGCAGGCCGCCTGTTGGCGACGAGCCGAATCGATGCGCCACCGCTCGGCGCATCAACGCCCGAATATCGACTCCTGCCAGCGACCCGATACAGGCCACGTGAGCAAGCACCTCCCGATCACAACAGTCCAAGGCGAAGGCTACCTGCACCTTCTCTCCGGTCCAGCAATGCAGTTCCAACCCGTCGCTACACCAGCGTCGGTCCGACTCCGACTGCGCGATCTTCCCTGTGTGCGCTCGACCCGTTCGGCGCCGACTACCGCTCGGCAATTGCAGCGCGTGCTGACGCATCAACCGACGAATCCGCTTGACGTTGTATCCGGCACCAACGACGGGCACACCAGCGCCACCAGGCATCGACCTGATCTCCCGATTGATCAGCGCCGTCACTCGACGGTAGCCGTAGCTGGCCCGCTGCTGGGTCACTTGGCCGATCTGCTCCAACACCCGCCCATCGTCGCGGCGTTGGTAGAACTTGGGCCGTGGCTTCGGCTGGCGGTACGCACTCTGGCGACTGAGCTTCAACACCCGACAAATCACCGCCTTCGGGTAGCTCGGCCTCAGCGCTTGGACATGCCGTAGTAGGATGGTCTTTTTTTTACCTCCTCCTGAGCCACTTGGAGGATGTCCACCTCCATCGTCTTCCGACCCAGCGCCCGTTCCAAATCGCGGATTCGCTTCTCCGCTTCGCGCAGCAGAACCGCCGGCACGACGTCACCGCCGGCTTCGACCGCCGCTGCGGCCCCCTGCTGCACCAGCCGTTGCCAGTTGCGCACGACACTTGGGTGGACGTCGAGTTCCCGGATCAGCTCAGCCGTCGTCAGCTCCCCGCGACCGACGCGGCTGATCTGCTCGCGCTTGAATGCTGGCGTAAACAGCCGTCGTCCATCGGATGCCCGTTTGATTTCACCCATTGTGTTGCTCCTTCTTGATGGTTCAAGATAGGCTCACAAGGTGTAACCTCCAATCGGGGAGCAGAGCATGCAGCTGCTGAATCTCTTGCGCCTAGGCTGGACACTGCTTGCTGGGCTGCTGACGGTGCTCCAAGTCTGTCGGCGTTCAAGAGCAAGACGATCCAGAGAAACACTCCCGTCAGGTTGATCGAGCATCCTCGCGCGACATGTCAATCTGATCTATACCCTAACGTCACGTCAGGGATAGGCCCAAATTGCGTCAGAATAGAATCCCATATTAAATTTACTGACACGATCAGCCAAGAGTCATAGATTTCACCCTGACACATTCCCCCTTGGAGGCACTCTGTACGGTCAACGCATCGGTTACGTTCGCGTCAGCAGCTTCGATCAGAACCCAGAACGGCAGTTGGAAGGCGTTCTGGTGGCGCGGGTGTTCACCGACAAAGCATCCGGCAAGGACACTCAACGTCCCGAGCTGGAAAGGCTGCTCGCCTTCGTGCGAGAAGGCGATACCGTGGTGGTACATAGCATGGATCGGCTGGCACGCAACCTAGATGACTTGCGTCGCATCGTGCAGAGTCTGACCAAGCGCGGCGTGCGCATCGAATTCGTCAAGGAAAGTTTGGCCTTCACCGGCGAGGATTCACCGATGGCAAACCTAATGCTGTCGGTGATGGGTGCGTTTGCCGAGTTCGAGCGGACCCTGATCCGCGAGCGACAGCGCGAAGGAATTGCGTTGGCCCGGCAGCGGGGCGCGTACCGAGGCCGCAAAAAGTCATTGAACGATGAGCAGATTGCCGAACTGAAACGGCGCGTCGTGGAGGGCGAACCAAAAGCCCTGATCGCCCGAGGCTTCGGGATCAGTCGTGAAACCTTGTATCAGTACCTGCGGGAAACCTGAGAATGCCGCGTCGGTCCATTCTGTCCGCTACAGAGCGCGAAAGCCTACTGGCATTGCCAGATGCCGAAGACGATCTCATTCGCTACTACACGTTCAGCGAAACCGATCTGTCAATCATCCGACAGCACCGTGGCCCGGCGAATCGGCTGGGCTTCGCTATTCAACTTTGCTACTTGCGATTCCCCGGTGTCATCCTGGGCACGGATGAACGGCCGTTTCCGCCCCTGCTGCGTATCGTGGCGACGCAGCTCAAAGTGCCGGTCGAAAGTTGGGACGACTATGGGCAGCGGGAGCAGACCCGGCGCGAGCACCTGGTCGAACTGCAAACGGTGTTCGGCTTCCGGGCATTCACCATGAGCCACTACCGGCAGTCCGTGCACACGTTGACCGAGCTGGCCATGCAAACCGACAAGGGCATCGTGCTGGTCAGCGCCTTGATTGAGCATCTGCGGCGGCAGTCGATCATCCTGCCTGCGCTCAACGCCATCGAGCGCGCCAGCGCCGAGGCCATTACCCGCGCCAACCGCAATATCTACGAAGCGCTGTCCGAACCGTTGTCGGACGTGCATCGCCGCCACCTCGACGACCTACTGAAACGCCGCGACAACGGCAAGACGACTTGGCTGGCCTGGCTGCGCCAATCGCCAGTCAAACCGAATTCCCGCCACATGCTCGAACACATCGAGCGACTCAACGTCTGGCAGGCCCTCGACTTGCCGACCGGCATCGAGCGGCTGGTTCACCAGAACCGGCTGCTCAAGATTGCCCGAGAGGGCGGCCAGATGACG
This sequence comes from Lysobacterales bacterium, assembly GCA_038236135.1. GTDB lineage: Bacteria > Pseudomonadota > Gammaproteobacteria > Xanthomonadales > Rhodanobacteraceae > Dokdonella. Next base: position 3,102 of record JBBSTF010000100.1, read on the forward strand.
CCCGCAGACCTGGCCAAGTTCGAGCCGCAACGACGATACGCTACCCTTGTGGCGCTGGCCATTGAGGGCATGGCCACCGTCACCGACGAACTCATCGACCTGAACGACCGCATCCTGGCGAAACTGTTCAACACAGCCAAAAACAAGCATCAGCAGCAGTTCCAGGCATCAGGTAAGGCGATCAACGCCAAAGTGCATCTGTATGGACGCATCGGTCAAGCGCTGATCGAGGCCAAGCAGTCGGGCCGCGACCCGTTCGCCGCCATCGAAGCCGTCATATCCTGGGACGCCTTCGCCGAGAGCGTCGCCGAGGCACAGAAACTCGCGCAACCCGATGACTTCGATTTCCTGCACCGCATCGGCGAGAGTTACGCCACCTTGCGCCGCTACGCACCGGAACTCCTCGCCGTGCTCAGGCTGCGGGCGCGGCCCGCAGCCAAGGACGTGCTCGACGCCATCAAACTGCTGCGCGGCATGAATACCGACAACGTCCGCAAGGTGCCCGCCTCTGCCCCGACCAACTTCATCAAGCCACGTTGGCAGAAGTTGGTAATGACCGAGGCCGGTATAGATCGGCGCTACTACGAACTATGCGCACTTTCCGAGTTGAAGAACGCCCTTCGCTCTGGCGACATCTGGGTGCAAGGGTCACGTCAGTTCAAGGATTTCGATGACTACCTGGTGCCGCTCGAAAAGTTCGCCATCCTCAAGCAGTCCAGCGAATTGCCGCTGGCCGTGGCCACCGACGGCGACCAGTACCTGAACGACCGGCTGACACTGCTGGAAGCGCAGCTTGCCAAAGTCAACCGCATGGCAGCGGCCAAGGACTTACCCGACGCCATCATCACCGAGTTGGGCCTGAAGATCACGCCGCTTGATGGGGCGGTGCCCGACAAAGCGCAGGCGTTGATCAACCAGACGGCCATGATCCTACCGCACGTCAAGATCACCGAACTGCTGCTCGAAGTCGAGGAGTGGACGGGCTTCACCCGGCACTTCACGCACCTGAAATCGGGGGATCTGGCGAAGGACAAAAACCTGCTGCTGACCACGATCCTGGCCGACGCGATCAATCTGGGTCTGACCAAGATGGCCGAGTCCTGCCCAGGCACGACCTACGCTAAACTCGCCTGGCTGCAAGCTTGGCATACCCGCGACGAAACCTACGGGGCGGCGCTGGCCGAACTGGTCAATGCACAACTCCGGCATCCGTTCGCCGGGCATTGGGGCGACGGCACCACATCCTCATCAGACGGCCAGAACTTCCGAACCGGCAGCAAGGCCGAGAGTACTGGGCACATCAACCCGAAATATGGCAGCAGTCCAGGACGAACGTTCTATACCCACATCTCTGACCAGTACGCGCCGTTTCACACCAGGGTAATCAATGTCGGCGTGCGCGACTCGACCTATGTGCTCGATGGCTTGCTTTACCACGAATCCGATCTGCGCATCGAGGAACACTACACCGATACAGCGGGCTTCACCGATCACGTTTTTGCACTGATGCACCTCTTGGGCTTCCGCTTTGCGCCGCGCATCCGAGACCTGGGCGACACGAAACTCTACATCCCCAGGGGCGAACCTGTCTATGACGCGCTCAAGCCGATGATCGGCGGCACACTGAACATCAAGCACATCCGCGCCCATTGGGACGAAATCCTTCGCTTGGCCGTATCGATCAAGCAAGGAACGGTGACGGCCTCGCTGATGCTCAGGAAACTCGGCAGCTACCCGCGCCAGAACGGCCTGGCCGTGGCGTTGCGCGAGCTGGGGCGCATCGAGCGCACGCTGTTCATCCTCGATTGGCTGCAAAGCGTGGAACTGCGGCGCCGTGTCCACGCCGGACTGAACAAGGGCGAAGCGCGCAATGCACTGGCCCGCGCTATGTTCTTCAACCGCTTGGGCGAAATCCGTGATCGCAGTTTCGAGCAACAACGCTACCGGGCCAGCGGCCTCAACCTGGTGACGGCGGCCGTCGTGCTGTGGAACACGGTCTACCTGGAGCGCGCAACACATGCGTTGCGTGGTAACGGCCATGCCGTCGATGAGGCGCTGTTGCAGTATCTGTCGCCGCTGGGCTGGGAGCACATCAATTTGACCGGCGATTACCTCTGGCGCAACAGCGCCAAGATCGGCGTGGGCAAGTTCAGGTCGCTACGACCCCTGCAACCGGCTTAACGTGCTTTATTTTCCGTTTTCTGAGACGACCCCC
>JBBSTF010000101.1:0-5175 GCA_038236135.1 Lysobacterales bacterium
GCATCAACCCGGATCCACCAGTCGGCGATCGCGTTCGCCAACCTGCACAGACACGGCCACGGCAGCCGGGCCAGGCTCCAGGCCAGCGCATACAGCAGGGCAGCGGCAAAGTTGGTCATCTGTTCCATTGTAGGAGCGCCCCATGGCGCGATGCGCGTGCGGTGCATGGATCGCGGGCATGGCCCGCTCCTACAATGCCTGATGCTTGCCCTGATCCAACGCGTCACAGAAGCCACGGTGTCAGTGGACGCTGCCGTGGTCGGCGCGATTGGCGCCGGCCTGCTGGCGCTGGTGGCCGTGGAGCCGGGCGACAGCGAAGCGCAGATCGCGCGGATGGCGCAACGATTGCTCGGTTACCGGGTGTTCGCTGACGACGCCGGCAAGATGAACCGCTCTCTCACCGATACCGCTGGTGGCCTGCTGTTGGTCAGTCAGTTCACCCTCGCCGCGGATACCCGTAGCGGCATGCGGCCCAGCTTCAGCACCGCCGCGGCGCCGGCCGAGGCGCAACTCGGCTTCAACAGGCTGGTCGAACATTGCCGACGGATTCATCCCCCAGGGGTGGAAACCGGGCGCTTCGGTACCCATATGGTGATCAGCCTGGTCAATGACGGTCCCGTGAGCTTCCTGCTACGCCCCTGAAATCACCCTGATTGCGCCCCGTTACGCTATCGATGCGTCGAGCAACAATATGGCCGACGTCGCCGGGCTTATTGGCGCGGCGGCGCGTTCAGCGACATCGCAAGCCAAGGCCCGGCACCGCTGGTATAATGCCGGGTTCCCTTTGCGTCACTTAATACGGTAGTCCGATCCATGGCAAATGAACGGCAGACAGCCCCGCAGTCCGACATCAAGATCCTGATCAGCAAGGGTCTGGAACAGGGCTACCTGACTTACGCCGAAGTCAACGACCACCTGCCCGACGACATGGTCGACCCGGAGCAGATCGAAGACATCATCGGCATGATCAACGGCATGGGTATCGAGGTGCACGAGGTTGCGCCGGATGCCGAGACCCTGCTGCTGGCCGGCCAGTCCGCCAGCGGCCGCGAAGTCGACGACACCGCCGCCGAAGAAGCCGCTGCCGCGCTGACCTCGATGGACTCCGAGGGTGGCCGCACCACCGATCCGGTGCGCATGTACATGCGCGAGATGGGCACGGTCGAGCTGCTGACCCGCGAGGGCGAAATCGCCATTGCAAAACGCATCGAGGAAGGCCTGCTGCAGATGGCCACCGCGCTGGCGACCTTCCCGGCATCGGCGCAGCAACTGCTTGAAGACTATGAAGTGCACAAGGCGGGCAAGAAGCGCCTGGCCGAGATCGTGGTTGGGTTCGTTGCCACCGAAGAGGAACTTGCTGCCGCTGAAGAAGCCAAGCTGGAGGCGGCCGCGGCGGTTGCTGCGGCGCTGGAGGCCGCCGAGAACGGCGAGGAAGAAGACGGCGACGACGAGGAAGAAGAGGCCGAGGAAGAGGCAGGCCCGACCGGCCCGGATCCGCTGGAAGTCGCCGCGCGCATGGAAGCCATGGGCGCGGCCTTCGCACGCTTCCAGAAGGCCTATGCCAAGGGCGGAGCGACGGCCAAGCCGGCACTGAAGGCGCGCGAGGACATCGCCGAGATCTTCCTGGGCTTCAAATTGCCGCTGGCATTGACCGACACCCTGGTGCGCCAGTTGCGTGAGGTTGTGGGCAAGATCAAGGAGCGCGAGCGCCGCATCCTGGAGCTGTCCACCCGCGTGGCGCGCATGCCGCGCAAGGATTTCATCAAGGCGTGGGACGGCAACCAGACCAACCTGGGTTGGGTCGACGAATTGCTCAAGCGCAAGCAGAAGTGGGGCTCGGCCCTGCGCGAGGTCAAGGACGACATCATCGCCGAGCAGGAAGCCACGATCGCCATCGAAAAATCGATGGGCGTGACCCTGGCCGACCTCAAGGAAATCAACCGGGTCATGGCCTATGGCGAAGCCAAGGCGCGCAAGGCCAAGAAGGAAATGGTCGAAGCCAACCTGCGCCTGGTGATCTCCATCGCCAAGAAGTACACCAACCGTGGCCTGCAGTTCCTCGACCTGATCCAGGAAGGCAACATCGGCCTGATGAAGGCGGTCGACAAGTTCGAATATCGCCGTGGCTACAAGTTCTCCACCTATGCCACGTGGTGGATCCGCCAGGCGATCACCCGTTCCATCGCCGACCAGGCGCGCACCATTCGCATCCCGGTGCACATGATCGAGACGATCAACAAGCTCAACCGCATCAGCCGGCAGATGCTGCAGCAGTACGGCCGCGAGGCGACGCCGGAAGAACTGGCGAAAGAAATGGACATGCCCGAGGACAAGATCCGCAAGGTCATGAAGATCGCCAAGGAACCGATCTCGATGGAGACGCCGATCGGCGACGACGAGGATTCCCACCTCGGCGACTTCATCGAGGACACCAATGTCGAGTCCCCGGTCGAAGCCACCACCAACATCAACCTCACCGAAACCGTGCGTGACGTGCTGGCCGGGCTGACCCCGCGCGAAGCCAAGGTGCTGCGCATGCGCTTCGGCATCGACATGAACACCGATCACACGCTGGAAGAAGTCGGCAAGCAGTTCGACGTCACCCGCGAGCGCATCCGCCAGATCGAAGCCAAGGCGTTGCGCAAGCTGCGCCATCCGTCGCGTTCGGAAACGCTGCGCAGCTTCCTCGACATCGAGTAAGCGAATCGAAGTTTCGATGCAAAGAACCCGCCAGTCGGCGGGTTCTTCGTTTGCAACGCTACAATTCCGTCTGCGGGCCTATAGCTCAATTGGTTAGAGCAGCGAACTCATAATTCGTAGGTTCCAGGTTCAAGTCCTGGTGGGCCCACCACATAAGCATCCAACGAAGTCCAGCCAAGTCCAAACTACTAATGGAACCCTTCTGTATCAACAGATAGCGTCCGAAGTGGTCTTCAGGTATCCAGTTGAATCCAGCAGATTAGTGAGTCGCGATGTGAGTCATAGAAGCGGCTTTATGACGCGCGAAAGCCAAGAACCTGAAACTGCTCCGCTGCAGCGCCAACGCTCGTTGGCCAGGCGGGATAACGAAGGCGGTGCGGGGGCTAGCGGCGCGCAGGTGAAGCCGGATCGACCGACGAGGCCATTTCAGCGCCCGCGATGACCGAGGCGGAATTGAAGGCACTGCACAGCTGCATAATCGCCTTGGAGAATCTGGTGACATCACTGCTTGTCACCGCAAACGTGCACCAACTTGAACTGGCCCTCGACATTGCGGCCTTCATCACGCCACGTGATGGTTTCACGCGACACCCGCTGACGATCCATGCCGCGGAGCACATGGTCAATCTCGTAAAGCGCGCCGAACGTTTTCGTGGCTGCAAACCGATTTGATCGAATTGCCGCGTATTGCAGGGACTTCCGTCACGAGTTAACTTCCATCTTTGATGGAAACACCACGCCTACTTCACCGTCGTCCGATTCAATGACGTTCAAAGAATTCTGTCATCACCCGAATGAGCCAAGTTCATTCTTCGCCAATCCTCTCGGCCCCAATTGACGCGTCAGTCATGACGATCTGCGAATGGACGTAGACCGGCGCAAAGCCGCCACCTAGCGTGCGGAAGTTGGTGGTCTGGCCCTGATAAAGCCGTGCCGCCAGCCATTGCACCTGGCCTTCGTATACGTAGTTGCGCACATCGAACTTCAGCGTCTGCGGCGGCGACTGGCTGGAGATGACGCGTTCTCCCGGTGCGACGATTGCCTGGGCCACATAGTCGCCCGCAAGAATCTCCTGCCAGACCCGCCGGGTGAGCTTGTCCCCGCGATAGGCGGCACGGCTGCCGAAACCCATTGCCGGCTTGAAGAACAGGCCCCGCCGCTCGGACCATAATCGCTCAGCGTGGGCCGGGTCGACGCGCTCGGTGGCCGGAATCCCGGCCAACAAAATGTCGCAACTTGACGCTGGTACGCCCAGCGTCTGCAGTTGCCGGTCGTCGCTCAACAGCGCCAGGTTGCGTTTGTTGGCGTACAGCGCGTGCGCTTGGGGATTTGGCGTCAATACCACGGCGTGCTGCAGGTAGGCTTCGCGCAGGACCGCATTGGCGGGCTCGTGCAGATAAAAGTCGGTCAACCGGTTATAGACCAGGTCCACGATTGTTTGACCGTGCCGGAGCACACCATCACGCAGCGACAATTCCGAAGGATCGGCGATAATGGCCTCGAAACCATGGCGCCGGAAAAGATCCTGGAACAGCAGGACGTCTGGATACAGATATTGGTCATGCGGCGCCTCGTCGACGATGGCGATGCAGCGCAGGGGTCCACTGCGCTTGCTCAACTGCCATTCGCTCCGAAACATGTCGACGATATCGTTTTCCATCGCCGCTGCCGCGGGGATCATGGCGTCCAGCGGCGTGCAACAGGCACGTTGCGCCCGCGCCAGCGCGATGCTGAGCATCGCACCGCCGGCATTGCTATTGATCTCGATCAGGCCAAGTCCGCCTTCGGTGACGTGGAAATCGTAGCCAAAGAAGACACCGATGGCGCCACCGGGATCATGACGGGCGATATCGGGTGCCGAGGCCAATACGGTTTCCCGATACGCCGGTAGCGCCACGACTGAAGTGACCGTGCGAACGATTTCCGCCATGCGTTCGCGATGCGCCGAGGTAATGAACACCGGATTGGCGGCAAACAGGTGCGGGCAGCGTGCCTCGATCAATTCGAATAGATCCGGCTTCGCCAGCTGCAACTGCAAAGCGTTACGCAGTGCTGTTTTGTCGAGCGTGACGCAGAAGCAGTCGCTGTTAAGTGACTCGATTGCACAGCCGGCGAGCGACTGCAAATGGCAGGTGGGAGAAACTGGCGCCATGTTTGAACGTTGCCCCGTCATTTCCATCCCTTGAGTTGATGACAGACACGAGCCCGTGGGATCACCCTATGGCGCTTCGTAACCCCCGCAACAGCTGCACACTGACTCGGTTGAAGACCAGCCCGGCCACGCCCGCAGGTAATTCCTTTGGAGGCGACCGGTGATCTGGTGACCGCCGCCAAGGAGTACGGTATGGCGCAGACAAATTCATAACACGTGTGCAGTATCGTAGACACCATGTCTGTCTGGTCCATTCTGTTGCGGCTTTTACTCATTGTTGGGCTGACCCTCAATGGGTCGGGCTATGCAGTGGCGTCAGCGCA
>JBBSTF010000102.1:0-5044 GCA_038236135.1 Lysobacterales bacterium
CCTTGCAGTCCGACCCACACATGCTTGTGGACTGGCAGATTAACTCCCGCGATGCGCGCCATGCCTTGCTGTCTCCGAAACGCCTACCACACCAGAATGGCGCAGTGAACTTACTAGTATAAACCGCCCCGGTACCTCAATGGAAGCATGGGACGAACCATTTGGAACTGGACCCCGCCTGGACGCGTTGCGTCGGCGTGGCCTTCGAGCTATCACCGACCGCGCAGATTCGCCTTCTTGAGCAGGCTGTCGTACTGATGCGAGACCAGATGCGCCTGGATCTGTGCGATGAAATCCATGACCACCACGACCACGATCAGTAGCGAAGTACCGCCAAAGTAGAACGGTACGTGCCACGCGTTGCGCAGGATGTCCGGAATGAGACAGACCGCGACAAGGTAGAGCGCTCCAGCACCAGTCAGGCGCGTCAACACGCCTTCGATGTAGTCGGCAGTCGCCTTGCCTGGTCGGATGCCAGGAATCAGAGCTCCCGAGCGCTTGAGGTTGTCAGCGGTTTCCTGCGAATTGAACACCAGCGCCGTGTAGAAGAACGCGAAGATGGCAATCAACAAGCCAAAGATGATCATGTGCAATGGCTCACCCGGGCCCAGTGACTGGGTCAGGTTCTGTACCCAACGCACATCGGACGAGCCGGTGAACCAAGCCGCTATCGTTGCCGGGAACAGAATCAGCGAGGATGCAAAAATCGCCGGAATAACGCCCGCCATGTTGATCTTCAGGGGCAGGTGCGAAGTCTGGTTCTGGTACGCCTTGCCAGCGCCGCCCTGCCGTCTTGCGTAGTTGACCGTGATGCGGCGTTGTCCACTTTCCACGAAGACGACAAAATAAGTCACCGCGAGGACAACCATCAAGACCAGCAAAACCTTGATCCAATCCAGCTCGCCGCTCTGCGCCATACCCAGCGTGTGGACAACAGCGGCCGGCAGTCCGGCGACAATTCCCGCGAAAATGATCAGTGAAATACCGTTGCCGATACCACGCTCGGTGATCTGCTCGCCCAGCCACATCAGGAACAGCGTGCCAGCAGTCAGGCCCACAACGGTTGTAAACACGAAGCCAGGGCCCGGGCTGTAAACGACAGCCTGCTGGGTCTGCAACATCGTTGCGACACCGAACGACTGGAAGATTGCCAACCCAACAGTACCGATACGCGTGTACGTGGTCAGCTTGCGACGACCCGACTCCCCTTCTTTCTTCAGCGCAATCAGACTCGGCAGCACCGACGAAAACATCTGCACGACAATCGACGCCGAAATATACGGAATCACGCCGAGTGCAAACAGCGAGAAGCGCGACAACGCGCCGCCCGAGAACATATTGAACATATCCAACAAGCCGCCGCCGCTCTGGATCAAGCGCGACATTGCTTCCGGATCAACCCCAGGCACCGGGATGAACGACCCGAACCGATAGACAACCAGCGCGAGCACGACAAACGTGAGGCGCTGCTTGAGCTCGGTCAACTTGCCCATTGAGGCAAGTGCGCTGGATTGCGAGGCGGCCACCAGTTACTCCACGCTGCCGCCGGCCGCTTCGATCGCCGCTTTGGCGCCAGCGGTCGTCGCAACACCGGTCAACTTGATGGCGCGGGTGACTTCACCTTTCTTCACGATCTTCGCGCGCAGGGCACGGTTCTCGACCAAACCTGCAGCCTTCAGCGCGGCGAAGTCGATCGACTCCAGATTCAGTGCATCGAGCTTGTACAGAAGCACTTCGCTGACGTGATGCTTGGTGCGCGAACGAAAGCCGATCTTCGGCAAACGACGCTGCAACGGCATCTGGCCGCCTTCGAAGCCAGCCTTGATCTTGCCCTTGCCGGAGCGGGCAAACGAGCCCTTGTGACCGCGGCCAGCAGTCTTGCCGAGACCCGAACCAATGCCACGACCGACACGGGTTCGCTCTTTGCGGGCACCATCAGCAGGCTTGAGAGTATTAAGACGCATAGTGATTCCTTTGACAGTCGACGCTTACGCGTCCGATTCAACGCGGACCAGGTAATAGACCTTGGCGATCAGGCCCCGCACGGAGGGCGAATCCTTCAGTTCGCGTACATCGTTGATCTTTCGAAGTCCCAGGGCGCGCACGCTGAGGCGATGCCGTTCCTGGCAACCGTTGGTGCTCTTGATGAGCTTGACGCGAACCATCTTCTGATCAGCCATTGCCGAGCACCTCGTCCACGGACTTTCCACGCTTGGCCGCGATACGCTCGGGCGATGCCATGGAAGTCAGGCCATTGATTGTCGCGCGCACCAGGTTGATCGGGTTTCGCGACCCAACCGCCTTGGCAAGCACGTCCTTGACGCCAACGACTTCAAGGACGGCGCGCATCGCACCACCAGCAATCACGCCAGTACCTTCGGAAGCCGGCTGCATATACACCTTGGCGGCGCCATGGTGTGCCTTGACCGGGTGATACAAAGTGCCCTGCTTCAGGTCGACATGGACCATCGCCTTGCGGGCACGCTCCATCGCCTTCTGAATGGCGATCGGCACTTCACGCGCCTTGCCATAGCCGAAGCCGACCTTGCCGTCGCCATCGCCAACTACCGTCAAAGCAGTGAAGCTCATCTGGCGGCCGCCCTTGACGGTCTTTGCGACTCGATTGACTGCAATCAGCTTCTCGAGGAGGCCGTCTGCACTTTCGCGATCATTACCTGACATCGTTTGTCTCCTGCCGCCCACACAAAGGTGATCCGGACTTTTGCTTGCGGCATTTGCCGCTTGTAGTTGTATGAAACTGGTCGAAACGCCCGGATCGCGACCAACGCCGCGAACCGGTCAAATGCTTCTTGAATCAGAACTTCAGGCCAGCCTCGCGCGCGGCATCAGCCAGCGCCTGGATGCGACCATGATATTTGAAGCCGGATCGGTCGAAAGCAACCGACGTAACGCCAGCGGCGATAGCTCGCTCGGCAATTGCCTTGCCGACCGCAGCCGCTGCCGCCTTGTTCTTGGTGCCCTCAAGGCCTTCAGCGACCGATTTCTGCAACGTCGACGCAGAAGCCAGCACCTGGTCGCCATTGGGCGACATCAGCTGGGCATACAAATGCTTGCCGCTGCGATGCACGCTCAAGCGCATGACACCGAGCTTGCGGATATGCATGCGCGTCGTCTTGGCGCGGCGCAGTCTGGAATTGTTCTTGATGCTCACGTGATTTGCTCCGGAAAGCTGAAGTGCCCGAATTAGGCCTTCTTGGCTTCCTTGATGGTGATCTTCTCGCCCGAATAGCGGACACCCTTGCCCTTGTACGGTTCCGGTGGACGGAAACCGCGAATTTTTGCGGCGACCTGACCGACGCTTTGTTTGTCAGAGCCGCGAATCCAGATTTCAGTCTGGGTCGGCACTTCCAAGGTGATGCCTTCCGGCGCCTTGAACACGACGGGATGCGAAAAACCCAGGGACAGGTTCAAATCCTTGCCTTGCAAGGCAGCACGGTAGCCGACCCCAACCAACTCAAGCTTGCGCGAATAGCCTTCAGTAACGCCAATGACCATGCTGTTGATCAGCGCCCGGTTGGTACCGGCCATCTTCACGTTGTCCGGATTGCTCGCGCTCATGCGGATTTCGCCATCTTCGATGACGACATCAACGCCTGGCAGCGATTTCTGGGTCAGAGTGCCCTTGGGTCCCTTCACGGTAACCAGGCCGGCTTCCGCCTTGACCTCGACACCTTTGGGAACAACAACTGGTTTCTTTGCGACGCGTGACATGGGTAACTCCTGGATTGATCAGGCCACGAGGCCGATGACTTCGCCACCGACGCCCTGCTTGCGCGCTTCGACATCGGTCATGATGCCGGCGGACGTGGACACGATGGAGACGCCAAGGCCGCCCAGCACCTTCGGCAGTTCGGTCTTGCCGCGATACACGCGCAGACCGGAACGGCTGATGCGCTGCAAGCGCTCGATGACAGGCTTGCCGTCGTAATACTTCAGCGCAATCTGCAGAACGTGCTTGTTGTTCTCGATTGCGTTGACCTGGAAATCGGAGACATAGCCTTCTGCCTTCAGCAACTCCGCCAGCGAGACTTTCACTCGCGACGAAGGCATTGAAACGGAACGCTTGCCGGATGCCTGCGCATTGCGAATGCGCGTAAACATGTCGGCGATGGGATCAGTCATGCTCATAAATAAATTCCTGTAGTGGCACCGATATCCGACGACTTACCAGCTGGCCTTGCGCAGGCCTGGCACGTCGCCGCGCATCGTTGCTTCACGAAGCTTGTTGCGGCCCAAACCGAACTTCCGATAGACACCGCGTGGACGACCCGACAGTGCACAACGGCTACGTTGGCGCGAGGGACTCGAGTCGCGAGGCAGCTTCTGCAACTTTTCAGATGCATCCAGCTTTTCTTCGTACGATGCAGTCTGACTGCTGACGATTTCCTTCAGTGCGTCGCGCGTGGCGGCGTACTTCTTGACCAGCTTGGTCCGCTTGATATCGCGGTTGACCATTGATTTCTTTGCCATGAAGTCGTCGCCTGATTAAGTGCGGAACGGGAAGCCAAAGCCGTCAAGCAAGGCTTTCGCTTCTTCGTTGGTACGTGCGCTGGTGGTGATCGCGATGTCCATGCCGCGCATCGCGTCGACCTGGTCGAATTCGATTTCCGGGAAGATGATCTGTTCCTTGACGCCCATGTTGAAGTTTCCACGGCCGTCGAATGAACGCGCCGATACGCCACGGAAGTCACGCACGCGGGGCAGCGACACGTTCACCAGGCGATCAAAGAACTCGAACATGGTCCGGCGGCGCAACGTGACCTTGCAGCCGATCGGCCAGTTGTCGCGAATCTTGAACGTAGCGATCGACTTCTTCGACAGCGTGATGATCGCTTTCTGTCCGGCGATCTTGCCCATTTCGGCAGCCGCGTTCTCGAGGATTTTCTTGTTGCCGACTGCCTCACCGACGCCCATGTTGAGCGTGATCTTGGTCAGGCGTGGAACCTGCATCACGTTCTTGTAGCCGAAGCGCTCCATGAGCTGCGGCACGACGGTTTCCTGATAATGCTTTTCAAGACGTGTC
>JBBSTF010000103.1:0-4899 GCA_038236135.1 Lysobacterales bacterium
CGCAAGCACTGGCCGGGTTCGGCTGAAGGCACATCCTGTGCCGCAGCCGAAGACGCGCTCCCAGCGCGTCCCGCAAGCGGCTGATCCGTCCAGCACTTGCCGACAGGAACGGGCGGGTGGGTCAGAAGACGAAGCATCCGCCGCTGGCGGCGTACAACGCAGCAACGCTGCGTGCCTTTGACCTACCTACCGATTCGGGGAGGCGAGTTGGCGAAGGAAGCGCCCGCAGGGTGGCCGAATGGATTCGGCCAGTTCGCTGCAGGTGCAGGGATGCGCCTTCAGCGAACCCCGTAGCCAGCTCGCGTAGTCGTGCGGCTTCATCGCACGACCGACCCGCCGAGGGCGCATCTTTGGCCCACGTTTCTCTGCGAGGAGAAAGGTGGGGCGGCGGGCGGCAGCCCGGCGAAACGCTTTACAAATCTGGCGAAAGCCACCAGTTAGAAGCGACGACAGTCCACCAAGGGGCACAGCGCGACACGATCGAGAAATGCGTTGCCAATATGCCGGGGACCAACACGTGAGTGAGAAGACGAACGAACATCCAGCGGACGTGCGCACTCGCTGAGCCACCGACGTGGTCGCCAACCACGCTCAGGTTTGGCCGAAAAACGCGCTACTCAGCGCGCAGTCCGTGAGTCGGCAAGTTGCGACACCGCCGCGCGTGCCAGCACGTTCAAGCCGGCCGCGCCATCGGCATATATGGCGCAAATGCGAGCGAGCATGCGTGGTTCCCAGAAGCGTTCCAAATGCAGAACCATGCCCACAATGGCCAGTTCGTGATCCGGTTCCGACACGAAATAGTCGGCAATGTCGTTGGCCATCTGGACCAACCGCTCGCCGCTACCACTGGGATCGATCACAGCGTTGCACTCATTGCAGCAGCAGACTGCAGCCGTTGCGGATGCGTGTAGATCACGTGCCGATCTTTGCGTGCGTAACCGATCAGGGTCACACCGGTCGTTTCGGCCATCTGGATGGCCAAAGCGGTGGCGGCCGAAATCGCCACCACGATGCTGATGCCGGCCGTTGCCGCCTTCTGCACCATTTCATAGCTCGCACGACTGCTGATGATGACGGCGCCACTGCCGACGTTGATTCCATCGCGAACCATCGCGCCGATCAATTTGTCGAGCGCGTTATGACGTCCAACGTCTTCGCGCACCAGCACGATCTCGCCGTCGTCGTCGATCCAAGCGGCTGCATGGGTTGCGCCGGTCAACGCATTGATCGGCTGTTGGTTCGGCAGCGCAGCCAGCGCACGATGCAAGGATTCAACGTTGATCGTTGCGCCACGTCCGACGGCTGGTGGCTGGCGCACCGCATCAGCCAGCGACTGCGTTCCGCACAAGCCACAACTGCTTTGCCCGGTCATGTTGCGCTGGCGCGTTGCAATCGCCTCAGCGCATTTTATCGGGATAGTAACGTCGACAATCATGCCTTCGAGCAACTCTCGAACGTTGATCGACGCCAGCTCGGAAGCCTTTGCAATGATGCCTTCGCTCAGACTGAAGCCAAGTGCGAAGTCATCCAGGTCCGACGGCGTCGCCATCATCACCACATGTGGTTGGCCGTTGTAGTGCAACGCGATCGGCACCTCGGTCGCAATCCAGTCGGCGACGCGCTCGCGAATCGCACCGTTCTGGCGCTGCACCTGGCGGCGCACACAGGCCGCGTCGTCATAGCGTCCGCTCATTGCGGCGCTGCATCCCGGCGCCGACGGCGCTTCGGCAGCAGGTCATCCTGCTGCTGAGTGAAAGCTTCATGGCGACGCTGCCATTCCGAAGGCTGACTGACCCTTACGGCTTCAACAGCCGTCACCTTGTACTCGGGACAATTGGTTGCCCAATCCGAATTCTCGGTGGTGATCACGTTGGCGCCGCTACCGGGGAAGTGAAACGTCGTGTAGACGACGCCGGGTTGCAAGCGATCGCTGATCGTCGCGCGCATCACCGTATCGCCGGCGCGGCTGCTGATGCCGACCCAGTCGCCATCGCTGATGCCACGCGTTTCTGCATCATGCGGATGCATGTCGAGACGGTCTTCCTCGTGCCACGCGTTGTTTGCCGTACGTCGCGTCTGCGCGCCAACGTTGTACTGGCTCAAGATACGTCCGGTGGTCAGCAGCAGCGGAAATTTCGCATTGACCTTCTCGCGCGTGGCGACGTATTCGGTCAGCATGAATTGCCCTTTTTCACGCACGAATTCATCGACATGCATGGTGGGCGTGCCGTCCGGCGCGGCTGCATTGCACGGCCACTGGATGCTGCCGAGTTCATCGATGCGATCAAAACTAACGCCGGTGAAAGTCGGCGTGAGCCGCGCGATTTCATCCATGATCTGCGACGGATGCGTGTAGTCCATTGGATAGCCCATCGCCTGCGCGATGCGCTGGGTGATCTCCCAATCGGCCAGGCCAGCCTTGGGCTCCATCACTTTTCGCACGCGCGAAATGCGTCGCTCGGCATTGGTGAAAGTGCCGTCCTTTTCCAGGAACGACGAACCCGGCAAGAACACATGCGTGAATTTCGCCGTCTCGTTGAGAAACAGATCCTGCACAACGATGCATTCCATCGCCGTCAACGCGGCAGTCACATGTTGCGTATTCGGATCGCTTTGCGCGATGTCCTCGCCTTCGATATAGAGCGCCTTGAACTCGCCATCGAGCGCGGCCTCGAACATGTTGGGAATGCGCAGCCCCGGCTCGGCGCGCAAGGTGACGCCCCACTCGTCTTCAAACAGTGCGCGTACCGAGCTATCAGAGACATGCCGATAACCCGGCAACTCATGCGGGAATGAACCCATGTCGCACGAACCCTGCACGTTATTCTGGCCGCGCAGAGGATTCACGCCCACACCACGCCGTCCGATGTTGCCGGTCAGCATCGCCAGGTTCGCAATTGCCATCACGGCCGTCGATCCTTGCGAGTGCTCGGTGACTCCGAGGCCGTAGTAAATCGCCGCGTTGCCGCCAGTGGCGAACAGTCTTGCTGCGGCGCGCATCCTTGCTACGGGAACGCCGGTGACGTCTTGCGTGGCTTCCGGTGAATGGCGCGCGTCGCTGATGAAAGTGCGCCACTTCGCGAACGCCGCATCGTCGCAACGCAAGGCGATAAACGCGTCGTCGGCGAGACCTTCATCGACGATCACATGGGCGAGCGCAGTCAACACGGCAACATTGGTACCGGGCTTCAGTTCGAGGTGATGATCGGCCTCGACATGTGCCGAGCGCACCAGATCAATCCGACGCGGATCGATCACGATCAGTCGCGCGCCTTCGCGCAATCGCCGCTTCATCTGCGATGCGAATACAGGATGCGCATCGGTCGGGTTCGCGCCGATCACCAGGATCACGTCGGAATCGACGACCGAATCAAAATCCTGCGTCCCCGCCGATTCACCCAGCGTTTGCTTCAACCCGTAGCCAGTCGGCGAATGGCAAACCCGGGCGCAGGTATCGACGTTGTTGTTGCGGAAAGCCGCGCGCACCAGCTTCTGCACGAGGTAGGTTTCTTCATTTGTGCAACGTGACGAGGTGATGCCGCCAACCGAATCTCGCCCATACTGCGACTGGATGCGTTTGAACTCGGCAGCGACATGCGCGAATGCCTCGTCCCATGACACCACGGTCCACGGGTCGGAAATCTTCGCACGGATCATCGGCGTCATGATCCGATCAGCATGCGTTGCGTAGCCGAACGCGAAGTGCCCTTTTACGCAGGAGTGTCCATGATTGGCCTTGCCGTCAACACTCGGCACCATGCGGACGACCTGCTCGCCCTTCATCTCGGCGCGGAATGAACATCCAACGCCGCAATAGGCGCAAGTCGTGATCGTGCTGGTCTCGGCTTGGCCCAGCTCGATCACTGATTTTTCCGTCAATGCATTGGTCGGACACGCCGTCACGCAGGCACCGCAGGACACGCATTCCGAATCGAGAAAGTCTTCGCCCTGGCTCGCACTGACCACCGAATCAAAACCGCGCCCCGCAATCGTCAAAGCAAACGTGCCCTGCTGCTCCCCGCATGCACGCACGCAGCGCGAGCAGACGATGCATTGCGATGGATCGAAGGTGAAATACGGATTGGATTCGTCTTTCTTCGAGTCCAGATGATTCTTGCCAGCTAGGCCGTAACGCACTTCGCTGACGCCGATGGCGCGAGCAACGTCGTGTAATTCGCTACGGCTGTCCTCGCTGTTTTCAGAGAAACCCAGCGGATGGTCAGACAGATACAACTCGATCACGCCACGCCGTAGCTCGCCCAGTTTCGACGACTGCGTGGTCACCTTCATGCCGTCAGCTACCGGCGTCGTGCACGACGCTGGATAGCCGCGCATCCCGTCGATCTGTACCAGGCACACTCGACACGAACCGAACGCATACAACGTGTCAGTCGCACACAATCTGGGAATCGCAATGCCGCTTTTCGCAGCGGCGCGCATGACGGAAGTGCCTGCTGGCACGGTCGTTTCTATTCCGTCGACGGTTAGCGTCACGGTGTCCGTCCTCGCGCCATCGCGAACGCGTGGCGCGGGGGTGCCTAGATCCACCTCACCTATTGCGCGCACGTTTTTTCTCTTTCGGAGTGTTTTCGGCTGGCTCTGATTGGGCTGTTTCCTTTTACCACGCTCTTGTTGGCGCCTCCCGCTCTGGCGAAGCGCATGGTTCGGCTGCCGCGTGTGCTCTGATGTTTGGCTGTCGCCAGACTGGTCAAGCGTTTCGCCGGGCTGCCGCCCGCCGCCCCACCTTTCTCCTCGCAGAGAAACGTGGGCCAAAGATGCGTCCCGATAGCCTGTCGCCCGCACGGTGAAGCCGTGCGGGTGCGCAAGCACTGGCCGGGTTCGGCTGAAGGCACATCCTGTGCCGCAGCCGAAGACGCGCTCCCAGCGCGTCCCGCAAGC
>JBBSTF010000104.1:0-4615 GCA_038236135.1 Lysobacterales bacterium
AATCCGAAGTTGCTTTACCAGCAGTTGTTGAAACCCGAGCAGGTGCCTGCGCCAACACGCGAACGGATGGAAAACTGGCGTTGTGGCTCGGGTACGTTTCGGATGAATGTTGCGCTGTCTGGATTGCCGCGTCTTACCGCGATGCCGGAATCCGGTGATCACCTGACTGCCGGCATCATCATGGCGCCGAGCCTTGCCTACATGGATCGTGCTTATCTGGATGCGGTCGCGTTCGGCTGGTCACGCGAGCCCATCATCGAAATGCTGATTCCCTCGACGTTGGACGACAACCTTGCGCCGGCGGGTCAGCATGTTGCCAGCCTGTTTTGCCAGCACGTGCAGCCGCAACTTTCCGGCGGACGTAGCTGGGACGATCATCGCGATGAAGTGGCTGACTTGATGATCGCGACGGTAGAAAAATGGGCGCCGGGGTTCAGCGATCTGGTGCTGGGTCGGCAGGTGCTGTCACCGCTCGATCTGGAACGCGATTTCGGCTTGATCGGTGGCGACATTTTCCATGGCGCACTGAGCTTGAATCAGTTGTTCAGCGCGCGACCGATGCTGGGCCAGGCCAATTATCGCGGCGCGTTGCCGGGCTTGTATCTGTGTGGAGCCGGTACGCATCCCGGCGGTGGTGTCACCGGTGCGCCGGGACACAACGCGGCGCAGGTGATGATTGGTGATTTGACGTGAATCATCGCCCAGAAAGGCGCGTGCTTTTGTAGGGTGGAACCGGCGTAGCTGATTCCACCGCCCGTAATGTCATTGCCGCGCTTTTCGCATGGCGTTTCACGTTTCTTGCGAGGCTTCACTATCGGTGGAATCTCCTTCAGAGGTTCCACCCTACAGCGTCACGGCTTCGTTCAATATCCAAGCCAGCTGCCGATGGTGGCGCGGGCTTCATCAACACCGGTTTTTTTCAGCGACGAGAACAATTGTGCGGTTGCTTGCGGAACGACCGAAGCAATGTGCTTGCGCACGGCCAACAATGTGGCGCTGCCTTCGTTGCGCGACAGCTTGTCGGACTTGCTTAACAGGCAATGCACTTCGCGGCCGCTCGCTGCGGCGTAGGTCAGCATCTCCTGATCGAACTCACGCAAGGGATGGCGCACGTCCATGATCAGCACGATGCCTTTCAATGATTCGCGACCGCGCAGGTAACCGTCGATCAAGCCGCGCCAGTATTCGCGCAGATCCTGCGGCACCTTGGCGTAGCCGTATCCGGGCAGGTCGATCAGCCGATGGCCGTCGTCGAGTGGAAACACGACCAGTTGCTGGGTGCGTCCCGGGGTTTTCGACGTGCGGGCGAGAGCGTTCTGGTCGCAGATGGTGTTGAGCGCGCTGGATTTTCCTGCGTTTGACCGGCCGGCAAATGCGGCCTCTGCACCGACGTCATCGGGCAGCTGGCGCAGGGTATGCGCACTGATCAGGTAGCTGGCGTTTCTGAATGGATGATGGGACATGGAAACCAACGGGTTGGCGCGGCGACCGGAAAGGACGCCTGCGGTACGGCGCCGCAGGTTTGACCCGCTTGGCTGGCGCGGAGGATAATTTGGGCATTGTCGCCTATCGCCGCCGTTGGAGCTTGTTTGGGCTCGAAGCGATGCGATCCATCTTTCGGAGTTGACTGTATGAGCTTTCGCCACTTCCTGGCTACGGCATTGCTGCTGGCGATCTCTGCGGCGCATGCCGAAACGGTTGCGCCCCTGGTTGGCGATGCAGAAGCGGGCGCTGCCAAGACGGCTGTATGCGGCGCCTGCCATGGCGTTGACGGCAATTCGGTCGACAAGGCCTATCCCAAGTTGGCTGGCCAGAACGAGGCGTATATCGTCCGCCAACTGGGCCTGTTCAAGACGGGCAAGCGCATGAACGCGATCATGATGTCGTTCGCGTCGACCTTGTCCGACCAGGACATGCACGACGTCGGTGCCTATTTTGCGACCAAGGACACATTGCCGGGCGTCGCAGATGAACAGTACGTGGCACGCGCGCAGGAACTTTACCGCGGCGGCGATGCCAAACTTGGAGTTCCGGCCTGCATGGCCTGCCATGGACCGGATGGTCGCGGCATGGCCGGTACAGGTTATCCGCATTTGGCAGGACAGTGGAGCGACTACGTAGGCGCGACGCTGACTCTATGGAAGACCGGGACGACCTGGTCGGACGACGTCAACGGCAAGGTGATGCCGACGATTGTTTCCCGGCTGTCGGACTCGGATATTGCAGCATTGGCTTCTTACGTGAATGGGCTACACACGGCGAAAGCCGCGACTGAATAGCCATTCATCCATCGACAGCGCTGCTGGGTCAGACTGTCGTCATAGAGAAGCCGTCGTTCCGCAAGTACGACGGCTTTTGTTTGTCAGCCAGCCGCAGCGCGTAGGGCGTTGCGGCAAATGGGAGTGATAGATGATCAAGCGTCTCGGTATCCTTTTCCTCGCCCTCGGTGTCGCTTTGCCCGCCTTCGCGCAGATGGCGCAGCCCGCGTCGTCTGCAACAGAGTGGAAGGAAGGCAAGAATTATTTCGTGATTGAGCCAGCGCTGCCAGCAAGCATGCCGGGCAAGATCGAAGTCACCGAAGTGTTTTCGTATGGCTGCCCGGCTTGCAACGCATTCCTGCCGACCGGCGAAAAGATCAAGAAGGCATTGCCGGCCAACGCGGTGATGACTTACACCCCGGCGGCGTTCAATGCGGCGGAATCGTGGCCGATGTTTCAGCGCGCCTACCTGACCGCGAAGGCGCTGGGTATTGCGGAAAAGACCCACGACGCCGTGTTCCAGTCGGTCTGGGGCAATGGCGCTCTGGCGATCAGCCCGGGTTCGTCCGGCAAGCTGGTTAAGCGGGAAATTTCCGATGCGGCGAAGTTTTATTCCAGCTACGGCGTCACGGCTGCGGATTTCGAAGCCACCGCCAATTCGTTCGCGATCAATACCCAGGTCAAGAAGGCTGATGCCTTCGTGCGTGCGGCGGGCATCGACCAGACGCCGACCATCATCGTCGCGGGCAAGTACCGAATCACCGCTTCCAGCGCCGGTAGCAACGACAAGTTGGTCGAACTGGTGCAGTACCTGGTCGGCAAGGAATCGACCGGCGGCTGACCAAGTTAGCACCCCCCGTTATTCACATCATGTTTTCGCCACGAATGAGGTATTCCATGTTCAAGCAGTTATCCATCGCGATGGTCGGTCTGTTGACCGTAGCCAGCGCTATTGCCGCAGATCCGGCCGTGACTTCGGTCAGCCCGATGAAGTGGCAGGAAGGAAAAAACTACTTCCTCGTCGAACCACCGCAGCCTACCGCCAGTGGCAGCAAGGTTGAAGTGCTCGAAGTCTTCAGCTACGCCTGTGTCCACTGCGCGCATTTCCAGCCGATTGTCGACAAGCTCAAGAAGGATCTGCCGAGCTACGCCGAGTTTTCGTACATGCCGGCAATTTTCAATGCGCAGTGGGAACCATTTGCCCGTGCCTTCTACACGGCGCAGTCGATGGGTGTGCTCGACAAGACGCATGACGCGCTGTTCGAAGCGATCCACACCGAGCACAAGCCGCTGAGCGACATCAATTCGCTGGCAGCGTGGTATGCCAACTACGGCGTCGACCCAGCCAAGTTCATCGCTGCATCGACCTCGTTCGAGGTCGAGTCGAAAATGGCGCGCTCGCTGTCGATGGTGCCCAAGTACGGCATTGACGGAACGCCTTCGATTATCATCGATGGCAAGTTTCGGCTCAGCCGCACGTCCGCCGGCAGTGATGAGGACATGATGGCGTTGGTGAAATATCTGGTCGACAAGGCACATCGCGAAAAAGCGCTGAAGTAAATTTTTCCGCGCGTTCGCCCACAAAAAAGGCCCCGCACTGCGGGGCCTTTTTGCTGTATCGGGACTGTGCGTCGAGTGACCGCGATCAGCGCTTGCCCATCGCTGTGTAATCACGTTCGGTCGGGCCAGTGTAAACCTGGCGCGGACGACCGATCTTGGCGTCCTCGGTGACGTGCTGCTCCAGCCAATGCGCGACCCAGCCGGCAGTACGCGCGATGGCGAACATCACGGTGAACATCTCGGTCGGGATATTCAACGCCTTGTAGATGATCCCGGAATAAAAATCGACGTTCGGGTACAGCTTGCGCTCGACGAAATAATCGTCCTTGAGTGCCGCTTCTTCCAGTTTCAGCGCGACTTCCAGCAGTGGGTCGTTGACGCCGAGTTCTGCGAGCACTTCATGGGTCATGTCGCGGATGATCTTGGCGCGCGGATCGAAATTCTTGTAGACGCGATGCCCAAAGCCCATCAGGCGAAAGTTTGAATCCTTGGCCTTGGCCTTGATCACCGCTGATTCGACGTTGTTCGCATTGCCAATCTCGGCGAGTTGCTTGAGCACGGCTTCGTTGGCGCCGCCGTGCGCCGGTCCCCATAACGCGGCGATGCCGGCCGAAACGCAGGCATACGGGTTGGCACCGGTGGAGCCGACCAGTCGTACCGTCGAGGTCGATGCGTTCTGCTCGTGATCGGCGTGCAGGATGAAAAGAAGATCCAGCGCCTTGGCAACGACTGGCTTCATTTCCAGCGGCTCGCTGGATACCTCGAACATCATGTGCAGGAAGCGGTTGACGTAATCA
>JBBSTF010000105.1:0-4530 GCA_038236135.1 Lysobacterales bacterium
CCGCTGCGCGGGTTCCACCCTACAAAAGCAATCGATGGCAGTATTGGTGGTGGTGTCGAGCTCGTAGGGTGAGGCGTTTCATAACTGCGGAGCTGTACAACCGCCGTAGGAGATTCCAACGCAACCCTACATGTCGTATTTCTTCAGCTCGATGCCACGCTGCTGGTATTCGCGCCAGCGCGCTCGCGAGCCGTCACGCTCCGACGTCTCTGCGGCAACCACTTCAAGGACACGGTCCCAGCTACCTGGCGCGCACTCGTCGCGCAGATTCAACACCAGCGCGCGATCTTCCGGCGAATGATCAGGTGTCGCGATCAGCACGGCGCAGTTCGCGTCATCATCATCGCCTGCGATCTGGTGCGGAATGAACGCGTCGTCATCGAACTCCCAGAGCAACTGGTCGAGTTCTTCCGCCTGTTCCTGCGAGCGGGCAAGTACGAGGACGGCTTGCTCAGCGGCGAACGCCTTCTTGATCAGTTCGCAGGCGAGCAACAACGGCTGCTCGCGAAAGCGCGGCTTGTCGATCAGGTAGAAGTCAGCGCGCGGCATCGCAGATCGCTAAATTGGTGTGGTCGTTGAAGTAGCCGGGTCTCCAGACACCGTCGTGACCAATGCCGAACCGAAACTCATGGCCAGCGAAATAGCCATCACCATTCCGAAAAAACCGGCGATGGCGAGACCGCGTTTGCCATCGGGACGCGTCTTGAAAAGGTAGTACGGCACGAAAGCGACCGCGACAAGGATGATGCCGATGTTGAGCCATACCGGGCGCCGGATAACCAGTTGCTCAGCATCCAGATGCAGCCAGTGAAAGCCGAGCAGCAACAAAGCAGCATTGCCGACGAGGGCGGCGAGCAGGCGCCCGCCTTGCAACGGACCGGGCGGTCCGAACAGCCATGTGTCGACAGCGCCAAGCACGAACGCCACGCCGACCATCGCGATCAGCGCAGCGCGCTTTCGCTCTGGCTGTCTGCCACCGTGAGACTGCACTGTCGTCGGCGCGTCGAACGGCGCCAGCGGTTCCGGCGGCGGTTGTTCAGAACGCTCTGGATCAGGCGTTTCGCTCATGCGTTGGCGCGATCCATCAAATACTTCGTCAACAACGGCACCGGGCGACCGGTGGCCATGCCCTTGCGGCCTTCGTCCCAAGCCGTGCCGGCGATGTCCAGATGTGCCCAGCGATAGCCGGTGGTGAAGCGCGACAGGAAACAGCCGGCGGTGATGGCGCCGCCATACTTACCACCGAGGTTGGCGATATCGGCGAAAGCCGAGTCGAGCCCACTCTGGTAGTCGTCCCACAGCGGCATGCGCCAGGCGCGGTCGTGCGTTTCTCGGCCGGCGTCGAGCAGTTGTTCGGCGAGTTCTTCGTCGTTGGTGAACAAGCCCGATGCGTGCTTGCCGAGGGCGACCACGCAGGCGCCGGTCAACGTTGCCGCGTCGATGATCACTTCCGGGTCGAACTTCTGCGCGTAGGTCAGCGCGTCGCAAAGGATCAAACGACCTTCGGCATCGGTGTTGAGCACTTCGATGGTCTGGCCAGACATGCTGGTCAGCACGTCGCTGGGACGATAGGCGTTGCCATCAGGCATGTTCTCCACCGCTGCGACGACGCAGACCAGATTCAGAGCGAGTTTCAGTTCAACGGCCGCGACAAATGTCCCGAGCATGCCGGCCGCGCCGCACATGTCGAACTTCATTTCTTCCATGCCGGGGCCGGGCTTCAGCGAAATACCGCCGCTGTCGAAGGTGATGCCCTTGCCGACGAGAACATACGGCTTGGCGCCTTGCTTGCCGCCATTCCAACTCATCACCACCAGCTTTGGCGGGTTCGCCGATCCACGAGAAACCGCCAGCAATGAACCCATGCCGAGCTTTTCCATGTCAGCGCGTTCCAGCACTTCGCAGGTAACGCCCTCGTGGCTGCCGGCGAATTCGCGCGACTTGTCGGCGATGTAGGCGGGGTTGCAGATGTTCGGTGGCAGGTTGCCCAGCTCACGCGCAAACAAAACGCCGTTGGCAATTGCGGAGGCGTTCGACAAGGCCTTGCTGGTGTCGCCGCTCGAAGCAAACGAGAGCGTTTCCAGCGTCGGCAACTTCGACGCGTCTTTCGGTTTGAACGTCGAGGTATAGCGATACGACTGATGATCGGCTGCGAGCGCGGCGACCTGGATTTTCCAAGCCAGATCGCGACCGGGCACGTCGATCTCGGTGAGATACGAGGTGGCATTCGCGATCGGCAATTTCTTCAGCGCCTTGCCGGCTTCGTGCGCCGAGCGGTGGTAGCCGGCGGAATCGAATTTCTTCTGGTCGCCGAGGCCGACCACGACGATGCGCGGCGAAGTGATGTCGTTCAGGCCGAGCAGCAAGGCGGTGTTACCGAGCTTGCCGCTGGCATCGCCGCTTTCAATCAGACGCTTGAGCACTCCGCCCGATCGCTCGTCGAGACGCGCCGCTGATGGGCTGAGCGACGAATCTTCGTAGATGCCGACGACGACGGCGGCGCTGGCGTTGGTTTCGGGCGTATCGGGTGTGGTGTTGAACAAAAGGGTCATGTCGGGTTCCGAAAGGCGTGGGAATGATCCGCAAGCTCTGCGGCTACAATTGCGCACTTACTTTATGACGGAAAGCGCGTTCGGCGAGCCGCGAAGTCTATCAGCCCCGCCTTTGCCACGATTCTGATCGTGGCTTGCAACAGCCAATCGCGACGGATCGTCGCAGACGGCAAAAAACAATCGAGGTTTCCCCACCGATGCTGCGCATCACTGATCGCTACCTGCTGCGAGAACTGGCCCAAGGCTTCCTGGCGGCGGCGGCGATCCTGTTGCTGGTAAGCATCGGTGGCTCCGTAGCCGACTTGCTTGGCCAGGTCGTGCGCGGCAAGGTTCCGGTGCAACTGTTGATGAGCCTGATCGGCTTGCACACCATCAATGGGCTGGTTGTATTGCTCCCGCTGGCATTATTTCTTGGGGTACTGATCGCGTTCGGGAGACTGTATCGCGATAGCGAAATGGCGGTGCTTTCCGCGTCCGGTTTGGATCTGCGAGGCCTGTTGCGGCCATTGGCGCTGCTCGCGATTCCGGCAACCGTTTTACTCGCCGTCGTCTCACTTTGGCTGGCACCGGCATCAGAACGCCTCGCGCAGTCGCTGCTGGCCGACGCCAATCGATCAATCCTGGTAGCCGGGCTGGAACCGGGCCGGTTCGTACGACTGCCGGGTCGCGACGGCATCATCTATGTTGGCGAAATGTCGGCCGACGGCAGCCACTTCAATCGCATGTTCATCGAAACGGAAAGTACCGATGACGACGACAAGGCGACGCGCGCCGACATCATCACCGCGCCATCGGGCTTCATGTATCGCGAAGCCGCGACGGGTGGCCGCTATCTGGTGCTGGAGGACGGTTTCCGAGCAGAGGGCAAGCTGGGTAGCGAGGCGTTCCGGATGATGCGCTTCGAGCGCAACGATATAGCGCTGCCGAATGACAAGGACGATACCGATTCCGCCGATGCCAAACGCGCCGCACCGCTCAGCGTGCTCTGGCGCAGCGACGATCCTGTGCAGCGCGCGGAACTGCACTGGCGCATTGCCGCACCGATTTCGGCGTTGATCCTGGCATTACTGGCGCTGCCGCTATCTCGTTCCAGCCCACGCGAACCGCGTCATGCACGACTGCTGATCGCGATCCTTGCGTGGATGGTTTATGCCAATTGTCTTGCGCTGACACGTTCGTGGATGGCGCAGGACAAGTGGCCGGCGTGGATCGGCTACTGGTGGATTTACCTGATCGCGATCGGCATCGCCGTCTGGCTGATTCATCGCGGCCAGCAATTACGCATGCCGCGTCGACGCCGGGCGGTTGCATGACAACGGTGGTGCTGCAACGTGGCAATGGTGGCTTGCTTCGACGCGGCCTGTCACGCCTGCGCGTGCTTCGCGTGGACCGCCTGGTGGCACGCAGCGTAATCGGTAGCGTGCTGCTGGTCTGGCTGGTTTTCGTCGGCATCGATCTGTTCCGCTCGCTGGTCGTCGAAATCAATGATGTCGGCAAGGGCAGCTACACGCTGGGCAATGCGTTTCTCTACGTGCTGATGACGATGCCTCGCCGCGCCTACGAATGGTTTGGGTACGCGGCGTTGATCGGCGGCTTGCTTGGGCTTGGCGGGCTTTCATCGACCGGAGAATTGACCGCGTTGCGCGCGGCCGGCCTGTCCAAACTACGCATCAGCGCGTCGGTGGTTCTCACCCTGCTGGTCTTGACGATGCTGGTCACCTTCAATGGCGAGACCCTGGCGCCGGCTGGCGAGAATCGTGCCCAAGCCATTTCGCTCGCCGCGAAATCCAACGATGTGGCGCTTGCTCGCGGTGGCAGTCTGTGGGCGCGGGATGGTGAAACCATCGTCAACGCGCGACGCGCTGTCACCCGGGCCTTGCCACAAGGTGGTAGCGAAATCGAAATGTACGGCGTGCGTATTTTCGAGTTCGACGAGACCGGCCATTTGCGCGTGCTCAGCCTGGCCGAACGCGCGAGC
>JBBSTF010000106.1:0-4372 GCA_038236135.1 Lysobacterales bacterium
CTACCTCGGGGTTTGCGGTGCGGCCTCCGGACCGGACGCGCCGAGCGCGGCTGCAATGGCCGAGGGAATCCGCCAGGTGATGGACGGCACCGTGTCTGAATTCACCCTCGAATATCCCTGCCACAGCCCGACCGAGCAGCGCTGGTTTCTGAGCCGGGTCACGCAATTCCGCGGCGCGAGCCGAAACATCGTCATCGCGCACGAAAACATCACCACACGCAAGCTGGCTGAAATCGGCGTCCGGCGGTTGAACCGGGTCTATGCAGTGCTCAGCGCGATCAACGCACTGATCGTGCGCGTGCACGATCGCGACGCCCTGTTCCGCCAGGCATGCCAGATCGCGATCGAGCACGGCGGATTCCACATGTCGATGATCGCCATGGTGGACCCGGCCACGGACAAGGTGGTTCCGGTTGCCTCGGCAGGCAAGGACGAGGACATCATGTCGGCGATCAGGAAGATCCTCTCCTCGGATGAAAAAGCGTCTGCAACAATGGTTGTGCAAGCGATTCGGAAGCAGACCGCAATCGTATCCAACGATTCGGCAAGCGATTCCCGGTTGACGCTAAGGGAAAGTTTCACCCGCGCGGGCGTGCGCTCGCTCGCGGTGCTACCGCTGATTGTTTCGGGGGAATCGGTTGGGGTATTGGTCCTGTACGCCACGGAAAAGGATTTCTTCCACGAAGAAGAGATGAACCTGTTGACCGAACTGGCGAACGATGTCGCGTTCGCGATCGATCACATCGGCAGGCAGGAGCGGCTGGATTATCTCGGTTCCTACGATCACCTCACGGGGTTGGCGAACCGTCACCTGTTCCTGGAACGCCTTGCGCATTGCGTGGGCGGCGCCAGCGACGAGGGACGCGGGCTGGCAGTGATCCTGATTGACCTGGAACGGTTCAAGAACATCAACGACACCCTGGGCAAGCCGGCGGGTGATGCGCTGCTGCGGCAAGTCGCGGAATGGCTGATCCGACAGGTTGGCGACGCTGACCGGGTTGCGCGGATAGGCGCGGATCAATTCGCTTTCGGGATGCGGGTCGGAGTGCCCTCAGGTGACGATGCGCTGCAGCTGGAAGCAGTCATCGACGCGTTCCTCAACCATCCATTCCGGCTGGACGGCCAGACGTACCGTATCGCCGCCAAATTCGGCGTGGCCATGTTTCCCGACGATGGCGACGATGCGAACGTGCTGTTCAGGAACGCCGAGACCGCGTTGAAGAAGGCAAAGACCGGGGGTCACCGGCATTTGTCCTATGCGAAGAATATGACTGAAAGCGTGGCCCAGCGATTGACCCTCGAAAACCAGTTGCGGCAAGCACTCGACAATGAAGAGTTCGTGCTGCATTACCAGCCAAAGGTGGACCTCGACAGCGGTGAAATCACCAGTGTCGAGGCCTTGATGCGCTGGAACGATCCACGCACGGGGCTGGTTTCGCCTGGCCTGTTCATCCCCATCCTGGAAGACACCGGGCTGATCTACGAGGTCGGTCGCTGGGCATTGCGTCAAGCGCTGGAAGACTATCTGCGCTGGCGCGACGCCGGATTGAATGCGGTGCGCATCGCGGTGAACGTCTCGCCGTTGCAACTGCGCCATCCCGGATTCCTCGGCTTGATCAACCAGATCGTCGCCATCGACGCGCATGCCGCGCAGGGCCTGGAACTCGAGATCACCGAAGGGATGATCATGGATGACATGAAGCAGGCGATCTCCAGCCTGGACGCGATCCGCGCACTGGGCGTGCGCATCGCCATCGACGATTTCGGCACTGGCTTCTCTTCGCTGGGCTATCTGTCGAAATTGCCGATTGACACACTGAAGATCGATCGCATGTTCGTCACCGGCATGATCAACGATTCACAGGGTTTGTCGCTGGTTTCCACCATCATCAACCTTGCGCATTCGCTGGACCTCACCGTCGTGGCGGAAGGTGTGGAGACTGAGCAGCAAGCCAATCTTCTGAAATTGTTGAGATGCAACGAGATGCAGGGCTACCTGTTCAGCAAGCCCGTCCCGACAGACGTCCTGGAAGAACGTTTCCTGACCCAACTTCGCCAGCCAGACACCGGCTGACCCTGCTTTCGGCAATGACCCGAAGCGATCCCGGTCCGCGAGTCCACACAGACGTGGTCTGGAATGGACACCTGCTGGAGATCTCCGCCATGAGCTCGACCGAACTGGCGCTGCAAGAAGCAACCCGGCGCCTGCAGGACGCCCAGAGCCTGTTGCGTTTTGGCGACTGGACCTGCGACTTGTCCAGTGGCGCGATGACCTGGTCACTGCAGGTCTTCCAGCTGCTTGAGCGGCAGCCGACGCTGGGCCCGCCCGCGTTGGCTGAACTGATGGCCATGTGGCTGGAAGGCCCCGAGTCCACTGCTGCTGCGTTCCAATTGGCCCAGGCGACAGGCCAGCCGCAGTCGTTCGAA
Source organism: Lysobacterales bacterium (assembly GCA_038236135.1). Lineage (GTDB taxonomy): Bacteria > Pseudomonadota > Gammaproteobacteria > Xanthomonadales > Rhodanobacteraceae > Dokdonella. The sequence continues at coordinate 2,428 of JBBSTF010000106.1, forward strand.
GCATCCACGCGCCTCGCCAGCGGCACCGTGGTGGTGCTGGACGTGATCGTGCTTCCCGTTTACGGTGGCAATGGCAACGTGACCGGCATGCGCGGCACGATCCAGGACATTACTGTCCGCAAGGCACTCGAGCAGCGGCTGTCATTGGCGAAAGAGGTAGCGGACGTCGCCAGTTTGGCCAAAAGCGAGTTCCTGGCCACCATGAGCCACGAGATAAGGACCCCGCTCAACGGCATGCTGGGAATCCTCGAATTGATAAGCCTCACGCCGATCGACCCTGAAATCCGCACGGCGCTCAAGGATGTGCGGGATTCGGGTAAATCCCTGCAACGGATCATCGACGACATCCTCGATTTCTCGAAAGTCGAGGCCGGCAAGCTCGAGATACGCCTCGAACCCACCCGTCTGATGGATGTCGTGGACAGCGTGTATCGGATCTATGCCGGGAGCGGAAGCAGCCTGGGCCTGGATTTCCGGCGATACGTGGATCGTGGCATCAGCCCCGTGCTGATGCTGGACGGACTGCGGGTGCGGCAGATCCTCAGCAATTTCGTCAGCAATGCGATCAAGTTCACTCCCAAAGGCAGCGTCGAGCTTCGCGTCCAGCTTTCAGGGCGCGAGGGGGATCTCGAACGCCTGCGTTTCGAGGTGGTTGACACCGGCATCGGAATCGCCACTGAGGAGCAGCAACGGCTGTTCAGGCCGTTCGAGCAAGCGCAGAACATCGCAGGCCGCTTCGGCGGGACGGGCCTGGGCCTTTCAATATGCCGGAGGTTGGCCGAATTGATGGGCGGACAAGTGAGCATGTCCAGCGAACCCGGCGCAGGCACGACCATGACCCTCGATCTTGCGGCGGCCGTCGCAGACCCCGCGCTCGCGCGATCCTCAAGCGACGAGCAAGTCGAAGACGAACACGATGCACATGAGAAACCACCCGTCGAAGCGTCGTCACCCCCGGACACCGCGAACTTCGAAGCGGAGACGGACATCCGTATCCTGGTGGTAGATGACCATCCAATCAACCGCATGGTCCTGTGCAGGCAGATCAACACACTTGGCTACGCGGCCGAACAGGTGGAAAGTGGCGCCGAGGCGTTCGAGCAATGGCGCACCGGCACGTTCTCGCTCGTGCTGACCGATCTGAACATGCCCGTGATGAGCGGCTATGACCTCAGTCGCCGGATACGGGAGGCCGAAGCCGGGCACGCGGGTCGCAGGATTCCAATCATCGCCTGCAGCGCCAACGTCATCCCGGGCGTGTTGCAGGACTGCCTGGATGCGGGCATGGATGACTACATCGCCAAGCCCATCAGTTTGATAGTACTGTCCAAGAAATTGGCCAAATGGTTGCCGACACCCAAATTGCGAACCGAAACCCCACTGCAGCAGGCACACCATGAAGCGGCGGGAGAATCCACGCCGCCTGAGCCGTTGAACGAGATGGATGGTGCGGACGGAAAGTATGGGCTACGCCTCACGCAGCAGGCGCTTGCCCACTTCCGGCGGGTCAATGATGTGGATGTAACGCAGTTGCTGGAAGCGGTCGAACGCGGCGACCTGGGAGCGGTGACGCATAAGGCCCATCGCATCAAGGGGGCCTGCGGTTTCATCGGGGCGACAGGCTTGGCATCGGTTTGCGGCATGATCGAGCAGGTTGGCCGGGAAGAGGATGGTCCCGGCGTCGCCTGGCTTATGGATGCATTTCACATGGAACTGGAGCAATTGAATGCCCACCTCGACTCGTGACCAGGATCGCTCCACCAACTCGAAGCCCGACCTGCCTGGCGAGGGCCTGTGCTTCCTAGTCGTGGAAGACCACGAGTTCCAGCGCAGCATGATGGTGGACATGCTCGAGAGCATGGGCGCGCGTTCCGTCTATGAAGCCGAGGACGGATTCTCGGCGCTGGAGATGACCCGCGAGCTTGATCAACCCTTCGATGTGATC
>JBBSTF010000107.1:0-3965 GCA_038236135.1 Lysobacterales bacterium
CAGCACATGCCAACGCGTGTAGACCACGCCGTGGGTGACGGGGAGCATCGGCACCTGGGCGCGCGAGTAATCATCGCGCCGGAAGATGGCCAAGGCCCAGAAATGCGGTGGGGTCCAGATGAAAATGATCAGGAACAACAGGAGCGCATAGGGATGCACCTGGTTTGTAACAGCGGCCCAGCCGAGCAACGGCGGAGCAGCACCGGCAGCGCCACCGATGACGATATTCAGCGGCGTCGGAACAGCGTTGCGGTCTATCTTCATATTGTGCAGCTGACGTAACGGTCAGCGCTGATCAAGCTATCGTTCGTCAACCGACGGGTTGGTTTGCCGTCCGCATAGACTGCAACAGACGACTGGTCACGTCAGGCTGGTGCGGCGCACACGGAGGAACGACTAGCGTGGTGTATTCCTCAAAGTGAGCGTTGGCCAGATCAGCAAGCTTTAAATGCTCGGCGCGAAAGGGCTCCACCGAAAGCCGCGATGCTTCGTAAAGGATGACTTCGTGGTCCGCCGGGTAGTCGAGCTGCAATCGCGTGACCAGCTTGCTGAGCTCATCCGGTACTGCATGGAAGCGCGTGCAGCTCGTGTCGCCGGTGAGCGCCACCTGCCACAGCAGGAGCAGGCTGCGCGTGTCAATCTGGCGGTCCTCTAACAAGAACTGCGTTGCCTCTAGCGACTGCACCCCGGTGCGGCCGGGATCGATGCCAAGGTCGGCGTACAAGCAGGCTTCAGACGAGATACCGGGCTCCATGCGTGCGCTGTAGCCGGCCTCGCGTGCCTTTCGGATAATCGTGTGGGGGACATCGGCAAAGACGCCCGGATGGCCGTAAAACACAGCGCACACGCGTTTGCCGGCGCGCACGTCAGCCAAGATCGCTGCGTCCATCTCGCCATAGGTGACCCGCCGATCCTTCCCTGGCGCATAGTGGACGCGCAGGTCGATCGCGTCCGGCCTCATCTCGGTCAACATGGCGTGGGCCGCACCATCGGTCAGCAGAAAGACGCGCTCTGCTTCCTGAATTTCCGATAGGCAGCGCGGGCTCAAATGGCGGCCAAGCTGGATGCCGCTGCCCACCACCACGAGGCCCGATTCAGGTGCGCTGGCCGCGTGAAGCGTGGCGGCGTCCACCACTCGATTACGGCCGCTGCGTTTGGCTTGATAGAGCGCCATATCGGCGCTGCGCAAGACGTCCTCCAGCAGCGCATGTGATGCAGTTGCCTCACAGATGCCGTAGCTCAGGCTGAACTCCACACTTTCGTCAAAGATGCTCACCGGCTGAATGCGCCGGCGCAGGTCCTCTACGAGAAAACGCGCGTGCTCGACCGTGCTGTCGAGCAAAATTGTGAACTCTTCGCCGCCGCTGCGACCTATCACCGCCTGGCTTGGAAAAACCTGCCGCAGCAGCGCGCCCAGGGAGCGCAATACGGCGTCGCCAGCAGCGTGTCCGAAACGATCGTTGATGTGCTTGAAGTGATCGATGTCCGCGACTATCACGGTGAACGGCTTGAGCGCGCGGCGACACTCTTGCTGCACGGTATGGCCGAGGCGCAGGGTGCTTTGATGGTTGTACAGTGCGGTCAGGCCATCGCGCTCCGAGGCCTCTCGGTAGCGCCGGCGTTCCTTCGACGTTCGAAGCAGAACGGACACCAGCAAAACCGATATCAACAGCAGCGATAAGAGCCCCAATCCCTGCAGCCACTGCATTTGTGAACGCGCCTCGATCTCCGCCGTCTGTCGCTGACGCTCATTCTCCAGTTTGGAAATGTGCTGTTCTTTCGCCTGAGTGTCGAACTGGACTTGCAGATAGCTTAGGCGGCGTTTGCGCGCGTCCTGATCAAGCGTTGCCCGGGCTTCTTGGGATTTTTTTAGGTGCTGCAAGGCTTCGTCCGACCGATTTTCCCGTTCGGCAATCTCACTTAGTAGTCCCTCGATTTGTTCTACGCTGTCCCACGAACTTTGCGCTTCCAGCGTTGGGAGCGCTTGATTGAGGAGGTCATTTGCACGCCTAAGGTCACCCTGCGTAAGCACCAGGACTTTTGCAATCAACATGCCTGTTTCAAGTTCGCCATTGACGAACGCAGCGGCCTTGAAGCGCTCGCTCGCTTTGGTTAGCCAGTCGAGTGATTCAGTCGGCAAGTTCTGCGCCAGTAGCGATTTGCCGACGCCTTTGTAGCCATCTGCGACAAACACCGGATCGTCTGCCCGACCACATGCATCTATCTGCTCTCGGCGAATTGTTTCAGCGTGTGCAGCGTGGCCAATCTCTTCCAACGCAATGCCGTAATCGGAAAGTGCGAGGCATAGGTCGCGGGTGGTTCCGTTTTTTCTCGCCGATTGCAACGCTTGCTCGCCATAGTCAAGCGCGGGACGTTCTTCGCCGACGCGCAAATAGAGGTTGGAGGCCATACCTAGAAGGCGGGGATTGGGCGTTTCCACCTTGTCGAGTAGCACTAGTCCTTCTTGCAGCCAGACGAACGCACGCGGGAAATCGGCCACGTTGGTGGTCATATTGACGGCCAGCGTCAGGGCACGAATACGTAGCTCAGGATCAATCTCGCGCTTAAGCATCGATTCGACAAGCGCTAGCCCATTGGCGTAGTCACCCATCAGTGCGAAATTGCGCGCCTCGACCAGTTCGACGCGGAAGCGCAGCTGATCAGAAAGCGCGTCGCGATCCGCGCCCAGCGCCTCGATCAGTTTTGCGGATTCAGGCCAGGGGGCCGTTCGGTTGGTCTGTTCGATCGCCTCTACGCGCTGCTCGGCTCCCAATACGACATGGCTGGCCTGAGCGTTCGCACTGCCGACAAATGCCAGCAGCGAGATTGAGAGCAACGTTGGAAGAGGATGCAACAAAGATTTAAGTCCAGGCGAATCAAGTCATCGCGGAGACGGGTAGAGATTCGAGCAGGATGCCAAACGCGTTAGCTGTCGTAGGCTTTGACAGTGCTGTTGGTGGCGAACTGGCCATCTTTAAGGCCAGTGAGGCGCTTAATGGCCTCGTAATCATGATTGAGAAGGGCGTCGCGCTCTTCATCAGTAAGCTTGAAACGGGCGATTACCGACTTCGCATCCGCTTTATATTCCGCGCTCAGCGCAGCATCGGCTCCGAGCTGTTTCATTAGCTGCAACAGATTCGACATCACACTCCCCAAAGTGATCACCGCTGGTTCGCCATTGAACACAGCCTTCACAAAGTAGCACAGCAGATGAATCCGTGGGTCGGGCCTGAACGTCGGGCTCGCAGATTTTTCCTACCTCAACGGCGGACAACTTCCGACGGCGCCTGAACGGGCTGGAGTACAGGAAATTCAAACGCCCTTTCGGCCAGCCTGCCGGGCAGCCACTGGTCGCGCAAGCGCCGGTTTGGGGCCGTCTTGGGCATGGATCGGTCGACGAAGAGTGGGGTTTCCCAACCGCGGGGCCACGCAGCTGCGTTGTCAGCAGCCATTTTTCGCTGATTCCCGACAGCGGGCCGAGCGGAGCCCTGCGGGATAGTTGCCGTTGCGTGTGGTCTTGCTTGATCCGTCGTCAGCGTTGTGGCCAGCGGATGCCACGCGGCCATAGCGGGCGATATGCGCGCGCTGCCGGCCGGTAGTGCCCTTCCTCCAGCGCGTCGGGCTTCGCGAAGTGATCGAGAATGGCCCGGATGGCTGTGGGTTCTTCGATGCTGGCCACGGTGCGCACCGATTCGCCACAGCGGATGCACGTGTTCACGTCGATGTTGACCAAGTCGCCTGGAGCGATTTGGAACAGCTTCAGGCTGGCGCGAAGGGCGGAGGGCAGGATGCACGGAGTAAGACGCGCTTGAGGGGTTGTGCCCATGTCATCGAGCGACGGCGCTCAATCGGAGTGCGGTGGTCAGTGTTTCGCCCCGGTCAATTCCGCATCGGTGAGATGCCGCTGGCCGCGCCCCGATGGCGTCAGCTGTGCTCGAAAGGCTGCGTTCGGACCGTGTTCTTCA
>JBBSTF010000108.1:0-3803 GCA_038236135.1 Lysobacterales bacterium
CAGCGGCAACCTGAATCTGGTCGGCGGCTTCGCAACCTGTAACCAGGCTGCCACCGACAACATCAAGACCGTGGTCAGTGGTGTCGGCGGTGCTGCAGAGCCGGTCTTCCGCATCACTGTTGCTACGGGCGTCATCGTCAAGCTTCGCCACCTGACGATCAGCGGTGGCGATGAAGACAGTAGCGGTCGCGGCGGTGGCATCAACTTCCAGGGAGATGGCGTGCTGGAAATCATCGAATCGACCATCACCAACAACTCGGCGGCGAGTGGCGGCGGCATCTATGCATTGGGCACCGGCACCAATGCAGAGCTGGTCATCAGCGAGAGCACCATCATCAGCAGCAACACGGCGCGCAACAGCGGTGGTGGCATCTCGATTGGCGGCCCGATCCGAATGACCATGACCGCGCCGAACAGCATCATCGCCTTCAACAAGGCGCTCGGACAGGCTGTTGGCACCGGCTACGGCGGCGGCTTGGAGGTGAGCGGTCGGGCAATCGCCTACATCGGCACCTCGGGCGTGGGTGGACTCGGTGCCATCTACGCCAACTCGGCGATAGATGGTGGTGGTATTTCGATCGTAAGTGGGGCCAGCGATAGTGCGGACGCCAAGGTCCAGATTTTCACAACGAACCCGTTGCAGCCCGTAATGGTGCGCGACAACTACGCGTCCGACACGGGAGGGGGCGTGTACGTAGAGGGGTGGGAAAGTTTCTTCAGCGCTTCGTACGGTGAGCTTTGTGCCCAAGACTTTCGTTTCGAGGACAACGAGGCACGCGATGGCAGCGCCATCTACGTAAATTCGAATAGCTTTGCTCAACTCAACAGTCCCTCCGACCCGTCCTGCATGAATCCTGGTGCAGTGCGCTGCACCAGCGGAATTCCCTGCAACACCATCGCGCGGAACAACGTTGTGAATCCCGGCGGGGGAGCCTCGGATGGTGCCACACTGCGCGTGGTCGGCTACACAACTTTGTATGCCTATCGGTTCAACATGCAAGGCAATCGCGCCAGCGATGCGGTCCGCACAACGGGCGCCAACACCACGATCCTTGAAGACTGCCTGCTAGCCAACAACGAACTGACGCGGCAACTCATTCGGACCGAGGGCAACTTCAACACATACATCGCAGGCTGCACTCTCGCGGCAAACCTGATTGCGTCCACGGATGTGATCCACACCGAAGGCCCGTTATTTTTGCGCGAGACGATCATCGATCAGCCGGGCAACCTGACCCTCGCATACTCGGGAGGCAGTGGTAACCTCCATGTATCGCACATCCTGGCAAGCGACATCACGACCTTGCCAGCAGACCCCAGCATCATCAGCGGCGATCCCTCGTTCATCGACGCCGCCAACGGCAACTACCACTTGCAGCATTACTCACTGGCCAACGACTTCGCGCCCGCCGTGCCGGGCGATGATCGCGACCTCGACAACCTGCCGCGAGACCAAGACCTGCCCGGCGTATCCAACTTGTTTGGCGTGCGCGATCTCGGCGCCTACGAACGCCAGATTGGCGCCGGCGGCTGCGGCGCCGCCGACACCATCTTCTGCAGCGGCTTCGAACCCTGATCCAGGCGATCAGTTAATTCTTCGTCACCCTGCGCAGGCGCATTGCTGGCAGGAACGCCCCACCGGCACGATGCTGGCGGCAACGCGCTACCCGTTGTCATCCCTGCCAAAGCGGGACTGCGAAGGCAGGATGATGAAGCGAACGTTCGCGTCGCGAATGGCCCGAAGGGCGAGCGAAGGATCTCTCGAGTCATGCATTTTGATTCGGCTCAGTCAATTGCCGAAGCCTAAATGGGGTGAAAAGTCTAGCGCGTGTTTGAGAGCGCTTCCCGTTTCGCGGGAATGACGACGATGTTGGATTTGGACTTGCCGGGAATTTGAATCGCCTTCGCGGCGCCAGCGATGAAAGCGATGCGCAACAAGGGCTGCGGCGGATGGCACCGCAATATTGCGGGCATTGTGTAATGACACAGAACCGCGCTTAATTGCCTTACTCGAATTGCGCCCAATCAAGGGCGTCCCTGGAGTACACGCCATGACGCATCGACAATTGAAAGCAAGCCGCGCTCTGTTCCTCTCCAGCCGCGCCTTTTTGCTGGCCTGTTTGATCGCTTATGGCGGGAATGCCTCTGCCGCGATCTTTACGGTTGGTACCGGGGCGGGTTGCACCCACGGCACTATCCAGTCCGCGATTAACGCCGCCAATGCGGCACCCGGTGCCGATACCGTCCGCCTGACCCGCTCGCTGACCTATCAGCCGGAAGCGAACACGATGAACGGCAGCGAGAACCTGAACTTGGTCGGCGGCTTTGCGACCTGTACGCAAGCCGCCACCGACAGCATCAAGACCGTGGTCAGCGGTGTCGGCGGCGCTGCCGAGCCGGTTTTTCGCATCACGGCGGGTACCGGCGTTGTTGTGAAGCTTCGCCACCTGACGATCAGCGGTGGCGACGAAGATGGTAGCGGCCGTGGCGGTGGCATCAATTTCCAGGGTGATGGCATTCTGGAAATCATCGAATCCACCATCACCAACAACTCGGCAGCCACTGGCGGCGGCATCTATGCATTGGGCACCGGAACCGATGCCGAGCTGATCATCAGCGACAGTACCGTTATTAGCAACAACACCGCGCGTCACAGCGGTGGTGGCATCTCGATTGGCGGCCCCATCGAAATGACCATGACCGCGCCCAACAGCATCATTGCGTTCAACGAGGCACTCGGCCAAGCCATCGGCACCGGCTACGGCGGCGGCCTGGAGGTCAGCGGCCAGGCAATCGCTTACATCGGCACCTCGGGATTTGGCGGACTTGGCGCCATCTACAGCAATACGGCGATCGACGGCGGTGGCATTTCGATCATCAGCGGTGCCAGCAATGGTGCGGATGCGCTGGTCCATCTGTTCACGACCAATCCGACTCTGCCTGTATCGGTGCGCGGTAACTATGCGTCGGACACCGGAGGGGGCGTGTATCTGCAGAGTTACCGCGGGGTTACCGGCCAATCAATCGGTCAACTTTGCGCTTGGGACTTTCGTTTTGAGGACAATGCCGCGCGCGATGGCAGCGCCCTGTACCTGAACTCCGACAGCATCCTGGACATCTACACTGGAAGCGTTGTCCAGCTCAACGATCCGACCTGCACGCGTCCCGGTGCAGTGCGTTGCACGAGCGGCATCCCCTGCAACACAATCTCAGGCAACGACGCGGTGAATGCAAACGGCGGATTCTCGGATGGCGCCACATTGCGTGTACTGAACCATTCAGATCTGGAAGCCTACCGATTCGAAATGCGACGCAATCGCGCCCGTGACGCGGTCCGCATGAATGGCGATTTCGCCGAGATCCGGCTCGAGGATTGCCTGCTCGCCAATAACGAGTTGACACGGCAACTGGTTCGAACCGAGAGCGAGTACTCCTTCGCAACCATCGAGGGCTGCACGATCGCACGCAACTTGGTGGACTCGACCGATTTACTGCACATCGAGTACGTTCTAACCCTGCGCGAGACCATTGTTGATCAGCCCGGCAACCTGACGCTTGCCTACTCCGGCCCGGGTGGGAGTGATCCCCACGTTGCCAACATTCTGGCCAGCGACATCACGACCTTGCCCTCCGACCCGAGCATAATCAGCGGCGACCCCTCGTTCATCGACGCCGCCAACGGCAACTTCCACCTGCAACATTACTCATTGGCAATCGATTTCGCGCCAGCCGTGCCCGGCGATGACCGCGATCTCGACAACCTTCCACGCGACCAGGACCTGCCCGGCGTATCCAACCTGTTC
>JBBSTF010000109.1:0-3630 GCA_038236135.1 Lysobacterales bacterium
ATGCCGCCAGACCAGCATCGATTTCCGTTTGAAGACGCGATATGTCGATGAGCAGGCGACCGACCTCGACGACGCGCTCGCACGCATCGCCAAATACACCAAGGCTGGCGAAGCGAAATCCATCGCGCTGCTCGGCAACGCTGGCGACATACTGCCCAAACTCGTCAAGCGCGGCGTTCGCCCGGACTGCGTAACCGACCAGACCAGCGCCCACGACCCGGTGCACGGCTACCTGCCGATCGGCTGGACGGTCGACCGTTGGCTGGCCGAACAGAAGACCCAACCTGACGCCGTGCGTGATGCAGCCAAGCAATCGATGCGCGTGCACGTGGAGGCGATGCTGGCCTTCCATGCCGCCGGCATCCCGACCGTGGACTACGGCAACAACATCCGCCAGATGGCATTCGATGTCGGCTGCAGCAATGCGTTCGACTTCCCCGGCTTCGTGCCGGCGTATGTGCGGCCGCTGTTTTGCAAAGGCATCGGCCCGTTCCGCTGGGTCGCGCTCAGCGGCGATCCGGAAGATATCTACAAGACCGATGCCAAGGTCAAGGAACTGATCCCGGATGATGTCCACCTGCACAACTGGCTGGACATGGCGCGCGAACGCATCGCGTTCCAGGGGCTACCCGCGCGCATCTGCTGGGTGGGTCTTGGCGTGCGCGACAAGCTGGGATTGGCCTTCAATGAAATGGTCCGCAAGGGCGAACTGACCGCGCCGGTCGTGATTGGTCGCGATCACCTGGACAGCGGCAGCGTTGCCTCGCCCAACCGCGAAACCGAATCGATGCAGGACGGTTCCGATGCCGTCAGCGACTGGCCGCTGCTCAACGCCATGCTCAACGTCGCCAGCGGCGCGACCTGGGTGTCACTGCACCACGGTGGCGGTGTCGGCATGGGCTATTCGCAACACAGCGGTATGGTCATCGTCTGCGACGGCACCGAGGCCGCTGATCGGCGGATTGCACGTGTCCTGTGGAATGATCCGGCCACCGGCGTCATGCGGCATGCGGATGCGGGGTATGGGATTGCGAAGGCGTGTGCGCGGGAGATGGGGGTGAAGTTACCGATGGGTTACCCCTGCCGCCAGCAGAGGTAAGCGCAGACACCATTGTCGTTATGCTCCGGTATATTCCCAATTCCAAGTTCGGTAATTAACTCACGAAGACTTCACGCGGCGCGCGTGTTCACGGGCAATTGACTGCGGGCACGGCAGGCTGGTAATCCCCCCGACGCTGCAAACAAAGGTAGTGCTCTTATGAATACATATAAAAACACCACGGCTCTGGCCGCCAGCATCGTGGCGGCCCTCTGCCTTTCCGTAGGTGGTCCAGCGATGGCCCAAAAAGCCTCCGCCGCCAAGCGGGCCCCCGCTGCCAAGTCGATGTCTCACAGTATGGTCGAACGCGGCACGGTCGATCGCATCATCGCCGCATGGGCGACTCGTCCGCGGTTGGGTGCAGTCGAAATGATGGCCAAGTACGGTGCGCCGCAGGAGGCGACATCGGAGCGGCTGGTCTGGCACAAGGCCGGCCCCTTCAAGCGCATCATGGTGATGAACCTTGAAACCCCGCACGATTTCCCGCTGCCGCATGTGGATTTCATGGAGCACACCATCGAGTACAAGGTGCCACAGGACAAGATCGCCGATCTGCTCGCGTTCGATGGCAGCAGCACGATCCAGCGCACCACCGGTGAGCTGTCCGCGCGTTGCGATCTGGAGGGTCATAACGTGCTGACGCTCAACCTCGACCACGACATCATCACCGGCAAGAAAAGCGTAGCCGAGGCGCGCAAGGCCTTTGGCGAGAACGTGCAGCAGGACGTGTTGGGCAAGCACCCGGCCTATGTCGAAGGATTGCAGTTCAAGCCCGCCGGCATGATGGCGGCCGCCTTCTCCGATGAACCGGTCATTCCTGGTTCGCCCCTTCGCGCGGCAGAAGCCAAGACCAGCAGTAACAAGGGAGACGCCGAAATCCTCGCCACCGTGGCCGCGATTGACCTAAACGAGATCAGCGCTGCTGGTCAAGCGCAGATGAAAAAGCTCAGCCCGGCAGTGATGGCCTACGCAAAAATGTTGCATCAGGAACACGGCATGAACATGGTCGAGACTCTGAAGCTGGGCCAGCAGATTAAGGTAACTCCGATCATCACCCACAAGGTGGAGGATTTGCAGAAGAAGGGTGCGGGTGAACTTGCGGCGCTGGTTCCGCTGACTGGCGCGCAATTCGAGCGCGGCTACATCGAGACCATGGTCAAAGGCCATACCGAGGTCTTGGATATGCTCGACGGCGCACTGAAAACCGCAGATAACGCGGCACTGAAGGCCCACCTCACCAAGACCCGAACAACTGTCGCTGAGCATCTAGCCAAGGCGAAGGCGCTTCGAAGCGCTCACTGATCCTGTGCATCAACGTGCGTTTAATCGAGAGATGAGGGTTCAGATAAATTCCCGCGCGACGCAAGCCGCGCGGTATTGGACGATGACTTCAATCAGGGTGGCGCGTGGACATGGCTCGTAAGTTCCATGGGGGAGGAATTGGTGCATTTGAGAAGCTGACGAATCCTCCTACCAAGCTGGCTTAACCAGCCGCGTTCGAATCCGCCGCCCCGAGGCGATTGATCGCGTCAGTCTCGACCACTGCCGGCGGGTCATCCTGTTGTAAAAGGGCAAGCATGGCGCGGCCGACACGTGCGGTGGTGGTGATTACGCCGGGCATGAATTGCACGCCAAGCCCCATCAGCGGGCCCACGACGCGGTACATGGTGTCCCTCTTTGAATGTGGCGAACGAACGCCATCCACCGGCTGGATGCCGCCCGGCCGCAGCATGATGGTGCGGATCGGGAGCGCCGCTAGTGCGCGTTCGGTTTCGCCCTTCACCCGCAACGGCATGAAACGGCTTTCGGGGTCTGCGTGGGCGCCGGAGACGTACACGAATACAAGCGCCGGGGTGAGGCGCGTCAGCGTCTTGGCGACATTGCAGGTAAGCGCCAGGGTGACGTGCCGGTACTGATCTTCGGGCGTGCCGACCGGAGGTGCTCCGGCACAGTAGAGGCAGGCATCAAAAGGTGGAAGGCGATCCTCTACAGCACCGAGGTTGGAGAAATCCGGGCAGATGATTTCACTGAACTTCGCATGCGATTGCCCGGTGGAATGACGACCAAGCGCGACGACCTGCGCAACCTCAGGCGCATCCAGGCATTCACGCAGCACGCCTTGTCCAACCAGTCCGTTTGCACCGGTGATGAGAATGCGCATGGCGGTATCTCTGTGGGCGGTGGCTCCACTCTAGCGCCGTCTCCGTGAAGCCGAAAAAAGGTTCACGGCTATCGTTGCAATGGCCGCATTAAAACTACGGTCACAAAAAAAGGGTGGAGGCGCGAACGCCTCACACCCCGTTGCCATGACGCAGCACTCTTGTTATCAGCTGGTTATCAGCTGGGTATCAGCTCGTGCCACCAGAATGGCGATCCGGTGCGGATTAATCGACGGTCAGGCCGGTATGCACGACGGACGAGACGCCAGCGGTGCCTCGTGCCACGGAAATTGCCTGATCATGCAAAGCCTGGGTGGCGACATGGCCGGTCAGATAGACAGTGGTGCCATCGACCTTCACGTCAATGCCGGC
>JBBSTF010000110.1:0-3377 GCA_038236135.1 Lysobacterales bacterium
CGATTACAAATTGCCGAAGGGCAAGACCGGTGACTATCGGGTGAGCGCCAAGGAACTGGAGATGGCCACGCAACTGGTCGATTCCATGGCCACCAAATGGAACCCTGAGGATTACCACGATGAATTCCGTGAGCGTCTGTCCGATCTGATCCGCAAGCGCATCAAGCAAAAGGGCACCACGGCCAAGGTGCTGGACGAATCTGACCAGCCCAAGGAAGGCGCCACGACGAATGTGGTCGACTTTGTTGCCCTGCTGCAGAAGAGCTTGGGGAAAAAGGCTGAAAAGGCGACGAAAGCCACTGGCAAGACTGCTGCCAAGAAGTCGCCTGCCAAGAAAGCCACTAGCAAGAGCCGCGAGTCGGCCTGACAGACAGGACAGAAAAGGAACATTCGTATGGTCGCGAAGAAAACAGGGAAGAAGACAGGGACCAAGACAGCAAGGTCTGCCGCTGACCGCACGGCCGCAGGTCAGCGCGATTTGCAGCGGGTCATCGACCGCAAGGACAAGGCGAATGCCACATCTGGTTCCAAGGACTCCAAGGCGGCGGTGCAGGCGGGGACCCGCCCTGAACCCAGCAACATGCCGGCACAGCATCTTGCCAAGCCGGGGCGCGAATCGGATCTGGAACTGGCGCCGCGCTTCAAGGCGCCTACCTATCTTGGCAGCAAGAAACTGGAAGGCATGAAGGCCATCGTGACCGGGGCTGATTCCGGTATCGGGCGAGCGGTGGCGGTGCTGTTCGCGCGCGAAGGCGCCGACGTTGCGATCTTCTACCTCAACGAGCACAAGGATGCGCGCGAAACCGCCCGTTGGGTCGAAAAGGAAGGGCAGCAGGCCATCCTGGTGCCCGGCGATGTGCGCGATTCGGCTTTCTGCAACCGCGCGGTGAAACGAATCGCCAAACGTTTCGGCAGCCTGGACGTGCTGGTAAACAATGCCGGTTTCCAGTTGCACGCCGATTCGCTGGAAGACATCAGTGATGCGCACCTGCAGGAAACCCTGCAGACCAATATCGCGGGCTACATCCACATGGCTCGGGCAGCGTTACCGCATATGCAGGCTGGTGCGTCGATCGTCAATTGCGGCTCGGAAACGGGGCTGTTTGGCAGCGCGAAACTGATCGATTACTCCGCAACCAAGGGCGCGATCCATGCATTTACCAAGGCCTTGGCCGCAAACCTGCTGGACCGCGGCATCCGCGTCAACGCGGTGGCGCCCGGCCCGGTCTGGACACCCTTCAATCCTGCCGACAAGCCTGCGGAGGAAGTCGCCGAATTCGGCAAGGACAGTGCCATGAAGCGGCCCGCGCAGCCCGAGGAACTGGCGCCTGCATTCGTGTTCCTCGCCTCACCGGTGACCGCCTCCTACATCAACGGGATTGTGCTGCCGGTGATGGGTGGGCCGAAGGGCTGACGCATCACCAGTGGCGGCCAACATTATTTGGGTCGTCGCCCAGAAACATGGGCGTTGTTGCTCACATGCCATCGCCACGGCAGCTCTGCGGCATGGCGAATGCCTATTCGTGGACTCGCGACAGGACGCGGAGGTGGGGCCATGCCGTCCGATGATATCCATATGCCGCGATCAGCCGTGACCAGGTCGGCCCCGTCTAATGACCTGTTGATGTCCATTGCCTGTCCCAACCGCCCTGGACCAGACGCCAGATCCCGTTCCCGCGCTGGATGTCCACGCGCCTCGCTCATCAGATCCCGACCCTGCAGCGGCTCGATGGCGCGTATGAGTACCCCGTGGCCTTCGCCTTCCGAGCCGCAGACAGCGTTTGCGCACCAATGCAGGCCGTAGGACAAGTAGACGTACAGGTGGCCGCCCAACCCGAACATCGTCGCGTTCCTGGCGGTGGGCCCGCGATAGGTATGGGCTGCCGCATCTTCGCTGCCGGCATACGCTTCCACTTCGACGATGCGCCCGATGCGACCGTCATCGCGTACCAGAAGCTTGTTCAGCAGCTCGGGTGCAACCACGGCCGGGTGTCGCAAATAGAACCGACGTGGGATGGGGGCCAGCAGGCGATGGGATATCGGGTCATTCAATGTCTGCCACCTCGTTCAGAAGCCATCGCGCCGCCGGAGAATTGAAAGCCGGTCGACGACCGCGTAGTCCGATCATGATTTCCATTCAACCCGAGTGTTTTCTCATCCCAACTCAACACGATGACTCACGCCCAGGATTGTGTGTCGCAGGCGCTGCAATCAACAAAGCAAATCAAAAAAAGAAACCCCGCCGGAGCGGGGTTCCTGATTGCGGGTCAGTGAAATGCTGAACGAGATGCTGAATTAGCGGCCATCGCGATCGGCATCACCTGGTAGGGCGCGTTCGACGCCATGCCAGGAATCACGGACTGCATACTTGGCGTCATCCCACGACATGCGCGACGAACCCTTGGCCGAATCCCAGCGCGAGCCAAGTTCTGACTCAAGGTCCTGGTCCCACTTGCGGTCAGGATTCGAGGCGCGTGCATACGTGCCATAGCGATATGCCGGACGGTAATCCGACTCGTAGTCGTAATCCGAATTGTATTGGTCCGCCGACTTGTGATTGTCCTTGTAATAGGTATCGGTGGCTTCGTACGTACGATAGGTGCGGTCAGTACGATCAAATGCGTCACGCACCGCATCCTTCGCCTGTTCCCAGCTCAGTCGCGATTTGTCCTTGGCATTTCCCCAGCCACTTTGGATGTCGCTTTCAAGCGAGTCGTCCCACGACCGGCCCGCATACTGGGAACGCACCGTGGTGCCATACGCGTAGGCCGGGGCGTAGTCGTTATCGTAGTTGTAATCGGAGCTCGCATACGGACGGTTCTGATATTCATCGCGCCAGTATTCGGTCTCGCCGGTGTGGTCGATTCCTTCGGCCACGCCCTTGCCGGCTGCGGCCCCGGCAATCGTGCCGATAGCACCGCCGATCAGCATGCCAATGGGTCCCAGCAAAGCGCCGATGCCGGCTCCCACTGCTGCACCACCGACGCCACCCACGCCAACGCCCACGGGGTGGGAGCCAGGCGCATTTGAGATGGGATCGCGGTTCATGTCACGGTTTTCAGTCGTCATTTGCTTGCTCCAATACGTTGGAAGGTCCCGCCGAGACGGGGCTGCCACCACGATGACAGCGCGCACGTAAAGGACACGTGGAGGTGCGAGCAAGATGCGATGCAGGCCGACAGGCGCGTGCCTGCATCCGCTGGTGTTAACACGCGGCTCCTCCCCCCGAATCACGTGACTACCAGGCCAAGTCGTCCGGGACCTTGAACTGCGCGTAATACGCATCGTCTTCCGAGGCGCTGGCCAAGGCTTCGGCACCCGCTTGCTGGCCGTGGTCGAGCACGATCATGCTTGCGTCGCGTTCGCGCACCTTGTCA
>JBBSTF010000111.1:0-2841 GCA_038236135.1 Lysobacterales bacterium
ACCCGGATCTTCAGCTCAGGCAGGTGCTCGCGCAGCAGCGACACGCTGGCGAGTGTTTCAAGGGTGGGCACGTCGCCGGCGCACGCCATCACGACATCGGGCGAGGCATCCTGGTCGTTGCTGGCCCAGGGCCAGATGCCGGCACCCTGTGTGCAGTGCTTGACCGCCTGATCCATCGTCAACCACTGCGGAGAAGGATGCTTGCCCGCAATCACGACGTTGACGTAATGGCGGCTGCGCAGACAGTGGTCCATCACCGACAACAGGCAGTTCGCATCCGGCGGCAGGTAGACGCGCACCACCTCGGCCTTCTTGGTCATGACGTGGTCGATGAAACCGGGATCCTGGTGTGTGAATCCGTTGTGGTCCTGGCGCCAGACGTGTGAGGCCAGCAGGTAGTTCAGCGAGGCGATCTTGCGCCGCCACGGCAGTCGCGCCGTGACCTGCAGCCACTTGGCATGCTGGTTGAACATTGAATCGATGATGTGGATGAAGGCTTCGTAGCAGTTGAACAGCCCGTGCCGTCCGGTCAGCAGGTAGCCTTCCAGCCAACCTTCGCATTGATGCTCGCTCAGCATCGAGTCCACCACGCGGCCGCTGGGTGCGAGGAATTCATCATTGGGTTCAGTCGCGGCATCCCATTGACGATTGGTCACTTCAAACAGTGCGCCCAGTTTGTTGGAAAGCGTCTCGTCCGGTCCGAACACGCGGAAATTACGCGCTTCCTGGTTCAGCGTCGCCACATCGCGCAGGAACGTACCCAGCACACGCGTGTCGCCGATGCCGAGGATCCCTGGCGCCGGCACGTCGACCGCATAGTCGCAAAAGTCGGGCATTTCCAGGTCACGCAGCAAAATGCCACCGTTGGCATGAGGATTGGCGCCCATGCGCCGCTCACCGATGGGGGCGAGTTCGGCCAGCTCCGGGTTGAGTCTGCCGCTATGGTCGAATAGCTCATCGGGTCGATAACTGCGCAGCCATTCTTCCAGCAGCGCGAGATGCTCCGGATGTGTGGCCGGATTCGACAGCGGTACCTGATGCGCGCGGAAGGTACCTTCGATCTGCAAGCCGTCGACGATCTTCGGCCCCGTCCAGCCCTTGGGAGACTTGAGCACGATCATTGGCCAGCGCGGGCGGGTGAGGTCGCCGTTGACCCTGGCTCGTTGCTGGATCGCCTTGATCTCAGCCACGACAGTATCGAAGGTGTCGGCCATCGCCCGGTGCATCAATGCCGGATCGTCACCCTCGACGAAGTAGGGCGTCCAGCCGTAGCCGCGCAACAGTTGTTCGAGCTCTTCGTGGGTGATGCGCGCCAGGATCGTCGGGTTGGCGATCTTGTAGCCGTTCAGATGCAGGATCGGCAACACCACGCCGTCCGTGGCGGGATTGAGCAGCTTGTTGGAATGCCAGGCGGTCGCCAATGGTCCGGTCTCGGCCTCGCCATCGCCGATCACACAGGCGACCATCAGGTCGGGATTGTCGAATACCGCGCCGAACGCATGACTCAGCGAGTAGCCCAGTTCGCCGCCCTCGTGGATCGAACCGGGCGTCTCCGGCGAAACATGGCTCGGGATGCCGCCGGGGAACGAAAACTGCTTGAAGAGCTTCTGCAGCCCTGCTTCGTCCTGGCTGATCTCCGGATAGACCTCGCTGTAGGTGCCTTCCAGATAGGTATTGCCGACCACCGCCGGGCCGCCGTGACCGGGACCGGAGATGTAGATCATGTCCAGGTCGTATTGCTTGATGATGCGGTTGAGGTGTACGTAGATGAAGTTCTGCCCCGGCGTCGTGCCCCAGTGCCCGAGCAGCATGGCTTTCACATCGGACAACTGCAGCGGCCGTTTGAGCAGCGGGTTGTCGCGCAGGTAGATCTGCCCGACGGAAACATAGTTCGTTGCACGCCAATAGGCGTCCATCCGCGCGAGTAGTTCCGGCGTCGATGCGGTCATCGGACTGTTCATGGACGTGTTTCCTCGGTATACGCGTGACGGGATCTTCCACCGGATCGTACATGTCACTGCACACCAGGATGTCGGCGACCGCCAGGGCGTGCTCAACACAGTGACGCGAATGCCCACTGAGGTTAAGGCGTATTCACCGGATGCAGGTATGGTCCTACGCAACTGCCACCGCGGACCTCTCAGTCTCCATGAATTTTTTCGTTTCTCTGGCCTTCGCGTCCTTGGCGATGCTCACGGGTTCCGGCGCGGCGCGGGCTGCCTCATCGCCGGCTGCGAACACCTCGACCGATCCGGGCGCAGCCAAATTGCTCGCGCTGCATGCGGCGTTGAAGCCTCGATTGGAGAGTAGCCAGTTTGGCCGTCCGCTGGTACTGCAATCACTGGAAACGTCGAGCCGAGTCAGCGGCGATGTTTACGCCGAGATTGACACGCCTTTCGAGACCGTGCGCAAGTCATTCGCCAACCCTCGCGCCTGGTGCGACGTGCTGATCCTCCATCTCAATACCAAGTATTGCCACGCCGGTGCGCGCGCGCAGGCCAACCGGCTTTCGGTACGCGTTGGCAAGAAGGCGCCACAGGACCTCGACGAAGCGTTTGCGTTGGAGTTCGCCTTTCGCCTGGGCGCCAATCGCGTGGACTACCTGGCGGCCTCACTCATGGCCCCAAGTGGACCGCTTGGGACGAAGGATTACCAGTTCGAATTGCAGGCAGTACCTCTGGATGGCAAACGGAGTTTCCTGCGGCTGCACTATTCCTATGCATTCGGCGGGATGGCCCGCCTGGCCACGCAAAGCTACCTGGCGACCGCTGGCCGAGACAAGATTGGTTTCACCCGCGTGCCGATTCGCGCCGGCAAGTACCACTACATCGATGGAATGCG